>SVJZ01000001.1 GCA_015068705.1 Oscillospiraceae bacterium
AAGAGCATACTCGCTCTGCTTGAGAACCGGAAAATAATAGTTGATCTTTCCTTTTTTATCGCAAGAGATAACGCCTTTTTTAAGCAAACGAGCCATAAAGGTCGCAATGGTAGAAGCAGTCCAATCATTGTTATTAAGTTCTTTTATGATGTCTGCAACAGTTAATTTATCTTTACTTCTCCATAGAATACACATAATCTCATATTCCGCATCTGTTATTGTATGTTTTATAGCCGACATAATATCTCTCCTTTACAATGAACATATCTACATTTGTAGCTATGTTCATTGTAACAAGTATATCCACATTTGTCAATATACTTTTATAAAATTACACAAAAAAACTCCGACTTTTCTGAAAAAGCCGGAGGCAATTACACCATGTTATTCTGTTTATTCCATATTCAACGCCAATTTAATTCTTTCACATACGCTAAATATAGCCATTAGAATCTAGTGTCAATGAGATGGGACTTCAAGTTCCTTCAGCCACTCCAAAAGCCCCCATCTGTTTTGTCGATGGAGGTACGCTTTCATTCCTCTTCGCCCAACGCATAATATTTTTTCATATATTCTCTTGGCGTGCAGTAGTGATACTGCTTGAAAGCCTGGTTAAATGAACGTACGTTTTTAAATCCTGAACGCTCGGAAATCTCTAAATAACGCTTTTGGGGATGTTTTTTCATCAGTTGTATGGATTTTTCCAGGCGGAATATGGTGTAGTAACTCCAGAATGTCACTCCGGTTATCCGCTTAAAATGATGGCAAAAATAACTTTTCGTATAATTCAGATGATTTGCCACATCTTCCAATCCAAAATCTTCTGCGTAATATTGTTCCAAAAATGCCATAACCGAATTTAGAAATTCGCTTTTGTTCGTCTGCTTGATTCGTGCATGATCACCCAATAAGCTATATTCCATATCTCTCAATATCGTGAGAAATATTTTCTGAACACCAATATTTACCGAAAGTTCGTATCCTGGCGCTTTGGTCTGGTGTTCTGCCATAATATCCAATATATATCTTTTCAGTTTTTTATAGCATTTCGCATTTGGAACAATTATCGCATCATGCAGTTGTATATTGACTAAATCTACAACAGGAAACGCTTTCATCACAAATGTTTTACTTGGCTCATACGAATAGAGATTGTGTATCAATCCGGAAGTAACGATACAAATTTCTCCACTTTCCAATACAAAACTATTGTTTTCGATTGTAATGGATAGCCTGCCTTCCAAAACAAAAATAATTTCAATTTCGTCATGGAAGTGCGGGATATATTTTACATTGGTATGCTCTATCAAAAACGGATAACTCTTTGTTGCGTGGTTTATCAACTCATAATACATAAATATCGCCTCTCGATTTTATTATACACTTTCCAATAAAAAAAGCAATATTTTTCTAAAAAAGAACAATATATCAATAGATTGTCATCACTACATATCATACAATAGGAGTATATATTTCAAAAGGAGCGATGCACAAATGGAAAAAATTAAATTGGCATACTGCCCTACCCGCAGAGATGTATTCAGCCGCGAGGAAGCTATGAAATTCAACCATATCCTGCGACAACAACTAAATGAATTCGACATCGACATCATAGATCTGGAAGGCATCAATCAAGAAAAACTGTTGTACCAAGATAGCGACATCCCGGCAATTATAGAAAGATTTTCTTTGGCAAAAGTAGATGCAGTATTTTTTCCACACTGTAATTTTGGTTCGGAAAACCGGGTGGCGCAAGTTGCCAAAGCACTCGGAGTCCCAGTACTGATATGGGGGCCCAGAGATGATAGTCCAAATCACAAGGGACTACGTAGCAGAGATTCCCAATGTGGAATGTTTGCAACCGGAAAAGTGCTTCGGCGGCACAATACTCCATTTACCTATCTTACCAATTCATGGTTGGGCAGTGATGATTTTAAAAACGGATTCAAAAAATTTATACGGGTTGTAAGTGTTGTAAAATCCATGAAAAATTTAAATATTTTGCAAATCTCCACTCGTCCCGAACCATTTTGCAGTGTCATCTGTAACGAAAACGAATTGATCGAAAAATTCAACATCCACTTGTACCCCATCACGTTAAATGATTTGATGTTAAAAAGAGAGCAAATTGTGCAATCAAGCCCCAAAGAATTAATCGATACCATTGATTTTATCAAGAAAATCGACTCAATCGGTGACGAGGAAAAAATTGTCCGTCTTGCCTCACTCAAAGTGGCAATGAAGGAGATGGCAAAACAATACGGTTGCAGAGCCATCGCCATCCAATGTTGGACATCCCTTCAGGATATACTCGGTATCATGCCATGCTCTGCAAACGCCTTGCTTACCGACGAAGGTATTCCCACGGTTTGCGAAACAGATATTCATGGTGCAATCACCGCCATTATGATGCAGGCTATCACTTTGGGAGAAGATGTACCGTTTTTCGCAGATATCACTGTGCGTCATCCTGAAAATGACAACGGAGAGTTATTATGGCATTGTGGCAATTTCCCCTACTCTTTAGCTAAAAACAAGGACATCGCCAAGGTTGGCGAAAGCATATATCACGATAATAATTATGGAATAAATGAATGGCAACTCAAAGACGGAGACCTAACCATCGCAAGATTTGACAGTGACCACGGCGAATATCAATTACTTATTGGGGAAGCGCAAACTATTGACGGTCCAAAAAATGTAGGGAGTTATGTTTGGATTGAAGTGGATAATTGGCCGAAATGGGAGCACAAACTGGTAGAAGGCCCATATATTCATCATGTAGCGGCAATTTACGGGAAATACGGAGAAATTCTTCACGAAGCTTGCAAGTACATTTCGCCATTAACCCCCGATCCGTTATTATCTTTACAAGAAATCGAAAAACGTTGGCAATAATCTTTGTTTATGCTATTTTCCAAAAAACGGACAGAATTCTTGTCCGTTTTTCTTTTTTCACTTTTTTTTCAAAAAAGAATGGTAATTTTTCGTGATCTATTATATAATAAAGCTATTGGTCGAAATAAAAAAGCGAAAGGAGCGCGCCATGAATTTCAAATGGCTTGAAAAAGTAAAGAATATTGCGCTTGTGCGCCGTGTTGCTCCTGTGGTTCAACGGTTTTTGAAAGATGATATTACGGGTCTTGCGGCAGAACTGACCTTTTATCTTATTACTGCATTTTTTCCGTTTCTGATTCTTATTTTTACCATCATCTCCTATTCGCCGCTCACGGCAGAAACTACACTTCTCCCACTATTGTCGGCATTACCCGCACAAACCTATCATATTATTGTAACGGTTCTTACCGGTGTAACCCGAAGCATTCCCATCATCTGTTTTTCGACACTGGTCGCACTGTGGTCCATGTCGGGCGCCATCAACGCCATTGCCAAAGCACTCAACCGTTTTTATCGGGTAACCGAAAACCGCAGCATCTTTCGTCTGCGCATGGTTGGAATGTTGTTTGCGTTTGCCATCGCCGTGTCCATTGTGCTTTCGTTTGTTTTGCTGGTGCTTGGATCGTTAATCAGCGATCTGCTATCGCATTATTTCCATAATATCGAAGCCATCTGGCCTGGCATCCGTGTTATTTTTGTTGCGCTCATGCTCTCATTTACCTTTGCGTTGCTCTATCGCATGATGCCCAATCGCCGTCTGCAGTTAAGACAGGTGTTAGGCGGCGCATTCTTTGCCTCGCTTGCGTGGGGCGGTTCTTCCTTACTTTTTTCGTTTTATGTCAATAATTTTGCCCGTTACCACATTATATACGGAAGCCTTGGTGGTGTGGTAGCACTGATTACCTGGTTGTATATGACCAGCTATATTATCCTGCTGGGTGGTGCAATCAATGCGCTTCTTGCCGAGCGAAAGGATGACAAGTCCGTATGAGAGCCACAACGTTTTGCGCCATCCTCTCCTACATAACGGGAGTGATACTGTTTGGTAATGCCGATATTACTTATCTAAACCTGTTATTGATCATACCGGCAATACTGGCTATTATTTTTCTCATTTTTTGCCGCCGCTTTGCTGGTATTCCACTTATTATTGCGTTTTTTCTGGCTTTAGGCGGATACTACGGAGCTTGGTATCAGGATGCACATACCAGACCCTTTCAAGGTCTGTGGGACAAGCCTGTTACCCTCACCTGCCGCATTGACGGGTTGCCAAACCGCGGTGACGGATATTTGCTCTGCAACGCCAGAATAATTTCTGTTTCCACGCCCGAAGCAGTGTATCCGTTACAGGAAAACATACAAATTCGTTGTTTTACAGAGATTGGTTCGGAATTTCCGGAGTATGGCGAAACTGTATCCTTTAAAACCAAGCTGACCCGTCCCCAAAAAGCAGGAAATGACGGCGCTTTCGACTACGCGCGTCACCTGCAATCCAAAGGGATTTATGCCTGCTGTGACGCGTATGATTATGCAATATTCCGTCATGGAATGTCTACAAACCGCAATCCTCTGATGCAGAGCATTTTGCGGTTAAAATCAAGTCTTCTCCAACAAATTGAGCGATATTTTACAGGAGATGACCGCGCTTTTATCAAAGCAGCTTTCCTTGGCGCAACTGATGAAATCAGCGAGCCTTTTGAAACCGGATTGCAAAGATCGGGGCTTTCGCATCTTGTGAGTATTTCGGGGTTACATTTTGGTATTCTTATGTTTCTCTTTGGTGGTGTTTTTGGTTTGGTGCCATTTCATCGCCGCAGATTGCTCAAATTGGTTTGTTATCCGGTGATGATCGTATTTCTTATGGCAATTACCGGTTTCCAACCGTCTGTGGTTCGCGCAGGCATCATGGCACTGTTTGCCGTTGCGGCAGAAGGATTGTTTCGTGAATATGATACCTTTCACTCACTCATGCTGGCGGCACTTCTGATGCTCCTGCACAATCCATTTGCCATCTATGACCTGAGCTTTTTGCTCTCATTTACCGCCGTACTGGGCATTGCGCTATTTTCCAACCCGATAGAACAGATTTTGACGCGAATTGGTTTGCGTAGCAGTTGGCTTGTTCAATCTCTGAGTATGTCATTGGCTTCACAGGTTTTTGCCACCCCGGTTTTGTTGTGGCAGTTCAATGGCGTGGCAACCATATCTGTTCTTTCCAATCTAATTGCCATTCCCTTGATGCCCTTTTTTATATATGGCTGCATGGTATTCTTACCTTTATCCTATCTCTGGCAACCGCTTGCAAAACTTGCCGCAGGATTTGTATTTATGGTAACCCGTGCAATTTTGCTCGCCATACGGGCAATTTCGGCAATTCCGTTTTCTTATTTACAATTGAGCGGACGTACATTTTTGCTTCATTTTTGTTTCCTCGCATTGATATTGTCTGCACTATACATACTGGTTGTATATCGAAAAAAGCAGTTTCGTGCACCCGTGTGTTTGTCGCTTGTCATTATATTTTCGCTCTATCTTTTTGTTAGCAACCACGCCACCCCCTTTGCCGTTACCTGCCTGGATGTCGGGCAGGGTGATTGCCAGATTATTCATACTCCCGGACGCCAAACCATTGTCATTGACGGCGGTGGATTGGCGCTACCCAATTCAGATACGGCGAAAAAGCACATCATCCCCTATCTTTATTATCACGGAATTTCCCGGGTTGATTGTGCCATCGTCACGCACTATCACACCGACCATGCAAATGGAATCATCTCGCTACTTTCGTCATTTCCCGTAAAACGCCTGATTTTACCCGACCGCCAACCGGAAGAAGATTCAAAAGATTTAAAGCGGCAACTCCTGCATGCGGCTTCTTTGAATGGAACTCAGGTTTTATATGCCGAATCGGGAGATTCCCTTTTGCTCGACCATAATGTTATGCTTGATGTCATTTCGCCGCAAATAAATGCCGCATCAGACGAAAACAACGATTCCATGGTTCTTCGCCTTTCTTACGGAAAACGGCGTTTTCTCTTTACCAGTGACATTGAGGAACATACCGAAAAGCAGTTGCTTTCGCAGGATCTGGCTTGTGATGTACTAAAAATTGCGCATCACGGCTCAGGCACCTCGTCCAGCGAAGAATTTTTAGATGCTGTTTCACCCAAATATGCAATGATTGGGGTTGGGGAAAACAACAACCATGGTCATCCTTCCTATTCCACCATCTATCGGCTCCAAAATCGCAACATCGCTTGTTATCGCACCGACCGAGATGGTCAAATCACCTTTCGAATATATCACAAGGACGGCGAAATTATTCCAACTGCAAACAAGGAGGTTTCTGCCAAATGAAACTACTCAAAGAAGAATTAAAAGAAAACAAGCTACGCCCGGCATATCTGTTTTATGGCGATGAGGATTATCTGCGAGATTATTACATCAATAGCATTGTTTCCCAAATGGTAACCGACCCGGAATTCAATTACCTCAAATACAACAACCAGCCGTATGAGCCAAGTGATATCGCCGCATTTTTAGACACCCCACCTTTGATGAGTGAAAAAAAGGTGCTGGTACTAAAAAATACCGGCTTATTCAAACGTCCAAGCGCCTCAGAAAAAGCCTTTTGGGCAAAGGCAATTGCTGACCTGCCGGAATACGTAGTTGTACTTTTTTCCGAGCAGGAGGTGGACAAACGCAGCACCCTCTTTAAGGCAGTAAAAGATACCTATCATGTGGTGGAATTTCCCTATCAGGAACGCCATCACCTCATCAGTTGGTCTGATCGGGTTATGCGTTCTGTCGGCGGCACGATTGAACGGAAAGAAATTGAATACCTGCTTGATTTAACCGGTCCATCCATGCTTTCGTTAAAAAACGAATTGGACAAACTGGCAAACTATTGCGGCTCCAGAAAGGTAACCACGGAAGATATTGATAATTTGGTCAGCAAAAGCCTGGACGCAAAGGTATTTGCCATGATGGATGAACTGGTTTCCGGAAACATTTCTCAAGCCATGGAAACGCTTTCCCGTCTTCGTTTGCAAAAAGAACAACCGGTGGCAATTATTTCGTTGGTTTTCCGCCAGTTTTCTTCTCTGCGCAAGCTCAAATTACTGGAAGGGCAATGCAGTCTTGGCGAAATGGCAAAACGTACGGGGTTAAGGGAATTTGTGGTGAAAAAATATCTTTCCCAACTAAAAGGATATCCATTGGAACGTTTAAACAAAATCATTCTAGCCTGTCAACGCGCCGACCATCAGATTAAATCCGGAAAAATGGAGCAGTGGCTTGCATTGGAAACATTGTTTGTAACATGCGTACACCCTTAAAACGCAAAAAACTCTGTGGCATATTGCCACAGAGTTTTTTTCATTCTAACAGCATATCCAGATCGAGAACACCCAATTCTTCTTTTTGTGCAGGGGTAGTAGTTGTGTTCCCCTGCTGATTGCCCGAAGCTCCGGAAGGGGGCTGTGTTGCGCCGTTTCCATCCGAAGGTGCAACCGTTCCCGTTTCTCCCGTTCCGGGTGCTGCCGTTCCGTTTGGCGGAACAACCAATTCGCCGGTTTCAAGGTCTATCACACCGCCTTCGGGATTTTCGGTAACGGGCGGCACTTCGTGCTCTATATTACAGATGCCGGAAGGCGCAGTTCCCTTGCGGAAATATTCGGTCACTGCAAGACTTTTTCCCTCTTTGTTTAAACAGTTCTCCCCTGCCAACATTCCACTGGAGGTGCACACGGTAGCACTTATCACTCCTTTTGGACGTTCAAAACTCTTGTTGGGCAACGGAGCATGTACCTGATCCATTACCTTTTTCCACGCACGCAGAGCCGGGTTGGAAGATAGTGCAGGCAGACCCTTGTTTGCATCATATCCAAACCAGACTGTTCCGGTGTAATACGGCGTAAAGCCGATAAACCAGCGATCCATATCATCATCCGTTGTACCGGTTTTACCGGCGGTATCCATGCCGGAAATCTTGGCGCCCACACCGGTACCACGGTCTACAACACTCTTGAGTAACTGACACATGATATAGGCAGTGTCTTCACGGAATGCGGTTTTTTGTGCCGAATGACATTCCAACAACTTGCGTCCTTTGGAATCCTCCACATGGGTATACATGATGGGTTGCATATATACACCCTTGTTCACAAATGCACCAAAGGCTGCATTCATTTCCATCGGGATTACACCGTGTGTCAAGCCACCCAATGCCAAGCTGGAGAGATTTTTATCGCTATAAACCTTTCCATCCTGAAGTTCCCGGTTGACCAATGTGGTAAACCCAAGCCGCTCGGTCATGTACTTGAACGATTCTTCCACACCAAGCTTTTGCAACGCCTTAACGGCAGGAATATTACTGGACTGTTCGATTGCACGGCGCACCGTCATGGGACCGTAAAAGCCGGAATAATAGTTTTTGGGCGACCAACCATTGATGTTAATGCGCTCATCCATCAACTGGGTTGCGCCGGTAATTACGCCCAAATCCACTGCGGGTCCGTAAACAGAAATCGGTTTGATGGTAGACCCCGGTTGACGCTTGCTCTGGGTTGCGCGGTTGAGCAACCGGCTGCCACTCTTGACGCCGCGTCCACCTACAACGCCCTTAACTTCGCCGGTATACGGATCGGAAATCACCATTGCCGATTCAGGTTGCACCTCGCCGCTTAATTTGGGGAAATTATCAGGATTTTCATATACGTCGTTCATAATTTCCTGAATACGCGGGTCTACTGTCGCATAGATTTTCAAGCCACTGTTATACAACATTTGTTCTGCGATGGTTTCGCTGACTTCTTCTTGTTCAACAAGTTGGTCGATAATATCCTCAATCAGTTGGTCTACAAAGTAGGATTGACCGCTCCGGCGCTCTTTCTGCTGACCAGGGACAATATTTAGTTTTTCAGCAACCGCCGTATCGTGTTCCGACTGATCAATATATCCGAGTTCAAGCATTTTTGCAAGAACAAGTTCCTGTTTTTCCTTGTTTTTTTCTGGGTTTACCAGTGGGTCATACAAGCTTGGGAACTGAGTAATACCTGCAATGGATGCACATTCTGCAAGGGTGAGTTCGGAAACGGTTTTTCCAAAATACATATTTGCAGCAGATTCCACGCCATTGCACCCCTGCCCAAGATAGATGGAATTTAAATACAATTCCAAAATCTGATCCTTGGACAATTTGGTTTCCAATATCAATGCACGGATGATTTCACGCGCCTTACGCACATAACTTTTATCCCGGTCGCCGGTAAGATTTTTCACAAGCTGCTGGGTGATAGTACTTCCGCCGTAGGAAGAATCCCCCTTGAAGATGACATTTAGTGCTGCACCCATGGTACGTTTCAAATCCATTCCGTGATGAGTATAAAAACGTTGATCCTCAATCGCAACCGCCGCATCTTTCATGTTTTGCGGCATTTCATCATAATCCTTCCACACACGATTTTCCTTGGAAAGGATACGCTCAAACTCTACATATTCACCGGTTTGCGCATCCTTATAATACACAACGCTGGTCAAATGCAAATTCAGTTGTTCAATGGAATCACCAAAACCAAATCCCACACCCCACATTGCCCAAATACCAATTACCAGGCAGAACAACACAAAAGCCAAAGCGCCCCATTTGACAGTCGCACGCAGTTTTGAATGATTTCCTTTTTTATTTGCACTTCGTTTTGTCTTCTTCATTGTGCACCTCCGTTTGGACATACATCCGTTCCGTAAGCAAATATATATTTAGTATAACACACTTTTTCAAAAAAGTATATCCTTTTTTTATATTTGTATAAATTTTGAAATCTTGGGAACCCTATTTTTGCCATCAACACCAAAAAGCAGGTGAACAAATTGAACTACAGAAAGTTTTATCGGATATCCGGTGCAGTCATTGCAGTATTTACACTGTTGTGGTTGGTCGCCTTTGTTTTTCTTTTATCAAAACCAAACGAGCCGGATAATTCCATTCAATCTGAAACAACAATCACGCAGCCTGTAACGACTGCACCGCTCGATTATTATCTCGTCCGTTCTCACCTAAACAATGTTGCAATCTACGAAGTATACACCAATGGTGCGCAATCATTCATCCGCACATTGGAAATTGACCTTTCCCTGCTTCGGGCGCAGGATAAAGCGGCGTTTGATGAAGGTATTATTTTAAAAGACAAGCAATCGCTCGCATCGCTCATCGAAGACTTTACCAGTTGATGCGCCGCGGTTTTTCCACGTATTTGCTATTATTTATTGTAATCCAATTTAACTTACCCGTCAAGTAAGATGACACGATAAAAATGTTTGGCTTTTTTGATTTTTTTCAAGCGATTTCTCTTGACACCACTAATACAAAGTGATATAATAGCTTTTGTTGCGGGGGCATAGCTCAGTTGGTTAGAGTGTCTGCTTGACATGCAGGAGGTCACTGGTTCGAGACCAGTTGTCCCCACCACTTTTACAAAAAAACACATCTGCTATGTTTTTTGAAATTTTTTTAAAAAAATTCAAAAAAAGGCTTGACAAACATAGGGGTGTGTGATATATTATAATAGTATTTTGCGTGGGAGCATAGCTCAGCTGGGAGAGCATCTGCCTTACAAGCAGAGGGTCACAGGTTCGAGCCCTGTTGTTCCCACCAAATTTTTTTCTCCGCAAATTTTGTGGAGAAACCTGCGGGTGTAGTTCAATGGTAGAATCTCAGCCTTCCAAGCTGATTGCGTGGGTTCGATTCCCATCACCCGCTCCAAAATATGGAGTGGTATCGAAGTGGTCATAACGGGCCACATTGGAAATGTGGTAGCCTTCACGGGCTCGTGGGTTCGAATCCCACCCACTCCGCCAAAATAAAGAGGACGCCTAATAAGGTGTCCTTTTTTTGTTGTGTTCGGGATAAATCAGGGGATTCGAACCCTGAGAGGGCACGAGCCGGAAAGAAAAACAGTCCGGCGGACTGTTTGACCGGTGAGTGGTGCGCAGGTCGGTACCAAAAGCCGCAAGGATTTTGGTGACCAAGCAAAAAGGCGCGTAGCGACTTATCCCACCCACTCCGCCAAAATAACGAGGACACCAAATAAGGTGTCCTTTTTTTGTTGTGTTCGGGATAAATCAGGGGATTCGAACCCTGAGAGGGCACGAGCCGGAAAGAAAAACAGTCCGGCGGACTGTTTGACCGGTGAGTGGTGCACAGGTCGGTACCGAAAGCCGCAAGGCTTTGGGTGACCAAGCAAAAAGGCGCGTAGCGACTTATCCCACCCACTCCGCCAAAACAAAAAGGATGCCTTGTGCGTCCTTTTTTGTTTTGCATGAATTGGGATTCGAACCCTGAGAGGGTTTTCGGCGTATAAGGATACCTGCACATCCTTTTTGTTAGATAAAAAAGGTGCCTGCGTTTTGCAGACACCTTTTTCTTTTTACTCTACATATGCACCTACAAGACCATTATAAGGAGCAGTGCGGGGATGCGAAATTTCTCCTTTGATACTGGGAGCACACAGTAATGCGTGTGACTCATAATAAAGACAAACAAACGGCATATCGGTCATAAATTTTGCCTCAAAATTTTCGTACACGGAAGACATATCCTCCACTGCAAGACGGTTTAACAATGCATCCATCTGCCCGTCGTAATACCCGAAATAGTTTTTCTCCCCTGCCGAGTGCAGCAAATGCCTCGGATTGCAATCAGATGTCAGCTCCATTTCACCCAAAAATAAATCATAGTCCCTTGCCTCTATCCGTGCAAGATAAGTGCTATAATCTACCATTTCAACGGCAATCTTCATCCCGATTCGTCCGGCAACGGCGGAAATTTCCTCAGCAACCGCTCTTCGTACCGGTTGCCCAGTACTGACAAGTAGCGAAAAGGAAAGGCTATATTCATTTTCCTCAATCTGTCTGTCCAAAATCCCATCGCCATTTAAATCCATCCAACCAGACTCTACAAGCAGCTTGTGAATCAATTCCAAATCGGGTGTTATCTCCTGATATTCTACCGAAGAGAAATATGCCTTGGGATTTACAGGCACATCAGCTGCGGTAGCGTGGGAATACAGATAATCGGTTACCAATTCTTTTTTATCAATCATTTGGTTAATGGTATTTCGAATCATGGGATCCGAAAGCAAAAGATTTCCGTGATTTATTCCTAAAAACGTCAGATGATTATCGGTTGTTTCAACCAACCGGATATCGCGTGCAAACGGTTGCCCGCCCCAATCATAAATGTCGGTTGTAATCATATCCATCTCGCCTGCATCAAACGCATATACTCCCAAATCCCGTTCTTTTATATAGGATACACGAATCCGCTCGATATTGGGGCGGTTGTCCCCATGCCATTGCGGATTACGCATCAGGGTAATATTTCTATATGCCATGGAGGATTCATAACAATATGGTCCGGTACCAACCGGCACAAATGCCGCGTTATTAGAAGAAAAATCCGGTTCAGTCAGTGTGCTCGGTACAACCGGAAAGGTCAGCAGATTAGCAACATTCGGTTGTGGATATGCCAGGGTAAATGCCACCTCATATTCTCCTGCTGCACGGCAATCCACAATATTGGAAAGAGTGGCAGAAAAGAACGGTTGATACTTTTTTGCCTGTTGAAATGAATACACCACATCTTCGGCTGTACACGCACTCCCGTCGTGGAATTTGATTCCTTGTTTCAAAAATACTGTTGCCCAAACGCCCCCCTCATAATGAAGACCTTTTGCTATCACGGGTGTAGCCGAAAAATCTTCTTCCACACAGAAGAGTCCTTCATAAACCAAATACAATAGATCCATATTGGTGCGCAGAGCAGTAGCTAACGGATTTAGCGTATCGGGCGTAAATGCGCATAAGTTCAAAATTCGCCCTTGGGATTTGACCGTTCCCTCGCTCGCACTATTTTCTTCGGTCGTACCGTTGCCACATCCGGCAAGAAATATTACCGAAAGCAATATTGCAATCAATTTTCGAAACAAGTTCCGTTCCTCCTGCCTATACAACCGCAATACGCTCCACTGCGGTACAACGGTTATTTTCATCTATGGTAAATACTGCGCCGCAAAGCCGCGCTTTTCCGTATGCATTTTCAAATTTCTGGGGCATCTGGGTAAGGAATCTGCGGATGATAATTTCCTTTTTGATGCCAAGCACCGATTCAATCGCACCGGTCATGCCCAAATCACTAATATATCCCGTACCTTTCGGGAGTATGCATTCATCCGCCGTTTGCACATGGGTATGTGTGCCAAACACTGCCGTTGCTCTCCCATCCAGATAATACCCAAACGCAATTTTTTCGCTAGATGCCTCAGCGTGAAAATCTGCCACTACAAAATCGCATTTGTCTTTAAGTTCTTCCAGCAATGCATCTGCCGTGCGAAACGGACAATCCAGATTGAGCAGATTAAACCGCCCCATAAGGTTAATTACCCCTATGGTTTTTCCGCAAGCGTGTAGAAGCATATACCCTTTCCCGG
Organism: Oscillospiraceae bacterium; assembly: GCA_015068705.1. GTDB lineage: Bacteria > Bacillota > Clostridia > UMGS1810 > UMGS1810 > SIG448. The sequence goes on from SVJZ01000001.1 coordinate 13,386, forward strand.
GTACCCCGTCAGGATAATTTGCAGGGCGGATAATATCACTGTTTTTCTCGAGCAAAGCTACAGCGTCTTTTTTCTGGAATGTATGATTTCCCATGGTAAACCCATCCACGCCGGCATCCGACAGGCGATAATAAATATTTTGGGTAATTCCGCTTCCTTCAGCGGCATTTTCTGCATTTGCGATGCACAGGTCTATCTGGTAGGTTCTGCGAATCTCCGGCAATACCATCACGGCAAAGTCTGTACCGCAATCCCCTACAATATCCCCGATTGCCAAAATTTTCACGTTGTTCCGCCTTTCTTTTTCAAAATTGGCAATGTGGCGCAAGCCAAAGACCTGCGCCACATAATAGGTTTTACATTATTTTGCATATTCGACCGATCTGGTTTCACGAATAACGTTTACCTTAATCTGTCCCGGATATTCCATCTCGTCCTCAATGCGTTTTACAATCTCGCGTGCAATGAGCGTGGTTTCGTTATCTTTTACCTTTTCGGGCTTGACCATGATACGAATCTCACGGCCTGCCTGAATTGCAAAGGATTTTTCTACACCATCAAACGAGTTTGCAATCTCCTCCAGTTTTTCCAGACGTTTGATGTAGTTTTCCAGGTTTTCACGACGTGCGCCCGGACGTGCTGCAGAAATGGCGTCACATGCCTGAACAATGCACGCAATGACAGTTGAAGGTTCTACATCGCCGTGATGAGCGGCAATGGGGTGAATGACCTCCTGTGCCTCATGGTATTTCTTTGCAATATCAACACCAATATCCACGTGAGAGCCTTCGATTTCATGGTCAACTGCTTTACCGATATCGTGCAACAAACCTGCACGTTTGGCAGTTTTAACATCTACGCCCAACTCGCCGGCCATAATACCCGACAGATGTGCAACCTCGATGGAGTGTTTCAATACATTTTGTCCATAACTTGTGCGGTATTTTAATTTGCCCAATAACTTGATCAATTCAGGATGCAAGCCATGTACGCCCGTTTCAAAGGTGGCATGCTCACCCTCCTGCTTAATGATATTTTCTACTTCCTTGCGGGAACGTTCCACCGTTTCCTCAATGCGAGCAGGGTGAATACGTCCATCAACAATCAATTTTTCCAGTGCCAGACGAGCAATCTCTCTGCGAATAGGGTCAAATCCGGACAACACCACCGCCTCCGGCGTATCGTCAATAATTAGATCGATACCGGTAAGGGTTTCAAGCGTGCGGATATTTCTTCCCTCACGACCGATAATGCGCCCTTTCATCTCGTCACTGGGCAGTGCCACAACAGAAACAGTTGCCTCGGCAACATGGTCTGCTGCACATTTTGAAATGGCAGTGCTGATGATGTTTTTGGCTTTGGTATCAGCCTCGTCCTTCGCCTGTGCTTCGATTTCCGCAATCATCTTTGCGGCTTCATGGCGCACCTCGGACTCAATATTTTTGAGCAGAAATTCTTTTGCATCTTCTACAGACAAGCCCGAAATTTTTTCCAGTTCTTCGGTTTGCTGTTGTTTGAGTTTTTGTGTTTCTTCTTTCAGACGATCTGCCTCTTTCATTTTCTGATTGAGTTGTTCGTCCTTCTTTTCCAATGCCTCGGTCTTGCGATCGAGTGCTTCTTCCTTCTGGGTAATGCGTCGCTCCTGACGGCTGATCTCCGACCGACGGTCTTTGATCTCACGTTCAAAATCGGTTCGGCTTTTGTGGATTTCATCCTTTGCTTCCAGCAAGGACTCCTTCTTCTTGCTTTCGGCAGCTTTTACAGCATCGGCAACAATACGTTTTGCCTGCTCTTCCGCTCCGCCGATTTGCTTTTCCGCTATCTTTTTTCTATATAGAACGCCGACGAAAAACATAAGCACACCCAACACCAAGGCGACAGCACCCATTATTACAATCCATGTACTGTTAATCTCTTTCTACCCCCTTTCTGAATTTTTCGTATGTTTTGATCATGTTCATTCGCAAGAAAATTAAAATACACTCTTTATTGTATACTTATTTTCAGGTTATGTCAATAATTTATTGCGGATTTTTGCTTATTTTTTGGAAAGTTTTTTTGCTGCAGTAACGGTATTGCGCATCAGGGTAACGATGGTCATGGGACCAACACCGCCCGGAACGGGAGTAATGTAAGCCGCTTTCTGGCTTGCAGAAGCAAATTCCACATCGCCCACCAATTTTTTATCGGGCAGACGGTTCATACCCACGTCGATTACCACTGCGCCCTCTTTTACCATGTCACCGGTAACCATTTCGGCACGTCCCACTGCAACCACCAGTACATCTGCGTTTTTACAGATTTCAGCAAGGTTTTGTGTTTTGGAATGGCAAATGGTAACAGTAGCATTTTTGTGTAAAAGCAGCATACTCATGGGTTTGCCCACAATGTTGCTCCGACCTACCACCACACAATTTTTACCCGTAAGATCAATCCCCGACTCAGCAATCAAATCCATGATGCCTGCAGGAGTGCAGGGCAAAAAGTCAAAATCGCCAATCATAATTTTACCCACATTCACCGGATGGAATGCGTCCACGTCCTTTTCGGGTGCAATCGCATTGATAACCGCTTTTTCATCCAGGTGTTTCGGAAGAGGCAACTGCACCAGAATACCACTGACTTCGTCTTTGGCATTGAGAGATTCTACCAACGCAAGCAGTTCCTCCTGCGTGGTTTCTGCCGGAAGTGCGTGCTCCTCTGAATAAATCCCCAAATCAGCGCATGCCTTCTTTTTGGAATTGACATACACACGGGAAGCAGGGTCATCCCCTACGATAATTACCGCAAGACCCGGGACAATACCGGTTTCTTTGAGCGCAGCAACCTCTGCCTTTAGTTCTTCCTTAATCCTTGCGGACACCATTTTTCCGTCTAAAATTTGCATTGTACTATTTCCTCCTTTTATGATTAGGTCGGATGAGGCAGGATGGAGCATAACCAATCAGGTCTTGCCTGCCCGCCTGCATCAGCGCCTTGTAAACAAGCTTATAATTTTCGGGTTTGTCAAACTGCAATAACGCCCTCTGCATCTGCTTTTCTTCGGGCGTTTTTGGTACATATACCTGCTCCATGGTGATGGGGTCAAGTCCGGTATAAAACATGCAAGTGGACAAGGTAAACGGCGTAGGATAAAAATCCTGCACCTGTTCGGGATGCAGATGATGGTTTTTGATGTAAACCGCCAGTTCAATCGCATCATGTATGGTAGAGCCGGGGTGGCTGGACATCAGGTATGGCACAGTATATTGCTTTTTCCCGCATTGTTTACTAATCGCAGAAAACCGCTGGCAAAACCGTTCATAAACCTTTCCGGCAGGCTTTTTCATGGTATCAAGCACCCGTGTACTGACGTGTTCGGGCGCAACGCGCAATTGTCCACTCACATGATGCTTTGTAAGCTCTTTCAAAAATGTATCATCCGAATCTGCCATTACATAATCATAGCGAATACCCGAACGCACAAACACCTTTTTCACATCCGGCAACCCACGCACCCTGCGCAGTATCTCCAGATATTTCCGGTGGGAAACCTTGAGATTGGGACAAGGTGACGGATAAAGGCACTGTCTGTCTTTGCAAGTGCCTGCCCGCTTTTGTTTGTCACAGGATAATCCGGAAAAATTTGCAGTCGGTCCGCCGATATCGTGGATGTACCCCTTAAAATCATCTTCCTTGGTCAAGGAAACCGCTTCCCGTACCACAGACTCGGCAGTGCGCGCGGTAACCATTCTCCCCTGGTGTGCCGTAAGCGCACAAAAAGCACACGCGCCATAGCAGCCACGATTATAGGTAATGGAAAATTTCACCTCATTGAGTGCAGGAACGCCACCCTCGGCGTCATACATCGGATGCCACGCACGTTGATATGGCAGCTCATGCACCCCATCCAACTCATCGCAATCCAAAGGCATGGCAGGCTTATTCTGCACCAGATAACGGTCGCCATGCCGCTGCACCACGCATTTGCCCCGAACAGGGTCTTGTTCTTCATACTGAATCCGGGTTGCATGGGCATATGCTTTCTTATCCTCCTGCACCTCTTCACACGAAGGGCACTCTACATAATCTGTATTATGGTTAACTTCTTTCCGGATATAACAGCACCCGTCAAAATCAGTATCGGCAAGCGTTTTTCCATCTCGCAACGCATTGGCAAGCTGTACAATCTGCCGCTCTCCCATTCCATAAATCAACACGTCTGCTCGACTATCAAACAACACCGAACGGCGCACTTTATTGCTCCAATAATCATAATGTGCAAACCGCCGCAGACTGGATTCAATTCCGCCGATAATCATGGGGATGCCCGGATACGCCTCACGAATGCGGTTGCAATATACAATGACCGCACGATCGGGTCTGCACCCTGCTCTTCCACCGGGAGAATACGCATCCTCGCTGCGGATTTTTTTATTCACGGTATAATGATTCACCATGGAATCGATATTGCCGGGCGAAACAAGAAATGCATATTTCGGTTTTCCCAATCGTTTAAAATCAGTGGCATCCTGCCATCTGGGTTGCGCGATAATTCCCACCGTATAGCCGGCGTGCTCCAATACCCTGGCAATCACCGCGTGCCCGAACCCTGGGTGATCCACATAGGCATCTCCGCTCACCAATACAAAATCCAATTGCGAAATGCCGCGCTTTTCCAAATCTTCCCGCGATACCGGCAAAAACGCATCTCTATTCTTCATGCCCGTTCGCTCCGCCAAACCCGTTTGACATCAACATTTCATTATATTCTTCTCTGGAAATGAGTACCTGTCTGGGCTTATTGCCATCCAACCCACTGATGATACCGCGTTGCTCCATCTGGTCGATGATACGTCCTGCGCGGTTATACCCTATCTTAAACCGCCGCTGGAGAAGGGATGTGGAAATCTGACCACTGACAATCGCCATTTCCACTGCTTCGGGCAAAAATTCATCACAATCGCCCGGGTCATCCCCATCCGGGTCATAAACCTCTTCCCGTTCAATCTGTTCCAATACATCTTCATTATAAGTGGCAGAGCCGTTGGAAGCCACCGCCTCCACTACCCTTTTTACCTCTGCATCCGATACAAATGCACATTGCATACGGCTGGGCTTGGTTTCGCCAACCGGCATATAGAGCATATCGCCCTTACCAACCAGTTTTTCTGCACCACCCATATCCAATATGGTCTGAGAATCTCGCACACTTGCCACCATAAACGAAATACGCGACGGCACATTTGCCTTGATATTACCGGTGATAAACTTTACTACCGGACGCTGGGTTGCAATCACCAGATGCATCCCTGCTGCACGGGCAAGCTGAGCAATACGGCAGACATAGTTTTCCACATCACCCGGCGCAACCATCATCAAATCTGCAAACTCGTCGATGAGAATCACAATCTGCGGTAATTTTTCCTCCGGCGTTCCGTTCATTTCCATCAGTTCGTTATAGCCCTGGATATTACGCACGTTATTGCGTTCAAATTTACTGTAACGCTCGGTCATTTCGGTTACCGCCCAGTTGAGCGCACCGGCAGCTTTTTTGGCATCCTTCACCACTGGAATGAGCAAGTGCGGAATGCCGTTATACACGCCCAGTTCCACCTGTTTGGGGTCAATCATGACCAATTTGACTTCGTTCGGATCTGCCTTATACAAAATACTGATTACCAATGTGTTGATACACACACTCTTACCTGCACCGGTAGCACCTGCCACCAACAAATGCGGCATCTTTGCAAGGTCCATGATAATGGGCTTACCGCTGATATCTTTTCCCAATGCCACCGCAAGTTTGGAGGGGTGATTTAAAAATTCTTCGGTTTCCAACACCTCTCGCAGGGTAACCACACTGGGGTTTTTATTGCCCAATTCAATACCGATGGTGGATTTTCCCGAAATGGGTGCCACCATCACACCTTTGGCTGCAAGGTTGAGTGCAATGTCATTTGCAAGGTTGGTAATCTGATTTACCTTTACACCTGCGGCAGGTTTTAACTCATACCGGGTTACAGTAGGGCCACGGCTGATTTCAACCACCTTGCCGTCCACCTTAAAGCTTTTGAGGGTTTCAACCAGTTTTTTGGCATTCTGTTTCAGTTCCGCCTCCACATCTTCGCCATCTGCAACCGGCTTGGGACGGGTAAGCAAGTCAATATCCGGATAGGTATATGCAACCAGTTCCTCCGCCTCAGCAGCGTTGGACAGTTCATCCTCTATCTGCATTTCACCCTCTTCGGCTTTTTCTTCTTCCTCACCGTTTCCCAATACCTCAACCAATCCGGTCTGACCATTTTCATATGTCATAATGGGCGGCTCAACATAAGGCTCTTCCTCTGCTTCCGGCTCTGAAGCAGGAGGTTCCTGCAAGCCAATATTCACCACAATTTCTTTCTCGCGCTGTTTTTCTTTCTGTTGTGCCTCAATTTGTTTTTTCTCTTCTTCCTTGATTTTCTTCAGCTCATCAAGGTCGCGGCTGATTCCGGCAAAAAGACGCACAAACGCCCGGAAAATCGCCTTAATCACGCGAAAAACCGAAATCTCAAATATGCAAATAACCATCACAATCAGCAGAGCAAAAAACAATATATTTGCCCCCCAATTGCCAAACAAAGAGCTGACAGGAAGTGCAATCAACGCCCCGATTGCTCCGCCGCACGCCTGCTCATGTCCCATACGATAATAATAGCTCAAAAAAGAACTTTCGGCAGTGGGAATTGCAAAGAGCATGTGAAATATCGCACACAAGTCCAGCATCAGTACCAGAACGGATATGTATTTGAGCGAATTCCCCTCTCTCCCCTTCTTGATAATGGAATAAACAAGCAGGGCAATAATTGCAAGCGGTATGAGGTACGCCACCGTTCCAAACAAACCGGTTAACGCCCCCTTAATCGCATTGCCGACAATTCCGCCCGCCTCAAAATAAAGACTGATCGCAAAAAACACCGTAACCGCAATGAGCACGATGGCGACAATCTCATAATTAACCAAAAGCGTATTCTGCTTTTTCTGTGTTTTCTTTTGTGCTTTTCTTGGCATGCTATCCCTTCCTTAATCTGTGTAATGGCATATCCGTTTTCAAAATCAGTCTTTCTTTTTCCTGGTGTGTCCGAGCATCCAGTTCATTAATTCGTCGCCCTCATAGGCAACATCCCACGCATTATGCGCCACGCCGTAGCATATATGCAGTTCGGCGTTTCCGCCATGCTGATGAATGGATTTTATCATGGAAACACTTTCGTGGAGCGGGACCAACTCATCACAATCACCGTGATAAATGCACACAGGCGTGTCTTTGAGCTTCTCTCCATACCAGCAAACACCCGTGCCGCACACCGGTGCAATTGCTGCAAAGCGCTCGGGTTCAGCCAGAGCGAGCATCCATGTGCCGGTACCACCCATACTTAATCCGGTCAGATACACTCTGTCCATATCAATGGGCAGGGTCTGGCAGATATCGTCCAAAAATGCAAATAATGATTCTGTGTAGCACGCCCAGTATTTTTCATCCGGACATTGGGGCGCTACAAAGATAAACGGATACTCCCTACCCGATTCTCTCACATGCTTCATATATCCGTGACGCATTGCCACATCCAGATCATCACCCCGCTCTCCTGCACCGTGCAGGAAGAAAACTAGGGGGTATTTTTTGCTCTCATCATAATCCTTGGGCAAATACTGCACATATTGAAAATTAAAGTATGTATCCGAATTCCATTTGTGTTTTGTATACATAACAATCATCCTCCGTATTTTAAAAAAGCCTTAATTATTATTGTAACACAGTTTTTCGCACTTTTCAATCAAATTTATGCTTTTTCGTATTTTTGTTTATCCCACCGGCGTGAGGGTAACAAATACCAACTCGGGTCTGTTGAAAATTCTTGGTAATTGTGAATTTTCATCCGACAGTCCCCGACTCACAATCAATGTTCTCCCGTCAAAGTCGTACATTCCACCTGCCAATTCGGGGAAAAACCCCTGATTGGGCGCATAAAATCCATTTAACAGCAATGGAATCCGGAATTGACCGCCATGTGCATGACCGGATAATGCCGCATCCACTCCATGGGCAAAATATTCCTCTGCAAGCTCGGGACGATGCGCAAGCAACAGTGTAAAATCACCATGTTTTTCTGTATCTTCCACTTGCTCTAATTGTTTTTGCCAGCTTAAATATGTAGGGTCATATCTGTTTACCTCCGGATCGTCAACTCCACAAATGCATATGCAATTCCCTCTTGTTTCCAGCCTGTCACACCCACCGCGCAACACAGATACACCGCACGCTTTAAGATAGGCAAAAACCTCTCCCATCTCGCCGCTCCACCATTCGTGATTTCCGCTCACATAATAGGTTTTATACTGCTCTGCAGATTGCTTTGCAAAGATGCGGGCGTTTTGATTATCCATCATATCATCAAATATATCTCCACCCATCAGCACCGCATCTGGATGAAATTTTGCAATTTTTTCAAATAATTCCTCCTGATTTTCCCCATAATAGCAAGAATGCAAATCCGTTACCAGTGCCAACCGAACTTCACTTGTAACTTTGGATGTTTCTATTTCATATTCCACCACGCGCAAACGTTTATCCAAGGCAGAAAAAATTATCAAAATCATTCCCAGCAGAATAATCAACCAAATCTTTTTCCGCATATTCGCCCAACTCCTTAATATTGCAGATAACTTATTCTACCATACTCCTCTCCACTTTACAATAGCGCAAAAAGAAACGGAATACGCAAAATACGTATTCCGTTTCTTTTTTCAAGAGTGTACGGGGTGCTTTTCCTTAAACAGGAGGGTAATGCTCCAAAGCCCCGCCAGACCAACCAGCGTATAGACGATTCTCGACAAAAGTGCGCCCTGACCGCCAAACAACATCGCAACCAGGTCGATGCCGAACAAGCCGATGGAACCCCAGTTGAGCGCGCCGACTATGACGAGCACAAGAGCGGTATTATCCAACAAATCTCTCATGTTTTCTCAACTCCTTTTTGCAATAAATAAAATTACCCGATTTCAGTTTACGCAAGCAAAGCGCACTTCATACCGGGTAATTTTTTCATTTTTATCACATATTATTTTTTATTGGATTTCAACACGTCCGCCGCCTCTGCCCGACTGATAGAGTGCGCAAACCAACTGCTGCGTTTTTGCCGCTTCTTTTCCGTCGATATCCGGCGTCATACCTTGTTTCAAACACTCATAGAACCGCGCGATGGCAACATTGTGGCTATTTCCCCAATAACTTTTCCCCTCTATGCTACAGTCCTGCCCATCCGCGCATTCGATGGTGCCATCGTTATATTTAACCTGTGCACTCGATCCCATGATGGATGCCACGCCATTGGTACAACGAATCTCCAGTTCAACCGGTGCATCGCAATCATCATAAATCATAAAATAAAAGCTTGCCTTTACGCCATTTTTAAAGCCAATCAATCCAACCGCCTCATCTTCTACCTCGATGGTCGGATGTGCTCTGTTACTCACCGTTGCATCAACAAACGCCACATCATCCCCCACCAGATAACGAATCAAATCCAACGTGTGGATTGCCTGATTGATTACCACGCCGCCGCCTTCCTGCTCCAGAGTGCCACGCCACGCCGCAGATGAGAAATACGAATCCGGGCGATACCAATTGAGCCGCGCACGCACCGAAGTAACCGCACCAAGCCTGCCGGATTTTAAAGCAGAGCGAATCAAACGGCTACCCGGATTATAACGGTTTTGAAAACATACACCCAATGCCACTCCATTGTTTTTGGCGGCATCAATCATTCTTTGGGCATCATCATATTGGATGGATACCGGTTTTTCGCAAAATACGTTTACACCGGCATTTGCCGCATCGATTGCCATGATAGGATGCAGGTAGTGCGGTGTGCAGATGTGAACCGCATCCAGATTTGCCTCTTCCAGCATCTTTCGATAATCACTATACCACGCACAACCGAATTGCTCTGCTTTTTGCTGAGCAAGTGTTTCATCAATATCACAAATTGCCGCAATACACACTCCATCCAATGCCGCAAGGGTTTCGGCATGAACAGGAAAAATTGCACCGCAACCAATAATACCTACCCGATAATCACCCATTTGATTCACTTCCCGATATGTAAATTTTTGCGTCATAATTCCCGCAGTATCTAATTAGAGCATACAGAAATCCCGGGCGATTGTCAAGCGGATTTCTGTACTGTTTTATTGCAAAAAATGACATTTTCACACAAAAAATACGGTGCAGGAATTCCCCGCACCGTATCCTTCATTCATGATATGTTATGCCCACCACATTTCGCCGGTTTGCTCAAACATCATCACATCTTTGAGGAAGGTAATTGCCTTGGTCAATCCTTCCATCTGTGTCATCAGGCTGTCCTCGTGCTCAATGCTGATTACGCCATCGTAACCAACCATGCGCAGTGTGCTCATCATATCCTTCCACAACTGATGATCGTGGCCATATCCTACCGAACGGAAAATCCATGAACGGTGCAACTCGTCACCATAGTGCTTGGTGTCCAGTACGCCGTTGGTTTTGGTGTTGATCTCATCTATTTTGGTGTCCTTGGCGTGGAAATGATAAATTGCGCCCTCTAATTTGCGGATTGCATAAACCGGGTCAATCCCCTGCCAGAACAGATGACTGGGGTCAAAGTTTGCACCAATGATATCCCCTACCGCCTCACGCAAGCGCAATAATGTTTCGGGGTTATATACGCAAAATCCAGGATGCATCTCAAATGCAATCTTTTTCACACCACATTCCTTTGCAAATGCTGCCGCCTTTTTCCAATACGGGATGAGCACCTCGTTCCATTGGTAATCCAGCACTGCCAGAAAATCATCCGGCCAGGGACAAGTTGCCCAGTTGGGGGTTTTGTCCTCGGCGCATCCGCCGGGGCATCCCGAAAAGGTGATGATAGTCTCCACGCCCATTTGTCCTGCCAACTTGCAGGTACGCTCAAAATCCGCATGAAACTTTTCTGCAATCTCTTTATCCGGATGCACCGCATTTCCGTGGCAGGACAATGCCGCAATCTCGATCTCATATTTTTCGCACAGCGCCTTAAACTCTGCAATTTTTGCAGGGTTATCCAAAAGTTCTGCAGGCTTCAAATGCTCTTCTCCCGGAAATCCACCCGCTCCGATTTCAACAGCCTGAACGCCCTGTTCATGCATAAATTTAAGTGCATCCTCCCAATCCATGCCGTTAAATGCCGGCGAAAAAACTGCCAACTTCATAATCAACCGCCTCCTACGTTTTTATGATTGAACAAACAAGCTCTGCATCTTTTTATGCTAATATAATATTATAACAACGCATCTTGTTTGTCAATCTAAATTTATTTTTGCTTTTTTCGTAAAAATCTGTAATCTTGTTATAAAAATCTACAATAATATGTGCAAAAAAATAGATACATTCCGCTTGTCAAAACCGGTTTTGTGTGATATAATAAACGATATATGCCGTTTTTTGTTTAAAATTGCATACAAATCGCATTTTTACTTACCATCAAGAAGGTGCTTTTATGCTTACCATGCTGACTTCTACAATAGAATTTATCCTTGCTTTTTTCCTTGGTGCACTTACCGCTTTTGCGCCTTCGTTTCATGGCGTATGTTCTTTCTTCACTGCGGTAATACTGCTTTTTGTTACTTGTCACCGCGGTTTGAACCGTTCGTGTCTTGTTGCAGTAACATCTGCCATTGCCTTGTTTGCAGCCACCTGCGTACGCTCGTCGGTCGATGTTTCTATGTTGCTTCCTTTTTTCCTTGTTTTGCTTGACCTCATATTGCCGGGGCTTGTGATGGGATTTTGTCTGCGTAACGGAAAAAACCTGTACCGCACTGTTGCGGCGGGCAGTATGGCAAAACTCACGGTAGCAGTGCTCGAACTTACCAAACTTCGTTTTTACGATAAACTGGATATTATGGAAACATTGGTCAACACGCCTATCCGTAATTTTTTTGAAATCTATCGTAATGCGCTGGCGACGGTTATCCCCCTGACAGAGGAAATTACCGATATGCTCAATGATATGTCGTGGTACATGCAGCAAACCTTTGCCGCATCCATGCCAGCCATATTGATTTTGGGGTCGCTGCTCACCGCATATCTTGTGTTTTTGGTTGCGCGTAAATGCCTGTATCATTTTTCTCACATAGCTTATCCGGCGGTCAATCACTTCTGGGAATTGCAATTCAATAAAGCAACCGCCTATGTAATGATTGTGATTCAACTGCTTGCCACCATCGTTGCAACCGGTAATATTTCTGCCGCCTTGGGTAATATTACACTGGTGCTCAGTGTTTGCTACATGGTTTGCGGTGTTTCGGTATTCGACTGGTTCTTCCGTCGTACCGGCATATGGAGTGTTTTTCGTGCATGTATTTATGTGGTGGGATTTATTGGATTGAGCATTTTTGGGGCAATTCTTCCCCTGCTTAACCCCACCTCGCTTTTGATGTTGGTCGGTCTTGCCGATTGCTTGTTTGATTTCCGCCATTTACGGCAGAAAGGAGCTACTGCGTTATGAACCACAACAAATTTTTTCGTTCTTTGACTCTGAACATCCGTTTTTATCTGTGGATCATCCTGTTATTTTCACTGGCAACCTTCTTTTTTGATTACCGCGTTGCCTTGTTTGAATTACTGGTATGTGTAGGAATTGGTGTATACTATCTGTATACCAACCGCAACCGGAAAGCGCAGATTACCGAGTACGTGCAGGGACTGTCCCTTCATGCAGACTCCGCCGCAAGCGACACCATGGAAAACTTTCCTCTCCCGGTGGTGGCAGTGTTGTTGGACGGTACCATCACCTGGTATAATCAGTTGTTTTCCAACATGCTGGGGCAAAAGGAATTGTTTGAAGTTCCCATTACCGATTTTGTACCCGAATTGGACATGGGGGCATTTCACAAAGATGACACCAAAATCTCCTGCGATCTGGAGCACAATGGGCGATACTATCATGTGTTTGGAAACATTGCCCGGGTAAGCGATGCAGATGATGGCTTTTTGCTGATGCTCTACTGGGATGACCGCACCGGATATGAAACCATCAAGCAGCGGTATTACAAAGAAAAGTTTGTTTCCTGCGTCATTGTAATCGACAACTATGACGATTTGATGCAAGACACCCCCAATGCAGACCGTCCGCGTCTTACTGCGTTGTTGGAGGAAAAACTGGCAGAGTTTGTTGCCGGTTCCAATGGTATTTTACGGCGCTATGAAAAAGACCGTTTCTTCTGCTATTTTGAAAAACAATATCTTGACCAATATGTCAAGCACAACTTTGAAATTTTAGAATCCATCAAAGAAATTTCGGTGGGCAACAAAATCCCGCCAACATTGAGTATTGGTATCGGTGTCGGTGGTGACACCATGAACCAAAATGATGCTTTCTCCTTTTCTGCGCTGGATATGGCTCTCGGTCGTGGCGGTGATCAGGCGATTATCAAAGACAATGAGCAATATCATTTCTATGGTGGAAAATCCAAGGAAATGGAAAAACGCACCCGTGTAAAAGCTCGTGTCATTGCCTACGCCATCCGCGAACTGATTACAGATGCAGAAAATATCATCATTATGGGACACAAGCATGCCGATATTGATGTGCTGGGTGCCGCTTTGGGACTTTACCGTGCGATTTGTAACACCGGAAAAAGTGCACGAATACTCCTTGAAACCTATAATCAGACAGTTGCACGTATGCTTAATCGCCTGGACGAGTCATACGACGAGGTGTTCATCACCGCCTCCTATGCAAGGGAGCTGACACACAAAAACACCCTGGTTTTTGTGGTGGACACCCACCGGGCATCCATGGTAGAAGAACCGGCATTACTGGATATCGCAGAGCATATTGTGCTTATCGACCATCATCGCCGCAGTGCGGAGTTTATTGAAAATGCAGTAATCACCTACCACGAGCCATATGCATCATCAGCGAGCGAATTGATTACCGAGGTCATCCAATACATGGATGAACGCACAGACCTTAAGCCGATTGAAGCAGAAGCACTTTATGCCGGTATTTACATGGACACCAAAAACTTCACCTTCAAAACCGGTGTGCGCACCTTTGAAGCGGCCTCCTATCTGCGTCGTGAAGGGGTGGATACCGTTTCGGTCAAGCGATTGTTCCAGACAGATATGCACATGCTTTCCCGCAAACTTTCCATTGTAAAAAATGCGCAGATATACAAAGACGAATTTGCCATTTCGGTATGCATCAAGGACGATCCCGATATGCAAACCATCGTAGCACAAGCGGCAGATGAGCTATTGGGAGTAACAGGCATCACCGCATCGTTTGTTATCTGCGGCATGGAGGGCGGCGAGGTAATCATCAGCGGTCGTTCACTCGGCAGTGTAAATGTGCAGGTTATTCTGGAAAAGCTGGGCGGCGGCGGTCATATGACCATTGCCGGCGCGCAACTGCCAGATACCACACCCGAGGCAGTCCGCAAAGAATTGAAAGCAACCATTGACGATTATCTGGAAACCAGATAATCCATTTTACCATAACAACTCATTGAGAAAGGATGTAATATTGATGAAAGTAATTTTTCTTGCAGATGTAAAAGGACAGGGCAAAAAAGGTGACCAGAAAAACATCAGTGATGGTTATGCCCGTAACTTCCTCATCCCCCGTGGTTTGGCAGTAGAGGCTACCAACGAAAACCTCAACAACCTCAAGGGTCAGAAAGAATCCTTAGCATATCGTCGCGAGATGGAAGAAGAAACTGCACGTCTGGCGCAAAAACGTCTTGCCGAAATCACCCTTACCATCACCGCAAAAGCCGGTGAAAACGGAAAGTTGTTTGGCTCTATTACCAGCAAAGAAATTGCAGAAATACTCAAAAAAGAGCACAGCATTGATCTGGATAAACGCAAATTTGTCCTCCCCGACGGCATCAAAGCAATCGGTGAAACCACGGTGGATATCAAGCTCCACCCCGGCATTGTGGGCAAGTTAAAGGTAAATGTAGTAAATCAGTAAGATAATTTCCCAAAGCAAGGAGTTGTTATCGTGGCAAACGAAACGGTACGATCCCTTCCGTCTAATGTAGAGGCGGAACAATATATTCTGGGTGCAGTGTTGTTTAACAACGAATGCATTTCGGATGTAATGGAACAGCTGAAAATTCAGGATTTCTATCTGGAACAACACAAGCGCATTTACGAGGCAATGGTAAATCTTTCAAACCGCGGAGAGCCGATTGAGCTCCCCTCTTTAAAAGATGCGCTCGAAACGTCATTTGACTCGATTGGGGGGGCGGAATACCTTACTCAGCTGCGCTTGATGGTTACCACAACCGCAACCCTTCGTTCCAATGTGGAAATTGTAAAGAACAAGTCGGTTTTGCGAAAGCTCATCCGTGCTTCCACCGAAATCATCGACATGGGCTATCATGCCGAAAGCGATATTTCCGTCATCTTAAACAGTGCGGAGAGCAAAATCTTTGACATTCTCCAAAACCGCACTTCTTCTGACCTTACCCCGATCGGCGAGATTCTGGCCGACAATGTTGCCCGTCTGGAAAAGATGTTGAAAGACCCAAACAAAAATAAAATCACCGGTGTTCCCACCGGCTTCAAAGAGTTAGACAACCGCACAGCAGGTCTGCAACCGTCCGACTTGATTCTGATTGCTGCACGCCCTGCCATGGGTAAGACCAGTTTTGCAATCAACATCGCAACCAATGCGGCGATGCGTTACAATGTGCCGGTTGCCATTTTTAGTCTTGAAATGAGCAAAGAGCAGCTCACCAATCGTATTTTAAGTTCCGAGGCATATATCGAAAGCGAAAAAATGCGTGTGGCTGATCTTTCTCCTGATGAGTGGCCCAGATTGGCAACCGCAGGTAATTCATTGAGCAAAGCCCCCATATACATAGATGACACCCCCGGCATTACCGTTTCGGAAATCAGAGCGAAATGCCGCAGATTAAAACTAAAAAACCAATTGGGGTTAATTGTCATCGACTATCTGCAACTCATGCAGGGCAGCGGAAGAGATAGTCGTCAACAAGAAGTGGCAGAAAATAGCCGTTACTTAAAAATTCTTGCCAAAGAATTGAATGTGCCTGTTATCACCCTTTCCCAGCTTTCCCGTGCACCCGAGCAACGTACCGATCACCGTCCTATCTTAAGTGACTTGCGTGAATCCGGCTCTATCGAACAGGATGCGGACATTGTTATGTTCCTCTATCGTGACGAATATTATAATGAAGAATCTGAAAAACGTAACATTGCAGAATGCATCATTTCCAAGTTCCGTAGTGGTTCGACCGGCACCTTTGAACTGGGTTGGCGTGGCGAATATACCCGTTTTATGGATTTGGATATGACCCGCCGTGAAAACTGAGGTGAGAGCATATGCATCCGTTTGAAATGCGTACTGCACAATATATAACAGATCACCAAATGGCACAGACCGGTTCCACCATTCTGGCTGGTGTTTCGGGTGGTGCAGACTCTGTTGCCATGCTCTGTGCACTCCGCGCGTTGGGGTTTTCGTTGATGGTTGTGCATATCCATCACGGATTGCGCGGTGCAGAGGCAGATACTGATGAACAATTTGTGCGTAACCTGTGTTCCACCTTGCAGCTCCCCTACTTCTGTGAACATTTTGATGTAGCAAAAGAAGCGAAAAAACGTGGGATTTCTATTGAAACAGCAGGACGCGAGATTCGATATACCTGCTTTGAAAAACTGCGTCAGAAGCACCATGCCGATTGCATAGCCGTAGCACATACCGTCGACGACAATGCCGAAACGGTTTTATTTCATCTAACCCGCGGTTGTGCGTTGGATGGTCTGTGCGGTATTCCACCTGTAAATGGTAGGGTAATCCGCCCCCTTCTTTCCTGCACACGCTCCGAGGTGGAGGATTATCTCAAAGATATCGGGATGTCTTTTGTCACCGACTCCAGCAACCATGAGTTGGAGTATACCAGAAATCGTATTCGTCACCTTGTGTTGCCCAATTTAAAGGAGATTAACCCGGCGGTTTCCGAACGGATTGCACAAAATACCGTTTCTCTGTCAGATGACCGCGCTTTTCTTACCGAGCAGACGCAAGCCTTATTTGAACAATGTGTCACCCGTGACGAAGGACGGATCGTGGTAGATTTGCATCATTTTTCTTCGGCGCATGTGGCGTTGCAACGCAGGCTGATTTTACTGGTTGCCTCGCTATTTGATGGGTGCAACCTCTCCTTTTCGCAAATCGAGGCAGTGCGCACGCTTTCGGGCACCGGAAAAGGCTTGGATTTACCGGCAGATGTCCGGGTTACCCTATCCTATCATTCTCTTATCTGGGAAAATTCCCGGCTTGAAATTTCGGTTTTTTGCCACGAGATAACATCCGATAAAGTATTTATTCCGGAAATAAAACAAACTGTAGTTTTTGATCGAAATCATCTTTCCCCTGCACAGGATGCAGTTTTCCTCGATGCACAAAAACTGGAGGGAAAGTCCCTCTTTGTGCGCAATCGCCGCAAAGGTGACCGCTTTTCCCCATCCGGTATGAAGGGTACGAAAAAATTACAGGACTTCTTTGTAGATAAAAAAATTCCGGCAGACAAGCGAAACGCCATCCCTCTGCTCATTGCAGACGGCGAAATCGCCGCAGTGCTTGGGCACAGAGCATCCTCTCGCTTTTGTGCCGACAACAACACCATACAAAAGATAAAAATAATAATTTCAGGAGGCAACCAATGAATAATCTGGAAATGCATCAGGATTGCGAACGTATCCTCATCACCGCCGACCAAATCCGCGAACGTGTTCTTGCGCTCGGCGAACAAATCACCAAAGACTATCACGGCGAGGAGGTAATTTTTGTTTCCATACTCAACGGCTCGTATATTTTCACTGCCGATTTGATGCGTGCGGTGGAATTGCCCTGTCAGGTGGATTTTATGCAGGTTTCTTCTTATGGCGACAGCACCTGTTCCTCGGGCACATTGAAAATCAAGCGCGACTTAAACTCTGATATAACGGGCAAGCACATCATCATTGTAGAAGATATTCTGGATACCGGCTACACCATGCGAAACCTCATCAATTATCTGGGCAGCAAAAACCCACGTTCCATGAAAATCTGCACCATGATTGATAAGCCTGCGCGCCGTACCGAAGAGGTAAGTGCAGACTACCTCGGTTTTGTGATTAACGAAGACCTTTTCCTGGTCGGATATGGTTTGGACTATGCACAGCGCTACCGCAATCTGCCGTATGTTGCCATTCTCAAACCCGAAATTTATTCATAAAACTTATATTTTGTTTACAAATTGTTTATAATATAGCTATTGTAATTTTCAAACCATTATGATACTATAATGTGTAATGCAATCATATACGACACATGTTAAGAGGAGGCGAAAGCATTTGAAGAAATACATAAAAGGCGCCAGCTTTTATATATTACTTCTTGCAGTAATCTTTTTCATTTATTTTCTGCTCAACTACCAGAGCGGTCCTGTTTCCAAAGATTTTTCCGAGCTGGTGGAATATATCAGTGCCGGCGAAGTAAGTGAATTGATTGTCACAGATACACAGGCAGTTGCCACCCTGAAGGGCAACAACACCAAAATCCGCGTGGATATGCCGGGAATTGGAGTTCTCTATGAGCACGTTGGCGACCAGATTAAAAAGCAGGTGGCAGATGGTACCCTAACCTACTCTGCTCCCCAACCTAAAAATCCGCCATGGTGGTTATCCATGCTCCCGTCGCTGATTTTGATGTTGGTCATCCTTGGATTTTGGGTTTTCTTCTTCCGTCAATCGCAAGGCGGCGGTGGAGGCGGACGCGGCACCATGAATTTTGGCAAAAGCCGTGCGCGCATCAGCATCAACGAAAAAGATCCCGTCACCTTTAAAGATGTAGCAGGTGCCGATGTGGAAAAAGCCGAACTTGCCGAAGTGGTAGACTTTTTGAAAGACCCGGCGCGGTTTGAACAATTGGGCGCAAAAATACCGCGTGGCGTCTTGCTGGTAGGACCTCCGGGTACCGGTAAAACGCTGCTTGCCAAAGCGGTCGCAGGAGAAGCAGGCGTCCCCTTCTTCTCCATCAGCGGTTCGGATTTTGTAGAAATGTTTGTAGGTGTTGGCGCATCCCGTGTGCGTGATTTATTTGAACAAGCCAAAAAGCTTGCCCCTGCCATTGTCTTTATCGACGAGATTGATGCAGTAGGACGTCAAAGAGGTGCTGGCCTTGGCGGCGGACATGACGAACGTGAGCAAACCCTCAACCAGTTGCTGGTTGAAATGGATGGTTTTACAGCAAATCAGAGTGTCATTGTAATTGCCGCAACCAACCGTCCCGACATTCTGGACCATGCGCTTCTTCGCCCGGGTCGTTTTGACCGTCAGGTTGTGGTGGATTACCCCGACATCAAGGGAAGAGAGGCAATTCTTAAGGTACATGCCGTTAAAAAGCCGCTCGGTACCGATGTGGATTTGTCGGTGGTTGCAAAGACCACTGCGGGATTTACCGGCGCAGATCTTGCCAATCTTTTGAACGAGGCAGCGCTGCTTGCAGCACGGCAAGGTAAAAAAGAAATCAATATGCCTGAAATCGAAGATGCTATGATTAAGGTGGTTGTGGGAACCGAGAAAAAAACCCGTACCATGAGTGAAAAGGAAAAACGTCTTACCGCATATCACGAAGCTGGTCATGCGATTGCATCAAGGGTACTCCCCTCACAGGATCCCGTGCATCAGATTTCCATCATCCCCCGTGGCAGAGCCGGTGGCTATACCATGAGCCTGCCTGCAGAGGATCGTTTCTATCAGACCAAGGGTGATATGCTGGATGAAATCATTGTACTTTTAGGTGGTCGTGCCGCAGAAAAACTGGTGCTGGATGATATCAGCACCGGTGCTTCCAATGATATTGAGCGTGCCTCCAAGATCGCGCGCCAAATGGTTACCAAATTTGGTATGAGTGAGAAAATCGGTCCCATCAGTTTTGGCAGTGAGCATGACGAAGTATTTATTGGAAGAGATTTTGTTCAATCGAGAAATATGAGCGAACATGTGTCAGCCGAGATTGATGATGAGGTTATGAAAATCATCGACAACAGTTACAATACCTGTATTGAGTTGCTTTCGGAAAATCGCGAAAAGCTGGAACGAGTAGCACAGGCATTGATGGAAAAGGAAAAACTTTCGGGAGAAGAATTCGAAGCTCTTTTCACACAATCTTCGGTTTCAGAAGAAAGCGTTCCGGAACCCAATCTAGACGATATTACCGAATAAACAACAAAAAAGCGTGCATATGCACGCTTTTTTGTTTTACCGTCTTATATATTAATTAGCACAAATATGGCAACAATGCAAACTGTGGTGACAATACCGCTGAAAAGCAAGCGTTTTGCCGCGCAAGATAAATGTTTTCTTACTGCATCAAACTCTTTAAACATATAGTAGATATCTTCCTCGCGCAACTTTAAATCGTTGTTTTTCTGGCGATATTCATCTACTTTGATATGATCAAGCGCCACCTTCCAGGATTGTATGCAAAAATCTCCGGATGCCACCAGCATAACAGCATAAACACACAGAAACCCGATCAAGTGCGGCATACCTGCCAACCGGGTGCCAACCAGATTGAGCAATAATGTCATGGGAATACTGGAAATGATACCCGAAATAAACACACTCAAATTCTGATTTCTGGAAACCAGATAGTAAAGCCACAATTCGCTCACCGACAGCTGCGCATAAATCTCTCTCTGTTTTTCATTTACCGGCTCCAAGTCCTCTTTCGTCATCTTGGCACGAACCTTTGCCTCAAGAGTTTTTTCGCTCATCACGATTCCATCTCCTCATATTCATTATAGTATGCCTCATACAATTTTTGCATCACTTCTACCATCTGCGGTTGCGACTGATATTGCATAAGTTGATCCATGTTTTTCTTCATGCCGTCATGTAATGTTTCGCATCTCTTTCTTGTCATTTCAACCGCTTCGGGTTTCCTTGCATTCTTGCACTCCTCAATGCGCGTTTCAATCTGTTTGAGAAGAACTTCCATCTTGTTCTGTATCTCTTTCATTTCGGGGCAAATAGTAGAGACCGCCTGTTCGGGTGGAGCAATCACCTCTACTACAATATCTTTTTTCGTTGATGCAAAGTTCTCTCCAGCATATTCCCGGAATAAGCTACAACAAAAACGCATATTTCCGTTACCCGACTTATTCTGCCCGGTAGGGTCTTCATCCTGCACAATAAATCCCCGTGATTTGATAATCTCGTATGGGATATACTCATCACCTTTGCAGTATGTACTTATTGTGTTCTCGGTCGCCTCTCTTCCAAGCAATGCTCTTTGCAAATCGCTCAAATCAGAACACCATTTTTTAAAATAATTATATTTAAAATTTTCCCGTATCTGTTGTCTGAACACAGTTTCATCCTGCATACCGCGTATCTTCATTTCACACAACTGCCATGCAGCAGTATGCGCCAATCCCAGTATACCACCACTTACCGAAAAGATTAGTTCCCTCTCTGATACAGTAAACGGACATTGCTCCCCTTCCGGGAAAAACCCATCTAAAAATTGGTCAAATTCCTCTTTCTTCATACCAGAAAGTTGCAAGCGCTTTTTCGCAAAGATTTCGGTAAAAAAGGAGGTGTTAAACTGCTCACTGTTTTTGGAATTGGTTTTTTCAAAATCATAGTCGGTTGCCACGATGTATCCCAGTTGTTTGGTAGAGTGCAGACTACGGAATTTACTGTAATCGGTATCCTTAATCCGTTCAGATTGCGCCAGTCGCTGAAATTCATCAATCACCAGAGAAACGCGGTATTCCGCTTTGGTCAATGCCGTCAGCATGACTTCCAGATAATCGGACATCCGCCCCTGTCCTTCTTGGGGTACGCAAAGTCCCACCTCAGGTGCATAGCTTGCTGCATATTCCGCCACTTTTTTGCAGATGCTGTAAAAAAATGTACCGGGTTCGATCTGTTCCTCTGCCTTCAGCATGGGAAAAAGCATCTTTTTTCTTGCAAGTTCCCGGCAACGGTCGGGCGAAAAAAACGTATCCAGAAATTCACTCTTGCCCGAGCCGGACAACCCATAAACGGCACAGTTGATTGCCTCGCTTTCCGGTGTATGTTCAATGCGGTTCTCCAACTGCCTGCACATTTGGCTTGCCACCGGATTTACATAGCTATGTTCATCAAAAGGATTGTAAATCATTTCTCTGCTTCCTCCCATTTTGAAAAATACAATTCGGCAGGGGAACTGTTTGTAAATTCCATCCGGTACATCTCGGATGTAAATTGATATCCCTCTGTAATACTTCCCTCAACAAAGGTCCGTTCGTCCAAACGCCGTAGACCCTCTGTTACATCAACAGGAATACCTTTCGCATTTTCGAAAACATTTGCCGCAATATCCAGATAAGAAACCGGTTGGTCAGGAACTTTCGCCAGTGTTGACAGCGCCTCCATCACCATACTTTCATCTCTGTTGTACCGGCTGATCCGATCCTCGCCGAGAATTTCATCTCTTTTGCCGAAAATACCACGCAACCCCTGTGTTACTTTGTCAGTTCCCCGTACAATCTCGGAATAAGCGCTATACACATCATACAAGTGCATCTCATCACGTTCGTCAGTGAAATCCTCCCCTTCTCCTCGAAACAACGAAACAACCGCATTGTAAAAATGTTTGGTGTAATAAACCTGACCCCGTGTAAGCCGCCATAATTCTTCCCGCGCCAGTTCATCAGGCACCACACCCCTGCTCTGTTTTTCTCCCTTTGCATTTGTTCCTGTTTTTTCGGTACAAAAATCCAGCAACTCCGCATATTCATCCTTTGTCATCCTGCCAATGGGGAAAGATTTTAGAATCTGAAAAAACTGAGTGGCGTTTTCCATATCAAACATCACACCAATCAAATCGTCTGATCCACAAACAATAAGACTGATAATATTAGGCAGAGTTTTGCTCATATATTGGAACATATTGCATATTTTCTTGGTGGATTTTCCATCCGGCGAATTGGAATCCGGCACCCGGAACGCAGACTCAATTTCATCCACAAAGCAAAGAATTTTCCGGCCATTGGCAAACTTTTGGTGAAATGCCCGTAAAAAGTTCTCCCATGTGTAGGTACTGAAATTTCCTTTCGGAAGATTTTGGATGATTTCCTTGTATTCATCGGTATTTCGTACCTTTCCGTACCGTTCTTCCCAGCTATCGGTAAATTTACGGATAAACAGAATCTCAAACGGATTTTCATCTGTTGAATCAATACTTTGGGCATCCAGATAAATATGGCACCACAAATCCGGAATGGTTGACACAATACTTCCAATCATATGGAGCATGGAGGATTTTCCTACACGCTTGGGACCATTTACCAAAAGTGACTGCACATTACGAGGGGAACGAGCCCGCCCTATGCCATTATCCTCCCCTTCAAAAAACATTGCTTTGGCACGACTGATTTCGCCGTGACGGCCGACAAAAGCATCTATATTATCCTCGCGCACCGTATTCATATCCAGATTAAACAGCGGATATTTTTGGGGCTGGGTAACAGAAACATCAAAGCTTTCGGTTTTTTCTTTTCGTTCATCGGAAACAGTATACGCCAACCTTATCACGCAATGATTCTGTGTTTCGCACGTTGCACCAAGCAGATAGAACCCAAACGGCGCATACCTTCCCGGATGAATTTTCTCCATGGTCGTTTTCTGTTTTCTGCCGTTAGGGTGAATTACCGTCAATTCAACACGACTTGCCGCCTGTAATCCATAATTATGTACATAACCGGTAACCCGATTTCCCTCATGTATCTCGATAGAATCCAGACAAATGTGAAACAGTGCTGTTTGACGAAGCTCATTTTCTTTCTTTTCGATTATGCCACTCAAATGCGAACAGGTTGTCCGAAGCAGATTTTCTGAAACTGTCTGCTCCATTTTTACCATTTCGTCCTTTATCGCTCTGGTCTGAGAAAGCCTATCCTCTACCGTACAATTGATGGGATCGACATCATACAACCGACCAAGCAGTTCCAACACCTTGCACAGACACTCCTGTTTTTCGGTGAGTTCGGCATCGCCACTGCTTTTCAGCAAGCTCAACAGCTTGTCAGTTTTTCTGCCAAACAATTTGTCGATACCGCACAGTTCGTCCTCACTACGCAAAATATCAAGCAAAATATCGCATAAGATCACTTTGGTATTCACATCAATTCCCGACATGGTTTCAAGGCAACGCAAAAAGTCCTTGGCATACTCTCTGCATTCAAACGGCGATTTTCCATTTTTGCGTTCCTCCCGATACACCACCATTCCGAATTTAAAGAAAAACTGATTTAACACTCCTATATCCATGGTGGCAAAATCGCCTGCTCCCAAAACCCTTTTTCCTTTTTCTACCAGGTTTTTGGTGTCAATATTTCTATCAAAATGCCTGTCAAAGTTTTTGAGTGCGACTTCGCAACTGATTACACCTTTGCTTAATTCATCCTGTTTTTTCATATAAGGCTTTGCAAAAGACATTTCACGCAGTATTTCCATTTCCAACGCCGGTGCCTGGTACAATACTTCCTCTCCCCATGCTGCATCCATTCCCTTTGACAATCCGATAATCTCGGCAATATTGAGTCGATAGATGGCGGGATTAGGCGCAGGGCTGATAAAAAATGGTTGTCTTGCATCCTTTGAAGTAATATAAGACATACAAGTCTCTTTTTGGGAAGCATCCGAAAACCGTAATCTGCCGTACCAGAAAACAGTTTCGCCCAAGCCGCGGTGTGCCTTCCATATTTCACGGGCTATTGCTTCAAAATCGGAGAAACGATTTACCAATGCATAAAAGACCGCGACACACACGCGTTTTTGGAGTTTGTTCAGTGCGGGTGCAATTTTAGAAAGGTCTTCTGCACGGGGCGATGCAAACACGCCGGCAAACAAATCAATGAATTTTCTCCACTGTTGTTCGGTTTCCAGTTTTTCAATTTCCCTCTCTTTTCCAAGCACCAACCCGCAAAACCACTTACGCCGTTTGGTAAACTTGCGGGTAAAAGAAACTTCCTTTTTCTCCTGCCCCTTCTTCCTTGCTTTTTCCGCTTCGTCTGCCTGACAAAGGATTTCCAGGATGGGATATACCTGCTCATAATCCCCTCGGTCAAAAAGCAGATTGCACAGAGAACGCAGGAAATCACGATAATCTTTATATTCTGTCTGAGCAGATTCCATACGGCACTGCTGCACAATCTCTCCGGCAGCCGCTCTTAAATACCCCTTTGGCGCCAGTGCAAGACTATTCAGTAAAATAGTGTTTGGCACGAGCAACCGCATTGCAGGAATCATCTGCGCATAGATATCCGGCGTTGCAAACTGCAATGCATTTTGCGCCATGGTTACTGCTCCACCTTTATCCACAAGAGTAGAACGCAACCAGCGTTCCATCAATTTTTTGGCATGGTCACTCTGCAAAGCATCCGTTGCAATCCGTACCCTTACAAGCTCATCATTACGCAAAAAAGGTTCGGCATATATGGTTTTTCCGGAAATTTTAGCCCCTGCTACACTACGCAACAATTTTTCCCGTCCCATCAATTTATTGATGAAATCGGATAATTCCCCAATCTGACGAGATGAGATTTCCTCGCACAACGGCGAACACACAAACTCTCTCCAGTTTCCGGTAAGGCCCGCCAGAAGCGCCATCTGGAATAATTCGTTTTCTTTTTCCATCATATCAACAATGTGCGCAAACTGATGCACCTCTTCTTTGAGGGTGTCCGATGAAACTGCCGCGTCAAAATAGTGCATTACTTCTTCGCGCGTAGCCGGAATGCCATCCTGCGCAACCGAAAAGCCCATTACAGATGCATATTCTACAGCGCAAAGGAGCATTTTGGTGTAATTGGCAATCAAATCTTCGCTTTTGATGCTCTTGTCCAGATAGCAGAACAAATCGTGGTAAATGGAGGAAATTTCTGCATTGTCGGGTGCTTGCTGTACCGTGTGTGCGCACTTGAGGTAATATAAGATTTCATACAGCAAACCGTCGCCCGGAAAATAGGAAAGCAATAGTTCTGCTCCGCCAATTCCTTCTGTCCCATCCAATTTTGAATCAAACATGAATGCGCGGTAAAGGTATTGGTACATTTTTTCTACATTGATCATACCACCATTTGGAATGAACATCTGCGCAGCACATCGCCGCACTGGACTAACCAAAAACTTTTCAGGAGGCTCGGTAATGTTTACTGCAAAATTCTTTGCCGAAAAACTCTCCGGCACTTCCTGTATCAGTATCTGACGAAGTCTGTCTGCCAATTCGCGTGTTTTCTTCCCCTTAAAATAGAGGGTAAACATAAGCCCGATCAAAGCCCATGGATCTGCTTTGAGCTGGTCTGCAAACCGGTCAACAAATAAATCCATACAATTGGCGCAAAATCCCAACTCTCTTGCCGCATATAGCAGCTCCAGAATGGTTGCACGGTTCTTTCCTTCCATCGCCTGCTTCATTTGCTCATAAATCGTTTCCAACACCTCGGCAGGCAAATCGATTTCGGATGCATCCGCACATATTCCGGTCAATTCTCTGCAAACATTGACAATTTCGGCTTCTTCAACTGCGTGCTCCAGCATCAGACACAAGCCATACACATGGTGCATCGTCAAGTGATTGTTTTGTGTAAAAGCAAGGAAATTACGCAACTCTGCCGGCGAGGTTTTGGCAATGGCATAGCGAATATTCGCCTGCGCCAATACACTTTTCGTTTCATAAATCGGAAGAATCGTCTGCCACACCTCTGTATAGCGAAAACCGGCAATCACCGCGCAAACAACCGTACCCATGTCACCCGTACGACATATTCCATTACGGATAACCCGTGTCAACTCTGTCATGACATCTTCTTCGCTACGTTCAATAAACCCTTCCCACTTTTTCGCAAACGTCGCAATTTCTTGTGGGTTTTTATCCGAAATGGCTCGTTCAAATGCCGATACCACTCTGTCCCCCGACAAATCATCCCCACGACTCTCGCACAACTGTGCAAACGCCTTTCTTTCCTCGGAAGAATTCCACAGGCCCAGATTCATCATTAAAAGATAAGATAATATAGTGGCATCTACATCATCTGCGATATAGAGAAAATCATACAATGCCTCCATCACTTCACGGGTTGCCGTCTTTGCTGCATAAGCCATGTATCCGTTTTTAAAATCCTGTACCCATTCAGGGCGCAACGATTCAAAAACAACCTCGGTATCAAGATGTTTATGCAAAAAACGATAAGCAGCATTCTCTTTTTTGCGCAAAGCGGTTTCGGCAAGACCATTCACCACTTCTGTGCGACATCTTCCCTGTTTACAGAGCGTATCCAATATGTCCAATACATCCGGACAAACCAAAAATGAATTTCCGCTCATTTCGTTTAAAAACAAACGCAAACTATCGTCATCACCGCGCTCGTTCGCCTGAGAAAGCGCCTGAATTATCATCTGTGAAATGGTGTCATTTTCATTTGCATATGCGATGTTTTTCACCAATATCTCAATATGTTTTTCCGGAAACATATCCAGCACAACCGAATAAAACTTACTGTTAAACGAATCGGTCTGTTCAATACCAACTGCATTTTCCCGATACCATCGTTGGACAATTTCTTCATCCACCTGTGCCATGGACTTGCATGACCAATACACTGGCAGTGTCATGTCCAATCCCAACCGGATTGCCTCATCCACCACCATATTGCGCTCTTGTATGGTCATATTTCCCACTTCAGACATACTCTTACAAGCAACCAGATTACCATACAAAACCAAAATGGAAAATGCCCCACCGCAAATCCGTGCAATCGCAGCGTATTCCTGCCCATTCTTCAGTTCTGTCACCAAATCCGAAAGCATGGCAATATCTGCCGGGTTGAATATTGCAGTTTTGGCAATTTCTTCTGCTACCTGTTCAAACCGCTCATCCGCACCATCTTTTCCCATTGCACGTTCCTGAATCAACAAAGAAGCGCAGAAAAACTTATGCCGTTTTCCATAAGGACATTCTCCCGAGAAATACTCCTGCAAAAACCGTTCTGTCTGTTTAGCATAATACAACGCGTCCATATAATGCGCGGTGGTTTCCACCCGTTTGGTAAGGAAATCGGGCACCTCATCACAAAGCGCAAGAGCCTCAGCATAACGTCCCTCATCACAATACAGATGCAGCATAATCTGCGCCGCACCCCGGTGATTTTTACATTCTTTACGCAAATAACGCTCGGCAAGTCCGTTTTTGTTCTCCTGCAACCGATGCAAACGGGTACCGATTTCTGCGTCGCTTCCTCCTTTTGGCATGGTTGCAACACTGGACGAAATACGCTCTATCTCTGCATCGGTATATCCAAGCGCAGAAAGTCTGCCCTTGTCCTGTAAATATGTATTCAATTCGTCCGACAGGTCAATGACCGCCTGCTCAAATGCATTGGGGCGGTACTCTTCTTTCTTGTTGAGCAAATTTTCAAGGGATTCATAACCGGTCAAATCATAATCAGAAAGAATGTGTTCTTTCAGGGCAACATCGGTGAGTTGTTCTGCCAGATTCTCAATCACATCCAATGCATCTGCAGGCATACGGCTATGCAGCAATGCCCATGCATATGCATCCGGAATCCCTTCTTTCTCGCAACAGTTGGCAAGATTTGATTCAAAGCACAGCGTTATCCAGTCATTGAGTCCATTGTTTTTCATGATATTCAATGCATATGCCACATTATGCGTCACCAGATAGTAGCAGCAATAACGCAATGCCAGCAACGACCGGTCTCCCAAAAACAGACGCATACGTTCCGCTGAATAATAATCTCCTTTTCTGGAAATAATCTCACCCGGTTCAGCAAGCAAAATCCGCTCGATTTCTTCCGGTTCATATCCCAAAGCGGTCAGTTCGTTTTGCTCACTGCAATAATAATTTATTTTCTCCGCATCGCCTTCTACCAGGGCTTGCTCAAAGTCGTTTACCACATGAGAGCGCCCCGCCACCTGCTTCCATGCACGGCAAGCAGCAACCACTGTTTCTCCGAATTGCTCAGGCGGACTCTGCAATATCACATCGCAGATTGCCTCATCACAAATCAGATGCGGTCTGGCACAAATCATGTGCGCAGCTTCTTCCATTCGTCCCGCAAGACAATAGGCGGAAAATACCGAACAAAGTTGCTCAAAGCGCCAGTGCGCCACCCGTTGCGGATGCGCATCATACATAGAAAGTATCTTTTTGCTCTGCTTTTCCTTAGCATACACCAACAATAGCAACGAATATGCGTGCTCATACTGCATCATGTTCAAAAGCGCGCACTCCACCTGACGGTTGACATTTCCCTGCAAATGGTACAGTAATTCCACAAGGCGGAATTCTCCTTCCACCTTATCAAAACTCCCGTTTTCAAATTCCATTTGGATCTGTTCCAACAGGGCAGGGGTATACCCCATCTCAGCATCTGTTGATTATCTTGTGCGAGCAGTTTTGCCTGCTCAATTTCCCCTCCCAAAATTGCCACCTCAAACGGGTTGGCTTTAGGAAACTCCCCATCCGAAAGCAGGGATTTTAATTCTTCATCCGAATACCGAACACGGGGTATGGAAGATTCATTGGTTGCGGCACACTTATGATATAATTTTGCAAAAAACGGTTTATTGGTGGAGAAATTTTCCAACTCCGGGTTTTCCTGCAGATATGCCCGAAGCGCCTCTGCTCCATCGGTATAAGCAATCGCAGTTGCATAGCATTTCATCAGTCCCATGTTGGGGGTCATTCCATTTTCCAAGGCATGATTATAGAGCGAAATCAAACGGGTATACTCCTCTAGCTGAATGAGAATCTTACACAGTTCAAAAAGGGCAGCCACCCGCCTTGTTAAATTATCCGCCCCCACATATGCCCGCGCATGCACAAAACGCTGAATTTTCACATCCAGCCTGCTCCCAAAAAGCTGCTGACAACGAACAGAGCTCCAATAATGAGAACCATCCCATTTGAGCACAGGCGCCTTTTTCAACAAATTATCGACATCTTCTTCATTCAGGTTCATTTCCTCGCGAGCCTGCGCATTCTGCAAAACCTGCAACATTGCATCCAATGTTCCATAAACAATCTCGTGTACCAATGCAGGCATTTCGGGTGGATTGGAAAGAATATCCTTCAATTCATCAGGCAGTTCCATTTCACCTTCTGCCCCTGTATCTGCAGTTATATTTTTCGGTGTATCAACATGCGCACGCTCCCCGTCGGATGCAGGCATATTCGCAGCAGGATAAAAGCACACCAATTGTGCAAACCCTACCTGCACATCTCCCTGCTGTGTTAGCAGCACGGCACTGTCCATGCGCACGCCATCTAATTTTCCGGTTAGGGTTGATCCATCCTTCAACACAAAGGTGATGTCCTTCCCCATCAACGCAAATAACCCTTCTATGATCGGCATAAAATTCTCAGCCATGCCGCTCCCTCCTCATCGGTTAAATAAGTGATTGAAAAACCGCGTTTCATCTGTTATAATAAAATTGCATTCAAAAAACACATATATATGTCAGTATACCATATTTTTCGCACAAGTTCAACAAAAACTTCCGATAGATTGTGCCACACAAACCAACCGAAAGGGACTGAATTTTCTTATGACCATCATCGAATATTATTCAGAAATTGCGTTGGAAAACGCAGCCAGTACGCTGGCATATCGGGCAAAAGAAACCATTTTGATTTATGACAAAAAAATATTATCACCGCAAATCAGCGCGCATGCCGCTTGTCTGGAAAAACTGTTTTGCAAAAAAATTCCGGGTTACCGAAAGCTCCATCTCCTTCCGGTGGATGCGTGTGATATTTTTGGTAATGCCGATCTTATCGTATCTATTGCACAAAACAAAGAAGAATGTATTTTCGATCTTACCGGCGGTGCGGAACCCATCATGGTTTCCATGGGAATGGCGGCAGAGAAGTTGGGCAATCATCGTATTCATATGCACCAATTTCTGTTGCGTGAAGGGAAATCGGTATGTTGTCACCGTTCTCTCCCCTCTCATGAGGCAATGCCGGTTCAAATCCCGGTGGACGAACTGATTGCGTTGCACGGCGGAACGTGTCATTGCGGCATTGCAGATGATACTCCCTCGTTTTCCAAACTGGTTGAAGCCCTTTGGGACATCAGTCGTTCCGATCCCACCAATTGGAACAAATGCCTTTTTCTGCTCAATTCCTCCCGTGGCAATAACGGAAAAAATAAGCCGGCGTTGTTTGCCGGAAATATAAGTGATGTTACAGAGAAAAACCATGTATGTAAAGAAATTATTATCCGTCTGATTTCTGCAGATGTTTTAAGTTCACGGGGAAATCAGTTGTTTTTTTCTGACCATGAAACCATGAACTGTTTTTTAAAAAACGGCACAGTATTTGAACTGACCGCGCGCAAGGCGGTGGTTGATTTGCTTCGTCGAAACGGGCAGTATTTCCCGGGTGCAGTGGAGTTTGAGGCACTGATCGAATGGCAGAATAGTGCCGTAAAAAACGAGGTGGATGTTATCTTTATGAATGGCTTGATACCGGTATTTATCTCGTGTAAGAACGGTGCGGTAGATGATGAGGAATTATATAAATTTAAAACTGTTTCGGAGCAATTTGGTGGGGAAAAAGGGATAAAAATCCTGTTGGTATCACCCGATGCACTTGGCGACAACACCCAAGCATTTATCGCCCGTGCCCGTCACATGGGCATTCGCGTGATACACAATGTGGGTTCTATGAGCATCGGCAAGCTCTCGTATGAGATTGC
Source organism: Oscillospiraceae bacterium (assembly GCA_015068705.1). GTDB lineage: Bacteria > Bacillota > Clostridia > UMGS1810 > UMGS1810 > SIG448. The sequence continues at coordinate 45,228 of SVJZ01000001.1, forward strand.
ACATCAGGTGGAACTGGCGATGAACAGGATATAATACATATAAAAAAGCATACCCCAAGGGTATGCTTTTGGTGTGTTTTGAGGATAATTTTGATGTAAATTTGGCGCATTTCTCGCGCGGTTTTGGTTCGATTTTGGTGTATTTTGAGGATAATTTTGATGTAAATTTGGTGTGTTTCTTGCGTGGTCTTGGTTCGATTTTGGTATGCTTTTGGTGCGATGTTGGTGTGATTGGGGCGAACCTGAGTGAACTTGGTGCGCTTTGAGGCAGATTATTTCGACATGGTAGCGCGCAAAAAATCTGCGGCTGTCAGAATATCTTTTGCAGGATCTTTTCCAACCTCGCGCTCGATGGTCAAAAATCCGCGATAACCGATGGATTCCAAAGCTGCCAGATATCTGTCAAAGGGTACGTCGCCCTGCCCGAGCGGAAGCTCGATAAATGCCTCTGCATTCTGGATTTCCTCTTCAATCAGACCATAGATAATCTCGGGGTCTTTATCCATGAGCTTTCTACCATCTTTTGCATGGGTATGTACGATATAATCTCCCAGTGTTTTTACTGCTTCAACCGGGTCATCCCCCGTTACCATAACCAGATTTGCAGGGTCCATATTGACCGCAACGCCTCTGGAATGAAGTCCATCTAAAAATCCCTTGAGCACTGCAGAAGTTTCGGGACCGGTTTCAATGGCAAAGTGTGCCCCCAACGAATCGGCATACTCTGCCAAAACGCCGCAGGCATCCTGCATGATGGCATAGCGCGGATGAGAAGAATCTGCCGGAACCACACCGATATGTGTGGTAACAATATTGGTTTCCAGTTTGCACGCCAGATCCATGACCCGTTTGGAACGTTCAATCAGTTCCGGATTTTTGGAAGGGTCGCCAAATCCATGACCAAAATCGCCGCATACCGCAGAAAAACACATACCATGAGATTTTACCAAATCCAGCAATTCGCGGCATTTTTGTTCGCTCATATTTTCTGGAGTAAATTCCCCCTTGGACGCATAAAGCTGCAATCCCTTTGCGCCAATCTGCGCCGCCGATTTTACTGCGGTTTGGGTATCTGTGCGAAAGGACTCCAACATAACACCGATGGGAAATTGATACATCTTCATCATCTCCGTTTCAAAATATTAAAAATGACTTGTTTTTTATTATTGTATAATGAATGTGGCACAAATGCAAGGCAAAAAATTGTCCTGCCATAGCCAAAAATTTGTTGTTTGGCTTTTCGCCTGCCGTCGGTAAAAACAAAGACCCGTGTAGATGCACGGGTCTTAAATTTGATTTGTTATAGCGATACGAAGCAACAATTACTGTCCCTCTGCAAAGTTGGAAGAAACCAACTCTACCAATTTTTCAACCGCTTCCTCCTGATCAGCACCATCTGCCATGATGGTAATGGAGGTACCGCGGGTAATACCCAACGACAAAACGCCCAGAAGGCTCTTTGCGTTTACCTTGCGCTCGTCCTTGGAAACCCAGATACTGGATTTGAATTCATTGGCTTTCTGTATAAAAAATGTAGCCGGGCGCGCATGCAAACCCACCTGATTCTGAACTGTCACTTCTTTGCTAAACATATAATCGCTCCTTTTTCAAATATATATCCGTATCTCATATATATTCATCTACAATAGCTTACAACAAAGGCGAAACAATGTCAACCTTTTTCCGCATAAGAGTATTATACAACACATTCACCAAAAAATCAATCATTTTTTTGACAAAGCTGCGAGAAAATTTTTTATGCGGCATTACGCCATGGTTTCCAGCATTTTTTCGGTTACCGAATACAGGAGCGGCTCACCTTTGACAAAACGCTCAAACTCTTCTACCTGATATTCCATCATACGACCGATTTCATCCTGATGGCTACCGGCAATATGTGGTGTGAGAACCACATTGTCCATGGTGTAGAAGGGGCTGTCTGCCTCGGGCGGCTCGGGCCAGGTAACATCCAGCACCGCAGTACGGTTGGGATGCTCCTTGAGTGCGGCAATGAGGTCTTCCTCCACCACCTGCTGACCGCGCCCGGTATTGATAAAGATTCCGTTATCTGCCATCTTGTCAAATGCAGCCTTGGTGATGATTTTCTGTGTGGTGGGCAGATTTGCAATGTGATTGGACACAATCAGACATTTTTCAAATACTTCCTCAATGGAGGATACTTTGGTAACGCCCATCTCCGCTGCCGACTCATCCGTAAGGAAGGGGTCGTATACCAACACGTTGCACTTGAAGGGTTTTAAAAGCTCGATTACCTTTCTGCCAATCATGCCGGCGCCCAGAATGCCGATATTTAAGCCGTAAAAACCGGGGAAGGTATCCACATAATCTCTGGATTTTTTTCTATCCTCTTTGCAGATACGCTGCACCTGGAAAAAGCCTTTTGCAGCAAGCAGGAGCAACGCTAGTGTATGCTCTGCAACCGGAACGGCATTTGCCTTCCAGGAACTGCTGATAACCACATCATTTTTTAAGTAAGGACGCGCAAAACTCTGCACACTGCCTGCGGCATAAAAGATTGCCTTTAATTTGGGGAAATATTCCTTGATTTCCTCCTCGGTAAGTTTTGACATGCCCCAAGTGGTGAACACCACATCGGCATCTTTGAGTTGGTCGGCGTGCTCTTTCCACTCATCCTGCTGAATGACATTCATGTCCAGTTCTGCATGTGCGCTCATGCGCTCAATCAATTCTTTTTTGAAATAGAAACGCTGAATCAGTTCGGGATCCCATGCAATAAAAACCGCTTTCATGTCCATACCTCCAATTGTTATAATATGTAATAACACGAATAAAAAATCATATTGTGTTTATTATAACATCATTCAGTCTTTCGGTAAAGGTGCAAAATCCACAGAAATCAGGAAAAAAACGGCTTTAAACGGAGAATTTGACCAATTTCCCCGTTTTTTCCATCCAAATCATTCTTGCACGTCATTCTTTTTTGGGCTAAAATAATATGGTAAAAGGGAGTAGCCGGCGTGTTTTTGCACGCAGTATGGGACGTCAATCCGATGAAAATCCGTCCATGCTTGAAATGTGCAAGACTTTTATCATGGCAATATGCTTGTGGTAAGGGTCTTTTTTCATTTTCTATCCCTTTAAAAAAACAATTTTGAAAAAGGAGTGTTCTTGGTGCACATTCTCTATGAAAATCTGCTCAACATTACCTGGCAACAACTCGTGATGTGGGTAATCGGCGCAATTCTTATTTTCCTTGCAATCAAAAAGGAAATGGAGCCTACGCTGTTGCTCCCCATCGGCTTTGGTGCCATTCTGGTCAACCTGCCTCTGTCGGGTGCAGTGACCCAGGTCATTGACAACGTAACCGAGGTCGGCATCATCGACGTATTGTTTAATGCCGGTATTGCGAACGAATTATTCCCCTTACTGCTCTTTATCGGTATTGGTGCCATGATTGACTTTGGTCCCCTACTCTCCAACCCGAAAATGCTTTTGTTTGGTGCGGCGGCACAGTTTGGTATCTTCTTTACCCTGTCCATGGCATCCCTGTTTGGCTTTTCTATTCAGGATGCGGCATCCATCGGTATCATCGGTGCAGCAGACGGCCCCACCTCCATCTTTGTGGCAAACTATTTCCAGTCCAATTATATTGGTGCCATTGTGGTGGCAGCATATTCTTACATGGCTCTGGTGCCCATCGTGCAACCGCCTGTAATCCGCGCTATCACTACCAGAAAAGAGCGATTGATTCGCATGGAATACAGCCAGAAGGATGTTTCCAAAACCACCCGTATTCTCTTCCCCATTCTCATTACCGTCGTGGCAGGTCTGGTTGCGCCCCGTTCGGTTGCACTGGTTGGTTTCCTGATGTTTGGTAACCTCATCCGGGAATGTGGTGTATTAAACGGTCTGTCCCAGACAGCACAAAAAGAACTGGCAAACCTGATTACCCTGTTTTTGGGCATCACCATTGCCACCAAAATGCAGGCAGAACAGTTCCTCACCTTACAAACCCTGCTTATCCTTGCGCTTGGTCTGGTTGCGTTTGTGTTTGACACGGTTGGCGGTGTGCTCTTTGCAAAACTTCTCAACTTGTTTTCCAAGAAAAAAATCAACCCCATGGTTGGTGCGGCTGGTATCTCCGCATTCCCCATGTCGGCTCGCGTGATTCATAAAATGGGCTTGAAAGAGGATCCGCAGAACTTCCTGCTCATGCATGCAGTGGGCGCAAATGTGTCCGGTCAGATTGCATCGGTTATCGCAGGCGGTCTGATTATCGGTCTGATTGCGAAATAAGGAGGTAAATCACATGAATATCAATGCATTTCTGGCATCCCTTCCCATTATGCTTTACGGCATGATTGGTGTGTTTGTTGTTATTGCGGTGATCGCACTTGTTATCACCCTGCTCTTAAAGATTTTCCCCGAGAAAAAGGAAAATCAGTAAAGAAAACTGCATATCTTTCAAAAAACTGCAAAACTCCCCCGCGATTTGTTGTAATTTTCACAAAACATGCCGCGGGGGCTTGATTTTATGCAAAAAGAGTGTATAATTATAAATTGTGATATTGCAATACTATTTTGAGAAAAGAGGCTATTGATTATGATAAGAGTCGGTGTACTGGGTGCAACCGGTTATGCAGGAATTGAAACGGTGCGTCTGCTTTGCGGACATCCCGAAGTGGAAATTACCCGTGTGGTATCCAAAAGCTTTGTGGGCAAAAAGATTTCCGAGGTCTACCCCAGCCTTACCAATGTGCTGGATCTGGTTTGCTGTGACCTCGACCCTGAGGACATTGCAGCAGCTTGTGATGTGGTATTTACTGCGTTGCCCCACGGCGCATCCAAAACTGTGATTCCCGATTTATACGAAAGAGGACTTACGGTAATCGATCTGAGTGGCGATTTTCGTTATAATTCGGTGGAGGTTTATGAAAAGTGGTACGGCGAGCCGCACAGCGCGCCTGAATTACTGAAACAATCGGTATACGGTCTGTGTGAATTGCACCGTGACCAAATCAAGGGCACCCGTCTGATTGGCAACCCGGGTTGCTACACCACCTGCTCCATCCTTCCCCTCTATCCGCTACTCAAAAAGGGCATTGTGGATACCAAAAATATTATCATCGATGCAAAATCGGGTGTATCCGGCGCAGGGCGCAGCACCAATCTGGACATCAGTTTTTGCGAATGTACCGAAAACATGAAGGCATACAAAATTGCCACACACCGCCACACCTCCGAGATTGAGCAGGAACTTTCCGAGGCGGCAGGAACCGATGTGATGGTATCCTTTACCCCACATCTGATTCCGCTCAAGCGCGGCATCCTGTCCACCTGCTATGCAAATCTTCTCGGCGAGCATACATATGAAGAAATCCTTGCACTTTACCGCGAGTTTTACAAGGGCGAGCATTTTATCCGCATTATGGACGGCATCCTGCCCGAAACCAATCATGTGGCAGGCTCCAACTTTGTGGATATCGGATTCCGCATTGATGAGCGTCTCAACCGTATTGTGGTGGTTTCTGCCATTGACAACCTCATCAAAGGCGCAGCCGGTCAGGCGGTACAAAACCTCAACATCCGCTTTGGTCTGCCCGAAACCACGGGACTAAGCAACGCCGGATATTATCTGTAATATTTACAAAAAGGATGTGTTACTTATGAAAGGTCGCATTGAAAACATGGAGGGGCTGATTAAAAAAGCGAATATCCTCATAGAGGCGCTCCCCTACATCCGTGAATTATACAAAAAAACCATCGTCATCAAGTACGGCGGCAACGCCATGATTAACGAGCAGCTCAAAAAGAGCGTGATGGAAGATGTTACCCTACTCAAATTTATCGGCTTAAATCCCATCGTGGTGCATGGCGGCGGACCGGACATTTCTGCCGCACTCAAAACCTACCACATCGAAAGCAATTTCATCAATGGTCTTCGGGTTACCGACAAACAGACCATGGACATTGCCCAGATGGTACTGGTGGGCAAGACCAACAAGGAAATCGTTTCCCTGCTCAACCACGAAGGTGGCAAAGCGATCGGTCTTTGCGGGTTGGATGGTTGCCTGCTCAAATGCAACAAGCTCTACACCGAGGTGGACGGTGAGCAGACGGATATCGGCTTTGTGGGAAAGGTTGCCGAGGTAAACACCAAAGTGCTTGACCTGCTGACCAACGACGAATACATCCCGGTTATCGCGCCCGTGGGTGTGGATGACGAAGGGAACAGCTACAACATCAATGCCGACACGGTTGCAGCAGCAGTTGCCGAGGCACTCAAAGCTGAAAAACTGATGTACCTGACCGACGTGGAAGGTGTAAAGGACAACGATGGAGATGTAATTTTTGAAATGTCCACTGCACAGGCAGATGAATACATCAACACCGGCGTAATTACCGGCGGTATGATTCCAAAAGTACTTGCCTGCAAAGAGGCGGTGCTCAATGGCGTAAACAAGGTTCACATCATCGACGGACGTATCCAGCACTCCATTTTGCTCGAGATTTTCACCAAAAATGGTATCGGCACCATGATTACCGACCGGGCATAACGGGTTGCCCCATAAAATTCAATCAAACATTTTGTCGTCATGCCAATGGGTATGGCGACATTTTTTGCCGAAAAACCCCCGAACAGTGTGATATTATCTTGCAATCATTGGTAATTTGGGGTATAATATTATTATATGTGCAAAATTTCTATGTTCTGCGAAAGGAGTGGCGGCGTGAACATACTGGTTATCAGCGATACTCACCGCAACATTGCCCCTGCAATGCAACTGATTGAAACCAAATCACCCGATTATGTGATTCATCTGGGTGATGTTGCCGCCGATTGCGATTTGCTCCAGAGAATGTATCCCAAGCAAAAACTGATTGCAGTTTTGGGCAACAATGATTTCCGGTGTTCGCCCGACACCTATCCGCTGGAGCGGGTAGCAGAACTTGGAGGAAAACGATTTTTTCTATGCCACGGTCATACCGTGCAGGTAAAATATACCCTTTCCACGCTCCTTACCAAAGGACGGGGGGCAAATGCCGACATGGTATTATACGGGCACACCCATCAGCCCTACCTTGCAAATGAGAGCGGTATGATGGTGATGAATCCCGGTTCCACCTCCACCTATGGGTGGATTACCATCGAAAATGACAACATCAATGCACGGGTACTCCCGGTTGTTTGGGAGGGATGAATATGGACAGAGAAAAAATTCTTGCAACACTTCGAACCGCACAACTGGGACGGCAATTTTATCTGTTGGAGGAAACCACCAGTACCTTTGATGCATTAAAGCAACACCCTCCCGTTCATGGGCTTACGGTTGCTGCACGCAGGCAAACATCCGGTGTGGGACGAAGGGGCAAAAACTGGGAATCTCCCTCCGGAGGGATTTATTTTTCCACACTGTTATTACCCGATTTATCCCCTGCAGATGCGCCGTTTATCACCCTATTATGCGCACTTTCGGTGCACCGGGCATTGGACAAGCGATTACCCTGCGGCATCAAGTGGCCAAATGATGTGGTGTGTGGGGGAAAAAAAGTCTGTGGCATTCTGACCCTGGCAAATTGCGCGGACAATGTGCTCAAATCCGTTTCGGTGGGCATGGGCATCAATGCAAACACCCTCTCCTTTCCGGACGAGTTGGAGGGACGTGCCACATCTGTGCGGTTGGAAACGGGAAAAACAGTTGACCCGAATAAGCTGCTCTGCGATATCTTATATGAACTGGAATTATGCTTACAGGGCGACCGCGCGGCTCTTCTGGAGGAATACAAGTGCCATTGTGTGACCCTTGGGGCGCAGGTTACCGCACACTTTCCGGATAAAGAAGTAAAAGGGACTTGCACCGACATCACGCCGGATGGTTGTCTGGTATTACAGACCAAAGACGGGCAGACGCTCACGGTAGGCTCGGGTGAAGTATCGGTGCGGGGCATTTATGGTTATGTGTAATTTCGTCATACCGGCAAAAAGATAAATGAAAGCAAGAAGGAATTTCGAGGAGGATTTTTATGATTACCACCGTAAAGGATACGCAAAAATACGCACAATTTTTGCAAACACATCCCGAAACCAGCTTTATGCAAGGCCCCGAATGGGCAAAGGTAAAGGATGATAACTGGCAAAACGAGGTGATTATCAGCGAGGATGAAGCGGGGAATATCCGCGGAAGTTTGAGTGTGCTCATCCGCAAGGTACCCATGTTTCCCTGCACCATGATGTATGCGCCGCGCGGACCGGTTTGCGACGTGGACGATAAAGAAACCTTTGCAGAGCTGATTGAAGGGGCAAAGCAGATTGCAAAAAAGCACAACTGCTATGTATTAAAGCTTGACCCGGACGTGGAGAGTGAGAATGAGGCGTTTACCCAAATGGTGCGTTCCATGGGATTTCGATTAAAAAATGCGTCTAAAAATTTTGAGGGAATCCAACCGCGGTTTGTGTTTCGCCTGGACATTAAGGACAAGACCGAGGATGAAGTGATGGAGGTTTTCCACAGCAAAACTCGTTACAACATCCGTCTTGCGGTAAGAAAAGGTGTTACGGTACGCTTGGGAACCCGCGAGGATTTGAAAACCTTTCATGATATCATGGTGGTAACGGGTACCAGGGATGAATTTGTGGTGCGTACTTTGGGTTATTTTGAAAAAATGTACGACTGCCTTGGCTCGGAATTTGTGCGTCTGTACCTTGCCGAACATGAGGGGAAGGTCATTGCAGGTACGCTTGCCATCTACTACGGCAACAAGGTGTGGTATCTGTATGGTGCAAGTGCCAACGAGGCACGCAACGTGATGCCCAACTATCTGCTCCAATGGGAAATGATTCGCTGGGCAATCGAAAAGAAGTGTGATATTTACGATTTCCGCGGTGTGTCGGGGGATCTGGATGAAAGCAATCCTCTGTACGGATTATACCGGTTTAAAAAAGGATTTAACGGGAAATTTACCGAATTTATCGGCGAGATGGACTATGTATTCTCCCCCTTCTGGTATGTGGTGGTAGAAAAAGGAGAAAAAATTTACCGCGAATTACGCAGACGGTTGTATCTGCTCCGTGGTCAGAAATAGAGGCTGATATCCATGAAACAATACGTGATTAGCAAACCAGACCTGATTCACAATATCCGTACCATCCGCTCCATGGCAGGTGATTCACAGCTTATTGCGGTGTTGAAGGGTCAAGGGTATGGATTGGGGCTTATCGAATTTGCCACCGTTTTGCGTGAGGAGGGTGTGGACTTTTTTGCCGTATCCGAGGTGGAGGAGGCAGTATCTTTACGCAATGCCGGATTTGACAATGATATTTTGCTCCTTACCGCTACAACCCTTGAGGAAGAACTCCGCGCAGTTCTTACCCACAACATCATTGCTGCCGCAGGCTCGGAACATGGGATTTACACCATCAATCGACTTGCGCAGGAACTGGATATGACCGCAAGGGTGCACATCAAACTGGACACAGGATTCGGGCGGTTTGGCTTTACGCCCGAGCAGTTATCCCAAGTGATTGAGACGGTGAGTGCCTGCGAAAATATTCAAACCGAGGGCGTTTTCTCCCATCTGGCATTTTCCTTTTCGGACAAACGAAAGGATGTGGAAGCGCCGTTTACACGTTTTGTTTCCTGCGTCGAAACCTTGCGTAGCGCAGGGATTTCTCTCCCACTTGCTCACATCTGCAATTCATGTGCGTTTTTGCAATATCCCGATATGCATTTAGATGCAGTTCGGGTGGGCAGTGCGCTTTTGGGCAGATTGCCGCTTACCAGAAATTATGGTTTGAAACGTATTGGCTCTCTGCGTTCCTCGGTGATTGAGGTAAAAACCTTACCAAAAGGGCACTTCGTTGGCTATGCAAACACCTACAAAACCAAACGGGAAACCACCATTGCTATTGTTCCCGTTGGATACAAAGACGGATATGGCGTAGAAAAATCACGGGACACCTTCCGCCTGATGGATGTGCTGCGTTACTGCTATCACGATGTGCGCGCGTTTGGAAGCCGTCTTTCGGTAACCGTTTGCGGCAAACGTGTACCGGTAATCGGCAGAGTGAGTATGTATAATGTGGTATTGGACGTGACGGGTCTTGATGTAAAACCCGGTGATGAGGTAATTTTGCCTGCCAATCCCATACTGGTCAGCCGTGAAATTGAACGAATTTATCTTGAACAATAAGGTGATGGAATGCATTTTCCGATTTATGAAGGATTAAAACAATATCGTGCCAAAAACCGCATCTCCTTCCATATGCCCGGGCACAAGGGCAAGGGGGATGCGGCGCTTTCTGATTTATTTGAGTTGGATATCACCGAGCTGCCCGATACTGACGATTTACATTCGCCCGAAGGATACATTGCACAAAGCGAGCAACTGCTTTCCTCACTTTATGGCACCGCGCACAGCTTTTATCTGATGGGCGGTTCGACTTGCGGTATCTTTGCCATGCTTTCGTCCACACTAAAATATGGCGATACAGCCATTATCGACCGCGGTTGCCACAAATCAGTCATTCATGCGCTTGGGTTGCTCGGCATCAACCCTGTGTATGTGATGCCCGATTGCAGTCATCAATTTGATTTTCCGGGCGGTATCTCCCCCGAAAAATTATCCGAGGCAATTGAGAAACATCCGCATGCCAAAGCAGTTTTGATTACCTCTCCCAATTACTATGGTGTGTTGTCCGACATCCAAGCCATCGCAGACATCACCCATCGTGCCGACATGGTACTATTGGTGGACGAAGCGCATGGCGCACACCTCCCCTTCTCCGGCGACCTGCCGCAAAGCGCAATTGGTTGTGGCGCAGATCTGGTGGTACAAAGTGCACACAAAACCTTGGGTGCGCTATCCGGATGCGCGTTACTTCATGTGGTTTCGAATCGGGTTAACGCAAAAATTGTCCGGAAAAACCTTGCCATATTCCAGACATCCAGCCCCTGCTATGGTGTTTTGGCAGCCCTGGAACGCGCGGTATTTTCGGCACAGAAATTTACCAAGGATTACAAAGGGATTATCAAGCAGATTACAAAATCGCGCGCCGAGGTAAATGCCACCGCAAAGGCTTACTGGGTGGGTGCCGAGCTTACCGGCGGTCGCTCCATCTTTGCATTTGACCCCACCCGCATTGTTATCAACTTTTCCAAAATTCCTCTATCCGGCTATGATGTGGCGCGTATTTTGCGCGAAAAGTACAAAATTGAGGTGGAAATGGCAGACAGGCAAAACATTGTTTGCATTGCCACCCCCTACAATGATAAAGCAGATATCAAGCATCTGGAAAAGGCGGTTTGTGCCATTGTAAAGCAAATTGCCCCTGCGCCGGATTTTCGCGAGCGGCGGTATGAACCATTGCCCATCAAAGAAATGGTGCCACTCCACACGGCCTATCACGCGGAGGCAGAAAAAATACATATGGAAGATGCGCAAGGGCGTGCTGCAAAACACCTCATATGCAAATATCCGCCCGGTGTACCCCTGCTCTGCCCCGGAGAGGAAATTACCCCTGCGCACATACGCGAGATCATTTCCATCCTTGATGATGGAGGTACGGTTTCGGGCATTGAACCCGAATATCAGATAGAAGTAATTGTATAATCGCATAAAAAAACTCCCACCCGATATGGATGGGAGTTTTTCGTATTTTAAATTCAGATTACACGCACACGCAGTACGCCTTCGATTGCGGCAAGCTTTTCGGTAATATCATCGGGGATGATATCCATATCTGCGTCGATGATGGTGTAGGCATAATCCTTTTTGCTCTTATTGAGCATATTGGAAATGTTGATATCGTCACCGGCAAACACATTGGAGAAGCTGCTGAGCATATTGGGTACATTGCGGTGTGCAATGGTAACACGCGCCTTGCCCTCTTCCAAAGGCAGGTCACAGTTGGGGTAATTGACCGAATTCACGATAACGCCCTCTGCCAGATAACGGTCAATTTCATTTGCCGCCATCTTTGCACAGTTATCTTCCGATTCGGGAGTGGATGCGCCCAGGTGTGGCAGGCAAATGACACCATCCATGGAAAGGGTTTCTGCATCCGGGAAATCGGTTACATAGCAAGCAATGGTGCCATCGGCAATTGCGTCTTTGAGTGCCGCATTATCAACCAGAGCCGCGCGGGAGAAGTTGAGCAAACGAGTGCCCTTGGGCATCATATCGAATACTTCTTTATTGATCATACCTTTGGTGCTATCGTTGAGCGGCAGATGCAGGGTAATATAGTCGCAGGTTTCTACCAATTGTTTTAAATCGGTTGCTTTCTTGACGTGACGGGACATTCCCCACGCTGCGTCCACCGAGATATACGGATCGTAACCTACAACCTCCATACCCAGCGAATATGCTACGTTTGCAACCATAACACCAATTGCACCCAGACCGATTACGCCAAGGCGTTTTCCCTCGATCTCGGGACCGACAAAATTGCTCTTGCCTTTCTCTACCAGTTTTGCGGCATCCGCCTCATCTTTGAGGGTTTTTGCCCAGTTGATACCATCTACAATTTTACGGGATGCCAAGAGCAAACCCGTGATGGTGAGCTCTTTTACTGCATTGGCATTTGCACCGGGGGTATTAAATACCACAATACCTGCCTCGCTGCATTTGTCAATGGGGATATTGTTTACACCGGCACCTGCACGGGCAATGGCTTTGAGCGATGCCGGAAGCTCCATATCGTGCATATTGTAAGAACGCAAAATCACACCATCAGGGTTTTTCGCATCATCCGAAATGTTGTATTTTGCAGGGTCGAGCAAATCCAAACCGCATTTTGCGATTTTATTTAAGGTTAAAATTTCATACATGGTTATTTCCCTCCGATTAGTTTTCGGTTTCAAATTTCTTCATCAATTCAACCAGTTTTTCTACACCTTCCACCGGCATAGCATTGTAGATGCTTGCACGCATACCGCCTACCGAACGGTGACCTTTCAGGTTTACAAAACCTGCAGCAGTTGCCTCTTTGATGAATTTTGCATTGAGTTCATCGCTATCGGTTACAAACGGTACGTTCATCATGGAACGGTCATCCGGATTGGTAACGGTTGCTCGGAACATCTTGGAATTATCCAAGAAATCGTAAAGGATTGCAGCTTTGCGGATATTGATTTCTTCAATCGCAGAGATGCCGCCCAAATCACGCAACCACTCGCAAACCAGTTTGCAGATATAGATGGAATAGCAAGGGGGTGTGTTGAACATGGAGCCGTTTTCTGCGTGGGTAGCATAGTTGAACATGGTGGGGGTAACATCGAGCGCCTTGCCCAGCAAATCCTCACGGACAATTGCCAGAGTAACACCTGCAGGACCCATGTTTTTCTGTGCACCGGCATAGATGATGCCAAACTTATTGACATCTACCTTCTGGCTCAGAATACTGGAAGACATATCGGTAACCAGCGGAACATTGCCCACTTCGGGGATTTCCTTAAAGCGGGTACCGTAAATGGTATTATTGTGAGTAAAGTGGAAATAATCTGCATCTTTGCTAAAGGTGGCAGGATCAAGCTTAGGAATATAGGAGAAGGTACCATCCTCGGAAGAGCCGACGATATTTACCTCACCATAACGGCTTGCCTCTTTTGCTGCCTTCTTTGCCCAAACACCGGTGAGCACATAATCTGCTTTCTTGGAATTGGAGAACAGATTGAGCGGAACCATGGCAAACTGGCTGGAAGCACCACCCTGCAAGAACATGACTTTATAGTTATCGCCAACGCCCAAAAGCGAGCGAATGAGTGCCTCACATTCATCGATGATAGCCTGATATGCGCCACTGCGATGGCTCATCTCCATCACAGACATACCTGCATCACCATAACAAACCATCTCTTTCTGTGCCTTTTCAAGCACGGGAACCGGCAGAGTCGAAGGACCTGCGGAAAAATTGTAAACGCGTTCCATAAAAAATCCCTCCATAATAATTAGAATACTACTATTATATCTCAATCCAATCCATTCGTCAACGGCTGAATTGTAAAAATTCAACCATTAGTTCGCCAAAATTTAGCAAAAAACAACAACACTCAACCATTGGTTGAGTGTTGTCAAAGAATTATTTCCTTTTTTTGAGTGCCTGTCGTTCTGTTGCATCGGGAAAGGGCATGGAGAAAATCAATGTGCCGGTGACATTTCGTACCTCATAGTAAGTCAATCCGTTTTTCGTTTTGATTTCTCCCTCAAACGGCTGGGTGCGGATGTAGGCAACCGCATCGGTATTGAGCACCACCTCAAAATCATCCTTGCAATAATTCTCTGCAAACAGGCGAAGGGTGGCGTTTTTCAATCCGGTCACTTTAATTCTGCGCCGATACACCATGCTTTGAGGCGGCTCTTCCGCACACCCCACTACCCCACCTTCCTGCTCCACAAACACCCTGCATTCCCGATGCTCTGCCCTTGGAAAATGATAGGTTGCATAGCCGTCTTCCAGTATCGTTTCATAACCATCCAGCACAGGCGCGCCTAAGGGAGTGCGCAATTTGGTTTTTACCGAGGTGGACGGATGATAGGCAGAGAGCAGATAGGCATTATCGTAGCGGTGAAGCATGATAACCGGATTGGGTTGGTCAACGGGTTTTTCATAGATGATTTCTGTACCAAACTCCTTTAATGCAGTGACAAACAAGCTTTCTGCAATGAAATATTTTGTTCTGTCATGCGGAACGGGCAACATTCTCCCCTCCACCAAATCGCACGAACAAACACCGCGCAACCACACAAAACCATCTCCATATGTGGCAATGGGGCGTCCTCCTGCCGTTGCCATCACCTTTGCATCGGGCCGGGCAACCTCTAAAAGTTCGCCGCCGCAAAGCAAGGGGGTGTGTTTTACCATCCCGCAATAATTACCCCGGACAGATACCGGAAGTTCTCCTGAAATACCCTCACCATGCGTAACACCAATCATATCACAAAAGCGCTTACTTGCGCCAATCGTGTTGCCATAGAAAATCACTCTGCCGCCCGATTTGATATAGGAAAGGATGCACTCCTCAAATGTACTGCCTGCAACCGGAATGGCAGAAACCAGCACCGATGCGGCGTAGATGGATTTATCATGACGGAGAAAATTATCGGTGGAAACCACCATGGAAAGCGGCAGACCATTGTTGATGGCACCCCGGATGAGCCAATCACCAGAATACATCCGTGCCACTTCCTGCTCAGTTTTGGCACAAGAGTATTCCTCAAAGGGATATACCCAAATGACCGGTGCAGGTGCATCCGGCATCTGCTTTAACCCTTTTAAAAGGTGAGGTGTTGCCTCATTGACACACGCATCCGACAAATTACCAAACGAATTATCTACCGACAACAGGCTCATGTGTGTGGGGCAATGCACTCTCCCCTCCTCATCCAGCCGTGCCACACTAAGCGGCAGATAAATATCATGCGGCTGGCTATTGTAGCGGTCATACCAGGGAGAATTTGCAAACCAGGGGTCGTGCAGGTAGTAGCGGAAGAGGTAATCTTTGCCCGGAAGTTTGGCGCAACGCGACATGTATCCTATCAGTTCCAGACCAAAATCTCCGTCAATCGCCGCCCAAGGAGAGTTGGGAGGTGGCAGGATACCAAAACCGCCCTCGTAAATTTCTTTGAGCGGCACCCCGTCGCTGGCAAAATCGATGCCCATGGACATATTAGTACCACGTGTTTCCACCGGGTAATCGGGACATTCCTTGCGAAAATCCTGCCAGAATGCGGTTTGCTTTGCCTTGGTTTCGTCCAGCCTGCTACAATCAAATTTTTCGCCGTCAAACACCACACCGGTAGAAGTCCACGGCTCCATGCCAAAGCCCATACCATTAGAAAGCCACAGATAGTCAAATCCCATATCCTGCATATACACCTGCGCCTGTCTGCCAAAAAAGGTACCAAAAGAAATACCGTCTGGGATACCATCCGGAAAAGCGGCATAGGAAATATCATCGCCTTTGAGATTGGAAAACACACAGATAAATCCACGCGCTGCCTCTGCACCTTCATCACCACAAAGTTCGGTGTGGCGTACATATTTAAATTCGGAATATGCAAATTCGGGTCCGGGGTCAACGGTGGTTCCCACCCGTATTATTTTGTCGCCCAGTACCTCTCGCCCAACCCGTTTGATGGTCTGGATAATTTGCTTTAATATGGCATAGGTCATTTTGGGAGGGTTTTTCATATAACTATATGAGCCGCTGATTAAGGAAATGCCCTCGGGGTCCTTTTCATTTGGCTCCCATTCCATCGGGGAGCCGTCGCCAATATGATAGCACCACTCAAACGGTGCCTCTATATCGCCACGGTAATCCAGCAATTCACTGCCATCTGCCGCCCACAGCATCACCGACACACACTCTGCGGCTTTGGAAAGGGGTTCCCAATGGGTAAAAAGGCGTTCGCACACCTTTTCGATATATGCCTCATCAGTCTGTTTAAATGGTTTTAAGCTCATTTCCAGCGTAATATTTTTCATCACAATCCCCCTATTTGACGATTACATATTCAATGCCAAGCACTTGTGCGATTTTTGCAATGGTTTCGGCATGGTGCCCCACACCCAATGCATAGTGATGGGTGGGACCTTCCATGACCCATTTTTTGATGAACTCTTTTGTGGTCGGTTCAAAGAAGCCACGGGTATTGGTATTTCCGGTGGGCGGGATGGGTCCGCTTTTGGAAACGCCCTCGCCGATTACAAATTTAAAACCGTCATTTGCCGTTTGGGTAATACCAAGCATGGTGATGGGTCCCTCTTTGATTTTAAATTCCACCGATGCACCACTACCGGGTTTGCCGTGATATTTGCTCAAGCTGCGCAATTTTGGTTTGCCGTCTGCAATGGCGATATGATGGGGACCGTCATGCCCCACCAAAATGAAATCTTCCTGAAAATCAAACGGATGAAATTCTGCAAAGCTGCCGCCGATGTTCAACCGATCCATAATCAGCATGGCGATACAGGTTTTGAGGTCAAACTCTCCACACATGGGAACGCCCTGCGCATTGAGAATGGAATTTCCCACAATAAAAGTGGATGCCAGTGTACGATGCAGGCTTCCCTCTAACCCCTCGTAATAATAAGCAAGTCCGGTCAGACGATGGGTTTCTACAAAATGGTCGAGTGCGACTGCGGTCTTTGCCGCCTGATACTTATCTGCGTCGGTCAGTTTGGTGGTAATGGGATCAGATTTTGGTTCGGGCATATCAAATTCGCGGTCAATCAGGCGGATTTTTTCTTCTACCTCTTCTTTGGTTATCGTCTGATATGCGGCAATCATGTCATCCATTTCCAAAAGCGGCACATGCAATCCAAAAGCACGGGAAACTGCGGTGGGATCTGCGTGCATATCATACATTGCCTCCAGGGCGTGCCCCATCAGACCAATGCGTGCGCCCTTTAATCCGTTGAGTACTTTGGCAATATCGCACCAACGGGTAATCTCGGCATCTGCCTCGGCATCATCATGCAGAGTGCCAATGATCACATCATCCACCTTTTTGCCCATCCGGATGGCAACGCCGGTAAACTCGGGCACCGAGCATATATTATCATTTTCCAACTGCATTCTGGTGTTTGCCTGCGTATAATCCATCGCCCTTCTCGGCTGCAACGCCACCATCACCATGGGAATCTCCATCTCACGGATGATGGGAGCAAAAACAGAAGAGGTGGCATAGGTAATCATGTTGCAGAACAGCAAATCCAGCCCTGCCGATTTCATTTTTCCAACAGCATCATACGCTTTTTCACTGGTATCGATGATACCAAAATCCACCATTTCCACATCATTTTGCTTTACCTTATCACAAAATTCACCGTGGAATCCGGTAAGGGTTTCTTGAAGTCCGGGAAACTGTGCCCAGTAAGTTCCGTGTGCCACAGCAAATATACCGATTTTTGCATTTCTTTTCTTTAATCTCTCAATCATGTAATGCACCCCTATCATTTAAAATTTGTCTTGATTTTACACGATGGATGGCATATAATCAATGTATAAATCAAATCTGTTTTTGTGTAAAATAAAGATGGGGGTGTGGCTATGCTTTTGGGTGATATCCATCCGTTTCTGCGATATGTACGTTACCTTGTGCTGGATGCCGATTCCGCCTATGCACCGGCGGTCGGATACGATGCACGATTATTTTATACCCATAACGGCACCGGCGTGATATCGGTTGCAGGAACAGACTATCCCATGCAACGAGGCAGTGCGTTATTTATCAATGCCGGTATCCCCTATCATCTCAAAACGCCCGACCACGGGGTTACCTATCTTGCATTCAACTTTGACTACACCCAATATGCGTGTGAAAGAAAAATGCCCATCGCACCGGATGAGCCGGCACGCTTTTCGCCCGACCGCATCACCGAACGGGTGAGTTTTACCGATTGTCCCGATTGGAACGTGGCGGTATTTTTGGAGCATGTCTTGGACGAGGAAACTGCCCTCGAACAAATGGAACGGGAATTTTCCCAGCGTCTGCTCTACTATGAGTGTTCCATCAGCAGTCGGTTTTCTCTCTTTTTACTCAAATGCGCCCGCGCCTATCATGCACCGCACGGACAAAGCGTTACCCATCGGGTGATCGACTATGTGCATACCCACTTTGATGAGCCACTTACCAATCAAACCTTGGGCGCACACTTTGGGCTGCACCCCAATCATATCAGCAGCCTCATCAAGCAGATGACCGGAATGCCGCTGCACCAGTATGTGCTACACGTTCGCCTGACCAATGCCATCTCCATGTTGGAGGAAGGGAAGCACAGCATCGGCGAAATTGCAGAAAAATGCGGATTTTGTGATGTGTACTACTTTTCCAGATATTTTAAGCAGGCAACCGGCACCCCGCCAAATAAATATAGAGGAAAACAATAAAAGGCGCAGGATCTGCGCCTTTTTTGCTTATTTTCTTTTTACAATATCCTTTGCAATTGCATTGAGGAGCAGACACGCCTGCTCAAAAAGCGGGTCGGACAATCCCTCGGGAAGTTTGGTTTCGATGGAAAATACCCCATCAAATCCGATTTCATAAAGTGCGTCGGCAAAATCCTCCCACTTTACCCGCCCCATCCGCGGAATCATGTGCAAATCATCCCCAGGAATGCTATCGTGTACATGAAGGGTACGAATTTCCCTTCCTAATCTTCGCACCTCATCCCCGATTGACAATCCAAACGCCTTGGCGTGCCCCGTGTCCAGACAAATCTTAAAATGGGGATCATCCATTTCCTGCACAAAACGCAGGATATCCTCCGGCTTTGCAATGGAAAAACCTAAAAAAGGCATGTTTTCCAGGCAAACAGTTACGCCGTATTCCTTTGCGACACCTAGCAATTCCTTCATAAACGAAAGGTTGATATCCCATGTTTTCTGCTCGTTTCCGGAGCCAACATCCTCCACGCCAAAGGGCATCAAGGGATGAATGACCCAATTTTTGCACCCAAGCATAGCTGCCGCACGAATGGAAATGGTCATTTTTTCCATACGCTCGGCTCTATCCTGCTCTGTGGCATCCATGGGCGGGCAGCGCCACGGCCCGTGCACCTGATGGATCTTGATACCTGCTGCATCGGCAAGCAACTTTTCCCGACGCAGAATGGAATCTACCAGCACCTCATCCGCGGTGTAAAGTTCACCGGAAGTATTTGACATATTAAAATCTGCGCAATCATACCCGTGGGATTTTAGTTTTTGGTAGCGATTGTCGCCCCATCTGCCGTATGCGTAATCCCCGATTGCAAAACTCATGCCAAGTTTCATATTCATCGCTCCTGTTTATGTAAAAATTTTGTTCCTGTATCATCTACACTTGTCTTAACATGAAAAATCAAATATTGCCATTCTCACCGTAATATGTTACAATGATATCCTCAACCAAAGTAAAAGGAGATTGTAACATGAGATTTCGAAGAAAAAAACATTTGGATGAACGTCTGGAAGCTTGCTCGGACATCATCATATATGACATAGAAAAGTTTAACAGCAACATCAAATCCGTTTTTGAAAACAACAACCCGGTTTGTATGGAAATCGGTTGCGGAAAGGGTCGCTTTATATTAGAAACTGCAACGAAAAATCCTGACACAAACTACATTGCCGTTGAAAAAAACCTAAACGCACTTTTGAGTGCTGCTGAAAAAATCAAGGCGGCAGGTTTATCAAACGTAATATTTCTTGCCGGCGATGTAAATATGCTCCGTAATTTTGAAACAACAACAAAGTGCGAGATTATATACATCAATTTCTGCGACCCCTGGCACAAAAACGCTTACAGAAAACGCAGATTAACCCATCGCAACCACTTGATTTTATGGGAAAAGCTTTTAAAACCAAATGGCGAAATTCACTTTAAAACAGATAACCGGATGTTGTTTGAGTTTTCCTTAAATTCCTTTTCGGAATATGATATGAAGCTGAAAAACATCACCCTTGACCTTCATAATTCGGGTTTTGAGGGAAACGTTGTAACAGAATACGAACAGATTTTTTCCGAAAAAGGTCAACCCATTTACAGGTGCGAAGCAAGCTTTCGTTTCAGGGAATAGCAAACATCATTTAAGATGCATCCCGTTATACCATAAGTAAAAATGCTTGCTTGCAAGGGCATTTTTACGCAGCCGTCAATATTACAGGATGTACATAGTACATATGCGACGGAGTCGCAAAGACTTGCTATGCAAGTCTTACTGTATATATTATACCACAAAAAACCAAACGCGGTCAACACAAATGATGGATGCATGGGTGCGATATGTTGCTCCTTTTCATGAGGTGTAAACAATTGACACAAAATGCATTTTATGGTAAACTGTGGTTGTTATCTTCCCGGTTTTTATCCGGGATAAAATAAATTTTACGGAGTGATAGAATTGAAACGAGCAATTTCCATTTTGTTATGTGCGCTGATGCTGTTGCCCATCTTTCCTGCTATTCATGCATTTGCCGCCATCAGACCCGGTTCGGGCACTTGCGGTGATGGCATTACCTGGACGGTGGATGCCGACGGTGTGCTTACCATCACCGGTACCGGCGATATCAAAGATTACACCGGCAACGGTTCTCTTTACGATCCTACACAATATTTATTTTTCAACGAGATAATTACAAGAGCAGTGGTGGGCGAAGGAATTACTTCGATTGGAAATAAATTCTTTTATGAGTGTGAAAATCTGACCGAGGTGTCTCTCCCATCCACACTTACCTCGATTGGAGAAGATGCATTTTATTATTGCTCCAAACTTACCTCAATTGACCTGCCGGACAGTGTAACTACTATTGGAAATAATGCGTTTTATTATTGTCGGGCACTTGCACAGGTGAAATGGTCTGCAAATCTAACTACCATCGGGGATAAGGCGTTTTATCGCTCTGCCCTGACCTCGGTTTCTCTGCCATCGAAATTGGTCAGCGTAGGTTGGGAAGCATTTTCGCAAAATGGTATGACTGAGCTCACCCTCCCTGCGTCCCTGGAGCACATTGGCAAGGGCGCATTCGCTACCAACAGAATCGCATCGCTCCAATTGCCGCAGGGGTTAAAAACCCTTGGTGAAGAAGCATTCAAGGGTAATGCCTTTACATCTGTGACCATTCCGGCAGCAATTACCGACTTGGAAGATGGTGTATTTATGGGATGTGAGAGCCTTGCTTCGGTCACCTTCCCGCCTGCTATGAATTCCATCGGTAACTCTGCCTTTTACGGTTGTACCGCACTGACCGAACTTTCCCTTCCATCTACTCTTACCTTTATTGGAGCAGACGCATTCTCCGCCTATGCATCCAATCAGGACAACTGGACAGATGGTTTCTTGTGCTGGGACGATTATTTGCTGGCAACAGATGAAATAAGTGGCGCCGTTTCCATCCCGAACGGAATCCGTCTGATTGCCGGCGGTGCTTTTTCCTACAATGAAGATATCACCTCAGTAACGATTCCCGGCAGTGTGGTCAGTATCGGTGATTTGGCTTTTGCAGGTTGTTCGAAAATGACCTCTGTTTCATTTTCTCCCGGTCTTGCCTCCATTGGTTACCAGGCTTTCCAGAACTGCTCTGCGCTAACTAATATTTCCCTTCCAAATACCGTCACCTTTATCGACGAATATGCTTTTGAGAGATGTAGCAAATTGGAAACCATATCACTTTCCAATGCATTAACCTCATTGGGATACATGGCTTTTTCTGATTGCACTTCTCTGTCTTCCATCGCCCTGCCCGACAAGCTGACAGAAATGGGGGATTGGATATTTAATGAATGTACCGCATTGGAAACTGTTACCTTTGGTACCGGACTTACCAAAATCCCGGAGGCGGCTTTTAACAATTGCTCATCGCTCGCATCGGTTTCTCTTCCTGAAAATGTCAAGACTGTTTCTTACCAGGCGTTTTACGGTTGTGAAGCGCTGGATTCATTTTCGGCAACAGGGGTGCAAACCATTGATGGATGGGCTTTTGATGGTTGCGCGGCTCTTTCGTCCATCAGCTTACCCGATGCCGCTATTTTGACCGCAAGCGGTGTGTTTGAGGACACTGCCTATTACAAAAACGAGAGCAACTGGGAAAACAATGTACTCTATATTGGCTCGCTTCTGGTTGATGCCCGAACAGGAATTGCATCCGACTATACGGTAAAAACAGGAACCAAAAGTCTTGGCGGATCAGCATTTTCCGGTGTTCGTCTTACCTCTCTCTCCCTACCCGACGGACTTCTCCTCATCGGCGAAAGTGCATTGGCAGATGCCACCTATACCAGACTTACCGTGCCGAATTCCGTTACCTATATCGGTGACAGTGCCTTTGCCAACTCGCTCAGCCTGTCCTCTATCACTCTTCCCGAAACAGCGACCTATGTAGGTGCGCGGGCATTCCACGGTTGTAACAGATTGACCAACGTGGTGCTTCCCAAGGGAATTACCGCCATCAACGATTATCTGTTTTTCGGTTGCAACGGGTTACAATCGGTTACCATTCCCAATGGCGTAACCACCATTGGTACCCAGAGTTTTGTCAAATGTGGTGCAGTACCCAAAATCATCCTGCCGGCAACCGTTACCCTGATTAAAGAATATGCATTTACTTATGCCACCTATCTGCCGGTGGTGAAAAAGCTCTATATCCCCGCCGGCGCTGTGCTGGAAGAAAGTTGTATCAACGGTGGCACCGACATTTACGGATTTTCCGGCACATCAGCCGAAGCATATGCCCAAAAATACGGCAACAATTTTTATTCCAGAGGCGGTGCAACCACCAAAACCGCTTCCTACGCGACACGTTCGGACAACACCATTACCCTTAATGTTTCGACAACAGAAGATACCGGCACAGTGAGCATCGGTTTGTACGATGCATCTAACAAGCTCATCGACTGCTGCACGCAGGCACAGTATGAGGCAACCTTTGCTGACGACCCCACCATTGCTTATGCAAAAATATTTGCATGGAATTCTATGGACAGCATGGCGGCAAGTGGCACAGCAGAAACGGCACAAATCAATTAAATGCATCAAATAAATGTATCAAAAAACGCACACCCTGTGGTGTGCGTTTTTTCTTATAAATCCTGCCAGATGAAATCAAAGCCGGTATCTTCGGGATTGAATTCATGCCCTCCGGAAAATACGCAGAAGGAAAATTCGTTTTCCTTACCCAATTGCTCATAAACCTTTTTCAGACGGGATGCCTGCCCATGTGCACCTGTTACATCAAACACATCGTCCTTGTCTGCCACCTCGATGTATAACCGACGAGGCGCAATGAGTGCCGCAATTTCTGCATCCAGGAAGGTAAAACCTGAGTTAAACCATGTCCAGTCTGCCCACGAGTACGCCAGACGGTCATTAAACCAACAACTGCTGCATGCACGTTTGACACGAGTATCCAACGCCGTATGTAAAATGGT
The DNA here is from genome assembly GCA_015068705.1 of Oscillospiraceae bacterium. Taxonomy (GTDB): domain Bacteria; phylum Bacillota; class Clostridia; order UMGS1810; family UMGS1810; genus SIG448. The sequence continues at coordinate 69,120 of SVJZ01000001.1, forward strand.
ATAGAATCCACCATAGGACAATCCTGCCATGGAAAATTCGTCGCAATTTAAATCCTCTCTGCCATGCAGATAATCGGTTGCCACAGAAAGGGCAAACAACTCCAATGCGGTAATGGAACCGCCCAGTTGTTTGAGTTTTGCGTCGATTGCAACACGGTCAAATTTCTCGCCGCATGCATCGGGATTCCACAAGAGCATCTGCGGTGCATAAACCGCCATGCCACGGTGCAAAATGCGACCGGAAAAATTGCGGTAATTTTGCCCGCGGTCATCATAAAACGCACTGATCATTTCTGGAGTACCGCTCCCTCCATGCTGGGCGATAACCACGCGCGGTTTTTCAACGCCGGTCGGAAGCATCAGGATTCCGTATGCTTTCAGACCCATTTCCATATCCAGAGTAACACGGTAAATGCGGCACAGTTCATCCTCTGCCACAAACTCCTCATGTGCAGAAAATTCCCTACTTACATCCCCCACCAAAGGCCATCCGAACATCTGTTTGAGTTTGTCGCGATACTGCTCCGGATTCTGCATCACCTGTTCCAAAAAGAGCTCTCTTGCGCCAAGCGTTTCCGCCTCTCTTTTTGCGATAACATCCTTGATGCTATTTAAGTAGGTTGTACGATATGCATTTCCGATTGCTTTGTCTGTTTCCCGATACTGCATGCCAATCCCCCATTTCGTTGTCATTTGCCGTCAACACAAAATATCTTTACGCCTTATTCCACAAGCTCTGCTTACCAGTAGAAATTGCCGTTGCCCCCGCGTCAAATGCTGCGCTTGCCGCATCCTCGTCATCAATAAGGCCCCCTGCAATAACAGGGATTTGTTGCATCCGGCAAAGCCGTCTGATGGGAGAAAGTGCAATTCCGGGCATGATTTCTATCATATCTGCCTTAGAGCCTTTGAGGGTTTCCAGGGCCGTTTCCACCGAATGAGAATCCACCGCAAAGAAACGTTGCACCGTAAACATGCCCAGCTCGTGCGCCGTTCTAATGAGATTTGCCCGCGTGCTGATGATTCCGTCCACACCAATGTGGCGGACGTAAACCATCCCACTCTTATCTTTGCCTAACCCTGATGCAAGATCCAAATGGATGAGCATCTGCTTGCCACTTTCATGGGCGCGGTCAAGGCGTTTTTTGATGGTCAAAAGGTCGGGGCTTAAATCAAAAATGGTGGTTACATCCGATTTGAGCGCCGCGTCAAATTCCTCCTGGGTTCTTATGGCGGCAATGATACTGCCGGGTTCCAACAAATTCATACGGTCATCCCCTGTTTTGTGTAGCGACAATTTTGGTACCAAATACCTCCCCTATTATAACATCCCCTACTTGAATTGGCAAGGGGGCAATGACAGAATTGATCAAATTCATGCATTCCGCCATTTTCTCCTTGGGAATGGTGCCTTGGGTTTTTACTGCAACCATGCTGCCATCCGTGCAACGAACGGTAGAGGTTACCGTTCGCATAGGATTGATGCACTCGGTCTCGGCATATCGTTTCCCCTTGGGGCAGGTGTTTCCTGTTACTCTGGTTACTGTGCCGTTTTCCAGGGTGACCGACAAGGTGCACCCCAACGGGCACACGATACAGGTAAGTTCTCTCTCCATCACGCTTCCTCCAACACAAAATTCAATTCTTCCGCCCCGTCAAACAGTTCTTTTTTGAGCACGATACTCTCCATCTCGCCCGGGGCAACTTTTGGGCGTTTTTTGGTATAAACAATCTCGTCTTCGCGCATCACGCACACCTTTACATTTTTATACACATCTGCAACCCGGAAATATACTGTAACATCTTTTGCCCGGGTGATTTTTTGCGGTACGGTATAACGGATTTTTCCGTCTGTTTTTAGTTGCACACAAACCGGCTCGCCTCCTTCGCCACGGATATATGCCGCCGCGCTTTTTCCGGCGATTTCTGCTTCCTCGGATACAAAATCCACCAAATCGTGCACATGAAGCACATTACCGCACGAAAATATCCCCTCCACCGAGGTTTGCCTATCCTGATCCACCATCGCGCCGCTTGTGATACCGCTCAAAGCCACGCCTGCGCTCTTGGACAACTCATTTTCCGGAATGAGTCCCACCGACAAAAGCAGGGTGTCGCACGGGATATATTCTCTCGTTTCAGGGATGGGCTTTCTGTTTTCATCTACCTGAGCGATGGTAACCCCTTCTACCCGTTCCCTTCCGTGGATTTCCACCACCGTGTGGCTCAGCTTTAAAGGAATGTCAAAGTCGTTGAGGCATTGTTCGATATTTCTGGCAAGGCCGCCCGAATAGGGCATCAGTTCGCACACGGCATGTACCTTTGCACCCTCTAATGTCATCCGGCGTGCCATAATCAATCCAATGTCACCCGAGCCCAAAATTACCACATTTTTTCCCGGCATATAGCCTTTGATATTGACAAATTTCTGTGCGGTTCCGGCACTGTAAATGCCGGCAGGACGACTTCCGGCGATATTGAGTGCGCCTTTGGCACGTTCCCGGCATCCCATTGCAAGGATGATTGCCTTTGCCTGAATCTGAAATACGCCATCTTCTGAATTGGTAGCGGTAATTACCTTATCCTCGGTGATATCCAGCACCATGGTATTGAGTTTTACGGGGATGTTTCTTTTCTTTACCTGCACCTCATACCGCCATGCGTATTCGGGTCCGGTAAGCTCCTCTCCGAATTTATGCAAGCCAAATCCATTGTGAATACACTGTTGCAAAATGCCGCCGAGGCTTGCATCACGTTCTAAAATCAAAATATCCCGTATGCCACTGTCGTATGCCGCAACCGCTGCACTCATGCCGGCAGGACCGCCGCCGATGATAACCAGTTCTGTCATGAGAGCACCTCCTTTGTTTTTCCTATATTGATGATGGATGTTCCGCCCGATTTTGTGACACTTTCATACGGCACATTCATCTCGTTTGCCAACAGTTCTACAATATAGGGGGAGCAAAATCCGCCCTGACACCTGCCCATCTGCGCTCTTGTTCTGCGCTTTACACCATCCAGATCATGCGGTTTTGGATTGGTGCGGATTGCGGCAAGAATTTCACCCTCGGTTACCATCTCGCACCGGCATATGATTTTACCATAGGCAGGGTCTTTTTTGATTACCTCATTCTTCTGTTGGATGCTCATTTCACGAAACGCATGCATGGGTGCCCTTTTGGCGCAAAAATCAGATTTTTCGGTCAGGGTCATTTCCTTTTTCAACATATCGCACACATATTCTGCAATGGCAGGCGAAGCGGAAAGTCCGGGAGATTCTATGCCGGCAACATGGATAAACCCTTTGCGCGGTGCGGTGATGATAAAATCACCGGTACTGCCGGTTGCCCGTAATCCGCAAAAGGATGTGATGGTTTTTCCCATGGGAATTCCATCCACATTTTCGCATGCCTCGGCAATAATTTTGGAAAAGCCCTCTGCAGTGGTGCATTTATCTTCTTTATCCTCCATATCCACAGAGGTGGGACCAAGCAGTAAATTTCCATCCACGGTGGGGGTTACCAGTATGCCCTTTCCCATCTTTGACGGCGTGCGGAAAATGGTGTGGGACACCAGATTGCCACACTCTTTGTCCAGCAATATGTACTCCCCTCTTCGCGGATGGATGTGGAAAGTGTCATCTCCCACCATCTGTGCAATTTTATCTGCATAAAGCCCTGCCGCATTGATTACAATTCTGGAAACAATCCGTTCATCACCGCAGGACAGCACATATCCCTCATCGGTTGACTCGATTTTTTCCACCGAAAAACCAAGGCGAAGGTCTGCACCATTATCCATGGCATTTCCCATTGCCGCAACGGTAAGCTCATACGGACAAACAATGCCTGCGGTGGGGGCATACAGTGCGCACTGCACCCGATCCGAAAGGTTTGGTTCCAACTCTTTCAGTTCTTTCCCTTCCACAATACCAAGATCCTCTACCCCGTTTTGGATTCCTCGTTCCAACAGGATTTGCAAGGTTTTCCGGTCTTCCTCATCGAATCCGATGACCATTGAGCCGTTATTGCGATATTTGACCCCCAATTCCTCGCAAAGCGCGCCCATCATCTTTGCGCCCCTGACATTGAGCAAGGCTTTTAATGTGCCGCACTCTGCGTCAAATCCGGCGTGCACAATGGCAGAGTTGGCTTTGGTTGCTCCCATTGCAACGTCGTGCTCTTTGTCTACCACACACACCGTTACATCATACCGGCTTAGGCTACGAGCAATCATTGCCCCTACAACACCTGCACCGATGATCGCTACATCGTACATTTTTCTACCTCCCGTTTTTTGAGAAATAAAAAAACGCATCAAAACAAACCCGTTTCCGGTTTGCTTTGATACGTCTCCATTTCTCTGTATCGTGCTCATTATATCCCCATTTTCTGCCCTTGTCAAGTGGTTTTCCCTTCTTTTTTGCGCACAATCGGTAAAATGCATAAAAAATTTTTTTATTTGCAAAAAAATTTTATTTTCATTTTGGTGCATTGTATGGTATACTATATAAATAGATATGATAACATGGATATAATATGCGTTACATTACATCATTTTAAGAGGGGACTTGCATCATGAAACAAATTATATGTGTATTGTTTGGCGGTTGTTCCACCGAATATGAAATTTCTCTGCGTTCTGCAGAATCGGTGCTTGCCAATCTTGACCGTACCCAATATGAGGTGATTACGGTCGGTATTACAAAAGAGGGGAAATGGTTCTGGTATGACGGCCCGACCGACCGCATTGCCGCTGATGAATGGTACTCCCCTTCTCTTCGTCCGGTTGCAGTGCCGCTCGACCATAGCTCATCCCTTTTGGTGATGGGAAATGACGGTACCTATTCCCACATCCGTGTGGATGCCGTTTTCCCGGTGCTTCACGGCAAAAACGGTGAGGACGGAACGGTGCAGGGACTATTGGAGCTGGCAGAAATTCCCTATGTTGGAGTTGGTGTTTTGGCAAGTGCCGTCGGCATGGATAAAGACCACGCAAAAATGGTGTTTGCCCACGCAGGAATCGGTCAGGCAAACTGGATTACCCTGCGCCGACAGGATGATCAGACCGCCATGCTCGATGAGGCAGAGCGCAAGCTGGGTTACCCCATGTTTGTAAAACCTGCCAATGCAGGCTCTTCCATCGGCATTGGCAAGGCAAAAGACCGCAATGAGCTAAATCAGGCGGTTGCCAATGCATTTGAATATGACCAAAAGATTATCATAGAAGAATTTTTGTGCGGTCACGAGGTAGAGTGTGCCGTGCTTGGCGGCAAGGGAAACATTATCGCCTCCTGTGTGGGTGAAGTGCTTGCATCTCAGGAATTTTATACATACGATGCCAAATATGCCGCAGACAGCACCAGCGTGGTTGTAATTCCTGCCGACCTTGACGAGTCTGTTTCGGAACAGGTACGAGAAAATGCCATCAAAGCTTTTGCGGCACTGGATGGCTACGGGTTATCCCGGGTGGATTTCTTTGTGGATGGCGACAAGGTGCGCATCAACGAAATCAACACCATGCCCGGTTTTACCAGCATCAGCATGTATCCCAAACTGTTTGCACAGTCGGGCATTCCCTATTCGGAGTTACTGACCAGACTAATTAACCTTGCATTGGAGAGAAATCATGGATAACAGAGCAATCGGCGTTTTTGATTCCGGTTTGGGCGGTCTGACGGGGGTGCGTGAGCTGATTAACCTGCTCCCCCAGGAATCCACCGTCTATTTCGGGGACACCGGACGTGTGCCGTACGGTTCACGTTCCAACCAAACCATTATCCGCTATGTGCAAGAAGACATCCGGTTTCTGCTCACCTTTGATATCAAGCTCATCATGGTAGCTTGCGGCACGGCAAGCTCTGTTGCATTGCCACACATTCCGGATTGCCCCGTTCCCGTCATTGGCGTGGTAGAGCCTGCCGTAAAACGTGCATTGGAAGTAACAAAAAACAATCGTATCGGCGTAATCGGCACATCGGGTACCATCAATAATGGAATGTACGAACGGCTTTTGAGAGAAAACCGTCCTGATGTTACGGTGTTTTCCAACGCCTGCCCGTTGTTTGTTCCGTTGGTGGAAAACGGGTTGACCGACGGAGAAATTGCCTATCTTGCGGCAAAGGAATACCTTGCACCACTCAAAGAGAAACAAATCGACACACTGATACTGGGCTGCACTCATTATCCCCTGCTCGTCGGTGCCATCCGCGCCTTTTTGGGTGATGATGTTACGCTCATCGATCCGGGGTATGAAACTGCACGCTTTGTCCGCGACCATCTTACCAACCATGATATGCTTTCCGACCGCAAGCAGGGCGACCATCAATACTTTGTGAGCGACTCGATAGAAAACTTTTCCAAAAATGCAGGTGCTTTTCTTCAGGAGGAAATCGGGCAACAGATACAAAAAATTGAAATTGAACGCTTTGGCGTATAACAGATGCGGAGGATACCATGAATGACAAAAACTATTTAATCACCATCCGGGGATTACAAACCTATGCAGATGACCCCGAAACAAACGATGTGGAGCTCATCACCGAGGGTGACTTTTTTGTAGAGGATGGAAAATACTTTATCAAATATTCAGAATCCGAGGTAACCGGAATGGAGGGTACCACCACCCACATCGAGGCGGATGGCGACTATGTGGCGCTGATGCGCGAGGGTACGGTAAATACCCGTCTTATCTTTATGAAGGACAAGCGAACCACTACATATTACGAAACCCCCTATGGCACCTTATCGGTGGGCGTAAAGTCGGACAAGCTGGACACCAGTCTTAACGAACACGGCGGCACCATTTTGGTAGATTACACCATCGACATCAACAACTGCCAAAGCGGGCATAATCAATTTCAAATTCATGTCAAAGAAGTTTAAACAGACGAAAGGACGGAAATTCACATGAACAAATCGACCAATGATATTGTCGCAAAAATCAAGGCGCAGGTAATTGACACGGTGGAGGCCGCACTGAAAGCTGCAAATATTGAGGCGGAACTGCCCGAAATCGAGGTAGAAGTACCTGCCGACAAGGCACACGGTGATTTTTCCACCAACACAGCCATGAAGCTGACCCGTTTGCTCAAGCAACCGCCCCGTGCCATTGCACAGACTCTTCTGGACAGTTTTGATTTTTCGGGTACCTATATTGAGCGGGCAGAAATCGCCGGTCCGGGATTTATCAACTTTTTCCTGAATCCTGCGTGGCGGTATGACGGATTGCGCGCCATTGGTGAGATGGGAAATCAATTTGGTAAAACCGAATTTGGAAAAGGCAAAAAGGTCATGGTGGAATTTGTAAGTGCAAATCCCACCGGTCCCATGCACATGGGAAATGCCCGTGGCGGTGCCTTGGGCGACAGCCTTGCCTGCGCCATGCAGTGGGCAGGATTTGACGTAACCAAGGAGTTTTATGTCAATGATGCCGGTGCACAGATTGAAAAATTTGGCATTTCCTTGGAAGCCCGTTATATCCAATTGATCAAGGGCGAGGATGCCATTGAATTCCCCGAGGATGGTTATCAGGGCGACGACATCCGGGAGCACGCAAAGAATTTCATCGAAATTCACGGTGACAAATACATTGACGCGGATGTGGAAACACGCCGGAAAGCACTGGTTGACTATGCGCTGGAATTAAATATTGCCGCACTGGAACGTGATTTGGCAAAATACCGCATTATCTATGATGTGTGGTTCCGCGAAAGCACCATCCACGCAAACGGCGAAGTGGCAGAAACCATCGAGGCACTGCGCAAAAGCGGTCTGACCTATGAGGCAGATGGCGCATTATGGCTCAAAACAACCGAATTTGGTTGCGAAAAGGATGAGGTTCTCATTCGTGCAAATGGTTTCCCAACCTACTTTGCAGTGGATATCGCCTACCACAGAAACAAATTTGAAAAGCGTGGGTTTGACCAGGTAATCAACGTGTGGGGCGCAGACCATCACGGTCATGTGGCACGCATGAAGGGCGCCATGGATGCCATCGGTGTGGATTCGTCCAAATTGGATGTTGCCATCATTCAGTTGGTGCGTCTGATGCGAAACGGCGAAGTTGCCCGTATGTCCAAACGTACCGGAAAAATGATTACCATGTCCGACCTTATTGATGAAATCGGCGTAGATGCAGCCCGTTTCTTCTTTAACTTCCGTCAGGCAGGCAGCCATCTGGACTTTGACCTTGACCTTGCGGTTGCTCAAAACAGCGAAAACCCGGTATTTTATGTGCAGTACGCACACGCGCGTATTTGCAGTATCCTGCGCAATCTTGCAGCCGAGGGTATCTCCTGCAAGCCCATTGCCGAGGTTGACTTGAGCCTTCTGACCGCACCCGAGGAAGAGGCGCTTATCGAAAAACTGGTTTCTCTGCCGCAGGAAATCATCGCAGTGGCGCAGACCATGGAGCCGAGCAAGCTGACCCGTTATGTACTCGAACTTGCCGGTATGTTCCATGCATTCTATACTGCATGCCGTGTAAAATGCGATGATGATGCACTCATGCAGGCACGTCTTACCCTGTGCAACGCAACCCGTACTGTAATCAGCAATGTACTGGAAATACTGCGTATTGATGCACCCGAAAAAATGTAATCTGCACTTTGTTAGGAGGTAACGCCATGCATGTAAGGCGTGTCGCATTACTGGTATGTCTGGCTTCTCTCCTTTCCCTGCCCGTCGGCGCGGCAAATATTTCGCTTACCGGAACGCCTGCGCGGGAAATGGAGCAACTTACCTTTTCATCCGACCTATCAGAACAGTCACAAATATATCAGTCGCTCATTGCAGCCGGAATTCTCTGTGCAGAGGATGTGACACTCGAGCCGGCGGCACTGGTGGAAAAGCTTATTGGCAGCGCGCCTGAGGGCAACACCAATCAGGAGTTGGTGCACGCTCTTTGCAGCGCGTTAGATACCCCTGCACCGGACGAGCGTGCCGCAAATGCGCTCATGCAGTTTTCCGACTTTGGATTTATTCACCCTGCATACCGTGCAGATTATGCATACATTGCGCCCCGACTGGTACTGTCCGATTCTTTCCTGCATCCCACACAGGTTGCCACCAAAGAGTCGCTGCTTCCGGTCATCACTGCGCTCCATGCAGAATTATTTGCAAAATTTGGTTTTTCTGTCTATGAGGGACAGGTAACCGAAAGCAGTGCCATGAAAAACAACCGGACGGTAAAGCTTTCCTCCCAGTCCGACACCATTACCCTCAAAATCGCCGCAAACGAGCGAGTTGCACTCATTCGCGACGGCTCTGCAGACCTTTTTGAAGGATCGTTGCGTGCAGGAGATCGGGTTACCATTCTCACGAAGGACGGCGATACATTGGCAATTACGGTGGCATCCGGCAGTGCTGATTCGGCACTTACCCTCTGGCGTGCGCGCCTGTACTATTGCGATGTGCCCGGGGCACAAATCGTCTTTACCGACGCATTTCGCGAAGAAAATGGAAACATGGTTTTGGTGGAAAACGGTTTTTACAGTATGCAGGTGGCTCCGGCAGTGCTCTGCTTTCACAACATATCCCCCAGGGATTGGCGACAGCTCAACATGACCGCACTCGACCGCACCGTTACTCTGCTGACAAATGAGAAAAATCAAATCGTATATATTAATATGGAAGAAGGTGCTTAAACCATGATTTTTACAAAAAAACGACTGTTGTCCTTGACCTTGGCTCTCTTTCTGATGGGGTCCGGATTGGTTCCTGTATTTGCGCAGGAGCAAGCCGCCGAATCTGCATCTGCCGAAACGGTTGAGCAGGACAAAAGTGAACACCATGCCGATTTACTGGATGCGGCGATATCGTTGGTAATGCAACGATACAAATTTGATATTTCCAAAGAAGAACTCTATCGCAACGCGGTGCGCGAAATGCTCATCAATCACCCTGAATTATTTGATGATGCCATGAGTGGTGTATTTAACAACCTTGACCAGCACAGTGCCTACTACACCGCCGAGGAATACGCAGCATTCACCGAATCGCTCACAGGCGAGATTTGCGGAATTGGCGTATCCATCATGGATTTTTCCGAAGGGTTGCAAATTACCACCGTATACCCCAATACGCCTGCCGAGGAAGCAGGTCTGATGCCGGGAGATATTATTATCTCGGCAAACGGAACAGATATCCGCGGTCTTGATCTGAATGTTGCAAAATCCCATATTGTGGGTGAAGAAGGGACTTGGGTAAAAATCGGTTATCTGCGAAACGGTACATATGCCGAGGTGGACATCCAGCGCCGCTTTTTCACGGTGGAATCGGGCTATTATCAAGCAATCAACAATGACACCATCGGTTATATCGCCCTCTACTCATTTGAACTTCATTCGGATGAATTTGTGCGTGAGGCATTGAGTGAGTTTGACCGAAAAGGCATTACCGATATCATTCTGGACCTACGCTACAATCCGGGCGGTATGCTGGAAATGTACAACAACATTGCCAATATGTTTATCCCCGAGGGGCCGATTATCCATATCGAATTCCGCAATCCCATACGAAATACCACCTTTTATTCGGAAAACAAAGATCCGAAATACAATCTGGTGGTGCTTGCCAACGAGTTTACCGCCAGTGCCGCAGAGGCATTTTCCGGCGCGGTGCAGGACACCGGCATCGGCATTGTGGTGGGCAATCGTACCTACGGAAAAGGTACCGTACAGCAATTGAGGGAAATTGTAACCGGCGCAGGCTTGCGACTAACCGAGGCAGTATATCTTACCCCAGCCAGACGAAATATCAATGAGGAAGGGATTTCTCCCAATGTAAAGGTTTTCCCCGAAGTGATTCCGTTTGAACAGGCAGGATACGGCGTTCCCACCTATGAACGTGTAATGCGTGAAGGCGATACCGGCGAAGATGTGTTTATGATGGAAAAACGATTGAATGCACTGGGTTATGATGTTGGGATTCCGGACGAAATTTACGACAACAAAACATTTTTTGCAGTCAAGCGGTTTCAGCAGGCGGTATCTCTTTACCCCTATGGCGTACTGGATATCAACACCCAACTTGCGGTACAATCTGCATTAAACGGCAAAGAGATTGTGCTGGATCGTCCGTTGGAACGGGCAATCAAGCTCATTGAAACGGATATGGTGGATAACTACAAACCCCTCCCCACCGAGGAAGAAACCAAAACCGAATAAAAAACAGATGAAAATCTAACCGCCCCATATACATTTGTAGAAGGGGCGGTTTTTGCAAGCGATTCTATCCCCAGAGTCACAAAAACCCCTCCTGCGTTTGCAGGAGGGGCTTTGATTATAATCCAAAGATATCTTTCATTTTTTCAAAGAAATTTTTCTGTTGCTTGTGATTGCTATCACCCGTCAGCTCACCAAATGCGCGCAGTGCATCCTTTTGCTCGTTGTTGAGGTTTTTGGGTACCTCTACCATGATGTGCAACACCTGATCGCCCCGGATGCCCGAACGAACATGCGGGATTCCTTTTCCGCGCAAGCGGAATGTGGTACCCGGCTGCGTTCCATCGGGGATATCGTACTTTATTTTACCATCAAGCGTAGGAATATCCAATTCTGCGCCCAGTGTAGCCTGCACAAAGGTGATGGGAACATCCACATGCACTTCGTTGCCCTGACGGGTAAAAATGGGGTGACGTTTTATGGAAACGGTCACCAGTAAATCGCCTGCTGGTCCGCCTTTGGTGCCGTGATTTCCGGCACCTCGGAAGGATACTGTTTCGCCCGAATTGATGCCTGCCGGAATATCAATATCCACCGTGCGCGCAATCTTGATTTTTCCTTTTCCTTTGCACTTGGTACAGGGGTTATTGATGATATAGCCCTCACCACCGCAACGGGAACAAGCAGTGACATTGACAAACTGCCCCAACGGTGTACGCTGGGTGGTACGCACCTCGCCCGTTCCATTACAGGTAGGACAGGTCTGGCGGTCGGATGCAGATTTTGCACCTGCTCCATGACACTCATCACAATCTTCCACACGATAAATCTTAATCTGTTTCTTCACACCGAAAGCCGCTTCCTCAAACGAAAGCAGGATGTTTTCCATCACATCACTGCCCCTGCGCGGACCGTTTTTGCGCCGTGTACTGCCGCCGCCAAAACCGCCGCCAAAGAAAGAACCGAAAATATCGGATATATCAAAATCGTTAAACCCGCCAAAACCACCTGCGCCGCCACCAAAGCCGCCCTGTTCGAATGCGGCGTGTCCGTACTGGTCATACTGCGCACGTTTCTGCGCATCGCTGAGCACCTCGTACGCCTCGCCTGCCTCTTTAAAGCTCGCCTCTGCCTGCTTGTCGCCGGGGTTTAAATCGGGGTGATATTTTTTTGCCATTTTACGGTAGGCGCGCTTGATTTCATCATCGCTGGCGCCCTTTTGTATGCCAAGCACCTCGTAGTAATCCCGTTTATCCGCCATAAAACTGCCTTCCTTTCAACCTCACAACAATTTCATATAGGTAAAATCATACACCATGATATGTCAAAAGTCAACCGAAAATTCTTGTGCTCCATAACATGACTATGCATCGCACACCATATCGGGCGTGCGATGCATCATCTGTTCATTTCAATGTCAGTTCTTGGGCTCGTCGTCTACCACGGTGTAGTCACCATCGTAGGTTCCGCCCTGTGCGCCATCACCCGGGTTTGCTCCCATATTGGGGTCGCCCTGCGGATTTGCCTGCTGATAAATCTTTGCAGATACGTCATAGAACTTTTTCTGCAAATCCTCGGTGGCAGCCTTGATCATTTCCACATCGGTGCCCTCGAGCGCTTTCTTTGCAGCGGAAATTTTGCCCTCGATTTCACTCTTATCGCCTGCATCAATCTTATCGCCCAGATCAGCCAATGCCTTTTCACACTGATATACCAGGGAATCTGCGTTGTTGCGTGCGTCAACTTCTTCTTTCTTTTTCTTATCCTCTTCGGCAAATTTTTCTGCCTCTTTTACGGCTTTGTCGATGTCTTCATCCGACAGATTGGAGCTTGCAGTAATGGTAATGTTCTGCTCGTTTCCGGTTGCCATATCCTTGGCATATACATGTACGATACCATTTGCATCGATATCGAAGGTAACCTCAATCTGCGGCACACCACGGGGAGCCGGAGCAATACCAGACAGGCTGAATTTACCAAGGGTTTTATTGTATGCAGCCATCTCGCGCTCGCCCTGGAGAACGTGAATTTCTACGCTGGTCTGATTATCTGCTGCAGTGGAGAAAATCTGGCTCTTCTTTGCAGGAATGGTGGTATTGCGTTCAATCAATCTGGTGCAAACGCCGCCCATGGTTTCAATACCAAGAGAAAGCGGAGTAACATCAAGGAGCAACAAATCTTTTACGTCGCCACCCAATACGCCTGCCTGAATTGCGGCACCCATTGCCACACACTCGTCGGGATTGATTCCCTTATGCGGCTCGGAGCCAATCAGACGTTTTACTGCCTCCTGCACTGCAGGGATACGGGAAGAACCGCCAACCAGCAATACTTTGTGAATATCGCTCGGGGACAGACCTGCATCCGAAAGTGCGTTACGGGTGGGAACCATGGTCTGCTCTACCAAATCGGCAGTGAGTTCATCAAACTTACTGCGGGTCAGGGTAACATCCAAGTGTTTGGGACCGGTTGCATCCGCGGTGATAAAGGGCAGGTTGATATTGGAGGTGGTTACACCGGAAAGCTCAATTTTTGCTTTCTCAGCAGCCTCTTTCAAACGCTGCATTGCCATCTTATCGATGCTTAAATCAATACCATTTTCGCGTTTGAATTCATCCACCAGGTATTTCATGACGCGGTCGTCGAAATCATCGCCGCCCAAACGGTTGTTACCGGAGGTTGCCAGCACCTCAAATACGCCATCACCAATTTCCAGAATGGAAACGTCGAAGGTACCGCCGCCCAGGTCATATACCATGATTTTCTGCTCGTTATCTTTATCCATGCCGTACGCCAGTGCAGCTGCGGTCGGCTCGTTGATGATACGGAGCACTTCCAGACCTGCTACCTTGCCGGCATCCTTGGTTGCCTGACGCTGTGCATCGCTGAAATATGCAGGAACGGTGATAACCGCCTGGGTTACTGTTTCACCCAGATAAGCCTCTGCATCTGCTTTGAGCTTTTGCAGTACCATTGCGGAAATCTCCTGCGGTGTGTACTTTTTGTCATCAATGTCTACCTTGCGGTCGGAACCCATATCACGCTTGATGGAGCTGATAGTGCGCTCGGGGTTGGTGATTGCCTGACGCTTTGCAACCTGACCAACCAAACGCTCGCCCGTTTTGGTAAACGCTACCACAGACGGTGTGGTACGCGCGCCCTCTGCGTTTGCAATAACAACCGGCTCGCCGCCTTCCATTACTGCCACGCAGGAGTTTGTGGTACCCAAGTCAATACCAATAATTTTTGCCATAATAAATCATCCTTTCCAAAATATACAAGTAAGATTAGTTTGCTACTTTTACCATACTGTAACGGATTACCTTATCTTTATATTTGTAACCCTTTTGAAACTCTTCCACAACTGTGTTGTCAGCTACCGTTTCGTCCTCAATGTGCATTACGGCACTATGCAGTTCGGGGTTAAATTCCTCTCCAACCGATGGAATCTCGGTTACACCAAGGTTGGTAAAAATGTCCTGCGTCTGTTTGAGCACCATCTCGACGCCCTTATAATACTCCCCTTCTTTGTCGGGGAAGGATGCCAGAGCACGGGACAGGTTATCCATCACCGGAAGTAATGCCGCTACCGTATCCCCTACGCTATCGGTGTAAATTGCCTCTTTTTCGCGAATGGTACGCTTTTTGAAATTATCATACTCTGCCGCCAGACGCATGTATCTGTCGTTGAGTGCAGACAATGCCTCATCCTTCTCTTTGAGCAACGCATCCGCCTCATTGACCTGCTCGGTTTCTTCTAAAACCTCTTGCTCCGCGGTATCGGTTTCGAGCACTTCCTGCTCACCCTGCTCCGCCTTGGTCTTTTTTGCCATGGGTTTAACCCTTCCTTTCTCTTTTCCTGTTCATTTATTTTCAATCGGTTTTATCCCGAATATATTCATTTAAATAAGTAGTGAGATAATCCAGTGTGGAAACCACCCGGGAATAGTTCATACGGGTCGGACCGATTACCGCCACCTTACCACGGGCATTGCCGCCAAGCGAATAATCGGATACCACGATGGACAAATCGTGCTCTTTGAGGAGCGGATTTTCATCACCAATAATGACATGGATGGTATCTTCACTATTTGCAATGACTTCTTTGATAAAACGCTTATTGTCTTTGAGCAACGTGAGAAAATCTCTTGTCCGCTCGATGCTTTGAAATTCGGGGTAATTGAAAATATTGGTAGTGCCCGAAATGACTGCATCCACCTCGGTCAGATCGTCGATTGTATCGGCAAGAAAATCAAACACCGAACAGAGCAGCCCGTCCTCTACCGGAATGGTTGCCTGCTCACGCGCAAGCACATCGGGTGTGATATCACCAACCGCAACATCGGCAAATTTATTGTTTAAATAATTGGACAGTTTTTCAAGCACCTGCATATCAAACGGCTTTTTGGTGCGGATGGTACGATTTTTCACCGCGCCCTCGCCCGTTACCACAATCATCACAAAGCTATTACTGTCGATACCGATCAGTTTGATGCTGCGCAGTGTATACTTGCTGCTTACCGGCGTGGTGACCACTGCAGTGTAATGGGTTAACACCGAAAGCATTTCGGACATATCCGCAATCATACGGTTCATTTCTACATATTGCTTTTGCATGGCATTTTTGATGCGGTTAATCTCACCCAATGTAAGCTCGTATTCGCGCATCAGCTCATTGACATACAAGCGATAGCCCCGATAGGACGGCACACGCCCTGCAGAGGTATGGGGCTTATCCAGATATCCGCTTTCCTCCAGTGCCGCCATCTCATTTCGCACGGTAGCAGAGCTTACGCCGAGGTTATGATTGCCCAGAAGATAGGACGACCCCACCGGTTCGGCGGTCTGGATATAATCATCTACGATGGCCTGAAGAATTTTTAATTTTCGTTCGTTGAATTTCATTTCCGACCATCTCCTTTGTTTGGATTTAGCACTCTTTTTGTTTGAGTGCTAACACAAGTATAAAATACCACGTCTGTTACCATTTGTCAAGGGGTTCGGGAAAAATTCACATTTTATTCATATGTTTCCGCTTTTTTCTCGTGTTTTTTGTTTGTACATCTATATAAAATCAGCAAAAATCGCATTGGAAACAAAATATGCCTCGGGTGTCAGGGTAAGCACTCCACCCTCTCGTTTGATAAATTTCTGATGCTTTTGTAATTGTTTCCCAAAAACGGCATCCATATCCACGCCAAACCGCTTTTTGAATTCCTGCTCCGAGATACCATCCCGCACCATGCGAAGCCCCAAAATCACAAATTCGCTCATTTGTTCCTCAATGGAAATCTCTTCCTCTTCCACTGCACGTTTTCCCGAAAGATATTCCTGCAAATCGGGAGTATTGCAATAGCGTTTGCTATTGTAATAGGATGCCGCTCCTGCCCCAAGCCCGATGTATTCGCCGCACTGCCAATATACGCTATTGTGACGGGATTGACGTCCGGTAAGACAGAAATTGGACAGTTCATACTGAGTATAGCCTGCGCCCGTAAGGGTTTCCCTCACCAAGGTATACAGGTCAGCGACCGCATCATCCTCCATGGGCAAAAAATCCTGTGCAAGCCACGCCGCATACAGGGGGGTTCCCTCTTCGATTTTCAGTGCGTAGCAGGAAATGTGTTCGGGACAAAGTGCAATGGCACGTTCAAGGCTTTTTTTCAAAGTTTTTACTTCCTGATTGGGCAGACCAAACATCAAATCAAGGCTCGCATTATCAAAACCACTCTCGCGCACCAGTGAAAGGGTTTGCTCTGCCTGCGCTGCACTATGCAGTCGCCCCAAAAAGGAAAGTTCTTTATCATCAAATGATTGCACGCCCACGCTGATACGATTGATGCCTGCATTGCGGTAGGCAAGTAATTTTTCTCTCGTAAGGGTTGCCGGGTTTGCCTCTATGGTAATCTCTGCATCTTCTGACAAGCAAAAATGCACCCTCACTTCATTCATCAGGCGGACAATCTGCTCTTTTTCAAGCGAAGATGGTGTTCCGCCACCCAGGTATACCGTTTGGATTGGTTGGGGAGGATATTCTTTCATCTCCGCAATCACCGCATCGACATATCGCTCTGCCGCATCATAGCATCCAGCATAGGATGCAAAGTCACAATAATTACACTTTTTTATACAAAACGGCAGGTGAATATACAACGAACGCATGGGTCCCCTCCTCTCGAAACAGAGAAAATTCCCCCTCCTGACCGAAGGGGGATGATTTTTATTATTCGTCCAGTTTGAGTACCGACATAAATGCCTCCTGCGGCACCTCCACCGTGCCCACCTGACGCATTCTCTTTTTACCTTCTTTCTGCTTTTCCAGCAGCTTTTTCTTACGGGTAATGTCACCGCCATAGCACTTGGCAAGCACGTCCTTGCGCAGTGCTTTTACCGTTTCTCTGGCAATGATTTTTCCACCGATTGCCGCCTGGATGGGGATTTCAAACAACTGTCTGGGGATTGCCTCTTTGAGTTTTTCGGCAATTCTTCTCCCACGGGCATACGCCTTTTCCTCATGGATAATAAACGAAAGTGCATCCACCACATCGCCATTTAACATCATATCCATCTTCACCAGCTTGGAGCGCTGGTAACCTTTTAACTCATAATCAAAGGATGCATACCCCTTGGTGCGTGATTTAAGTGCATCAAAAAAGTCATAAATAATTTCATTTAGGGGCAGGTCATAGTGCAGGGTGACACGCGTCTGGTCAAGATACTTCATATCCTTGAATACGCCACGCCGTTCCTGACACAGTTCCATGATATTTCCCACATAATCGGTGGGAACCATGATATCGGCGTTCACCAATGGTTCTTCCATATATTCAATCTCGGCAACAGGCGGAAGATTGGTGGGGTTATCAATCTCCACCATGGTGCCATCGGTTTTCTTTACCTTATATACTACGCTCGGTGCAGTGGTGACCAGATCCAGATTGTACTCGCGTTCCAACCGCTCCTGGATGATTTCCATATGCAAAAGTCCCAAAAATCCGCATCGGAATCCAAAGCCCAACGCGATGGAGGTTTCCGGCTCAAAAGTAAGCGCCGCATCATTTAACTGCAACTTTTCCAGTGCATCGCGCAGGTCGCCGTATTTGGCACCATCGGCAGGATAGATACCGCAAAACACCATGGGCTGTACTTTTTTATAACCGGGCAACGGCTCTACCGCACCATTTTCCACCGTGGTAACCGTATCACCCACACGGGCATCCGACACATTTTTGATGCTAGCGGCAATATATCCTACCTCGCCTGCCGAAAGTCCGTCGGACGGAATCATTCCCATAGGTGACAGATAGCCTGCCTCCACGACATTGAATTCCTTTCCGGTTGCCATAAAGCGGATGGTATCGCCCGGTTTTACCTTGCCATCCATCACACGGACGTACACAATAACGCCTTTATATGCATCATAATAAGAATCGAAAATCAGGCATTTGAGGGGAGCATCCGGATTTCCGGACGGCGCCGGAATACGGTGTGCAATTTCCTCCAAAACATCTTCGATACCAATACCCTGCTTTGCTGAAATGAGAGGGGCATCCTGTGCCTCAATGCCAATGACATCTTCAATCTCTGTCTTTACCTCGTCGGGGCGGGCACTGGGCAAATCAATTTTATTGATCACCGGCACCAGTTCCAGATTATGGTCAATGGCAAGATAGGTGTTTGCCAAGGTTTGCGCCTCTATTCCCTGGGCAGCATCCACAATCAGGATGGCACCTTCGCAAGCAGCAAGAGAACGGGACACTTCATAGTTAAAGTCTACATGACCGGGGGTATCGATGAGATTAAAAATATACTCCTTCCCGTCCCGTGCTTTATAAACCACCTTAACGGCACGCGCCTTAATGGTGATGCCCTTTTCCCTCTCCAGATCCATATTGTCCAGAATCTGGTCCTGCATCTCACGCGCGGTGAGCACGCCCGTTTTTTCCAGAATACGGTCGGCAAGGGTGGATTTGCCATGGTCGATATGTGCAATAATGCAAAAATTTCTGATATTGTCCTGCGAGTGTGACATGTGGTACGCTCCTTCAGTTTCGGATTGATATATGATACCGCGGGAATGCTGACAATTGCTCCCATTTTGGTAACTTTCAAAAATTACATATATAGTAGTATACCATCTTTTTTCCGGTTTGACAATATGTCAATTGGAAAAATTCGTTTATGGCAAAACTTTTGTGGGTTTTCCCCTTATCAGGTATTGACTTTGTCAAAATCCTGTGCTAAACTGGTTTAGTAAGGGGTTTTGCAAATGAATTATTCGTTGGATAAAATCGCCAGAGAGCTGGGCGTAAGCAAATCAACCGTTTCCCTTGTGCTAAACGGTCATGCAAGCGAAAACAGAATCAGTGCCGAACTGGAGCGTACCATCAAGGACTACTGCCGGAAGGTAAATTATGTGCCAAACATCCATGCCAAGCGGGCAGGCAGTAAGTATGTGAAAAACATCGGTCTTCTGATCAACGAAAATCTGCTCTGTGACGGCAGCAATCCGTTTTCCGACCAGAACGCCGCCGAGATTACAGGTGGTGTGGTATCTGCCGCCGCAAAAAAGGGGTTTCGTGTTACCATTCAGTTTTACAACCAGACCACCGCAGAATCTGATATTTTCAACTGGCTCCGTGACCGCGAGATTGACGGATTGATTTATTACGGATACTCCTTTGATGCGCGTTGGCACAAGTGCTTTATGGATGAAAAGCGCTGTGTGGTGGGCATTGGCATCCAACCGTGCGAAGGGATTGCCACTGTAAATGTGGACAATGTGGGTGCCATGTATGAGCTTGGAAAATTGTTGCTCAAAAAGGGAAGAAGACGTTTTTTCTATCTTTCGGGAAACCAGACAGGATATGTTTCCGGACAACGATTGGAAGGGCTTAGAAAGGCACTGGAAGAGGAAGGCATTTCCCTCTCCCCCGAACGAATTGTGTGTGCAGATTTTTCGGAAGAAATCGCATACTGCAAAATCAGCGAACAAATTCCCGATGCAGATGCAATCGTATGTGCCAATGACGATATGGCAATTGGCGTGATTCGTGCGCTAACCGAAAAGGGAATTTCGGTCCCCGATGAGGTGAGTGTGACGGGTGCCGACAACATCAAAATTTCCCGTTATTTTTCTCCGGCAATTACCACCATTGACAACTGCAATGCGTTACTTGGAAAGTATGCGTTTGAAGAACTGTTACACCTGATAAAAGGCGGAAAAGCGCGCAACAAAATCGTAGAGAGCCGTGTTGTTTCGCGCGCCTCCTGTTAATGTGAAGTCAAGGCAATTTGCAAAAATTGCCTTACTATATTTTTTATTTGCTAAACAGGTTTAGCATGACAAAGAAAGGATGGTTGTGATGGATTACAAGGATTACAAAACAAGCAGGGCTGTTGTCATCGAAAAACCGTATGACGCGACCTTGCGCGAAATCAAGCTGACAGAACCGATGGAGGATGCCTACATCGCCCAAACCCTCTTCAGTGCCATTTCTACCGGAACCGACATGAAAACCTACAAGGGCATGCAGCACCCCGAGCAGTGCTACTATCCCCTCGTTCCGGGATACGAAACCGCTGGTGTGGTGGTTGCAAAAGGTCCCAACACCGACGGAACGCTTGAAGTGGGCGACCGTGTAATGATCAACGAATGCCGCAAATATGGTGATGTGTGTGCGGCATGGGGCGGCGGCAGTGAATTTACCGTGAAGGATTCCAACACCACCAACGACCAGTTTGACTACATGGTAAAAATTCCCGACAATGTAACCGATGTGCAGGCGGTTTTGGCATATCTAGCATGTGTTCCCCTCAAAGGCATCCGCAGACTCACCCTCCGCCCCAACGAAACCTTTGTGGTAATCGGCGCAGGTATGGTGGGTATCTCTGCCATTCAGGAGCTCAAAATCCTTGAGCCTACCCTGAAGGTAATCTGCATTGAGCGAAATGCCTTCCGCAGAAGCATTGCAGAAAACTATGCAGACCTGGTGGTTGCACCCGAGGAAGCAGTAGAGAAAATCCGTGAATTTACAAACGGTAAGATGGCAGACCAACTCATGGAATGCAGTGGCAATCCCGAAGTGTTTGGTTCGCTGCACAAATACATCAAGGACGGCGGTTGGGAGGATGACGATATCCCTGCACACATCCATCTGCAGGGCGACTATCCCGACAAGCTGGTATTTGACCACTATCACAGATGGTTTGTCAAAAATGCGACCATCACCATGACCTGCGCACTGCGTGCAGGCTGCAAGGAGCAGGTACTCCAATGGATTTCGGAGGGCAAATTTGACACCTCCAAGCTTCCCATCGAAATCTGGCCCGTTTCCAAATGCAAAGAGGCATTTGAGTATCAGAACGAAAAGGGTGCCGATTGCTTCAAAATCCTGTTTGATTGGAGTAAATAATTATGATATTCGGTAATGCAGCATGGGGATTTCGCGAGCTGCCCCTGGAAGAACAGCTTGCCATCACAAAACGGATGGGACTTTCGGTGCTGGAGCTTGGCATTGCAAATGCGCCAAAAGACCTGCCCCTCGGCGGTGACACCGCCGCAGTCAAAGCACTGTATGAAGCATACGGAATTTCACTGGTGTGTGCTGCTACGGGCAATGATTTTACCAATGGCAACCGCGATGATGTGTGCAAAATCAAAACTGTGATTGATATGTGTGCCGATATGGGCATCACCTACCTGCGTATTTTTGCAGGATTTTCCCCGGTTGACGAGGTAGTTGGAGAAGATTGGGACAATATGATTTCCTGCCTGACTGAAGTAGCAGAATATGCCAAAGACAAGAGGGTTATTCCGGTGGTGGAAACCCATGGTGGTGTAAACGCCTATGAGGATGGCGTGGAGCATTTTCACACGGTTACAACCAATCCCGAAACCCTCCAGAAATTACTGGCACTGATCCCTGAAAATGTGGGAATAAACTATGATCCTGCCAACCTCTATGCGGTGGGAATTACCCGACCGGACGAGGTATATCAGGCAATCAAGGACCGTGTATGCTACATCCACATGAAGGATTTTGCCCCCCTGCCCTCGGGTCACCTCAAGCCCGACGCCTGCGGCACAAGCAACATGGATTGGAAGGAAATCCTTTCGGGAATTGGCGAGCGCGACATCATCGCCCTGTTTGAGTATGAAAATACCGAAGATGTCGAGGACGGATGCCGTGCATCCATGGAATTTATTCAAAATATCAGATAAGGAGAATTTATCATGAAACCCAAAGTAATTTTTATGCCCCACGCAAACATTCAGTATTCCCAGCTCGCGCCCGAAAAGCGGCTGTGGGTAATGAAAAACTGCTATGAAAAGCTGTTTGACCTCATTGACGGCGGTGACTACAAAATCGCATTTGAGGCAAGTGGTATTACCATTGAGGAAATGGCAAAGCAGGCACCCGAAGTGCTGGCAAAGCTCAAAAAGCTGGTGCAGGAGGGCAAGGTAGAGCCTGTGTCTTCCCCTTACATTCATTTTATGCTCAGCAACATTCCCAAGCAGGTGTGTGTTCATTCGTTAAAGCACGCCCTTGACGTGTGGGAAAAATATGTAGGCAAGCGTCCTAAAATCGGTTGGAACCCCGAATGCGGATGGGCAAGTTACATACCCGAAGTATACAAAGAGTGCGGTCTGGAGGCATTGGTAATGGATGCAGATTCGCTCATGCTCTCCTTTGATGAAATTCGCCGTGCCACCGGACTTGCTTTTGACGTGCAGGGTCACTCCAACAAAAATCACCTCTTTAAAATTGAGGAGTATATCAAGGACAAGCCGCAGTTCCTCAAATTTATTACCAATCCGTCGGTAGCACCAAACGGACTTAAAATGATTTTCCGCAGCGACTGCATGGCAAACTTGCTGCTCTGGTATCTGATGGGCGCAACTGAAGGAATGCGCGAAGAACCTATCAACATGAACGAAATCCGCAACATGCTCGGCAACTGGCAGGAACGCATCGCACAGACAGGTTCCTTTATCATGCCCTATGCCGAGGATGCTGAATATATCGGCTCGAGTGCATATTTCTATGTCAAACAGTTTAATCAGGCAAGATTTTTTGAAGAGGAGCCGGACAGCGTGGTGCGCTTTAAAGAAATTCTCGATGCCGCAAAAGAGGCAGGCTATGAATTTGCCACTCCGTCCGAGGTACTGGAAAGCAGTGAGATTATCGAAAACCCCTATGTGGACAATATCGAAAACGGTGTTGCTTGGCATGGCGGAACGGCAAAAGCTTGGGCAAACACCGAATATTCCCGTATCATGGACCCGGTGTGCATGAGCATATTGACCGGCATCAATGCGGTGGCTGAAAAAATTGGTTGGAACGACGAGCTTCACAATGCGATGATGGCACTGGCAAGCGCATGGGTTTCCGACTCCAGATGGCCTCCTGCCCCCACCTCTCCGGGCAGATTCAATGTGCGCGAAAGTCTGGACGATATGTATCTGGCAAATGACTGCATTGCAAAAGCAATGGAGATGGGAGGCATTGCCGAAAAACGCGGCTTGTATTCACCCAACCTGATGAAAACACAAATCAAGGCAATTGACGACAAACTGATGGGAATGAGCTATTTTGGAGAATAAGCCGGAGCTGATCCATTTTCAAATTACCAGAAATTGCAATTTAAGATGCTATTTTTGTGGTCAATGGGGCAAAAAAGGTTTTTTTGCCGATGCATCGGGCAAAGAAATGACACTCGATGAATGGAAACGGCTTGCCCTTACCCTTAAACAAACTTACTCCCCTGCCCCTCATATCATACTGTGGGGCGGGGAGCCGCTGGTATGCCCGTTTTTTGATGAGCTGGTGGAATACCTCAAAGCACTGGATTTCACCCTCGGTCTGGTGACCAACGGCGTTTTACTGGA
This sequence comes from Oscillospiraceae bacterium, assembly GCA_015068705.1. GTDB lineage: Bacteria > Bacillota > Clostridia > UMGS1810 > UMGS1810 > SIG448. The sequence continues at coordinate 93,179 of SVJZ01000001.1, forward strand.
TAAGCACATGGATTTGTGTCGGCGTGCATTTCGCACCATCTATCTTTCGATAGACGGACCTGCACACATTCACAATGCAATTCGCGGAGAAGGTGTTTTTGAAAAGGTAAGCAAAAATCTTGCGCTCCTTTCCGGTGGAAATGCAAAGGTGGAAGTGATGAGTGTGCTCTCTCCTGCCCTGCTGGATGAACTGGACGGGTTTCCGGAATTGATGGCAGAATATGGCGCAAACAGTTTGCTCCTGCAGGATTACATCCAACTGTCTGCCCAAGAGGCATACCAGTACAAAAAATGGATGAAAGAACGTTTTGACACGGATGCCAGGGAAATCGATGCTTGGGTCGGGCAACTGCCCGAGCATTACCCTGCGCGCAAAAAAGCAGCATTACAAAGCCTGTTGGAAAAGACGCATCCCATTCCGGTTACTTACATCCCACATCATGCAGACGGGCAATGTTTATCGCCGTGCAAGCATATTCATATCTCGTGGAATGGCGATGTGATGTATTGCACAGACTTTTATGATTTTTGCGCAGGAAATGTGCGAAATGAGGACATAGCAGATATCTTTGAGAACGAGAAAACCCGTCGGTTTCGGGATGAATTGCATCACAACCCCACCTGCGCACACTGTGCATGGAAAAACAACAAAAGCTTTTATCTTCAATAACAGTATATTGACTTTTTAATATGTTCGGATTATAATGAACGCATACGAGGTTTACTGCTAAAACTTCGTGTGCGTTTATATATTTTGATTATTATTGGTGATGTGTGATGGAATTTCGTATTCTGGAAGTCAAGCGCTTTATTGCCCCTTCTTCCAAAACAGTGCTCCGTCGGGTGGTAAAGGATTATGAACTGGATTTATACCTCAAAGGCGACCGTGTGATCTATACCGATGGTGTCCGCCAATCCATCTGTGCTGGCGATATCTGTTTTCGTTACCCCGGGCAGGAAGTTTATAGTTTTGGAGATTATGACTGCTACATAGTCACACTGGATTTTTCCGGTGGTACGCCGATTGACAATTATTCCCGTGGTGCAAAGGGTCCCCTTCAACCCATATCCGAACACCCGTTGCTCCAAAACATCCCCTCGGTATTTTCGCCCATCCGTGCCGCCGAATTAAAGGAATGTTTTTCGAATCTTACCAGACAGGCCGATTTTGATACCGATGTCGCCCGTGCGCTGGTAATCGAAATACTCCACCTCATTCGCGCAGATTTGTGCCGCATATTCTACAACAATCACAAACCCGCCGAACAAAGTGTGGATATGGCAAAGCGTCACATTGATCTCAACTACCGCAATCGTATCACATTGGAATCCCTTGCGGAGCTGACCCACCTGGAAAAAAGCTATTTAAGCCGGATTTTCAAAAAGAAATTCCACCAGTCCCCCATCGACTATCTGATTTTATTGCGGTTGAGCCGTGCCCGCGATTTGCTTTTGAGCACCGACATGACGATAAATGAAATTGCAATTTCCTGTGGCTATACCAACATTTCATTTTTCATAGCCAGCTACAAGAAAAACTATGGAATGACCCCTGCGCAGTACCGGGCATATCATCTGTAAATTTTACCCCTCCGAAAAACGGATTTGTTCCGCACCCGGAGGGGCTTTTGTTTGCTTGACTTTCTCCCCCTTTCCATGCTATAATTTACCTATCATTTTGGAGGTGTTTTTATGGTAAGACCCATCAATCTGCGTGCCGATTTTGGAAGTTTAAACGGCGACGCACAAAACAGAATCATTTCCTGCCCCACTCCAGTACTCTCGTGGGGCGGTTATAGCGATGAAACAAACGATTTTCAAACCGCATATCATATTACCGTATCTCACAATGGCACACTTTTATGGGATAGCGGAAAGGTGGAGTCGGCAGAGCCGTTTGCACGTTATAGCGGCACACCCCTCCCGGTTGGAAAACGGATTGACTTTTCGGTGTCGATTGCCGGAAATGACGGCGTGATGAGCGAACCGGAAAGCAATTATTTTTATCCGGGAACATTTGACATGCTCCCTCAAGCAGCCTGGATTTGCGCATCCGAGGATGAAGAAAGTGTGCCGGTGTGTTTTCGAAAAGAATTTTTGGTGAAAGAAGAAATTACCGAGGCGGCTCTTTTTGTGAGCGGTATCGGTTATTTTGAGGTTACATTAAACGGACAAAACCCATGCAATTCCTACCTCAACCCTTCCATCAGTGATTACACCAAAACCTGTTATTATTGCACCATTCCCGATATTCAGTCCTTTTTTACACAGGGAAACAACTGCATTGGCATTACGGTTGCAGATGGCTGGCGCAGAAACAACGGCGATTATCTTCGTATCTACAACAACAATCCGGCGTTTTTTGGCACTCCCTGCCTGTGGGCGGCATTGCGTCTTACCCTTGCGAGCGGCGAGGAACAGTGGCTATGCACCGATCAATCGTGGCAATGGTGCCGCGGTGCAATTACATATTCCCATCTGTTTAACGGGGAAACCTACAACGCGGCAAATCACATCCCGGGTTGGAATATGGCAGGTGCAACACAAGATTTTTCGAAGGTTACCCTCTTTGCAGGAACTCTTGGCAAGTTAAAGCCCATGACCATTCCGCCCATCCGCGTGCACAAGGAGTTTTCTCCCATCAGCATTCACCATATCGGGGAAGGCAGATATATCGCGGATTTTGGAACAAACATGGCAGGTGTTTTGAGAATTACCCTGCCGAAAAACATGGAAAAAGGCAGCAAAATTACCCTCCAGCATGCGCAACTGTTGCATGAGGACGGTTCCCTCAACAGCGACAACCTTCGTGGTGCGCTTTGCGAGGATACCTATATTGCATCGGGTGATGATCGGGATTTAACGGTCTGGCAACCAACCTTTACCTATCACGGATTCCGCTATGCCGAAATCTGCGGCATTCCCCTCCTGAAAAAAGAAGACATAACCGCAGTGATGCTTTGCACCGATCTGGAATCCTGCAGCCAATTTCATTGCGGAAATGCTACCATAAACACGTTGCATCAGATGCTCATTCAAACCGAGCGTTCTACCACCCACAGTGCATTTAATGATACCTGTGGCAGAAGTGAGCGGATGCACTGGATTGATGATGGATTTGCACGTTACCCTGAAATCGCCTACAATTTTGAAATCGGGAAAATGTTTCCGCATATCATGTCGCTCATTTGCGATACGCAAGCAGAGGATGGCTCTACCACCTGCACGGCACCCCACATCTACGGGAAACGCCCTGCCGACCCGTATAATGTTGCCTATACCATGCTTGCAGAGCAGGCATATCTGTGCACCGGCAATACCGACCTTTTGGAAAACTATTACGATAGTCTTTGCGCATGGCAGAATTGTCTGCTGGCAAACAGTACCGATTATATTATGAACTACACCTATTACGGCGACTGGGTACCACCCAAATATGCCTGCGACCCCAATACCATGGGCGGTGGTGCCGGTTCTGCCTATGTTCCGCCGGTTATGGTGGGAACGGGATGTTTACTGTTTAATGCCCGTATGTTGGGACATATCGCCAAAATTCTGGGACGGGAATCAGATGTTGCCCACTATGGTGAACTGGAAGAGAAAATCAAACACTCATTTTTGGAAAAATGGTATGACCCTGCCACCTGTAAGGTGTTCAACGGTGCGCAAGGATGCCAGGCGTTGGCACTCTGGCTGGATATTCTGCCCGAAGGCGACAGGACGAAGGCGGCAAAAATTCTGCGTGACGATCTGGTGGACAACGATTATCGCTACACCACCGGTTATTTCTGTCTGGGATTTATCTGCGATGTGCTCATCCGTTATGGTTATGTAGATGAGTTTTATGAGCTGATGACCCGTGACTCCTATCCTGCATTAGGATATATGATTCAGTGCGATGCAACTACCGGTTGGGAAAAACCGGAATATCTCACCGGAAATAGCATGAATGCGCACATCCACCCCTGCCGTGTGCAGTTGGTGCAGACCTTCTACCGCCATATTGTGGGCATAGTCCCCATCGGCAAAGGTGCAGGCGAATTTGACATCAAGCCCCATTTTCCGCAAAAACTCCTGTCGGCATCCATGACCTATCGCACAGTGCGTGGCGACCTTTCGGTTTGCTGGAAAAAGATAGATGGCACAACAAATCTTACTGTATCCGTTCCGTTTAACGCCAAAGCCAATATTTATACCCCTCAAGGCGTAAAAACAGTTGGAAGTGGTTTCCATACCTTTACATGGTAAAAACCGCTATTCCGGAAATTTCAAGCATGCAACAGCCCCCGCTCAAACTATTGAACGGGGGCTGATTTTTATCTTTTTAACTGTACTTGCTGCTCGTATTTCTTTACTTCTTCAAACCATTCGGTGCCACTCGGAACGTTGCACTGTCTGCAATATTCCTCCCAGACTTCGCCAAACGGATACATCTTGATATCTTCCTGCAACACCATGAGCTCGGTCATATTTGCCTCGTCCTGAAGCTTTTTCAGTGCCTCATGCGGCATGCACAGTGCGTTGAGCATCGCCTTTTGCCAACTGCAAAAGCCCACAACCCATGCAGATACACGATTGATACTTGCATCAAAGAAGTCCAGCGCCATATACACGCGGTCGGTGGCGTTGCAACGAACAATTTCCTTTGCCATCTCACGGGTTTCGTCATCAAAAAGCACTACATGGTCACTATCCCAGCGGATGGGTCTGGTGATGTGCAGAGCAATTTCGGGGAAAAACGCAAGCAATGCCGGGATTTTATCCGATACCACCTCGGTGGGATGGTAATGTCCGTTATCCATCAGGGGGAGGCAACCATCATGGGTTGCGGCAAAAGTGAGGCTGAATTCTGCTGAGCCTGCGGTGTATGCCTCCACACCTACGCCAAACACTTTGGACTCCACACAGGGTTTTACCAGTGTCTTATCAAAGGGCTGGGACAAAATCTGCTCGATGGAATCCTTATACCGCTCACGGGGACCCAGACGGTCTGCAGGGATATCCTTGAATCCGTCGCCAATCCAGATATTCATAACACAAGGAACACCCGTTTCCTTGGCAAAATACTCCGAAATGCGGATGCAGGCTTTTCCATGCTCAATCCAGAATTTTCTGATTTCCTCATCGGGACTGGTGAGGGTGAGATTGTCCTTTACCTTATCATGTGAAAAGAAGGTGGGGTTAAAATCGATTCCCATGTTGCGCGCCTTGGCAAATTCCACCCACTTTGCAAAATGTTTGGGTTCCAGTTTATCGCGGTCTACAAATTCGCCATCTTCAAAAATGGCATAGCTTGCATGCAGATTGAGTTTCTTTTTGCCGGGCATGAGGCTGATTGCCTTATCCATGTCCGCCATCAACTGTTCGGGCGTTCTCGCCTTTCCGGGATAATTGCCGGTGGTCTGAATTCCGCCGGTAAGTGGTCCGTCATGATCAAAGCCGGTTACATCATCACCCTGCCAGCAGTGCAGAGAAACCGACAGTTCTTTCATCTTTGCAATCGCCGCATCGGTATCCACACCGATTTTGGCATATTTTTGTTTTGCTTGCTGATAACTCATCAAAACCCCTCCGTTTTTTTACTAAATTTATATCTCTATTATAGAATATTATGGATACAAAATTAAGAACGATTTTTTTCTAAAAACAGGACGAAATTTTCCAAAAAAAGATTGCGTTTTTTTGCACTTTGCGGTATAATCGGTAAAAAGGCGGTGAAGTAGCATGCGAGAAGAATTATTGAAACAATTAAAAAACATATCAGAGGAAGAGCGGAATATTTTGTCCCAAAATAAAATTGACCGTTCTCTCTACACTACCCAAAGCAGATTTGATATTGACAGCGAAAAATTACTCTCTTTGGGAAAGTACATTGCCGCCCGTCCCCACACCCGTTTTACCGATTTTCCGCTCCACCGCCACAATTACATCGAAATCATGTATGTATGCAGCGGCGAGATTACCCATGTGATTGATGGCAAAACCATCACCATGTCGGCAGGAGATTTGTTATTTATGAATCGAAATGTCAGCCACTGCATCCAAAAAACCGGCTTTGACGATATCGGCATCAATTTTATTATTCTGCCCGAATTTTTTGACATCCCCCTGGTCATGCTCAAGGAGGACAGAAATAACGCATTGGCAGACTTTCTGATTGGCGCACTGCGCATCGACGAAAAGCGTCCGCAGTATCTTCACTTTCGCACTGCCGGCAATCATGCCATTGAAAACCTGATGGAAAATATTATTTCCTCACTCATGAGCGGAAAGGGCGAAGAAAACATCAATCAATTTACCATGGGACTCATTTTTCTGCAACTTTTGAGCAATATTGAAACCATCAGCGATGATTCTCTGCTGTCCGGTTTTGATATGATGGCAGATACTGCACTGCGCTATATCAACACGCGCTATCAGGATGCAAGCCTCACGGAGCTTGCCGCAAGCATGCACCAATCCCCCTCCAACATGAGTAAAATTATCAAAAAAAGTACCGGGCACACCTTTTCGGAGCTATTACAAAAAAAGCGATTTCAGCAAGCCGTGGTGTTTTTAGAGGATACCAAAATGACCGTTTCGGAAATTATGAATGCGGTCGGCTATGAAAACAGTAGCCATTTTTATCGGCTTTTCCGTGAGCATTACGGGCTATCGCCCCGGGAATACCGATTAAAAAACAAATGACCCCTGCAGACTTTTCCACGCCTGCAAGGGTCATTTTATTTTAATTTTTGGTCATTCAACTCTCGTTTGCTTATAATTGTGCAGCAAACCCAACTGCCCAGTCATAGGCGTTCTTCAGCTCTGCATCATCCGGAACGAAATTTGCCCGTACACTCTCGCCAAATAATTTCAGTTTGAGACCTTTCAGGCGTTCTTCCAACATCTGAAACCCTTCTCCGCTCCAGCCATATGAGCCAAAGACACCGCAAGGCTTATCCTTATTCTTGAGTACCTCAATCACCGAGAGCACATCCCATATCGGCTTCAACGCATCCTTGTTTATGGTGGGCGAGCCTACAACAACCCCGTCCGCCTCGTCGATTGCCGCCTTTATCTCGAATAAATCGTGTTTTAATGCGTCCATCAGTACTACCTGATTACCATCTACACTTTCGATACCCGATTTGATTTCCTGCGCCAAACGTTTGGTACACCCATACGCCGAAACATACACAATCACCGTTTTCTTTGGTGCGACCGGAACAACCGTCTTTGTGCTCCAATTCCGGTATGTTTCGATTGCCTTTTCAATACCGGCAACCAATATGGGTCCATGGCTGGGACAAACCATATCATAATCCAAATCGGAAATTTTCTCTATGCCCGCCAACACAAACTCGGTAAACGGTGAGAAAATCGCATCGTAATACTCCTTGAACGCCACATCATATTTAGCAGGATATGCAATTCTGTCGTCAAACATTCTCGGTTCGCAATAATGACAACCAAACATATCGCACGAAAACAACACCTTATCCTCATTCACATAGGTGAACATGGAATCCGGCCAGTGCAAAAACGGTGCCACCCGGAAGGTGAGCGTTTTTCCACCCAAATCAAGGGTGTCTCCGTTTTTAACCACCATCGAGCGAAAATCACGATTTACAATCTTGCCCAGATACTTCTTTCCTGCCATGGTGGAAACCACTGTGATATCAGGGTTTTCCTCCAACAGATACCGGATGCTTCCTGAATGATCCGGCTCGGTGTGGTTGGAAATGATATAATCAATTTCTTTTATATCAACCACGCGCCTGACGTTTTCTAAGTATTCATCAAAAAAACGTCCATGCACGGTATCAATCAGGGCAGTCTTTTCACCCCGCACAATATAAGCATTATAACTGGTGCCATATTCGGTGTGCATGATGATGTCAAAGGTGCGCATATTTGGATTGAGTGCCCCGACAGAATAAATTCCGTCTTTTAATTGCATCATCGACATACTTTTTCATTACTCCTCGTTTAAGTTAAATTACCTGTCAGGAAAGCGGCTCAAACGCATCCTTCGACAATCCGCACATCGGACATGTCCAATCCTCCGGCAATTCTTCAAATGGCGTGCCGGGCGCAATCCCATTATCCGGATCGCCCTCCGCCGGATCATATATATACCCACACGCCGTGCATTCATACTGGCCCATCGGCTTTATCCTCCTCTACTAAGTTATTGTACTTATAATATACCACACTTTTGTGCTTTGAAACAATATTTTTCGAAAAATCTGTAACTTTTTTCAAAAATCCGCATACAATGAGCTATGTTATCAAATTCCGAGGTGAAATGGTATGAGAAAAGATATTCCCAAAAAAGCCGCCGGTGTGCGGGAACTATATGACTTGCCCGAAGCACATTGCAGAAAATCCCAAAAACCAAAGGGGGATGTGGATGACTTTATTTTTTCAGAACAAGAACGAAAAATCAGTCAACGTTAAATCCCTTTTGCTATGCGGTTTCGTTCGGTTGCGGTGACGGTTACTTCATGTTGTTGTCCTGAGCGCATCATTGTAAGGTGTATTCTATCTCCTGGTTTTTTGGCAAAAAAACGTTCGGTAAGGGAAATCGCATCTGCTACACTGTTTCCATCAATGGCAGTGATGGTGTCACCCACCCGGACACCGGCACGAAACGCAGGACCTTTTACATCGAGTGCTGCCACATACATTCCTTGGGCACGCCCCTCGCCTTGCATCACAAAATCCGACACCGCACGATCATATCCGCCAATCCCCAGATATGGTGCACGATAAGTTCCCTCTTTCAAAAACGCCTCTACCACTGGCTTACAGATGTTGATGGGTACAGCAAATCCCATCCCCTCTGCACTGGTTAGTTTCACCGTGTTGATGCCGATTACCTCGCCATTACGGTTGACCAATGGTCCGCCCGAATTACCCGGATTGATGGACGCATCAGTCTGTAACAGGCCCGTCATATAGTTTTCTTCGCCATCTGCAGGAACACTGATATTACGATTAAGTGCACTGACAATGCCGAAGGTGACAGTGCGTTGAAACTGCATACTGAGCGGATTTCCGATGGCAATCACAGGGTCACCGATATGCATTTTGGTTGCATCTCCCAATGTTGCAGGAACCAAATCCCCCACCGCCACTTTCACAATGGCAATATCCAGATTGGAATCACTCCATTCGGTTTTCCCCTCGGTAACCCTGCCATCCGACAAGGTTACCATTACCTGTTCGGGACGTCCTGAAACCACATGATGATTGGTGAGAATATATCCTCCATCCGATACCACCACCCCCGACCCCACACTCTGCGTTTGGGTGCCGCGAAGGTGAAACATACTTGCCGCATCCCGTTCGATGGTGGAAATTCCCACTACCGATGCGGTTAAATGCTCTGCAGTGTCGGCAACTGTTTCGGTCTGGGCAACTGCATCTGTAGTTCCGGCTGTTCCACCATCAGCCACCATATGCTGTGCCTGCGATTGCGCGATGGGTTGCGGCATTGCATATCTTACATATGCCGCTGTCATTCCCAACGATAATCCAACCGAAAGGGCAACCACCCCTGCTCCTCTCCAAAACCCGTGCATTCTCTTCATCCTTTCCTGCGTTTTTGGATAGTTTACCCCGCAAAAATGGAAATATGCCCTTTGTGCCAAACGAAAAACCTTGCCCTATCTTTCCAGACAGGACAAGGTTTTTAAAATTACAATAAATTATTTTACATCCATATAATCGTCGGCGCTCTGCACGATGGGAGTTACAATCTCCACATCCGAATAGCACTGCATGCCGGTACCGGCAGGGATCAGTTTACCAATGATTACATTTTCCTTCAAGCCGATGAGCGGGTCTTTCTTACCCTTGATAGCGGCATCGGTCAGCACGCGAGTAGTTTCCTGGAAGGATGCTGCCGACAGGAAGGATTCGGTTGCCAAAGCGGTTTTGGTGATACCCAGCAGAACCGGTTTGCACTCGGGAAGAGTAAGACCTGCGTCCATTGCAGACTGGTATACTGCATCAAACTCGGACTTATCCACCATAGCACCAACCAACAAATTGGTATCGCCCGGCTCTTCCACGCGAACCTTACGCAGCATCTGACGTACGATAACCTCGATATGCTTATCGTTGATATCGATACCCTGCAGACGATATACACGCTGTACTTCCTGGATGAGATAATCCTGTACTGCGCTTACGCCTTTGATACGGAGCAAATCGTGCGGATAGATGGAGCCTTCGGTTAACTCGTCACCAGCGGCGATTACATCGCCTTCGGCAACCTTAAGACGCGAGCCGTACGGAATGAGATAGGTAACGCTTGCACCAGTCTCACCGTTAGTAATAACAACCTCACGCTTTTTCTTGGTTTCTTCGATATGAACGGTACCCGATTCATCCGAAACAATTGCAAGTCCCTTGGGCTTTCTCGCCTCGAACAATTCCTCGACACGAGGCAGACCCTGGGTGATGTCATCACCTGCCACACCGCCGGTATGGAAGGTACGCATGGTAAGCTGTGTACCCGGCTCACCGATGGACTGTGCAGCAATGATACCAACCGCTTCACCGGCATTGACCAGGTCGCCGCCTGCCAGGTTGGAACCATAACATTTTGCACAGACACCCACACGGGACGAGCAGGTAAGAATACTGCGGATTTTAACCTCTTTGATGCCGGCTGCCACAATGCGATCGGCATCTTCTTCGGTCATCAGTGCATCGGCAGGCATGATAACCTCGCCGGTTTCGGGATGAACGATTTCATCAATGGTAACGCGTCCAATCAAGCGATCGCGCAGGCTTTCGATGATTTCATTACCATCGCGGATATCGTGCACAATGATTCCTTCGTGCGTTCCGCAATCGTGTTCACGGATGATAACGTCCTGCGATACGTCAACCAGACGACGGGTCAGATAACCCGAGTCAGCGGTACGCAGTGCGGTATCTGCCAGACCCTTACGGGCACCGTGCGTGGAAATGAAGTATTCCAAAACGTTCAAACCTTCACGGAAGTTTGCACGGATGGGGATTTCGATTGCACGACCCGAGGTATCCGCCATCAGACCACGCATACCTGCGAGCTGTTTGATCTGGTCCTTACTACCACGCGCACCGGAAGTTGCCATCATGTAGATGGGGTTGTAGTTGTCCAGATTATCCATCAGTGCGTTGGAAATCTTATCCACGGTGTCATTCCAGATGCCAATGACAAGGTCATAGCGTTCTTCATCCGAAATCATACCGCGCTTATACTGCTTGGTAACCTTCTCAACCTGCTTTTCTGCTTCTGCCAGCAACGCCTGTTTTGCCTCGGGAATTTCCATATCCGATACGCTGATGGTGATTGCACCGCGGGTGGAGAAACGGAAACCGAGCGACTTGATTTTATCCAGTACAACTGCGGTTTCGTTGGTATTATGCACACGGATACAACGGTCGATAATCTTGCCCAGACCTTTCTTATCCGCTACAAAATCAACCTCAAGGTTAAACATGGTTTCCGGATTGGTACGATCCACAAACCCCAAATCCTGCGGAATGTTTTCATTGAAGATGATACGTCCCACAGTAGCATCAATCAGCTTGCTCTGTTCTTCACCGTTTACCATACGGGTAGCACGCACTTTGATGGGCGCATGCAGACCGAGCGCACCGCTATTGTATGCCATAATCGCTTCATCAAAATTGGTAAAATATTTGCCCTCGCCCGGCTCATTCGGCTTGGTGATGGTCAGGTAATAGCTGCCCAAAACCATGTCCTGAGTCGGAACGGTAACGGGTTTACCATCCTGAGGCTTGAGCAGGTTGTTTGCAGAGAGCATCAGGAAACGAGCTTCTGCCTGTGCCTCGGGCGACAGGGGAACGTGAACTGCCATCTGGTCGCCGTCAAAGTCTGCATTGTATGCAGTACATACCAACGGATGCAGTTTGAGTGCGCGACCTTCTACCAGGATGGGTTCAAATGCCTGAATACCCAATCTGTGCAGTGTAGGTGCACGGTTTAAGAGTACGGGGTGCTCTTTGATTACATCTTCAAGCATATCCCAAACCTCGGGACGTACCCGCTCTACCATGCGTTTTGCACTCTTGATATTGTGGCAGAAACCGTCACTTACCAGTTTCTTCATAACAAAGGGTTTGAACAGTTCCAGTGCCATTTCTTTGGGCAGACCACACTGGTAGATGTTGAGTTCGGGACCTACAACGATAACAGAACGTCCCGAATAGTCAACACGTTTACCCAGCAGATTCTGACGGAAACGGCCCTGCTTACCTTTGAGCATATCCGACAGGGATTTGAGCGGACGGTTACCCGGTCCGGTAACGGGACGTCCACGACGACCGTTATCGATCAGTGCATCCACTGCTTCCTGCAGCATACGTTTTTCGTTGCGCACGATGATATCGGGAGCTTCCAACTCCAACAACCGTTTCAGACGATTGTTACGGTTGATAACGCGACGATACAAATCGTTCAGGTCAGAGGTAGCAAATCTGCCACCGTCCAACTGCACCATCGGGCGGATTTCGGGCGGAATAACCGGAATAACATCCATTACCATCCACTCGGGTTTGTTGCCCGACAGACGGAATGCCTCTACCACTTCAAGGCGCTTTACAATGCGCATTTTCTTCTGTCCCTGTGCGTCTTCCAACTCCTGTTTGAGTTCCTCGGACAGTTTTTCCAAATCAATGGCACACAGCAAATCCTTGATTGCCTCTGCGCCCATTGCGGCCTTGAACTTGTCGCGGCCGTATTTTTCCAGATTGTCACGATATTCTTTCTCGCTCAAAATCTGTTTTTCAGCAAGATTGGTCTTGCCGGGGTCGATTACAATGTAAGATGCAAAATAGAGCACCTTTTCCAGTACACGGGGGCTGATATCCAGAATCAATCCCATGCGGCTGGGGATACCTTTAAAATACCAGATGTGCGATACCGGGGCTGCCAGTTCGATGTGACCCATACGCTCACGGCGTACCTTGGAACGGGTAACTTCAACGCCGCATCGGTCACAGACAATGCCCTTATAACGGATTCTCTTGTACTTACCGCAATAGCACTCCCAGTCCTTCTGGGGACCGAAAATACGCTCGCAGAACAAGCCGTCGCGCTCAGGTTTTAAGGTACGGTAGTTGATGGTTTCCGGTTTCTTAACCTCGCCATGTGACCATTCGCGAATTTTCTCCGGAGACGCCAACCCAATCTTAATTGCTTCAAAATTATTATATTCTAACATAGGCCCTCTCCTTCATCAAAAATCGTCGTCCAGATCGTCTGCAAGATCGTCCAGATCGTCCATATCATCCAAACCACTGATATCTTCAACGCCTTCAAAATCCAAAACGTCAAGATAATCGTCTTCTTCTACTTCCCGGATAAACGGCATATCTTCCTCGATTTCGGCAAATTCGTCTTCTTCCTCTTCATACTCCTCGATTTCATCGCCAAAATCGTCATCCAGTACTTCAAATTCTTCGTCTTCATTGCCTTCCAGATTCAGGCGCAGGTTGATGTTATCTTCTTCCTCCACCGACTCCAAAATGGGAATTTCAACGTCATCACCATCAAGCACTTTTACGTCCAGTGCAAGGCTCTGCAATTCCTTGATCAAAACCTTGAAGGATTCGGGAACACCCGGTTTGGGAACGTTTTCGCCCTTGACAATGCTCTCGTAGGTTTTCACACGACCGGTTACATCGTCCGACTTAACCGTCAGGATTTCCTGCAGTGTGTATGCGGCGCCATAAGCTTCCAGCGCCCAAACCTCCATCTCACCAAAACGCTGTCCACCGAACTGCGCCTTACCACCCAACGGCTGCTGGGTAACCAGCGAGTACGGGCCGGTAGAACGTGCGTGAATCTTATCGTCTACCAAGTGCGCCAGTTTGAGATAGTACATATATCCAACCGTAACCGGATTGTCAAACGGCTCACCGGTACGACCGTCATACAAAATTGTCTTTCCATCTTCGCGTTTGCCTGCCATCTTGAGTGTTTCCATGATGTCATGCTCGCTCGCGCCATCAAAAACAGGAGTAGCAATCTTCCAGTTAAGCGCCTTGGCGGCATAACCAAGGTGAACCTCCAACACCTGTCCGATATTCATACGGGACGGTACACCCAAGGGATTGAGCACAATCTGCAACGGGGTTCCGTCGGGCAGGAACGGCATATCCTCTTCGGGGAGAATTCTGGAAATAACACCCTTGTTACCGTGGCGACCTGCCATCTTATCACCCACAGAGATTTTTCTCTTCTGAGCAATGTAGCAACGCACCAACTGGTTTACACCCGGCGGCAATTCGTCGCCATTTTCACGAGTAAATATCTTGACATCCACGATGATACCATACTCACCGTGCGGTACACGCAAGGAAGTATCACGAACATCGCGCGCTTTCTCGCCAAAGATGGCACGGAGCAGACGTTCTTCTGCAGAAAGCTCGGTTTCTCCCTTGGGAGTAACCTTACCTACCAGAATATCCCCTGCACGCACCTCGGCACCAATGCGGATGATACCACGTTCGTCCAGATCCTTGAGGGCATCTTCGCCAACATTGGAAATATCGCGGGTGATTTCCTCGGGACCCAGTTTGGTGTCACGTGCTTCACACTCGTATTCCTCAATGTGGATGGAGGTAAACACATCATCTTTAACCAGACGTTCGTTGATGAGGATAGCATCCTCGTAGTTATAGCCTTCCCATGTCATAAAGCCAATGAGAATATTTTTACCAAGTGCAATCTCGCCGTCTTTGGTGGAGGGACCGTCTGCAATGACATCGCCCTTTTTCACCCGTTCGCCGTTGTTTACAATCGGTTTCTGGTTGATACAGGTGCTCTGGTTGGAACGCAGGAACTTGGTGAACTTATAGGTACGCAGATTGCCGTCATCCTCGCGGATCTGTACTTCATCTGCACCAACACGTTCTACCACACCATCTTCCTTGGCAAGCACCACAACGCCCGAATCGCGCGCCGCTTTATATTCCATACCGGTACCTACGATAGGCGACTCGGTGGTCAACAGCGGAACTGCCTGACGTTGCATGTTTGAACCCATCAATGCACGAACTGCGTCGTCATTTTCCAGGAAGGGAATCATTGCCGTTGCAACAGAAACAATCTGCTTGGGCGAAACGTCCATATAGTCTACCTTATCGGGTTCTACCTCGATGAATTCGTCACGGTAACGGACAATGATTTTCTTATTGACAAACTGACCGTTTTCATCCAGTTTTTCACTTGCAGGAGCAACCATGTAGTTGTCCTCGATGTCGGCGGTCATGTATTCAATCTCATCGGTAACCTTGAGATTTTTCTTGTCGAATTTGCGATATGGTGCTTCGATGAAGCCGTATTCGTTGATGCGGGCATAGGTTGCCAACGAGTTAATCAGACCGATGTTGGGTCCCTCAGGGGTCTCAATCGGACACATACGACCATAGTGGGAATGGTGAACGTCACGCACTTCGAAACCTGCGCGCTCACGGCTCAAACCACCGGGACCGAGTGCAGAAAGTCTGCGCTTATGAGTCAGCTCTGCCAACGGGTTGGTCTGGTCCATAAACTGGGACAACTGGGAAGAACCAAAGAACTCCTTGATTGCCGAAACAACCGGACGGGAGTTGATGAGCAACTGCGGGGTAACTGCATCCAGATCCTGGATGGTCATGCGCTCACGCACCACACGTTCCAGACGGGACAGACCAATGCGGAACTGATTCTGCAGAAGCTCGCCTACTGCACGAAGGCGGCGGTTGCCCAGATGGTCGATATCATCGGTGGTACCGATGCCATAAGTAAGGTTGATGTGATAGTTGATGGATGCCAGAATATCCTCTACGATGATGTGCTTGGGCACCAGTTCATCCATCCGCTTACGCAGCTCATTCTTGATATCCTCTTCGCTATCAAACTGCTCCATAATTTCCTTGAGCACACTGAATTTTACTTTTTCAGTGATTTCCAGTTCGCTCACGTCAAAACCGATATGATCTTCAATGCGCACCATATCATTGGAGAAAATCTTTACTTCGCGGTCTTCTGCCTCAACCCAAACAGTGTTGACACCTGCACGTTCAATTGCAGCTGCGGTTTCGCGGTCGATGATGTCGCCTGCCTTTGCAAGCACCTCGCCGGTTTCCTCGTCCACCACATCACGGGTAATCTTCATATTGCAGATACGGGCAGAAATGGAAAGTTTTTTATTGAACTTAAACCGTCCTACTTTGGACAGGTCATAGCGTTTTGCATCAAAGAACAACGAATTGATGAGTGAAGTTGCACTCTCCACCGTGGGCGGCTCGCCCGGACGCAAACGCTTGTATACTTCAAGCAATGCCTCCTCGGTATTGGTGGTACTATCCTTTTCCAGGGTAACCAGCAATTTCTCATCCTCACCAAACAGGTCGAGAATCTGTGCATTGGTACCAAAACCAAGCGCACGAATCAGGACGGTTACCGGAATTTTACGAGTACGGTCAATGCGCACCGAAAGAACGTCATTGGAATCGTTTTCATATTCCAACCACGCACCACGATTGGGGATTACCGTAGCATCATAGAGCTTTTTACCCACCTTATCAAATTGCATCGCAAAATAGATGCCCGGGCTACGCACTACCTGGCTAACGATAACGCGCTCGGCACCATTGATGATGAATGTACCCTGATCGGTCATCAGCGGGAACTCTCCCATGAAGATTTCCTGCTCTTTTACCTCACCGGTTTCCTTATTGATCAGACGAACTTTAATCTTGAGCGGCTTGGAATATGTAGCATCCCTCGCCTTACATTCCTCAATGGAATATTTGGGGTTGTCCTCCAAATAATAATCATTGAATTCCAGAATTAAGTTGCCGGAGAAGTCACAAATCGGGGATACGTCCTCAAGAACCTCCTTGAGACCCTTATCAATAAACCACTGATAAGAGTTTTTCTGTACCTCAATTAAGTTTGGCATCTCCAGAACTTCGTCCATCTTGGAGTAGCTCATTCGCTCGTTCTTGCCAAGCTTGATCGGATGTACCATAGAATCAACCACCTTGTCAAAAATTTAAAAGAACCGCGGCAAGTGCCGCAACACGTTACGACCCGTTCTGCGTATACGCAGAGATTTCTATATTTTTCCCAATATTTCCCCACCCTATACACATATTCTCAAGCATTCTTTACAAATAATTTTAACAAAAGAACATATAATAGCAATTTATAATGATATCATAGCTTTGAAAATATGTCAAGGGGAATTTGAAAATTTTCTGCACATTTTTTCAAAAAATTGGCAACAAAAAACGACCCTCCAACGCATGTTTTTCTACACAAGTCGGAAAATCGTTTCCTTATTATATATTACAGTCGGATTTCTCCCCGATCCAATTGATCGATAATGTGGGCAATTGCATCCTCCTGATTACTCACAGTGGATAAATCAGCCGCCTGTTTTGCTGCAGGAGTGGCGTTTGCCACGGCAATCCCTACCTGCGCCGCCTCCAGCATACTCACATCATTATCATTATCGCCAACCGCAATGGTATGGGTTACCTTTTCGCCAAGTTGCCCGGCAAGTTTTTTCAAAAGACTGCCCTTTCCCACTCCCTTGGGAAGAATCTCGTGATAAATGTGATCTGAACGCAAGAATTGAAACTGCTTCTGCTCGGAACAAGTTGAAATGGCACGGATAAATTCTTCCAATCGGTCGGGCACTGCCGCAAAGAGAATTTTTGCAATGGGCTCATCAAATCCATCGATGTCGGCGGTTACCAGTTGAATACCTTCATCGCTCAAATGCTTTTTGATGCAATCATTTACCCGAGCGCAATAGATACGGTCATGGGTGGTGATTTCAATGCCGATTTCGGGGAAGGTTTCGTATACCTTCTTTACAAATGTTAAAACCGATGAATCGGTAAAACTCAGGTGCAATTTTTGATTATGCTCAAAATCGTATATCCCCAATCCATTGCCAAAGCCAACCGGTACATTGGGTTTTACCGCCTCAATAATGGGTTCCAGTACAAAAGACATCCGACCCGTCATCACCGAAAGCATACCGCCGTTTTCTTTAAAATAGTTCAGTGCCTGCTCATCGCGAGCGGAAATGCTTTTGTCATTTTTCAAGAGTGTTCCGTCCAGGTCGGTACACAGCAATATGCCATCAAACTTTCCCATTCTTTCTGTTCTCCCTCTATGCTGTTATTTTTCCTTTATTGCACCAAGCAGCTCTTTGATCTCTGTGAGCAACACAATATCTTCTGCAATCTCAACCACTTCTTCTTTTGGCTCTTCCTTCTTACGCTTGAGCGAATTGATGGTTTTCACCAGCAGGAACAAGCAGAACGCAGTAATGAGAAAGTTAAACACATTTTGCACAAACAAGCCGTACTGGATGGTTGCGTTTCCAACAACAATGCTAAGTCCCGAAAAATCCTTGCCGCCCATGATAATTCCGATAACCGGCATAAATATGTCCTTTACCAGCGAAGAGACGATTGCATTAAATGCAGTGCCGATCATAACGCCGACAGCCAGGTCAATCATATTGCCCTTTACCGCAAACTCTTTAAATTCTTTTAAAATTTTCATAACTGCCTCCTATGTGTTTTTTCTTGTGGATTATTGTAACATATTGTCGAACACAATGCAAGATAAAGTAAGCAAATTTCTCACCCAAATTTTCATCATAGTCCAACTGCCCTCTTGATAAAATAATCAAAAAAGATTTGCTTTCCCGGGATGTATCTGTTATAATACTGTCTTAGACACTAAGAAACACAATACAAAACAAACAAGATGCCCTTTAGAAAGGATATGAAGCAATGAAAACGGTAAAGCATAAGGTAGATTTGTGTGTGGTCGGAGGCGGTATTGCCGGACTGTGTACCGCTGTTTCTGCGGCAAGACATGGGATTTCGGTAGTGCTCATGCAGGATCGTCCTGTTTTGGGCGGAAATGCATCCAGTGAGATTCGCATGTGGGTTTGCGGCGCAGACGGAACCGATGTGCGCGAAACCGGCATCGTGGAAGAACTCATGCTGGAAAACTATTACCGCAACCAAAGCTTGAGCTACAGTGTGTGGGATAGCGTATTATATGAAAAAGCACGGTTTCAGCCGGGGCTTACGTTATTGTGCAACTGCAGTTGCCACAAGGCAGAGATGGATGGCACACACATCAAAAATGTTACCGGTTGGCAACTGACCACCGAAACCTTCCATGTGGTTGAGGCAACCTATTTTGCAGACTGCTCGGGCGATTCCATTCTTGCTCCCCTCACTGGTGCACAATATATGCAGGGGCGTGAGGCGCGATTGCAATACGGCGAAAATATTGCCCCCGAAATCGCAGACAAAAAGACCATGGGAATGAGTTGCCTGTTTCAGATTCGCGAAATGAATTCCCCCCAAACTTATATTCCTCCTGCATGGGCATACGAATATCCGGATGACAGTGCCCTGCCCTACCGAGAACATGGATTTGACTTGAAAAATAATTTCTGGTGGATGGAGCTGGGCGGCACTGCCGACACCATCCACGATACCGAAGACCTCAAGGACGAGCTTTTGAAAATTGCCTTTGGTGTATGGGATCACATCAAAAACAAAGGTGACCACGGATTTGAAAACTGGGCACTCGATTGGGTTGGCTTTCTTCCCGGCAAACGGGAAAGCCGCCGCTATGTAGGTGCGCACATCCTCACCCAGAATGATGTAGAATCCGAAGGAAGATTTCCCGATATCGTCGCCTATGCAGGGTGGACCATGGACGACCACTTCCCCGAAGGATTTTATTATCAGCACGGGTGCTCCACCATATGGCATCCGGCACCCTCTCCCTGGGGAATCCCCTGGCGTGCGCTCTATTCTGCCAATATAGACAACCTGTGCTTTGCAGGGCGAAATATCAGCACCACCCACGTTGCACTCAGTTCCACAAGGGTAATGGCAACCTGTGGTGTCATCGGGCAGGCGTTGGGAACCGGTGTGGCACAGGCAGTACATACCAATGTATCCCTGGCAGATATCGACATTGCACAGTTGCAACAAACCCTGATGTATGACGATTGTTATATTCCCTTTACCTCCAGAGATATTTCACCCCTTACTCAAAAAGCAAGGGTAAATACCGAGCTGATTCGAAATGGCGTGGAACGCGGCGAAGAAAACTGCTACAAAGGCGACAGAATCATCTTTTCTTTTGATGCGCCGGAAGAAATCAAGGAAATCCGCTTGGTATTTGACAGTTGCCTGAACCGACCTTACGACAATATGCCCTGCAATTATCCCCTTCACCAGCCGCATTATAAATTGCCAAACACTCTGGTAAAGGAGTATTCCATCTATGCAGACGGGGAACTGGTCGTTTGTGAAAAAAACAATTATCAACGCCTGCGCCGACATGCGGTATCTCTTACCGCAAAAGAAATAGAAGTTCGCATGACCACCCCGCCCGGGCAGGAAAAAGGCAGAATTTTCGCCGTGGATCTGGTATAATCACATACAATAAAAATCATGCCTTTTGTGCACACAAAAGACATGATTTTCTTCTTGTTGAATTTTCTATATCCCGTCCGAAAGTCGCCATGCCACGGCACAATCGGGAGATTGCGGACGGTGGGTAAAATCTTTTTTCATCACACCGATAAAGCGCAGGAAGTTTTCACCAAATACTTTTTGGCGGATGTTTTCCGTTACACCGAATTTATCATACAGTTTGTTGTCAAATGCAATCCAGTCCTTTACCCATGCACCACCGTAGGTTGCCGCAGAGGAGTCGGTGCCAAACATAATATTGTGCGGCACATCATATCCCACATGGAAGAGTTTGAAGAGCAGATCCTCGCGATAAATTTCGGGTGTGCCGGGCGTGAGGTCAAAAAACATCTCGCAACTTGCATCCGGATTTTCCACATAGGCATTCATAAATTTCCCATACAATGCGATACACTCATCGTACCACGGCCAGGAGCAATGTCCCATGGAAAATTTCAGTTCGGGAACCGCCAGAAGCGCCTCCCAATTGACCGGTTTGTTGTAGGTGGAGGAAATGCCGCCATTCCACAAAATACCCGAATGGAAAAACACCGGTTTTCCCAAAGAAGCAATCAGATTCAATGCCTCCATGGATTTGGGGTCATATACATAATAATCATCACAAATCATCTTAAATGCGGTAATGCCGTTTTCCACCGCATGGCGGATTCGTTTGGTCAAATCCTTTTCACGGGGGTGAATCCAGAGTACCGGAAAGAGCCTGCCATCAAAACCATCTGTCCAGCCAAGCATATTTTGGAGACGCTCCTCATAATCGGCGCAGGTTTCTCCCCCCGATTCCAACGGGCATCTGGAAAAAACTGCACCGCCATATACGCCCGATTCCTCCATACGGGAAATCAGTTCTTTCGCATTGGGAACGCCAAAATCCGCATGAATATGCATATCATATATCTTCATTTTCCTGCCTCCCTTTCCATGAATGTTTCCTTATTTATCACACCATATCCCTCAAACAGTTTTCCGCCGCCATCTAAATGTGCACGGATTTTTTTCTGTATTCCACTCATATTCTGCTTGTCGGGATTGATATCAAACAAATACCGCAGTGCCTGTGGCGAATCGTAGTAACCAATCACATCAAACATCTGCTGAAATTTTAAAATATTGGAGTCGGCTCTTACAAACTCCTTTAACTGGAAATCCAAAAGCCAGGACTCGCAGGTAAAATAACTGTAGCGATATTCCGGATAATATGTAGCAAAAAACTCCACCGCACGCCGGCAGGACTGCACACACTCGGCAATATCCAGCGGTTCTCCCTGCGGAACGTGTATTTCGATGATGTCGGCACCTTTTTCAAAGCCCAGCCGTTTGCTCGCCATGATGGTTTTACCAAATCGGAATTGTAACCGACCCAGGCGGAAAATTTCCGCATTGACATGGGATGACGCCCAATCCATTTCCGAAATACCCATTTCACCGGTGCACAGATGGTGGTTTTTTGCCCAAGTAACCAAATCAGACAGGGTGTATCGCAATATATCCTCTCCGATTCCCTTTTGTGCATAGATGTCTGCCGTATTATCGCAACGGCTCAACAGATAAAGCAAGTTATCCATTGCAGTTTTTCGCTCTGCTGCAGGGTCAAAATGTTGTGCTGCAGCGACCACCGCATCCTCCCACTCCAGCGGAAAAGACAGGGCATAATACCACTTTAATATATCAGACACACCTTTTCCTCCCGTCTGTAACGTTTTCTTGGAATCATTGTATCATGATTCTATCGCCGATTCAACCCGAAAAAGAATTGTTTTGGTATAATTTTTTACACAGAAAAAGAACGGATTTCTCCGTTCTTTTTCAATTTATTTTTTCCATGTATAAGGACTAAATAGCATAAGCATGGGGAAAATCTCCAATCTTCCCACCAGCATACATATACTCATGACCATTTTGGATAATGGTGAAAATGCCGAAAAATTACCCATAGGTCCTACCATGTTCAAGCCGGGACCTATGTTGTTCATGGTCGCCGCAATCGCCGTGAAATTGGTGGTAAAATCAAAATTATCAAAGCTGATAATGAGCAGTGCTCCTACGAAAAAGCAAACATATGCCGACATATAAACATTGACACCGCGCACTGTTTCGTGCTCAATCGTTCTCCCGCTCATTTTTAGTTTGAGAGTGGTTCTCGGGTGTGCATACAGACGAATTTCTTTTACGATACTCTTGCACAAAATCATAATTCTGGACACCTTAATACCGCCGCCCGTGCTGCCTGCACATGCGCCGATAAACATCAGCAGCACCAGTATGGTTTTGGAAAATTGCGGCCAGAGGTTAAAGTCATAGGTCGAATATCCGGTAGTGGTAATAATAGATCCCACCGTAAATGAAACATTCCGGAAGGTTTCCTCGGTTGTGTCAAACAAATACCGGGTATTACAGAAAATGAGGAAAATTGCCGCCGCAATAATAAGGAGATATGTTTTAAGTTCGTCCGATTTAAAAAACGATTTGGGGTTGCGGAAAAAGAGCATATAATACAGCGAGAAATCCACACCAAACGCAATCATGAATACTGTAATAAGATACTGCGTATACCGGCTATAACCCGCAATTCCGGAATTCAATATACCGAATCCACCGGTACCCGCAGTACCAAAGGTAAGGGTGAGCGAAGTGAACAAATCCTCGCCGCCCAAAAGCATCAGTACGATTTGAAATACGGTAAATGCAATGTAAATCAAATACAACAGTTTGGCGGTAGATTTTACCTTGGGCACCAGTTTGCTCACCGCTGGTCCGGGGCTTTCCGCTTTGAGCAAAAATACATTTCCGCTGCCGGATAAGGGCAATATTGCCATCAAAAACACCAACACCCCCATACCGCCCAACCAATGGCTGAAACTACGCCACATCAGAAGTGATTTGGGGAGAGCCTCTACGTCGGTAAGGATGGATGCTCCCGTGGTGGTGAACCCCGAAACCGTTTCAAAAAAAGCATCAATAAAATTGGGAATATTTTTAGAAATCACAAACGGTAATGCGCCAAAAATACTAAGCAGCACCCAACTCAACGCCACCGCTACAAATCCTTCTCTGGCATACATCACCTTGTTTTTGGGACGGCGAAGTGAAATCCCGGTGCCAACCAGCAAGCACAACAGTGCACACAACACAAATACATATATCTCGGCGGTTTCGCCATAGCAAACTGCACACAAAAGCGGAAGGAGCATACATGCTGCCTCAATCTTCAAAACCCATCCGAGGATATTTAAAATCATTTTATAATTCATGGCAAAACCCTCTATTTCAGTATATCGCTAATGTCGGTAACCCGGTTTTTCAACGCAACAACCACTACCGAATCTCCCGAAACGATCATATCCTGACCATGCGGGATGATATGCTTGCCATTTCGTGTGATACAGGCAATCAGAATGTTTTCTTTCAAATTAAGTTCTTCCAGCTTGATGTTGGAAATGGGGGAATTTTCCTTGATGATGAATTCCA
This sequence comes from Oscillospiraceae bacterium, assembly GCA_015068705.1. Lineage (GTDB taxonomy): Bacteria > Bacillota > Clostridia > UMGS1810 > UMGS1810 > SIG448. Next base: position 117,191 of record SVJZ01000001.1, read on the forward strand.
GTGCCTCTGCCTTGCCATCTAAAATATAGTGGAGGGTTTCAATGTCGCTGCCCATGGAATTTTTCAGCGCACGCACAAAACGCACAATATACTCTGCCGTGATGTTTTTGGGATATATGGTGGTTCCCAGTTGCAAATCACCAATTACCTTGCCATACTCAATCCGGTTGATTTTGGTGATGACTTTACCATCTATTTTGCTCTTTGCATAAAGGGAAAGCAACACATTTTCCTCGTCGATATTGGTCAGGGAAACGAAGGAACCAAAATGCGTCAGCCCCTCCTCCATCAAAATTTTATTATCGGTGCCGTCGCCATGGGCAATCACCGCACCCGGAAGTGACTGAAACAGTTGCTCGCATCGTTCCTGATTCTGTTCGATAATTTTAACCGCAATTCCTCGTTGGAGCAGTTGTTTTGCCAGATAATACGCCGTATCGCCGCCCCCCACAATCATGGTATCCTTCACGCGATCGGTACGGATGCCGATTTTTTTGAAAAATGCGCCTGCTTGCCCAATCGGTGCAACAATGCTCAAAAAATCTCCCGACTGGATTTCAAAATTACCCGACGGAATAAATGCTTCCTCGCCACGTTCGACACCGCATATGAGGATGCCACTTTTGAGCTTGGAAGAAATATCCATCACTTTCATGCTGTTTAAGATACAGTCTTGGGGCACTAAAAATTTGAGTATTTCTACTCTGCCCTTGGCAAAAGTGTCTATTTTGATTGCCGTTGGAAAACGCAATATTCTTGCAATCTCGTTTGCCGAGGTATATTCCGGATTCACCACCATAGCCAAGCCAAGTTCTTCTTTAATCAAGTGAATGGTTTTAAAATATTCCGGCTTACGTACCCTTGCGATGGTCTGACAATCCCCCAGTTTTTTTGCCATCAGGCAAAGCATGAGGTTGAGTTCGTCCGACCCGGCAACTGCAATGAGCACATCTGCCTTGGCAATTCCTGCCTCGGCAAGAGTGTCCACATCCACACCACTGCCAACCACACCCATCACATCATATTCATTTACCACTTCTTGTACAACATCTGCATTGGTATCAATGAGTGTGATATTGTGTTCTTCTTCGCGAGAAAGCTGTTCGATCAGCTTTTCTCCAACCTTTCCACAACCAACAATAATAATATTCATAGCAAACCCTCTGTGTTCAATATTTTTCCAAAGTTATTTATTACGCAAAACCAAGCCGTTCATCCCGACAAATGGCTTGCATGCGCTCAGTATATCACAACAAACGATAAAATTCAATAAGTTGGATAAATTTTGTGGCAATCTAACAACCCGTTTACATATTTGGGGAAACGATTGACACCAACCATTCGTTTTTTTATAATAGAAAGAGCAAATATTTCCTGCAAGAGAAAGGAGCAACCACATGAATATAAAAAAACTAATTGCCTTGTTGCTGATATGCATGCTATGGTGCGGCAACACATATGCCTCTGTACCAGAGCGCCGCACACTCATCGGCGATATCTCTTATAACCACGGAGCAGGTCCCCGAACCGGTCCGAATACTGTTTCCTTTGAATTAAAACGTATGGGCGATATTTACAGCAATCAGGTGCTTGATATTGAGGTGTTGGTATCCCCTGCTCCATATACCGAGGAATATGTGAAAGGACGCAGCAAAATTGTACTTACCCGTGGTCATGCCGAGCGTACTGTCAACATGGGCAACCTCTTTTTGTCCTCTCTGGGAAAAGAACTCAAAACAACCGTCAACATTTACGAAAATGGCGTATTGCTCATATCCGCCACCCATAGCGGCATGGTAACCGAGCGCACCGCCCAACCCGGAGACATTGTGTATCAGCCCGTGGGTGGTGGTAAATACATCTATTTCAATAACCCTGAAATCATCACCGAGGAAAACTTACTTGACCCCGACCTCGGTAATGTTCGCCTGATGGAAGTCAATGACCTGACGGGCGAGTATGTATTTTATGCTGTATTCACCAATACCGCCTCTCTTCTCTCCTTCTATACCGATGTGGAGTTTTTTAATCCTAATGACCAGCCTGCGTGCATTGAAGTAGAGCGAATCGGGGTAAAAACCACCGATTATAAGGCACCCGAAGATTATTTGAGTGCCGGCTACAATTCCACCTCGGCATGGTTGGATTTTTTAGATCTTTCCATTACCGGCACCGAGGATGGAAATTATGAAAATTCCAACTACATCGAAAATCCGCAGCGCAGTGCCGATTTTTATCAATGTTATTCCCCCAAACGCTACCGCACCACTGTGGAGCTTGCACCAAACGAGGGAAAATGGTTGCTGGAGCCGATGGGTCTTCGCAAAAAACTGGAAACCTACTACGGACCCGACATGACCCCCACTGCCTATGCATTGGTGATGAAATTCCGGGTAACAGAGGGTTCGCCCACCTTGAACCTTGCAGCATTTCACCATCCGGATGCGACCAAAACCATCCGGCATTCCAAGGTACAGGACTATGTGTATGAAAGCCGCGGAAAATTTGGCACAAAGGCGCAAAAGCAAGCATACTGGAACTGGTTTATTACCCGGGCAGACGGGAAATATTTCTTTGAATTTTACGACCATTTCACCGCCATGCGCCATCTGGTGGTGAATGACCCCAAATTTTTAGAGGGACAGCCCTTTAGAGAATTTATCCCCGACATCAAAACCCCCGACGATTTGTGGGAGGACGGCTGGCAGCTCTTTACCAACAGCGAGCAGCAATATCTGCAGGTAAACGGGGTTGCCGACACGCTACCCGAAGTGCACAGTGACATTCTCTTTGTAGCGGATGATAGCATAGAAGCAGGGCAACGCCTGAAAACCCGTATTTACAATCAATATTACCCCGATGGAAGTGAGGGCGACAGTTGGGTAACCAGTTTTAATCCCCAACGAAACGAATACAGCGCCTTTCTCACCACCGAGTCGGATATGTTGCGCTTTGACTTTGCCGATTCCAAGCAGGACTGGTATTTTGATGTGTTTCATACCTCTGCACAGATTGCCGCCAGACAATTGGGTTATCCCACCGAACTGACCAACCAGAACAATTACTCGGTTTCCTACCCACATTCTGCAAATGACACCTGCAATCTGCAAAACTACGGGGTAATCACCGGACATGACATTACCATCCAAAACAATTCGGACGCCAAACGGACATTTTCTTATAATCTATCCACCAATGCAGGTGTGATAGTGCTATACGACCTACATGACGGCAAAGGGGAACGGGTGCTTCTCAAAACCACCATTTACGATACCTCCGACCCCGAAATCGGCAGAAAAAAAACACAGGAAATTTTTACATTTGATGTTCCGGCAAACGGTCAGAAAACCATTACTGTCAAAACTCTACTCACCAATCTGGATGTGGGGGCATTTGAACATTTTGTGGAGGTGGAAAACTGATGAAACGCTTACTTTTGATTTTGCTTTGCATTTCGTTATTTCCATTGGGGGTATCAGCAGATACCCCTCAGGAGTCATCCTTTGACGCCCTCTTTTCGGCATTTCAGGATGCATCCGACCCCGACATTGCCTCGCTTGCGACTTTGGGAGAATACGATACCGACAAACTGGCGCAAAAGAAGAATATTTTCTATTACCCCGGTTATTACCACGCCGCGCCCAACGAGGAACTGGATTACCGTAACATGCCTGCGAAGGTATACCCCCATCTGATTTTCAAAGTGGGTACCTTCCGCAACCCCAACTATGTATCATACTATTTGGGCAAAGATAGCCTGCAATCCCTCATGGCAGAGGATTGGTACATCCTGCCCGCCTCGGTGGGCGGCTCTTTCGGCGCCCTCTACTACCGGAAGAATACAGAAGGTGAATGGGAGTGCTGCGGCGCGAGTGCCTATCTCATCCCACACGGCAGAGGTGCCTATTTCAATAAATTTCTTGCCGAGCGCCGTGCCGGTGAATTGGGCATGAGTACGATTGTCGAGGTAAAACCCATGCTGTTTGCGGAAAAACATATCTTCCTGTATCTGCGTGATGCAGACGGACGGGAAGAATTGCTCTCACTGACCGACAATTATTACCTCGGACGTACCAACGGCAAGAACTACCTTCGGCAGTTTGATGCAATCATCCCAAAAGCAGGCGCAGCAGGGGTAAGCCCTGCGACAGATTTGCCCCAAGGCGGACTGCAATATGACAAAAAAGATTACACCCCGGAGGCGCAGATATTAAATGCGGCAGGACTTGTGCGCGGTGATGAACGCGGATTCGGTCTGGATACGTTCCCCACTCGTATGGAGGCAATTGCACTACTGATACGGGTGATGAATTTAGAGGAAGATGCCCTTTCCTCCGATTGCCCCAATCCGTTTACAGCAGATTTGCCCGACACCCACTGGGGTGCACGCTACGCGGCGTTCGCCTATGAAAGAGGCATTACCGCAGGCACAGGGGCAGATACCTTCTCGCCCGATATGCCTATTACCCAACGGCAGTTTCTCACCCTGCTATTGCGTGCAAAAGGTGAAACCGCTCCCACCGATCCGTTCGATCTGGCAGAGGCCGCCGCGCAAAACGGATTGATCGATTCCCCTTACAGTGCAGATTTCCCCATGTTTGAAACAGGGGACACGGAAAATACGCATTACGATGTGCGTGATGACCTCAAAAGCTTATTCACCCGTGGGGATATGATAAAACTGATTTCCAATTTTTAATAGAAAAAAGGTGCACGGTAAATGCCGTACACCTTTTTAATTTACAAAAGATTGATAAACAACCCGCCCACAACGGTTCTGTTTTGAAAATAAATGTGCTTTGCATCGGTGGTGTGATACCAGTCGGTAAGCGGCACACGGTCTGTGGTTTCGTTGATCATATTGACCACACTTTGGCTAACCTTTTCAAAATATTCCTTGTTGTCACAAATGCAGGTAGACCAGAGCAACCAGTCCACTTTGGTGTAATCTGCCCTGCAATCGAGCGGAACCCCATACCGGTTGAGTTTGGACAGATACAGGTCAATTTCTGCATTCTTCACCTCATCCGAGAAGAAATTCCATCCCATCAGGCGATCCCACACCATGTTGTATTTCAAGCTCCATCCGTCCGGACTATCAAATCCCAGACGGGTCGCACCATGGCTTGCTTTGGCGTCCTGCTCCCATTTTGATGCATACTGTTTTGCAATTTGCAGGTAGTGTTCCTCACCCGACAGCTTTCCGTATGCGGCAATGCCGAGGATTGCCTTGAGGCTCAGATTGCAGTTATGGTTAAGATGTCCGGCAAAATCATCGGTACACAACTGACTTGCAGGGTCATATCCGTTTTCAACCAGATAATCCGCCCACCCTTTCATCATTTCTTTATTCTCGGTAAACAAGTCGGGGGTTTTTCCTGAATAGTGTGCTGCCGCCACAAGGCACAAAAGCATATTGCCCGACTCCTCGATGGGCATTTGTCCCTCATATTCCTTTTGCTTATCGTGCTGCATATTGTAAACCTGTCCGTTTGCCAACGGATACTGTCCCACATCATGCGGTACAAATTCATACGGCCACGCATCCGATTTGGCATAGTGGAGGATGGGACGAAGCATTCCCAACACCAGATCGGGATTGTATTTCAAAAAAGGGGAATGGACGGATAGGTTACATCCAGTGTACCGATACAACCGTTGGATTCACATTCCTTTGAGAGAAACAGAATTTCCCCATTTTCGTCCGCCACCAGTTTATGTGCGGCAATCGCCTGACGATATGCCAGAGATACAATGGTCTGATAGTCCTCTCCCAACCTGCCTGCTTCTGCTAACAATTCCCGGTCAAATTTGTCGCACAGTGCCTTGATTTGGTCATACTCGGCAACTGTCGCCTTTGCCATATCGCCAAAGGAATCAAAATAACGGGTGTAGAATTCTTTGAGCGGTTTACCGAAATATTCAATGGGATATACCTCGTCATAGGCAAGGGTAACTACCCCTTTCGGCTTACTGTATGTAACTGTGAGGTATGGCATATCTGCAAAAGGCGTATAAATCTCGTTCAGCGGCAAGGGTTGCAGCCCTCTCTCGTGAACCGCCTCTGCAACATAGGCATTTCTGTCGCACAGATGCAGATATCCCCAATCGATAACATCCATATCACCCGATTGAGCAAGGGGAACCTGCGCAGTATTTCCGCAACAGAGCGAATACTCTGTTTTTTGGAACGCAACCATTTGTCGCTGATTGCGTACACAGCAACGGGAATTGATGCCAAATACAAACGAAATTTCTTTTTCATTGCCACATTTTCGTTCGATCTCATATGCCACATAGCTTGCAGGACGGCAAAGGATGTCCAACCGGTCAAGCAACAGCGGTGTAGTAAATGTAAGGGTAACCCTGGCATCCTCGTTTTCAAAGGTATATTCGGTGGTAAGCGGACTTACCGTCAAACCCGTCTGGGTCATCTTCATTCTGCACGGCGCAAAGTTTGTTTCGGTGGTGCCCATCGACCAGTAGGTACCGTCAATCAACAGACCAATTGCAAGGGGTGCCGGAATTTCGGTCCAGTGACGGGTGCAATCGTCATGAAGATGGTCTGCGCAAGACCAGATGGAAAAGAATGGGTCTACCGTTACCAACGGCACTGCCGCAGGTCTTATTTTTTTTGCCATAATTTTCACCTCAAACAATTGAATTTCTTTTATTATACTGTTATAATAGGTGTAATACAATGCGAAATACCGTTATAAAGATGAGGAAAACTGTTATGAAAGAAAAAATCTACCCCATTTTACAACAAGAGGGACTGACCAACTTAATTTGCTTTGATATGTGCGGCATCACCTATCCCGATCCGCATTACTCCATCTCTCGCCCATCATCGCACACCGCCTGCATTGAATATATCGAATCGGGAACGGGTGTGGTGCAGATTGGCAATCATCAGTTTCAACCCTCCGGGGGCGACAGCTATTTCCTGCACACCGGCATGGATCAACGCTATCACGCCGACCCGGAATCCCCCTGGAAAAAGTACTTTGTCAATATCACCGGACCATTGGTGGCAGATTTGATAGAAAGTTATCACTTGGCAGGAAGGTATCATTTTAAAAACCTCAACCTGAAAGATGACCTTTGTGCCATCATATCCCTTGCAAAAAAAACAGGAAAAGACAATTCCGCCCAAATGGTATCCGTGCTCAACAGGATGCTGTTTCGCATGCATTGCCACTGTCTGGCAGATGATTTGGGTGCCAGCATTGCAAATCGAATGCGGGATTTTTTAAACACAAAAACCGAGAGCGATTTCCGAATGGAGGAGCTTTGCGATTACATTGGAAAATCCGAATCACAAACCATCAAAATTTTTAAAAACGCATTTGCCACAACCCCCTATCGCTATCTGTTGGACAAAAAAATCGAGCTTGCAAAAAAGCTATTGAGAAATACCAATCTTTCTGTCAAAGAAATTGCCATGCGTCTTCGTTTTGCAGATGAATACTACTTTTCCAATGTGTTCAAGCAAAAATGTGGCAAATCCCCAAGTGCCTACCGAAAAAACGACAAACAATAAGACGTGCATTTTGCACGTCTTATATTATAATTCGATTGCCGTCCGCCGGTATTCACTTGGACTTTTTCCGGTTACTTTTTTAAACACCCTTCGAAAATATGCCGATGAGGTGAATCCCAACACACTGCTGATATCCTCAATCGATTCATACTCTCTACAAAGAAGCAATGCGGATGCGTGGTTGATCAGAATGCGATTTTTATAGTCGATTGGTGTCATCCCCACCTCTTTTCGAAATACTGCATGAAAGTGCGAAACGCTCATGTTGCACATGGTTGCAAGGCTCGAAACAGACAATTCCTCTTCCGAATGAAGATTGATGTAATCCATCACCCTCCGGATGCGCGGGTCATATTTGCGTTCGCGCTTATGTGCCAATGTGGGTAAAATCTGAGCAAGCAACCGGTAAAAATCCCCCATCACCGTCATCTGTTCTGAAATATTACCATTATAGTGTTCGGCTGCATAGGAAAAGTTTGCTCGAGTTTCCTCGAAATCGGGCAGTTCTACACGCTGTATTACAAACCCGTCCCGTTCCGAAATACCACATTCTGGTGCAAAACAAAAATGATAGCTGATATAGCGGATATCGGGGGTACCCCTCCAGCAAGACTTGTACCTTGAGGTGATGGGCACAAAAATAACGTCTCCCTTTTCCACATGCACCGTCTGTTCTTTCCCGTCACTATAAAAATGAAAATCTGCCTCACCATCCAGCAGAAGCCCCATACAAAAATGGGGTCTAGGGCAATTGGAAAAATCGCATACATTGGAGTTTTGGTACCGATACTCATCTACCTTAAAAAAATCGATATTCGCGATTTCTCTGGTATTCATCTGTAATCACCTCTCAACAAATCATAGAATTGTTGCGTTTTTTCGTATTATATAGTATTTTCTTTTATTTGTCAACATGCTAAAATAGATCCAATAAAACCAAAGGAGGGCCTCCCTATGGCAAGCTTTTTAAATCATAGCAAACCGCTCGTTACCGGTATGGTGCGTATGCCCGACCCGGAAAATATGCTTGCGGCAATCCGCAACTGCATCTGGGATGGTGCTGATGCCATCGGCTTTCAGGTGTGTATGCTTGACCCGCAATACCGCACCGACAAAACCCTGACCAAATTATTTTCTGCGTGTGCAGAAAAGCCCATTTATGTTACCAATTTTCGGGTGGGTTTCAATGAACGCCTGACAGATGAGCAATGTGTAGAGGGGCTGTTGCAAGCATTGCGTTGTGGTGGTACCATGGGTGATGTCATGGGTGATTTATTCAACCCCACCCCCACCGAAATCAACCGCGAGCCCGAATCGGTCAAACGGCAAAAAGAGGTAATCGACCGCATTCACGACATGGGAAAAGAGGTTATCATTTCCTCCCACACAAAAATCCCCATGACCATCAACGAAGTGGTGGAGCTGGCACTCGAATATCAGGAACGCGGTGCGGACATGGTAAAAATTGTCATCAACTCCTTGAGCGAAGAACAAGAGATGGAAGCACTTCAGACCACCCGTGCACTCAAAAAGGCACTGGATGTTCCCTTTCTTTTCCTGTGCAATGGTTCGCATTATAAAATTCATCGTGCCATGGGGGCAGTGTTTGGCTGCGCAATGACATTGGGCGTACATGAGCACGATCCCATTCATGGCTACAATCAACCGCGCATCACTGCATTGCGATACCTGCTCGACCATTTTGACTTCACACCCGACCGGGTGATGCTGGACTGATAAGGAGGATATTCATTATGAAAAAAGCATTGGTCATCGGTGCAAGCGGTGCAATGGGCGTTTACCTCGTACCCGAGCTTGTCAGTTTCGGCTACTGCGTGGATGCGGTGAGCCTGGTGCCGTTCCATAGCAATTCCACACTGGTAAATGATATCTGCGCAGACTTGACCGATATTTCCATTGTAGAAAACCTGTGTGACAACCACTACGATGTGGTGATTGATTTTATGCACTACACCCATGCAGATGAGAAGTTTTTAAAAACCATCAATCTGTTTATGGAAAACTGCGGGCACTATTTCTTTTTATCCAGCTACCGCGTATATGCAAACGAGCAGGTGCCCATCACCGAGGATGCCCCTCTCCTGCTCTATGCGTGTAAGGACGAAAAATTCCTCGCACGAAATGACTATTCCCTTTATAAGGTGCGGGAAGAAAACGTCATCAGAGAGTCGGGGCATAACAACTGGACCATCGTCCGTCCTGCCATCACCTTTTCCAAGCGACGCGCCCAACTGACCGTGCTGGAAATGGAACAATACCTTCCCTTGGTGCGTCAGGGCAAAAAAATCATGCTCCCCGAGGAAGCATTGGATCACCCGGCCACCATGTCCTGGGCAGGAGATGTGGCAAAAATGTTTGTCCGTCTTGCCAACAATCCTGTCGCATTCGGGCAGATCTATACCATTTCCACCAGCGAGCACCATACCTGGAGAGAGATTGCCGATATTTATCACGACCTGATTGGTCTGGAATATGTGGCAGTGGATACCGAAACCTTCATCCATATTTTGTATGATGAGGAATTGCACGAGTTGGTACGCTATCAGCTGTTGTATGACAGATGTTTTGACCGTATCATAAATAATTCCAAAATTTTACGGGATACCGGTCTTACCGAGGTGGCATTCACTCCGCTCAAAGGCGCACTAGCACTGGAATTGAGCCGGTTGCCGCGAGAAATTCCCATCAATGATTTTGAACGTAATTTCTGCGCAAAAATGGATGCATACTTAACCAGATAAGGAGGATTATAGTGAAAGCGATTCTGGTAAAAGAAGGTAAAAGTCTGGTTTGGGACAATGTTTCCGACCCTGTGATAAAACCTGATGAAGTATTGGTGAAAATTGAATATGCCGCACTCAACCGCGCCGACCTCATGCAGCGCGAGGGAGATTATCCCCCACCCCCAGGTTGTCCCGAATGGATGGGATTGGAGATATCCGGAACCATCATAGGGTGTGGTGACGGTCTTCCTGCTGATTGCACCCTAAAAGTTGGCGACAAGGTGTGTGCTCTATTAGGCGGTGGGGGCTATGCAGAATATGTGGCCGTAAAATATGATATGTGCATGCCCATCCCAGATGGTTGCTCCATGGTAGAGGCGGCAGCAATTCCCGAAGCGTTCGCCACGGCATACCTCAACCTGTTTATGGAGGGCAATATCAAAGCCTGCGATACCCTCTTAATGCACGCAGGCGCAAGTGGTCTTGCAAGCGTGGTAATCCCCATGGCAAAGGCATTTGGGGTGCGCGTTATCACCTCGGTTCTGTCGGACGAAATTGCAGATTCCATTTCCCATCTTGGGGCGGATGTTATCATTAATTCCTCCAAAGAACGGGTAGCAGATGTACTCAAAGCGCAACTTGACGCAGGGCATCCTGTAGATGTTGCCATTGACTGTCTGGGTGGTGAACACATGGGCGAATGTCTGCCATACCTCTCTCACGGCGCACGTTGGATCATGATTGCCGCACTGGCGGGGATAAAAACGGAGATCGATCTGAAAAATATTTATGTGCGAAATGTTCGCATTATTGGCAGTACGTTGCGTTCCCGTACCCCCGAAGTGAAAGCGCAAATTCTTAAAAATCTTGTGGATAATGTATGGCCGAAAGTGGCTTCGGGAGCAGTAAAACCTACCATTTACAAGGTGCTCCCCATCACCCAAGCGGAGAAGGCACATGACCTGCTTTATGCGGGGAAAAACATTGGAAAAGTTGTGCTGAAGGTGTGTGAGTAAAATAAAAACAGGGTATCCCGTTAGATACCCTGTTTTTATTTTTTATTGTGCTGAAACGCCGTTTTTGTGCAAACGGGTAAAGATGGTTGCAATCTCTGCACGAGTTGCATTGGCAACGGGACTGAATGCACCGTCACTTCCCATCATGTAACCCGCCTCCTGCACTGCATAAACGCCGTTCTTCGCCCAATCAGCGATGTCGGCATCATCATTGAATGCCTCGATTGTTTCGGGCGCAGAAAGCGAAAATGCGCGTGTGAGGATGATTGCAATTTCCTGGCGGGTGGTGAACGCATCGGGAGAGAAGGAATCCTCGCCCGTTCCGCTTACAATACCTGCCGCACTGAGGGCTGCCACATAGCCTGCCGCCCAGTGACCGTCGGTATCAGCAAATGCAGATTCCTCCGCAGGGGTAAGCCCCAGATAGCGGCACATTACGGTGGCAAATTCTGCACGGGTAATATTGCCGTCCGGCTTAAAGGAGCCATCCTCATAGCCCGACATGAGGGACTGGTCAAAGGCGTATTTTACATACTCATTTGCCCAGTGGGAATCAATGTCGTTCGGGTAGGTAACCGAAGGTGCCACAGGCTCGGTGACTACCGGTTCTTTTACTACCGGCTCGGTAACCACAGGCTGTTTTTCCGGCTCTTTTTGCTCGTTATTTTGGTTAGATTCGGGTTTGGTTGTGGTATTGCCAAGGCTACCCTGTGCACCGGTGTTGGTTTTATTGTCGCTGAATGCACCGCCTGCAGGTTTATCGTCCTCGTCATCGCCATCATCCGGCTTGGATTCGGGAATGGGATCGGGTTTCAACTCCTCATCCGGTGCATATACACGGACGGAAACATCCGGCTTCATGCTGCCATAGGCAATGGCAACCTTATAGTTTCCGGTTTGTGCATCCTCGGCAACGGGGATTTCGAGTGAAAATTCGCCATCTTCCACCTCAACCTCATAGGATTCCAGCTCTACCCCATCAGGACCTGCGAGAGTAACAGTAAGCGGTGAAACATCGCTCTTGCCCTTTACCACAATGCTCTCACCCAGTTTGACGGGAGTGGAAACATTGTAGCTATAGGGCGGTTTTACCTCATAGTTCCATTCCAGAAAGCTCAACACAAAGCTACTGTAATCGTTGGTTTGCTCGTTCTGATTACGGGTGATGACCTGTGTGCCCTTTTCATACCACTCGATGGTACCATAGGAGGGATATGCGGTTTCTGCCACATGAAACTGCATGGTAAACAGGGTGCCATCATCGGTGATGTCTTTGCTGGATGCATCTCCATAGATAAATTTTACTACGCCAGGCTCGGGAACACCACAGGTGATTTTGCCACGGGTACCGATGTTTCCGTTTCCTACGGTAACGGTGCCATCCTTGTGTACTGCCTCAAGAAGCTCCGGATCATAGCGAAATTCACCCGTCACGATATATGCCCCACCCTTTTCCAGCTGATTGGACTGGAAATCAAAATTCACTGAAAGGGTAAGGGTATCACCGATGGTGAATTTTTCTTTATCCATGCGAAGGGAAAGACGAAGGGGTCCGGCATCCGGAATATCAGCAGACACGGGCATCACAACAAGCATAGAGCAAAGCAGAAGGAATGAGAGTAAGCATGCAATTGTTTTTTTCATGGGTAATCTCCTTTCCGCAATTTGGAAAATGTGTGTTTAGATTAATGTGACGCAAGCCCTACGGCTTGCGTCACATTTTTTAGAAAATATGGAGAGGGATATTCATTACTCAAAAGCCTTTGCCAGGTTGAAGTCATAATCAGCAGGAGCAGTTCTGCCAACAGTAACCTTCAGAGCCTCTGCAAGATCCTCTGCATCGCCATTGCTGAAGTCGCCATCCAAGTCGTCTGCATAGTAGCCTGCTGCGCCATAGTAATCAGCACGATCCAGACCTTTTGCAGTAGCGATCTTCATCATGGTCAGGTCAACTACATTGTACTTGCCGTCGTTATTGAGCGAGGGCAGTGCATCTGCGATGGTGAAGGTGTAAGCACCGCTGGTAGCAGTAACCAGTTCGTTATCAGCTTTTACAGTGGTAACGGTTACAGTGTAAGTACCAGCCTCAGTGATTGCTGCACCTGCTACATAATCGTAAGAATCGCCATCCTTCAGAACAGTCAGAGTGCTGTTGTAGCCCTCAACTACTGCCGGCTGGATTGCAATACCTTTGTAGGTACCTGCGAGTTTTTCAGCCTCTACGGTTGTAAATGCTGCAGCATCTGCATACAGTTTTGCCTGGAGGTCTGCGGCATTGATGGAAGCAATGTTGGTTACTGCAACATTAGCCTCAACCGCATTGGTTGCACCGTCGGTAACCTTTACAACAAAGTTATCATTTTCATCAACTACGAAGGAGTATACGCCTTCATCAGCTACGATTTCAGTGAACTCTGCAGCATCTTCCTGCTTGTAGGAAACAGTCTTCACGCCGGAACCGGGATCCTGATCTGCAGGAGTGATGATAACGGTTACAGAACCGCTGGTTGCACCAGCCGGATCAAGCGCGGTTTCCACAGTCGGAACCACCAAATCACGTTTGATGGTCATGGTAGCGGTAGCGCTGTTGCCTGCTGCATCTTCTACATAGAAGGTAATTGCCTCTGCAATGGTAGCTGCAGGAATCTCAACTGCATTGCCTTTTTCTGCGGAAGCACCATCTGCAGTAACGCCGATTGCATACTTGATTGCACCGGAGATACCGGAGCCGCCTGCATCGGTAGCAGCAACTTCACTTACATCTACGCTTGCAGCATTGGTCCAAGCGGATTCTGCCTCGGGAACGCTGATTACAGGAGCGGTATTATCGTACATGATAGCGGTAGCCGGTACTTTGTAAACACCGGTAACACCATTATCTAATACATATACATAATAGTCTTTGCTCTCGGTAACAGTGATTGCCGGAGCATCAAAATCGGTAATTTCAGCAGCGTTTTCCCAATCATAGCTTTCATCCAGAGCAACATCGGATGCAGCATATTTGACTACTGCAGTAGCTTCATCTACCAGTTCCAAGCCAATGGGGAAGGAGATGCTATCGCCATTCTGCCAACCTGCAGCGGAAAGTTCATAGGAAACTTTCTCTGAGGAAAGGATTGCAAAGTTACGGGTAATCTCTGCAGTATCAATTGTGAAGTCAGCATCTGCCAGCGGATTTACCAGATACTTGGAAGCTTTCTGGTTGTTAAACACCAGAGTGCCTTCCTCACCTGCTTTGCCGGACAGAGCGGAAACGGTCAGAACTACCAGCTGTCCACCCTTGGTAGGAGCAGTGGTGTTTTCCCATTTTACACTCAAAGTGGTGGTATTTGCATCCACAACAGTGGGAGTAGCCTCTACATTTGCAGAAGTGGTAGAAACGGTAACCAGAGTGGGATCATAGGTAACATCAAAGCTTACCATGGAAGCACCCAGAGAACCTTCTGCAAAACCATTAACCGAAACGGTGTAGGTGGTGGAGGTGCCTTCTGCGATGTTTTCGTCTGCCTCGGGCACAACTGCCAGAGTGAGGTTGGAAGTGGTGTTATCGATGGTGAAGGTTACTGCCTCTGCCGGAGTCAGCGAAACACCGGTGAGATTGGTGGTAGCAGAGGTGATGGTCAAGGTGTATTTCTTGGTGCCCTCGGGGGTGATGGTGAACTCAGCAGTGTCAAATGCAACTGCCTCTTCGCCTTCTGCCTGATAGGTACCTGCGATGGTAGCGATAGGAGCATCGTCACTGGTTACAAAAGTGATATCCTGTGCGCCATAGTATACGCCATTGTTTACGATAGCATTGCCGCCAATCAAAGCGGAAACGGTCTGGCTGCTCTTTGCTTTGATCGCAACGGTTACACCAGCAGCATTGGTAATGGTATACGGTTCGGGAACATAGGTTTCTGCATTTACTTCATAAACCTCAACATCTGCATCTGCAAAAGCAAAGGTTACTTCAGCATCCGCACCGGTTTCTTTTGCCTTGAAGGTGATGGTACCAACGGTTACCTCGCCGCCCTCTGTGGGGAATTCATAACCGCCTTCTGCTACCGAGTAAACCAATGCAACGGTATTAGCCGGTGCACCCTCGGTGCCTGCGTAATTGCCCTCACCAGCAAAATTAGTTGCCAGTTCAGCAGTTACATATTCCAATTTTTCTGCATCGTAAGATACGGACATATCCAAAGCATGGATACCATAATCAGCGATAGCTGCCAATTTTACATCTACAGTAAAGGTATCGCCTTCAGCGATTTCATTGTCGTTTACTGCCATGCTTGCGGTGAGTGCCTCACCAGTAGCCAGCAGGCTCATATCTGCAGCGAAGGAAGGCATCACCATCATGGAGAGCATCATTGCTGCAACAACAATCAAACTAATGATTTTTTTCATTGATTTTTTCAACTCCCTTTAATTAATTGAAAGTTTCTGCTTTGTTTCTAAATTAATTAGTTCTTTGCAGGACGTGCGCCCTTAACAGCGGTAACGGTGAAGTTCGGGTCGCCCTTGAGCATACGAGCAAAGATCTCATACTCGGACAGGGAAACCGTACCATTGTAGTTGTAGTCGAGGGTTGCGCCGTTGCCAGCCAGTTTGCCTTTGTTTGCTCTGCCGATAACAACCTTGAGCGCCTCTGCCTTCATCTGTGCGATTTCGGTAGCGTTCTCCGGAGCAGTAACATACTCAGCCAGTTTTTCGTCGTCTTCAAATACTTCTTCTTTTGCACCAGCAATGTTACCGAAGGAAAGCTCGGTTTTGCCTGCAGGCATCAGAATGATATTGAAGGTAGCGCTTACCGGATCGTCGCCATTGATGGTAGCGGTAAGAACCACTGCGGTTACAGCCTCTGCAGCGCCGTCATAGGTAACGGTGTTGCCCGACTTGGAAACATTTGCATTTTCTGCCAGCGACCAGGTGATATTCATGGTAGTTTCACCAACGGTTACAGACTCGGGCAGAGTGATGGAAGCCTCAGACTCGGTCAGAGTACCATTGATTGCCAACAGTGCGAGTGCATTTGCAGCACCGGGAACGATGGTCTGCGGAGCGGGATCGCTGAGCACAACAGTCAGAGTAACTGTGGTATAGCCAGCAGCCTCAACCGTGTAGGTGTAGGTGCCTGCGGTAAGACCTGCAAGCGGAATGGTAACTGTACCGGTACCGATTTCAGCGTCGCCACCGATGGTAGCACCTTCTACTGCGTTGGAGCTACTGTTTTTAACAACAGCAGCAGCGCTCCATTTTGCATTGTAGCCGGCAGTGATGCTAAATGTTGCAGCATCTTTATCACCAATGGTGATTTCTGCAGTGGTAGGACCGAAGGTCGGATTTACCTTTGCCTCTTCTACTGCATAGTAGCCAACATCCGGAGTGGAAACACCGGTTGCACCCATCTTCATGTCGAAGGTACCGAGGTAACGGGGACGGAAGGTTACGGAAGCCGCACCCTCAACCACGTCTACCTGGTCAACATACTGGATGGATTCGTTGTCGATGGCAGCTGCGCCATTGGCAACAGAAAGGATTGCTGCCTGGTCGCCGTCTGCAGCGCCTGCTACAGTTGCGTTAACGGTGATCAGGTCTTCGGGGGTTACAGAAGGCATAGCGCCATCAGCGCTTTCGCCGAGTGGCTGGTTGGAATCACTGTTCACAGAGATTCCGGTGATGGTTACGCCGGTAGCAGCACTTGCTGCGAAAGCGCACATCATCACTGCTGCAGCAGTTAAAACCGCTGCGATTGCTTTGAACTTTTTCATACTTTTTACACCACCATATTAAAAATTTTTTATTGCTTACTGCTTTACAACTTGCTATTTTGTTACGCCAGGATGTTTAATGGATGATAATTTCCGCTGTGCCGTCCTGCACCGTCACGTCAGCGCCATTGCCAAACAAGAGCGGTATTGCAGAGACCGGCAGGTATGTACGTCCATCCTTACACACCGGAGATACATCCAAGGGGTACATAATACCGTTTACAAAAATCCCTCCTTGGCGTAGCGGAATGTAACACGTCCGTAGAACTCCACAGAGGCGAGCGGTTTCGGATAACCCATCCCAATTCACCTCCATTCCTGCGGATTGTGCTAAATATCTAATCGGAATCATGAGCTGCTCTCCCTCGAAATAAGGGGTGGCATCCATGTCGATGGCGGAATCGTCCACCATCATCCGATTCGACCCGGAAGTAACGCTGATTTTCTTGCCCACGGGCGGACACTCGATGCGGAAGGGGGTGTTATAACCACCGAGCATGAGGTCAAGCCCACTTAACTGCTTATAAATCTGTGTTTCATAAGTGAGGGTGTGATACAATACCCCTCCGATACTACCCGGAACGAAACGTACGGGATAGGTATCGTCTGAATTCCAAAGCGAAACGGGGTGCAGTGCCTCTAAGGTGAAATAACAAAGTGTGCCGCCCTGGGTGATCAGGCTGTTTGACAAGGTGGAATCCAAGAAACTGACCGAAATGGTTGAGCCGTTTACCTTGGTTTCGATATCCTTGGCACGTTTTGCAATGGTATATTCATTTACCTGCATGATAGGGTCGGCTTCTTTTAATGCAAACTGGGTGTCATCATAGGTGAAAGAAAAATTCACCGAACAGAGTGCATTATATTTAGGAAGCTTTCCGGAAAGTTCGGCAAGATTTACCAGTATGACGATGTCACCATCTTCGGTCATCGGGTTTGCCGAAAAATAGATGTACGGTCCATCGGTCGCGGCAAATGCCGTTGGGATGACCCCTCCCACTCCAAGCAACAGAGCGAGGAATACCGTACACAATCGCCGTGCAAGTGATTTTATCACGGGGCGATTGGTTTTATGAAACTTTTTTTGATTCATAGATTTCCCCCTTCTCCAAGCACGGTTTTAATTACTCTGCCACAGAAGTCCACGGTGCAAGCGTTGTCCAGCCTTCGAGCAGGTATGCCCGAACCGAAACAGCGCCGGCAGGCGTTTCATCAAGAGTAAGTGTATAGTCATGCGGAACAGATTGCTCCGCAACGCTATCTTCAACATAAATAATCTGCGGTGCGCCGTAAAGCTTGCCCGACTGGCTATCAAATGCTGCTACGATACAAACTGCGTCTACTAATTTGCTCAATGCATTATCCACACGCTCCACGATAACATGACCGCTTACGGTATTTCCCGACTGTGCAGGTGCGCCGAGTGCGGTGGCAAATTCCACCTCGCCCTCCACTTCGGTAGTGGCAGGAACGAGCGCACAAGCGATTTCGGTTACATCATACGAGTCTTCCAGTTTTGCAAGGCAAGGTGCAAACAATTCCGGGCCGGCAACTGCAATATTCCCCTCGGTGGCAAGCACGGTGAACTCGATGGTGGCAACCATGATATCCGATTCGCCGTCTGAGGGAACAACGGTATTTCCATCGCCCGAGAAGGTGATTACGATGTCACCCTCGTCGGTGCCATTTGCCGTGGCATCCAACGGGTCGTGCCAGGTGCAGCCGCCCGGAGTGCCGGGACCATACAAGCCAGCAAAAGGACCGGAAAACGGGTTAATTGCCTTTGCGGCAGTTTCGGTATATTGCAACTTCGCGGGGTCGTATGCCACATGGATTTCCAGCGCAGTCAAATTGCACGCAGGGAAATCTTTCAGGATAATATCCATACTGGCAGTTCCCCCTACGGGGTATGCCTCTTTGTCAAATGAAAACTCTACGGTAGGGGTTACAGAAAGGAGCTGCACAGAAA
Organism: Oscillospiraceae bacterium; assembly: GCA_015068705.1. Lineage (GTDB taxonomy): Bacteria > Bacillota > Clostridia > UMGS1810 > UMGS1810 > SIG448. Next base: position 136,219 of record SVJZ01000001.1, read on the forward strand.
GAGGTTCCATACTCTGTGAAGCCTGCGCAGAGAACGCAAAAGTGCCTGCCGCTACCGTCAACGCCAGGACCAAAGTGATGAATTTTTTCGTAAAATGTATCATGAAAGCACCTCGTCTGAAAAAATCTATATTTTAACACAATAATATACATATATATGTTACAACTATTTTACAGAAATTTCAAGTGCCGTTTTGTAAAAAAATTGTAACGTGTTTTTGTGTATAATGCACATAAATTTTCGGTAGAGTTTTATCCATTTTTCACCAAATATGGTGGTTTTCCACATGGTTACTAGGTTTGCGCGCTATCGGGTTTCTTGCTTTTTATATTCGCTCGGAGAGGTGCCCATCACCTTTTTAAACTGCTTGCTGAAATGATATTCGTCATAAAATCCAAGGCTATAGGCAATCTCTTTCATGGACATATCGGGAAAGGTTTTGAAGTAGAAAATTGCCTGCTCGACTTTGTAGGAAAGCATGTATTGGTGGATGGTTACTCCAAACTGTGCTTTGAACTTGGTTTCGGCGGTTTTCAAGGAGGTTTTTGCCATCTGGGCAAGGCGCCGGTTGCTGAAAAAACGTTCGGGGTTATTGTGGATGATATTTTCGATAAACATTGCGACGTCATTTTCACCGCGTTCGACGCGGGATTGCGCCAATTCACACAAAAGCAAATCAAACCACGCATCAGCTTTTTTCTGATTTCCGTAGAGTTTGCAATTTACAATCTCGGAAAAATATTTTTTGATGTTTTTGTTGCCGCCTGCTTCGTTGAATGTGTCGATGCATACAGCATGTGGCAAGGAGCAGATTTTGTCATCCTGAACAAGCATATCCCCTGCCTCGCATGACACATGAAAAAACATGGTTTTTGTTTCAGGCGGGCATGCCTTAACCCCATAATGCTGACACCCTGCGGTTAATATGAGCAAGCTGTCATTTTGCAGACGGAAGTGTTCTCCGTTTTGTCCCATTATCCATTCCCCCTGCAGCATATAAATAAAGTCGTGTTCCTGCATACATCTGGACGGATGAACAAGAGGAGTGGCGTAAAAATTGACATTCGCCTCGGTGATGGTATGCTTTTTTTCCATGTTGAATATGGTTTTCATTTGACATCATCCTTTTTTATTTTTGCTTTATTTTACATCACCATTTCGTTTTTGTCAATTCCCTTGATCCACACCCTGTTATATAATAATTTAAAAGGAAGTGACAGAGAATGAAAGTGTTTCAAAAGGGATTTAATTTTTCGCAGGACGGTCCGGGAAACCGATTGGTTTACCATGTAGCAGGTTGCAATATGCATTGCCGTTGGTGCTCCAATCCAGAGGGAATGCAAATACGCGGAACCGAAACCGAATATACGCCCGAGGATATAGTAAAGGAAGCCATCAGCTGCAAAATGATGTTTTTTGACGGTGGAGGCGTGACCTTTACCGGAGGCGAGGCGACACTGGATGCAAAAGAGCTTATCGCCACTCTCAAAGGGCTGAAGGATGCCGGAATCAACACTGCACTGGAAACCAACGGCACCAGCCCCCACCTTTTGGAAATTGCCCTCCATCTGGACCATCTGATGATGGATTTCAAGCATCATGACGATGAAAAGTTGCTCACCTACACCGGCATGAGCGGAGAAACAATCCGAGCGAATTATGAGGCGCTTTGCAAAGGAGGATTCCCCTGTCACATACGAATTCCGCTCATCTATGAATTTAACGGGGATGCAGCAAAGGGAATTGCAAACTATCTGTCGCAACACGATACAAGAAACATAACATTTGAACTACTGCGTTACCACGAATACGGCAGGGAAAAATGGCAAGATGCGTATGGTATTACCGACGGTTTTATTACGGATGAAGTGTTTGACCAATTTATACGGGAAATGGAACGGTGCGGTTTGCACTGTATCAATACATAATCAGGAGGGAACAAAATGATTTACGGCGTTTTTGAACAAGGGCAACTGACCAGAATGGCAAAGGAACTTTTCAAGGAAGAACGTGCCATCAAACGATTGGACGGCTGGTTTATCGCCAAAGAAATTGAGGCAAAATATGAAGCAGTATACAAAGACCTGCCCGCACAGGTAAGAAAGGCAAATGTTTTGGTGGAGGTACTCAAGCAAATTCCCCTTACACTCAGTGAAAACAATGTGTTTGTAGGCACCCAGCGGGATGCATTTGCCAAGAGCTATGCCCTCATCAACCCATCTTTTAAAGTGGAAGGCTTTTCTGGCTATTGCGACCCGACCGCCATCTATAATGACATCGAGCCGAACCAGGAATTTTCGGCTGAGCGGATTGACACCATGCGTAAATTTACCGAGCAAACCCCCATGGTGAAAATGCTGAAAACCACTTATGGCGCAGCAGAGCCATATACCAAAGAGGTTATTTTCTTTGTGGAGCAGGTAAGCGGGCATGTTATCCCCGACCTGCGTTACATCTTAAAGCACGGGGTTGACCACATGATTGCTGCGTGCAATGCAAAAGAGGGCGAAACCTATCGGGCAATGGCGGTCGCCCTGAGCGGCGTGAAGGTGCTGATTTTGCGGTATCTGGAAATGATTGCATCTCAAAAGGAAACCGCCTCCCCCACTCGTAAGGCACAGCTTGACTTTATGGAGCAATCCCTGAAAAACATCTACCAAAATGATGCTTCCAACCTTTATGAAGCAATTTCTCTGTTTTTACTCTGCTGGCAGATTATCTGCATGGAACAGGCACCCAATCCGTATGCGCTTTCGGTGGGAAATGCCGACCGGATTTTTGAGCCATATCGTGGTGATCTTTCCCGCGAGCAAGCGGCAGAACTGTTTAAACACTTTCTGGTATTTTACAATGTGGGTGACCGTAGCTGGGCAATCTCCCAAAACGTGCTCATCAGCGGGCGGGATTTGGATGGAAATGACCTGACAAACACCATGTCGTATGCCATTTTGGATGCATACTACGACATGAATCTCCCCCAACCCATTTTGTCTGTGAAACTACACAAAAACACACCGCAGAAACTCTATCGGGAGATGGGGCGGTTCTTCTTCTCTGCCGGCGTGTTGACCCCCTCACTGTTTAATGATGATGCCATGTTTGAGGTACTGGAAAACCACGGCATCGACAAATGCGACCTGCCCGACTACTCGGTGGCAGGTTGTCAGGAGCCGCTCATTATGGGCAAAGACAACGGAAACACCACCAACACCTGGCTCAATCTGCCCAAAGTGTTGGAAATGATTCTGACCGGCGGCATTTCGCTGGTGACGGGAGAGAAGCTCATAGACGCCCCCAAATGTACACTTGAAAATTTCCGCGAGGTATATTACAATGTATTGGAAACCGTCATTGGTGAAATGGTACAAGCGGCAAATGGTGCATCCGAGGCACTTTCCGAAATCAAGGTGCCCTTTCTGTCCGCGTTTATGGGCGGTATGGAATACGGTGCAGATATGCGTGACACAAAAAAACAAGGCACCAAATATAACGGCAGCGGATGCCTGGTGCACGGTGTAACCGTGTTAGCAGACAGTTTTATTGCCCTGGACAAATATGCACAAGAATATCCGGACGGGCTGGACCGCCTGCTTGACGCCCTCAAGCACAATTTCAAAGGGTATGAAGATGTGCGGAAATTCCTGCTCTCCTGCCCCAAATTCGGCAACAACATTGCCGAGGTGGACCAAGAGGCAGCCATCATTTCCAACAAGGTTTGCGATATGCTCCGCGCCTGCAAAAACTATCTGGGCAATCCGTTTCGCCCCGATTTCTCCAGTCCGTCCACCCACCTGCTTTACGGTTATTGGGTGGGAGCCACCCCAGACGGCAGAGAAAGCCGCGGCATGCTGGGATATGGTGTAGACCCCTTGTATGGAGATGCAAATTCCGGTTTGGGATTCCGTATGCTTTCCAATATGAAATTGCCCTTTGAACGGTTCTGCGGCGGTTATGCTTCTCATCTTGGCATTGACCCCAAATATTTCAAGGGCGAATCGTATGAAGAAAAGGGCGAGGAGTTTTATGAACGTATCATCTCCCCCCTCTTTTTCAACGAGTTGAAGGAAGGGGTATCTCCTTTCTATCTGTATGTGAATGTAACCACTCCCGAAACGCTGCGCAAGGTACTGGAAAATCCCAAAAAATATGCACCGAGCGGCGTGTATATCATGCGCATTCATGGCACATTTGTGAATTTCCTCGACCTTTCACCTGAAATTCAGCAGGATATTATAAAGAGACTTGACCTTAATTCAACAACCCTTTGCTAACAGAGAGGAGATAAAATATGTCCGGAATAGACACTAGAGTAAACCGTTTGTCCAATGAAATCGGTGCATTGATTGACAGAAAAATACTAACCTTTGACCATCTTTCCATTCGCCCGGGCAAGCTTGATATGCCCTGTACATTCAGTGAAATCACAGACGGCTTTCAGCCATACAAATGCGGTGATGAATGGACAGATACAAACTTCAATACCGATGCTCTTTTCAGATTTGAAATTGATATTCCTAAAGCTTTGGACGGCTGTGAATATTACCTTAACATCACAACAAATAAGGCTGGCGGACATAATATGCTTCGCCCCCAGATGCATATATGCATAGACGATGTTGTGTTGCAGGGACTTGACACTAACCACGAAAACGTAAATGTGACTTCTTTTGCCGGCAAGGGCAAGAAAGGAGTAAACCTGTACGCATTCAGCGGAATGAACGTAAGGTCTCCTTTCGGCGGATGGATTGATGTGGATAAAACTGATGGTGTAAGATTATATGTAAGTCTCGTTATAAGAGATAAAAGGATTGAGGATTACTACTATAATCTGCGCACACCTTATGAGCATCTTGAATGTCTCAACAAAAAAATGGAGGACTACCAGAATATATTAACCTGTCTTAATGATTCTCTTTCGTTTGTTGATATCAGAAGGCCCTACTCGGAGGAGTTTTATCAGTCGATTGAAAAAGCCAACGCATTTTTGAAAGAAAACCTCTATAATTCATCCTTCTGTCCCTCGGGCAAGGCAACGCTCATTGGCCATACGCACATTGACGTGGCGTGGCTGTGGCAGTACAAGCACACGCGCGACAAAGCGATTCGTTCTTTTGCGACAGAGGTGGCTCTCCTTGGCGAATATGATGAACATAGATTTATGTCCAGTCAGGCACAGCTTTACGAATTTGTAAAGGAAGACTGTCCCGAGCTTTACGAGCGTATTAAAAAGCTTGTCGCCGAAGGAAAATGGGAGATTGAGGGTTCTATGTGGGTAGAGCCTGATATGAACCTGGCTTCCGGCGAATCTCTCGTCCTCCAGGTGTTATACGGAAAGAGATTTTTTAAGGAAGAATTCGGCGTTGACAATAAAATTCTGTGGCTTCCCGATGTTTTCGGATACAGTGCCGCACTTCCCCAGATACTTAAAAAATCAGGCGTTAAATATTTCATTACAACAAAGCTTCAATCCAACGACACAAATAAAATGCCCTATGACACCTTCACGTGGAAAGGCATTGACGGAAGCGATGTGCTTGCGCTCTGCTCCAACTATGTGCACTATGCTCCTATTATCGAGGGCGGTCATATCGCCTATGCATGGGAAAATTACCAGCAGAAAGATATCAATGACGACATCCTTATTATGTTTGGTTACGCAGATGGCGGCGGCGGTGTAACGACTGAACAGATAGAAAGAATAAAGCGCCTTGGAAAAGGGCTTCCCGGTGTCCCTGTGTCGAAAATAGGAAAGGCTGCCGATTATTTTGAACGCCTTGATAAGAAGGTATCGGGAAACAAACGTCTCCCCGTATGGAACGGCGAAATATACTATGAAAACCACAGAGGTACCTACACCTCGATGGCACGCGTTAAGAAACAGAACCGCAAATGTGAATATTTGTTGTCAAATGCACAGTGGCTCTGGCTTCTTTCAAATATGTTTGAAAATACACAGTTCCCGAAAAATGAATTCCAGAAAGCAATGAAAATTATGCTTATCAATCAGTTCCACGATGTATTACCCGGAACGTCTATCCACGAGGTATACGAGGATACAGATGCTCTGTACAAAGAGGCATTCAGGCTCGGCGAAGGTATCTGTGCCGATGCTATCAGCAAGATAAAGGCGGAGAAATCCGCCTCCCACATAACCGTATTCAACCCTTATTGCGAGCCTGTAAGCGGTTACACAGAACACGAGGGCGACTTTGTATATGTTGAAAATGTCCCTGCAAAGGGCTTCGGCGTATATCCCGTGGCAAGTGGCAGTGATTTTGTACCTGTCACCGTTAAAGATAATGTCATTGAAAATGAATTTTACATTATCAGGCTTTCAGAAAACGGAGAAATCGAAAGCCTCTTTGATAAAAGAGTACAGAAGGAATGCTTCAAGGGAACTGCAAACCGCCTGCGTATGTTTGAGGACAAACCGGCCCAGGGTGCCGACTGGAACCACGACAACTGGAATCTCGACTCCTTCTATACGGAAAAAGAATATGATATGCCTGCACCCGACAAGGTTTATGTGCTGAAAAACACAGGGGAATACGTAATAATCCGCACAGAAATAAAATATCTCAATTCCTCTATTATGCAGGATATGATAGTTTACGCACGTTCTCCCAGAATTGATTTCAAGACGGAAATAGACTGGAAAGAGCACGACCACCTGCTTAAAGCAGAGTTCCCTGTGGACGTAAATGCGGTGAGCGCAACATATGAAATTCAATTCGGTTATGTTCAGAGGCCCACTATATGCAATACATCGTGGGACGAGGCAAGATTTGAAGTGTGTGCACATAAATGGGCGGACATTTCAGATAACGGATATGGAATGGCGCTTATGAATGACTGCAAGTACGGATATTCAGCAAATAATTCTACAATCAGCCTCACTCTTCTTCGTTGTGGAACAGTACCTAATCCCCATGCTGATAAAGAAAAGCACAGCTTTACCTATTCTATTTTGCCGCACAGCGGAAGTTTCTGTGGTGCAGATGTAGTCAAGGAAGCGTATCTTCTCAACAATCCTTTGTTTGCAATGCCGAAGGTGGTTTCACAGGCTTATTCTTTGGCTCAGTGCAGCGGGGCTGTTCTTGATACAATTAAACCGTCAGAAGACGGTGACAGCTGGGTATTTAGAATGTATGAACCATACAATAAGAGTGAAAATGTTAAACTTAGTTGCGGGTTTAATGTAAAGAAAATAGAGTTCACCGATTTGATGGAATCAGAAAAAGATGACAGGCAGAATTCTGTAAATGGTAACGAAATTGAATTTTCTATCAAACCATTTGAAATTGTAACAATGAAGATATGGATGTGATAATATGAATGCAGTTGGGATTGATATAGGAACAACAAGTATATGCGGAATTGTACTCGATACCGGTACAGGCGAAATTATTAAATCGGTTACCGAGAACAGTAACGCATTTATTGACACCGAAAATGACTGGGAGAAAATTCAGTCGGTTGAAAAAATCATATCTCTTGCAGAAAAGATTTTAGAAAAGCTTGTAAACGAAAATACAAAAGTTATCGGTGTAACAGGGCAAATGCACGGAATTGTGTACTTTGATGAATGCGGCAATGCCGTAAGTCCACTCTATACCTGGCAGGACGGCAGAGGCAATCTTCCCTTTGATCAGTCCCAAACCTATTCGGAGTATTTGGGTATTCCGTCCGGATATGGTGCGGTAACCGATTTTTATAACACCAAAAACGGCATCAAGCCTATCGAGGCGGTGGGATATTGCACCATCCATGACTATTTTGCTATGACCCTGACCGGCAGAAAGATGCCTCTCATTCATACCAGTGACGCAGCAAGTTTTGGCGGATTTGACCTAAATTCCAGCCAGTTTAACCATCCGTTTTCTTCGGAGGTTACTGCAGGCTTTGACCTTGCCGGCGAATACAAAGGAATTCCGGTCAGTGTTGCCATTGGCGACAATCAGGCAAGCGTATTTGGTGCAATGAGCAGCGATGAGGACATCCTGCTCAACATCGGTACCGGTAGCCAGATATCTGCCATCTCCCCCACCATTGTAACGGGTGATAACATCGAAACGCGCCCCTATTTTGACAGAAAATATTTGGTGGTTGGTGCTGCATTGTGTGGTGGCAGAGCCTATTCCATGCTTGAAAAATTCTATTCAGATATTGTGTTTGCCGCAACGGGAGAGCGCAGAACCATGTACGATGTGATGGCGTCCATGCCCATAACCGACAGTGATATGCGTGCCGATACCCGTTTTGACGGAACGCGTGCAAATCCGGCGATTACCGGAAGTATTACCGGCATTACCACTCGAAACTTTACCCCTGGCAATATGCGTCGGGCAGTGTTGGAAGGAATTATTGCGGAGCTACACGATATGCTTGAACAAATGAAAATGCCCTGTACTCGTCTGATTGGTTCCGGAAACGGCATCCGCAAAAACAAAACCCTGCAACAAATTGCAGAGCAGGTTTTCGGCGCGACCATGAAAATACCCGTCCATATGGAAGAAGCCGCTTTTGGCGCGGCATTGTATGGAATGGTAGCCTCGCAAAAATTTGGGACTGCCCAAGATGTGAAGGCGTTGATACAATACAAATAAACTAAAAAGCACATACCCAATCGGGTATGTGCTCTTCTTTTTATAAGGTTTTTACCAGCTCACACAGAGCTGCTTCTTGTTCTGCCATTTCGGCAACCAGTTTGAACTGATTGCGTGCACGATCGAGGTTGTGGTGCTCACGGTGGATTTTGAAATAGGTGTCACCGTTTAAGTAATCGGTGAGGAAACGGATGCCGCATTCGTAGGTGAGCAATTTTGCCGAGAAGGGCAACAGATTCAACTCTGCCTCGGTAAGTTCCCCTCTCATCTCGCTCAAATATCCTTGTGCAAAACGGGCAAAAATCTCACTGTCAAAATGCACCTTATCCAAATCGGTTTCATCCTCTGCTGCGGTGGATGCGCCCATTCTGAGTGCATCGCCAAAATCATACAACATGCTGCCGGGCATAACCGTGTCCAGATCAATCACACACTCTGCCGCGCCGGTTTTGATATCAAACAGGATGTTATTGATTTTGGTGTCATTGTGGGTAACACGAAGTGGAATACTGCCATCGGCAATTCCGTTTACCACCACATCGGCAAAAACAGCGTTATCAAGCGCGAATTTGATTTCTTCGGAAACCGATGCCGCACGACCTGCTTTGTCTTCTGCAATCGCCTTTTTCAATGCCTCCACACGTTTGGGCGTGTGATGGAAATCTGCAATGGTTTCATGCAGGGTATCTGCCGGAAAATCTGCAAGCATTCTCTGGAATTTACCAAATCCCTTTCCTGCCTCATACAGGTCATCGGGAGTTTTATCATTTTCGATGCTCTTGGTATCGCCAATGAATTTATACACGCGGTATACATGTTCATCATCGTAACGATAATAATTTTCTCCCTCTGCGGTTTTGATTACTGTAAGCGTTTCCCGGTCGGGGTTTCCGCCTGCTGCTATAATCTTTTCGCGTAAGAAAGCGGTAACCCGTTCGATGTTTTCCATCAAACCATCTACATCACGGAAGATGTTGGTATTGATACGCTGGAGAAGATATTTGGGTGTTTCGGTGCAATAGGTATCATTGATATGACCGTTTCCGTACGGATCGATTTTTGTTTTGATATTAAACTTTGTTAAAATCTCATTCAAATCCACTTGATTTGCCATTGACACTACAACTCCTGTCAAATTTATAGATTACGCAATGCTTCCTTTACCATCGGGATATCCTCGCGGTAGGTAACACCATACCAACGCTCGGCGGTTTCCAGTACACGCACCCGTTTTCCCTCCTGCTGAATCCGGTCATTGATGATACCAGGCAGGAAATACTCTGCTTTGGGGGTATTTAAATTTTCCTTAAGGAATTTCTCAAACCCCTCTGCAATAAACGGGAAAATATCCGGCTGCAATCCCCACATATTCATGGACACTACAGTGTCAAGCGGAATACCGGAGTTTTTATCCAATGCGGTATGCTCGGTAACGCCGGTAAGATAACCATTGTCAATATCACAAACACCGCGGGAAACGGTGCCGTTTTCGGTAAGGGTGTTGCCCAGTTGATAGCCCACCATGCACATCTCGTCATGGTTGGTCAGCCAATCATAAATAATGCGGTATGCCTCGGGTCCGTAGTAATCATCTGCATTAATTACTGCGAACGGCGCAGTGATTGCATCACGTGCACAAAGCACTGCATGACCGGTGCCCCATGGTTTCTGTCGCTCGGGGGGAAGGGAAAATCCTTCGGGAAGTTTATCCAGCTCCTGGAATGCATATTCCACATCCACCAACTGCTCAATCCGCTTGCCGCAAGCGGCACGAAACTCTTGCTCAATCTGCTTTTTTATCACAATAACTGCTTTATCAAACCCCGCCTTTACTGCGTCGCGCACCGAAAAATCCAGGATGCTCTCGCCATTGGGACCGATGGGTTCAATTTGCTTCAATCCGCCAAATCTACTGCCCATTCCGGCAGCCATAATCAAAAGGTTTGCAGACATACAAACGACACTCCTTTATTTATGTAACAAAAAGCCACAACATTTTTATTATATTAGATTGTTACAAATTTGTCAACTAATTTTTGTAAAAAATCACATAATTATCCCGCATTGTCAAGAAATCGACAATGCGGGGTTTATTTTTCGCCAATCAATCGTGCTTATACCATTTTCCCCTTGTGAAATCGGGAATAGCAACAGGCGCACCGCCCAACGCAATCGATTGCTCGGAAAGCGGAGTGATGCACATCCAAGCCACTGCATCATATACGTCTATCGGGCAGGGTTTGCCTTCAATGATGCTATCAAAGAATGCACACAACACCAATCCGTCCATGCCACCATGGGCACCCAGCATTTCATTTGCCAGATACTCTTTCCATACGGGATGTTCATACTTGTCGGTGTATTCCTCGGCATTGCCCCACTTTTCCTTCCAATTTGCCTCAAATTCCAGATGTTCATCATCCAGGAATACCGAATCGGTTGCCTCTTCATACATCCCCTTGGTTCCGCGCACGCTCAAACCTCTGCAGTAATATCGGGGAAGCGTGGTGTCAAGGGTAATTACGATGGTTTCGCCATTTGCACAGGTGATGGTGGTGGTCACCACATCCCCCTGATTAAAGGTTCTGCTCATCAAATCCGCATCATCGGATTTATTATCCTTAATATACTGATGCAACCCTGCAGCCTTGCTGACGGCCGTACTAAGTTTCATCATACGGTTTCCGTCGTTGATATGCAAAATTCTTGCAATGGGTCCCAGCTCATGGGTGGGATAATTTTCGCAGTTGCGATGGGTATAGTTGCGCAGACGATAGTGGCGATTTTCTTTCCCAAAGGAAATCTCTTTGCGCAGGTCATGACCATATGCGCCGGTGCAGTGCACGACTTCACCGAACACACCCTGTTCTGCCATGTTGAGCGCCATCATTTCACGTCTGCCGTAGCAGCAGTTTTCCAAAAACATAAACGGGGTTTTGGTTTCCTCGTAGGTCTTTACCAGATCCCAGCAATCTTCGATATCATATGCGCCGCCTACCTCTGTGCCAACCGCCTTTCCCAGCCGCATAGCAGCAATGGCTACCGGAACATGTGCTTCCCACGCGCATGTAATCAGTACTGCATCCACATCCTCTCGCGCGAGCAGTTGTTGATAATCGGTCGTTCCAAAGGGCAGAACGCCACTCATTTCCTCCACCAGTTTCTGTGCATCCTCCACCCGATCGGGGTAAAGGTCGCAAACTGCAGTGATTTTCACCTTGTCGGTCAATTTGAGCACCACATCCTTCATCAATCCATATCCGCGTCCGCTGGTGCCGACTACGCCAACATTCAACATAATTTTTCCTCCCATCTTTACAAAGTTCGGATTTTGTGTTACCATCAATATAACAGAAATAAAACTATATTTCTATACGAAAATAAATCAAAAATATATAATTTTGTGTACGGAGGTTTGTATGTATATCGAATATAAAGTGGACAGACACATTGACATCACCGCAATGTACAGTGCATTTGAAATCCGCTATGAGCCGGGCTTTCATTTTGATGGTGAAGACCACAACTTCTGGGAATTTGTTTATGTGATTGACGGAACGGTGGGCGTTTCGGCAGACAAAAATGTATATGAACTGAGTAAGCATCAGCTTATTTTCCACAAGCCCATGGAATTTCACAAGTTGTGGGTTCCGGAGGGGTCTTTCTCCCATCTGTTTATCGGCTCTTTCCGCGCAGAGGGCGAGGCGGTTAATCGCTTTTCAGACGGCGTGTTTGCACTCAAAACGTCCCAGCAGGAAATGATGGAAGGGCTTTTGGACATCATCCGTCAACCCGATGCCGAAAACCTGCTAAACCCCGTTTTGTGTCTTGCAGACCTGCAACCTTATCTGATGCAGAATCTTTCCAACCGGCTGGAGCTGCTGCTACTTTCTCTCCTTGACGACAACCGCAAGGTCCGACCCATGCAGGAGGATAAAAATGCCATACTGTACAACAAAACCATCCGCACCATGGAACAATATCTCTATAGCCAACTTTCGGTCCCCGAGCTGGCGCGGGAGTGCGGCATTAGCGTTTCGGCACTCAACAAACTCTTTGCATCCTATCTGGGCTGCGGCGTACACAAATATTTTATCAAGATGAAAATCAAGCGTGCAATTGAGTTGATGCACCAAGGAATGCCCATCGGACAAATCAGCGAAATGCTTGGCTTTAACAACCAGAATTATTTCAGTATGGTATTCAAACGAGAAACCGGTGCATCCCCCCGTAACTACCTGCAGGAATACAAATAATCTACTTGCTTTTTACATATTACAATGATATATTTGACTTGTTTACAAAAAAAGCACAAAGGAGCCGATACATACCCATGTCTAAACAAAGTTTTCGTCTTGCCTTTTTATTTGCAGCAACCTACTTTGCAAGCTACCTCACCCGAATCAATTTTGCCGCAGTCATCGCCGAAATGATTACCGATATGCAGGTGAGCAAAACCGCATTTTCTCTGGCACTAACCGGATGCTCGGTTACATATGGTGCAGGACAGATTATCAGCGGTCTTTGCGGCGATCGGATTCGCCCCAAGCGTTTGGTACTGTTCGGTTTATTACTGGCTTGTTTCATGAACCTTCTCATTCCGTTTTGTACACATCCGGCGCAAATGACTGTTATCTGGTGCATTAACGGTTTTGCGCAGGCTTTCATGTGGCCACCCATGACGGCAATTTTAGCACAAAGCATCCCAGAAGAGGATTACAGTCGGGCAACCGTATTAATCTCGCAGGGAAGTTCGGCAGGCTCCATTGCAGTATATCTTATCGCGCCACTACTCATTACCCTCTGGGGTTGGAAAAGCGTGTTTATCACCTCGGCACTCATTGCGCTGGCAATCTGCCCGATATGGGTATTGCGTTGCCCCAATGTGCCGCCTGCGAGAAAAGTGCAGGATGCAGCACCGGCGCAAGGTTCTTCAGTCAGACTGTTTACTCCGTTTTTCCTGATGCTTATGGCAGGGATTGTGCTACAGGGAATGTTGCGCGATGGCGTTACCACCTGGATGCCCTCCTTTATCGCAGAAACCTATAGCCTGAGCAATGCCATCTCCATCCTCACCGGTGTGGCACTGCCCGTGTTCAGCATGCTATCCTTCTCCCTTTCCAACACAGTTTACCGAAAATGGTTTTCCAATCCTGCCCAATGTGCGGCGGCAATTTTCGGATTTGGAGCGGCGTGTGCATTGATACTCTATCTTACCTCCGGTAAAAGCGCGATATCGTCGGTTGTGTTTTCTGCACTTCTTACCGGTGCCATGCACGGCATCAACCTCATGCTCATCGGGTTGATCCCCCCCTACTTCAAAAACTTCGGCAAGGTATCCACCGTTTCCGGCATCTTAAACTCCTGTACCTATATCGGCAGTGCCATTTCCACCTACGGCGTCGCCGCCTTTTCGGAATATGCAGGTTGGCACCCCACCCTGCTGGTCTGGTTTGCGATTGCCCTTTCCGGAACCATACTGTGTTACATCTGCGGATACCCTGCCCGAAAAAAATCCGGTATATTTTAAAAACACAAAAGGCGATTGACCCAAACGGATCAATCGCCTTGTTTTTATTCGTCTTCCGGCTCCTCGGGGCGAATGCTGTTTCGCCACTTTGCAGGGGTAATTCCTTCCAGCTTACGGAACACACGGGAGAATGTTTTTACATTGGTGTAACCCACCATTACCGAAACATCTTCCACCGTAACCTCTTCATGCTCGGTCATGATTTCCTTTGCCTTGATGATACGGTATTTGCTGATATATTCCAGCAAGCCCTCTCCGCTCTTACCCTTGAATCGGGAGGAAACATACACCGGATGGAACCCAAGCTGATCAGCAATATAGGTTACGCTAAGGCTCGGATTACCAAACTCCCGTTCCACAATATCAAGGCTTTTCCGGGTGAGGAAATCGCTATCTTTGGAGTTTGCATTCATATCCATATTACACAGATATGCAATCAGCTCACTAAGTGCATCCCTCGCAGTTCCCGCTACGTTTGCATCAAACACATCCAGCACCATATTGAGAATAATCTCATTATCCGTTTCTTCCAAAGACAGAGAGGAAATATAACGGATTACCGTTCCCATGATGCTATAGAGCATGTAATTGTTTTCCCTCATGATGGCAAGCGAGCTGGTAAATGAATCTTCAAAAATGGAGTCGAGAAGCTTCATACAAGCCTCGTAGTTCTGGTTTTTCAAGTGGTTGAGCAGCTTTTCTTCCTTATCTGAGGAATAGCTGTAAAAATCCGTAGTGGGTGGCATCAATTCGGTAGTGAGAACCGCATTCTTTTCAAATGTTCTGCCCGTTTCAAGCAGTGCCAGACACTGACGGTATTTTCTGCCGATGCCATACAATTCTTCCTGCTCATCACTGAGTGCCACCGAAAATTTGAGCCCGAAATTCTGGGTGATGAACTGCCGACCATGCTCAATGATTTCGTTGAGTTTTCCATCCACCGAATCGGCATTGAGAATGGTGGTCAACTGCCCATTGAGTTCAATAAAATAGCACTGATAGGGTTCCAAAAGCTCACTGAATACATTTTCCAATATGAAAAAATCGGTTTTCTTTTTCTCTTCCTCAGTAATATCTTCCTCTTGGTAAAATGCCGAATCATCCCAGATTTCCATTGCCAAAACCAAATAATATTTGCCGTGATAACGGAAAGGCAAGCTCTTTACAATCTCCTCGTACTCTCTACGGCTGATATAAATTCCCATCAGCATTTTAGAGATAATCTCGTTGGTCAGCCGATTGGTCGATTCGTCCAGACGACTTAGAGTAACAGTGTTTTTCTGTTCCAGTGTATCGAGTGCCTGCCGGATGGCAACATATTCATTTTTTTCTTTGCCGGGATTGATTCCGCTGATATGCTTGATTTTAGACAAAATACTATCCACCGATTTATAATTATTACGGATGAACAGATAAATCATTACCACGCCGAGTCCGATACATATAAACGCACTCAATACCATCAGTATCTTATAGGTGCGCAGTTTTCCGAACAAGTCAATATAGGAAATGGCGAACAAATAATGAAAATCCAGTGTTTCCGACTCGATGGCCTCCAGATAATACTTGTCGCCATCCAGTTTCAGCGCACCTCTACGATAGTATTCCACATTTGCTTTGGCAATATTGTCATTTGTGAACTTTTTACTTGTCACCACATAGTTTCCAATCTGGTCGGTAATCACGTATTCCAGCAATACCCTTCCGCGCAGCTGGTCAATCTCCTCAATCAAAGAAGGAATTTTACACCACACCAGCACTCTGGCATCATCAAAAATACTACTGGAAACAACCGGAGCACAGTAGAACAATATCTGTTCTCCTTCTCCCGAACCCATGACAAAATACTGCCCACTCTGGCTATAACGGATTTGCGCAATCATATTGGATTCCTCGGGAACACCAAGGGTCGCAATAAAATTGGACAGGGTAACAATATCGTCCTGCATTACCACCATTCCCGTACGGTTAAGAAGCAGGGCAACGGTTGCATCCTTATTTTGCATTTTCATCCTCTGTCTGACATCATTGAGCTCCGCCTGAATGGCAGGGTTGACATTATAGAGCATTCCCTGGTCTGCTTCTGCGAGACGCAACACCGACGGCTGACCATTGAGTTTTTCCTTGGTTTCTTTATTGTCCAAAAACAACTGGTCAATTTTGAACGCCATGTTTGTCGAAATCAGACGACTCGAATCCACGCATTGTTCTTCAATGATTCCAAAACTGAAAAAATATAATATTAAACTGATAAAAAACGGAAACAACAAAATGACAACATAACTAATCAGCCATGTGGTAACCACGCTGATACTCATTTTCTTCATTCGCTTCATAGAACAGTTCTCCATCCGCTCATATAGTTTTTGACATAATACTAATATTATACTTGTTTTGAAAAACTTTTTCAAGCGATAATTAAATTTTGAGCATTTTTCTTAAAAATTGTCCCTTTTCCAAAATAATATGAGGTATTTTAAGTGATATACCGCATATCTTTGCAAAAAACGCAGACCGTGTATACAGTCTGCGTTTTTCTTCATTTTCCTCAGTCTTTTACAATCAGGGCAATAAATCCCAGCGGAGCGGTTCCGGTATTTTTAATACCATGTCCTTCCCCATTCGGCGTATAGGTCATATCGCCACTTTTGATGGGAACGGAAACCCCATTGTCATTATAAGTACCCTCACCGGTGATGATATAGTAGCTCTCCATCTCACCGATATGCACATGATAACCAACCTCTGCGCCCGGCTCCAGTTCCGCATAGGCAAACATTTCCAGTTTGTCGGGACCATTAAAGTAATCGGACATTTTGGTCAGAGCCAGTTCTCCTCTGCCGCCCTCGGCGCAAAGGTCAATCAGCGGTTTCATTTCAACTGCGCGTTTGATCATGGCTACACACTCCTTACAGTTTGATACGATTGCCCGACTCGGACGATGC
The DNA here is from genome assembly GCA_015068705.1 of Oscillospiraceae bacterium. GTDB lineage: Bacteria > Bacillota > Clostridia > UMGS1810 > UMGS1810 > SIG448. The sequence goes on from SVJZ01000001.1 coordinate 153,300, forward strand.
ATAAGCTGCAGCAGTGACCTTTTCTACCGACATTGCCTGATCCAGAGTAATAGCAGGATCGGTATCATTGAGCAGTGCATCCGAGAAGGACTCAATCTCCTTGGTATACATATTGCCGGACGGTTCGGGCAGGAAGTAGGATTTTGCCTCGGTGTGTGCCTGCATTGCATCATAGCCGCTCTCCTCGGTGAGCACCACTTTTACGCTGCCGCCCTCTATCTGGCTGATGGTTCCCTCGGCAATAATGCAACCACGGGTACCATAGAATTCAATGCGACCCAGCGAAGCTTCGTCGGGGATATTGAAGTTTACATCCACATACGCATTTGCGCCGTTTTCCATCTTCATCAGCACCGATGCACTATCGTCTACATTGTATTTGAAGGTCTGAGTGCTGCAATTTGCCGAAACCTCTACTGCATTCATACCGCTGATGTACTGCAACAGGTCAATGCAGTGTACACCGAGGTCAATCAGTGCGCCACCGCCCGAAAGAGCCTTATCCTGACGCCAAGCGCCCTCGATATCGGGATACCAGCAGCTAAACTGTGCACGCATGGATACCAGATTACCCAGTTTGCCCTCTGCAAGAAGCTGGCGAATTGCCTGGTGATGGGTATGGAAACGCATCATCAGACCAACACCCACTTTAAGACCTGCCTTCTCGGCAGCGGCTTTGATCTCTTCGCCCTCGGCAACCGTCATGCCAACCGGTTTTTCCACCAGTACATGCTTGCCGGCAGCGAGTGCCTGAAGCACCTGTGCTTTGTGACAAAAGACGGGAGTAGCGATGTATACTGCGTCGATATCCTGTGCCAGCACTTCCTGCTCGTCTTTGCACAAAACGGGTGCATTGTATTTCTCGGCTACCACTTTGGCAACCTCATAGTTTGCGTCCATTACGGCAATCAGTTCTGCATTTTTTGCATCCATCATACCGGGAAGGGTACGTCTGTCGGCAATACCGCCGCAACCGATAACACCCCATTTGATTTTACTCATGTTTGTTTCCTCCTCAGAAATTAGTTACATTCAGCAGTCAGGGGACCTGCCAGCTCTTTGAGATAGAACAGTTTGCCGGGCATGGTGGGAATAAACGAAGAGGTGATCGCCTTGTCCGGACCATAGTGCAGTGTGGTCAGGAAACTCATGCCCTGCCAACCCATTCCTCTGCCAAGTGCGCCGTCGCAACCGCCGATGATGTAATCTGCCTGCAGGAACAGGCCGGGACCTACGGTGTTTGCACTGCAGGGTACCAGAGTGGTTCTGCTCTTGAAGCTGGTGATTGCATTCTGCTCAATGGTGAGCGGATGCAGTTTTGCACCAACACGGTAGCACTGCTGCTTCCATTCTTCAACGGTAGCAAATTCGTCTGCAAACTGGGGCTCCCAGAATGCGATGTGGCAGGTTCTGCCGATACCGAATACCAGTACCAGTCTTGCACCCTCTGCTTTAAGCGCTGCAATCTTACCCGGATAGGTGGGCAGATTGTCTTTGGTAGCAAAATTACGCTGTGCAGGGGGAATGGTGTTTTCGCCCAGCTTGTCAAAGAAAGCCTGCTTCATGCTATATTCAAAAGAAGCGGGATTATCGCTCGGCAGGGTGTTGCCCTCGCTGTCTGCCCACTCGTCCATGTTGAAGGTGTAAACGTGGTCGCATTTTACATTCCACTCGGTGAGGAAGTATACTGCCCAACGATACATACCCATGGGACCTACCGGCAGAATCATTGCCAGTTTGATGCCATCCTCGCGTGCTTTTTTGATCTGAAGGGCAATTTCGTGACCCATGTAGGTGTCAAACTCGTTGATGTTTTCGCACTCAACGGGATTGAAATCCTTGTGCCAGAAATCTTCGCGGGCAACGCCCTTTTCGCAGCACTCGTCAATCTTCTTCAGGTCCCATCCCTTTGGGAAGAAGTTCTCCAACAGTGTTCCTTTTGCAGTACTCAAAAAATCCATGTTCTTTTCCGCCTTTCTTTATTTTAATATTTTTTACGGCAACATCCGTTTGGTTGTGATTTTAGGCCATGCGTATGATTGGGTGAATGCCTCTGCATACTGCACGCCGCACTGAAGACCACGGAAGCGCGAGCAGCTTCTTACAAACTCGGCAAAATCGATGTGGTCATGGTCACGCATCCATTTGAGCTGGCTGACGTGGCACTCGAGCATCTCAATTTTCTGGTCAATTTCATCGGTGATGTCCACATATTCGGTGGGGTTAAAGTTTACACCGGCGAGGTTGTCCATATAATAAAGCGGAGTAACTGCCGCCTTACCGCCACCGTTATACTGCGGCACGCTCGCCACAAAGCTTGCATCCCAAACCAGTCTATGTACTGCCAGATGATCATTCATATAATCGGTGGGGCTATGGGTGATGATAAAGTCGGGCTGCACCTTGATAATCAGGTTTGCCACTTTATCACGCTGCTCAATATCACTGCCGTTTACAAGCAGATCACCTACATCGATGGTAACCACCTCGATGCCAGCAAGCGCACCTGCATTTTTTGCCTCCTGTGCGCGCATCACGCGAAGCTCATCGGGTTTGATAATTTCATGACCCATATTACCATTTGCAACATGGCAAACCGTTACCTTGTCGCCGCGTTTTACGCATTTTGCAAGTGTTCCGCTGCATCCGATTTCGATGTCATCCGGATGACATCCGATTGCCAAAACATTCATGCTTGAAAAACCTCCTTTGATTTATGGAACAATTGACTTTCTCTTGCTTTTATTGTATAATACTTTTGAAAGTTTGTATTTATCCATCACAATCAAATTTTTATCATTTTTTCCGCAAGGCGGTGAAAACATTGTTTGAACTCCAACCCGTAAAACAGGAAATCTTCATCGCAGGATTTCACAGTATCTACTATTTTGAATTTGGAAAGCACTTTTCCCACCCACCCGAACGACACAATTTCTGGGAAATGGTCTATGTGGACAAGGGCAGCGCGGTTGCCTTTTCGGGGGCAAACGGCTACACCCTTACACAGGGGCAGGTGATTTTCCACGAGCCGGATGAAATTCACGCACACACCTCCGACCAGAAGGTCGCAAACAATATGCTGGTTATTTCATTTACCGCAGCGGGAGATGCCATGCATCTTTTGAGCAAAAAATCCTTTACACTGGACAAAACCTCCAAAACACTGCTTTCCCTTTTTATTGTGGAGGCAGAACACGCGTTGGGGCAGCTCCCCTCTCGTTATGAAGACAAGCGAAATCTGGATTTTTGCAACGCCCCTTTTGGTGCGACACAATTGCTCCAGTGCTATTTCACCGAGTTTTTACTCCGCCTGATACGAAACAGTGCGGCATTTGGAAAGCAAATCCATGCGACTGAGCAATCCCGTGCCATTGCGGCAAACTCTCTTACCGAGATGATTGCCGAATTTATGGAACAGAGCGTCTATCGCCCCCTTACCCTGCCCGATTTGTGCACCCATTTTATGATGGGAAAATCCCAACTAAGCAAAATATTTAAGGAAAATACCGGAAAAAGTCCCATGGAATATTACACCGATCTAAAACTTGCCGAAGCAAAAAAATTACTCCGGGAAGAAAAGCTTTCGGTGAGTGAAATTTCCGATTTACTCGGCTATTCCAGTGTACATAATTTTTCCCGTGCATTCAAAAAGGCGGTGCACTTTTCTCCCACCGCCTACCAAAAAAGCATATTGTAAAAGCCGCATGCATATTGATCTGCACAAAATGGTGCAGTTTAATTGCATACGGCTTTCTTTTTTATTTTTTGATGATTGCCTTTGCCACACGCACCAGTGTGTGAGTGCCAAACGGATATCCGGTTGCGCCAACCGAGAGCATTTCTCCCTGCTGGATAAAATCCAGTTTTTCGCCATTGTCCATCCATTCCACCGATACAATCTCATCGGTCACACGGTCAAATGCCTGCCAGCCGAAATAATCGGCATTGACGGTTACGTTTTTATTTCCGCCCTCGCCAAGGTCATAAAACATCAGATACAGTGCATCATCACTGCGCAGTGCATAATTTCTGCCACTCGATTTTGCCGCACACGGTCTGCCACGGTAGATTGCCTCGCCATAGAGTTTCATCCAGTCACCCACCGTTTGCATCAAAAGGCTCTGCATGGGCACAATGCCCCCCTGACCGTCAGGGCTTACATTGACCAAAAAGTTTGCCCCCACTCTGCGTGCATCGCACAGTGCCTCAATGATGGTTTTGGGGGATTTGTAATTCCAGTCGGTTCCCACATAACCCCAGTGATCATTCATGGGCAGGCAAAGCTCTGCCGCAAGGTATTTGGGTGCACCCTCCCGTTCCAACGGTTTGGGATGCCCCTGTTCAAACACCACTGCATCAATCTCGGGATGGGTTGCAACCGCAATCCGGCGCAGACCGGAATTGTTGATGATGATTGCATCGGGCTGATATTTGCGGATAACCGCATACAGCTCGCCCTCTTTCCAATCTGCATTCCAATCATCCCAGTTTCCGTCAAACCAAAAACCGCCGATCTTGCCGTAATTTTTGCAAAGCACCTCTACACTGTCGCGCAGATATCCGAGATACTTGTCAAAATTTTCACGGTAATCAGGATGATACCAATCCAGTGTGGTGTGGTAGAAAAACGGCACAATGCCATGCTTATTACACGCATCCACATACTCACGGATCAAATCCCTTCCTGCAGGAGCATGCATCACATCAAACGCATTGAGTCCACAGGTATCGTAAAGGGAAAAACCCTCATGGTGGCGGGTGGTCAGCACAATATAGCGGCACCCTGCATTCTTTGCCGTGAGCACTAATTTTTCGGCATCAAAATCCTCTGCCGTGAATGTATCCATGGCTTTTTTGTACTCTGCCATGTCATATTGATAAATCCAAAAACCCCAGGCATCCTTTTCCAACTGGGAATACAATCCCCAGTGCACAAACATGCCCAGACCCATATTTTCATAATCTGCTACCCGTTGGGTAGGTTGTGGTATCGCCATGTTTCTGCCCCCCTCTGTAGTTTTTAACCGCGCTCTGCGATTGCTTTACGCAGTACCTCGGACATGATGGAATAGCCCTTATGATTGGGATGGATGCCCTCATGGGTCAATCCATCCTGCACCGTCATGCCGTCTGCCTGACAAAGTGCGCTATGGTAGTCTACATAAGTCGCATTATACTTTTCGCAAAGTGCTTTGATACCCTCATTGAGCATCAGGATGGCGCGATTATATGCATCCTTATCAAAGGTTTCGTAGAGGCTGGACGGAATCACCGAGCACAAAAACAGCTTGGTATTACCACACCGCTTTGCAAAATCCTCAATATTGGCAAGCGACTGCGCCACCACTTCCTCTGCAGGTCTGCCCGGCTTTTGCCACCACATATCCGGCAAGGTTGCCATCAGGTCGTTGGTGCCCGCCATATAAACCACCCGTTTGGGATTGAGCTGAAATACATCCGCCTCGGCGCGTCTGTTGATATAATGGGTGTTATCCCCACCGATACCGCGGTTTACCATATAGCCCAGATCGTCCAGATACAGACGCAGCTCCCAGTTTATGGTGATGGAATCGCCGATAAATAGCACATCCGGCTCCTTTCCCATATTTACCAACTGCTCATTGAGCACATCATAATGCTCTCTGCGTGCATCGTTTGCATCGGCAGTGTTATTGTTAAAAAATCCCGGTTTGATGATTTCCTTCATGATAGTTCCTCCTGTAAAGTCAACTGTTATTTTCCATTATAACAAATTTATACATAAAAACAACCCCCAAAAACAAAGTTTTGGGGGCAAATTGAGATTAAATTCCGTACTTTTGAAGCATTCCCTTTTCAAACTCGAGCAGATATTTTGCTTCGGCATCCAGCGCCGCCTCGCTTACATCAGCAAGAAGGTTTCTCCACACAAAAATATCCTTGCCCACCTGACCGCCACTTACCACAAACGGTTCGGACACAATCCGTCCGGTAAAGCCCACATCTGCGAGTGCTTTGAAAATCTCATCCCAATCCAGATGTCCTCTGCCCGGCACCGAACGATTGTTTTCACCGGTGTGCAGACCAATGAGGTGCTTTCCTGCCGTGCGGATGGCATCACCCAGATTAAATTCTTCGATATTCATATGGTAGGTGTCCAGCAGCACTCCCACATTGTCGCAACCCAATTCCTCTACATATGCCACTGCCTCTGCGGCAGTATTGAGCACCACACCCTCAAAGCGGTTTACCGCCTCCACTGCGTAGGTAATACCAAGGTCTTTGGCAACCTTTGCAAGCTCTCTCATGGAGCACAGGCTGTTTTCGGTGAGTTGTTTTTTATCAATCACCGCAAGGTCGGGCACGCCCCAACCTGCATAGCTTACACCCGAAATCACGGTGCCTTTTTGTAAGGCAACCCGTTTTAAAATATTGGTCAAATATTTGATGCCGCCCAGTCGCACCGATTCGTCGGGAGATGCAATATCATACTTTTTATCCAACCCCAGGCTATAAGTAAGCTCTATGCCGTATTCATCTGCCACATGCTTGATTTCGGTGATTTTCTCATCCGGCATCTCCAGGAGTGGTTGTGCCTGAAACTCCAAAATATCAAACCCAATCTCTGCCGCCTTTTTGATGTACCTGATATGGTCTGCATCCCAGTCGTTTTCCCAGAAATTCATAAAAATACCCAGCTTACTCATTACAAAATCCTCCTTTTTGATATTTCATGTTCTTTTACCAACGGATGAATGGGTGCTTCATCCTCATCAATTGCACAAAACCGCTCGGATTTTACCAAAAACACATTGTCGTGGTCATCATCATTGACCTTGGACACCTCACCCACAATGAGAAACCCCTCCCCTTTTTTTGCATAAAACCGATGATACATAAACGGCTCCAGGGTGATGCTGTTTCCCGGCGTAACCTCTATCTTTTCGCCAGGGCCAAAGGTATATTTTACCCCATCCATGTAAACATCCACCGGCGTTTCGGTATCCAGACCGCCATCCTCGCTCCTGCGGTACAACTCCACCACCATCACACCGCCGCCGCGATTGATGATATCCTCTGTTTTTTCGATATGGTAATGCAAGGGAATCTGCTGCTCGGTTTCATCCGAAAGCACAATGTATTTTTCTGCATACGGTGCACGCAGTTCGGGATCATTTTTATCGCCGTTTCTCACAGTAAAAAGTACCGCACCGCAGGTGTCAAAATCGCCACTGCCAAAGTCGGTGACATCCCACCCCAGCATCCGCTCGATGATACGGGCACTCCTTTCCTTGTTTTTCTCCCATTCCTGCACACCCCAATAGCCGAACATGGGCAAGGAAATGTGATATTCCTCCAACCGCTTTTTGGCTTTTTCAATTGCTGCATTGATTTCAGAACGTTTCACAGGATACACACCATCCTTTCAAATAACACGCATGATATCTGTCATTCTACCACTTTGCGTATCTGTCTGTCTTTACACAATGATTGTAATAATTTGCATTATCCTTTTATTTGTGATATACTAAAAACAAGAGGTGATATTCATGAGCATCATTGAATGCAAACTTTGCGGAACAGACACCGCGCACGATACTGCATATCATTATACCCGTCCAAAACATCACTCAAATTGCGAGGATTGTTTTTTACTGATGTTTTTCAAAACACCATTTGTGTACCGCAAAGACGGGAAGTTGCTACAAGGCGAGCAATTCCGTTATCTGCTTAACATTCCCTATGGTGAATCCGAGCACAAAAGCACAGCGCATGCAAAAACCGGATTTGTAAACGATTGGATTTTCTTTTCGGGCGGAAATGCCGCCCAACTCATCGAGGAATTTTCCCTTCCCGTGAATGAGCCGTTTTACATTGACACCCACAGTCTGCTCTTTCCCTATATTCGTAAAATTGCTACTGAACAATTGTTTAAGCACCCTGCCTATGAGAGCAAGGTTTCTGCCATCATCACCGAAATGCTGGTTTCACTGGGTCGGCAATACGATTTTTCCCGACGAAAAACCCACGCCGCATTTGCACAAATCAGCAATACACGAAATTATATGCTCGACCATATGGAACAAAAAATCACCATTGCCGACCTGGCACAACGGTCAAACTATTCCGAAAGCCGGTTTCTGGTGCTCTACCGCAACTTCTTTTCGGCATCCCCCATGGAAGAATTGTTGGGGGCGCGGATTGAGAAGGCGGTGTCACTGCTTGAATACAGCAGCCTGAGTATTACCGAAATTGCAAAACAATGCGGCTTTTCCTCCATCCATTATTTTTCTCGTAAATTCAAAGAGCGTACTGGCGTATCCCCCACCCGATTCAGCGGTTGATTTTTGTGTTGCTTTTTAAAAGGGGATGTTATATAATAGCCTTACCGAATAACGCAAGGAGAGCGAACACATATGCAAGCTTACATACTGGTGCTCCTGAGTACCATACTTACCCTGTCCACCTCGGTTATCATCAAAAAAACCCAACAGGGTATCAAACCCACCTTTCCGCACCTGATTATGGTAAACCTGATCAACAGTATTTTCGGCACATTATGCTTTTGGGTATTGGGAAAATTCCGCATCGGGGTTGATCCTGTTGTTCTCATCTATGCCGCCATTTTTCCCCTGTTTGTTATTGGCAATCTGTTTTTGCAATTGTTGGTATACTCCCGTGTTTCGGTTTCGTTTGGTTCACTCATCAATACCAGCGGAAGGATTATTCTCTCCATTTTGTTTGGCACCCTCATCCTGCGCGAGCCGTTTTCGTTGCGTCTGCTTCTGGCAGTGCTCCTGCTCATTGCGGCAGCACTCATTCCCTGCCGGAATATATTATCGGTTAAGACAGGAAAATCTTCTCTGTTTTTTTGTGCATTATGGTTTCTGGTCGCAGGCGGCATGGCAATCTTTTGTAAAATCTACTCCATTGACGAGCGTCTCACCGATACAAACAGTATGTTTTTCTTTACCAATGTATTTTGCTTTGCGATATGCCTTGTGCTACTCATTGGCTACCGCATCAAAAACGGCACAGGTTCTCTTTCCCAGACCATGCGCGAAGTGGTGCGTCCCCGTATCGTAATTTCTATGGGAATCAACACCATCCCTACCAACTTTGTTACCATTGTCAATGTAATCGCACTTCAGTTGATGCCGCTATCGGTACACACGGTGCTCACCAGTTCCCTTGCATTGGTGGGCAGCACTCTGCTTTCCCTCTGGGTGTTCCGTGAACGGGTTACCAGAAATGACTATATCGCACTCATTCTTGCAGTGATTGCGATTGCCTTGAATCCTTAATATCTACAACAATTCATTTTGGGCGGACACGTTTTGTTCGCCCTTTTTGTATAAGATAGCAATTTTAGAGTTGTTTTCAGAAAAAGCGGTAATGTATAATGATATCAGAAAGGAGCGGTGATATGTATCATGTATTAAAATACATCCATGAAAACATCCACGAAAAGCTTTCGGTGGCACAAACAGCAGAACAATACGGCTACTCCAAATGGCACTTCATCCGCTCTTTTAAGCGGTTTACAGGCAAATCGTTTGTGGATTATGTGCGGCATTACAAGATGCAAAACGCCGCATTCGACCTGTTGGATGGCAAAAAAGCCATCGATGTTGCCATCTCCTGTGGTTATGACACACCGGGCGGATTCAACAAAGCATTTTTAAAGGAATTTGGTTGTCTGCCACGGGAATTTCTCAAAAAGAACAAGGAATCCATTCTCAGTTATAAGGAAAGGCGTGATACCATGTACAAAATGACCGACCGATGCGAACATCTCCGCACGCTCGCTATGAGTGATGCCAACAAAAAAGAAATCTGTATGCAGAAAGAATTCTGGATGACCAAAGGGATGAGCGAATGTCCGACTAATGACAACATGCTTGCACTGGGCTATGGCATTGGTTCCATCATCGAAAATCATCCTCCGCTCATCAACAAAGGTGAGCTGATCGTGGGCTACAACTACTGCGATGAATTTGACTATGCGGTAGGCGATGTTGCCCTGATGAAAGAATTTATGCCCGAGCAGGCAGAAGAGTATGCCGTATGCTTTGAAAACATACAAAGATTTACGGTAAATAAAATCCCCCCCTATTCTCAAAAAGAACGCTGGCTGGATGATGAATGGGCAGCAATCGGAAGATGCATCGATACCAATCACACGGTCATCAATTACGCCGATGTGCTGGCATTGGGATTTGAAGGACTGATTGAAAAAATAGACGGATATGAAGCGCAAAACGGTTCATCTTCGCTCTACACTGCGGCGCGCATGATATGCGAAAAAGCATGTGCTCTAGGTGAAAAATATGCCAAAGAGGCAATCCGCATGATGGAAAATGATGACCTCACCCCCGAAATGAAAGAGGAGCTTAAGCAAATTGCCAAGGTGTGCCGCACTGTTCCGGCAAAACCTGCCACCACCTTCTGGGAAGCAGTGCAAAGCCTGTGGTTTGCACACATTATCAACACCTGGGAGGATGGCATCAACGCAAACTCGCTCGGCAGACTCGACCAGATTTTGTATCCGTATTACCAAAAGGATATTGAGGCAGGTATCATCACAAAGGAATTTGCCTTTGAGCTGATTTGTTGTCTGTGGATCAAGCTGTATCGTTCGTATGACGTGCAACAAAGCGTGGTGGGCGGTGTTACTCCCGACGGGAGCGACGCTGTAAACGAACTTTCCTACATGATGCTCGATGCCACCGAGGAGTTGGATTTTATCCGTTGTCTTTCGGTGCGCTACAACCAAAATACCGAAAAAGCATTTGTGCGCAGAGCATTGGAGGTTGTGGGACATCTGCAAAAGGGTGTGCCCTTCTTCTTCAATGACGATGTGATGATTCCCTCCCTCACCGGCGCAGGAATCGCCCTGGAAGATGCACGGGATTACACCCAGATTGGGTGTGTGGAAACGGTAATTCCCGGAAAATCCAATCCCCATGCCGTTACCGGTGAAACCAACCTTTTAAAAGCGCTCGAATATGCACTTCTGGACGGAAAGAGCATGATGGATGATTCCATCGAGCCGGGTATCAGAACAGGAAAAATCACCACCTATGAGGAACTAAAAAAGGCAGTATACCTGCAGATTGAAAACATCCTCGATGTGTGTTGCAAAATTGTGCTCGACCACACAAAACTTTCCGAAACTGCTGCACCAAAGCCTTATAAATCCCTGCTCACCCAAGGGTGCATGGAACAAAATAAGGATTTTAACAATCATGGTGCGTTGTATGACTACTACCAGATTATGTTGGGTGGCGTGCCCAATCTGGCAGATTCCATGATGGTGCTGAAAAAATTTGTGTTTACCGACAAAAAATACACCCTTGACGAGGTGGTGGCACAACTTAAGGCAGACTATCCGAATGAACTGATGCGATTGGAGTTTTTAAACAAATCCCCCAAATTCGGCAACGACATTGACGAGGTGGATGAAATTGCCGCCGAAATCATCAATGTTTCCTGCGACATTTTAGAGCGTCTTTCGGAAAAATACGGGTTATCCTTCCATCCGCAGCCCTTTACCTACCTGTGGATGATAGACCACGGCAAACAGACCGGCGCAACTCCGGACGGCAGACACAAGGGTGAGGTGATTGCATATAGTGTTTCCCCCATGCAGGGAAGAGATTTTAATGGATTTACACCGCTCATCAACTCACTGTGCAAACTTCCCACCACCCGCACCCCCGGTACAACCTCCGCAATTGTCGAGGTGGATCCCAAACTCTTTACCGACAACAACATTGACAAATTTACCGACATCATGTTTGCGGCGGCAGAAAAGGGCTTGAGCAATGTGCAATTTAACGTGGTGGATGCCGAAACCCTCATGGATGCGCAAAAGCACCCCGAAAAGTACAACAATCTTGCAGTGCGCGTTTCCGGATTCAGTCAGAAATTTAATCTGCTGGACGAAGAACTGCAAAACCATATCATCGGGAGGACAAAGCACACATGCATGTGACGCCGTTTATTTTCCATATTGCACGCACCTCTCTGCACGATGGTGCAGGCATCCGCACGGTGGTTTATTTCAAAGGATGCAATATGCATTGCCGTTGGTGTCACAATCCCGAGGGGTTGGAATGCAAAAAGGAACTGTTTTTCCACCAAAACAAATGTATCGGTTGCGGCATATGTGAAACCATCTGTCCGCACATTCTCCGAGTGGGTGAAATTGACCGGGATGCATGCATTGCCTGCGGAAACTGTGCGAAAAACTGCCCTGCAAATGCCCTTGAAGTGATTGGAAACCAAATGAGTGTGGAGGAGCTTTATTCTGTCATTGCCAAAGACAGGGCGTATTATGATCGCTCGGGTGGCGGCGTTACCCTTTCGGGTGGCGAATGTCTGCTCTATCCGGAATTTGTTGCTGCCCTTTTAAAAAAATGCAAGGAAAATGACATACACACCCTGATTGAAAGTGCCTTTCACGTCCCGTGGGAGCACATCGCGAGCGTGTTGCCCTATACCGATATGTTTTATGCAGATGTCAAGCACATGGATAGCGACATTCACAAAAAGTACACCGGCGTGAGCAATGAACGTATTCTGGAAAACATTACCCGTCTTGCGGGAATGACCAAGCAGATTGTTCTGCGCACACCTGCCATACCGGGAGTCAATGATGACCCCGAAAACCTTTCCCGTACAGAGCAATTTGCACATTCTTTGGGATTGGAACATGAAGTGCTCAAATACAACAACCTGGCAAAGTCCAAATACACTGCGCTGGACAAAGAATATACCGAATTTTCATGAGTTAAAAACAAAAACCGGGTTTCCCATAACAGGAAACCCGATTTTTTTATTCGTCTTTTCCTTCCGCCTTTGGATACTTTTGATGACATCCCGTTGAAATATCCGCCAATGCCTCGGACGCTTCGGCAAAACAATCCTTCGCAATTGCCATATCTCCCAGCGCAACCATGCCCACCAGTTCTCCCTGCTCCATCACCGGCAAGCGGCGCACCCTCTTTTTTGCCATCTTTCTGGCAGCCTTTTTCACATCATCAGCAGGAGAAACTGTTTCCACATGGGTGGTCATAATTTCTTCCACCTTCATCTTGTGCGGATCGATGCCCCGTGCCACATCCCGGATGATGATATCGCGGTCTGTCACAATACCCACCATGCCGTTTCGCGCATCCATAACCGGTACCGAGCCGATGTTATTGGTCTGCATCACCTTTGCCGCCTCAAATACCGTGTCCTGCGGATACACATAAACAGCAGGCCCTGTCATGATATCTTTTACCTTCATACCCGTATCCTCCTTTTGTAGGGTTACGGGTTTATCATTTGCCTTTTTGTGCGCCAATATACCCCAGATTCCTCTCTATCACACCCTTGCCTCTCCATGCCCAGGCACGATTTTGATATGTACGGGAAAACGCACGATTGGAAAGAGGCGCGATTTCCTGCATTTCTACACGGCATTTGAGGTTTTGCCGAAATGCCCCGATGGGGGTAAGCGGAACCCCAACATTGTGCGGACATACATTCTGGCACACATCACACCCAAACGCCATCCCCTGCTTTCCCACCAGCACCGCCTCATCCTCCGGCAGTTCCCCTTTTTTCTGGGTAATGGCAGAAAGGCAGCGGTTGGCATCCACCCCGTTTGGCGTAATTGCTCCGCCCGGACATGCCGCAACACATTTTCCGCAACCGATACAATCTTCTCCTAATGGGCGGTCATGCGGCAAATCAAGGTCGCATACCAGATATCCGATGACCAACCACGAGCCATATTGCGGATGAATACACATACCGTTTTTACCGCGAAATACCAACCCTGCATTGATAGCAAGCAGGCGGTCAATCTGCGGTCCGGTGTCACAACAGACGGCATACCGCTCCAGGCCGATTTCCCTTGCAAGCCGCTCCAGCAAATCACGGACAATCACATGATAATCCTCTGCCCACGCATACCGCGCCAGATTGGAATTTTCTTTTTCTCCTGCATAATAGGGTGCCAGCACCACCACTGCGGTTTGAAAATGCTCACCCGTTTGTTCATTATAGGGGGCAGCATGGGTAAATCCGATGCAATCCAACCCCATTGATTTGGCACATTCAATTATTTTTTTCCGCATTCCCTCTCCCCCTTTAAAACAATGGTGCCGCCAACCGCAAAATTGCCTCAGCTGCCTTGTCCCACCAGGGACGTCTGCAAAATTCCTCCCGCGTCAGCTCGGTACATCCCTCGCGATCGGCATAAAATTGCTCTACACACGTTCTGGCAAACTCCCGTCCGTATATCACCGTGTTAATCTCATAATTCAAGCAAAAACTTCGCACATCCATATTTGCCGTGCCGATGGACACCGCCGCACAATCGGACACCAACATCTTTGCATGCAAGAATCCGTTGTACAAATACACCCGTATTCCACTTTTGAGCAGTTCATCCATATAGGACATGGTAACATAATACACATATCCCTTATCCGGTACGCCCGGCAACATAATTTTTACATCCACACCCGATGCAGCGGCAATTTTTAAAGCCTGCAGCACCGCCTGGTCCGGCACAAAATATGGTGATTGAATAAGCACGCTCTTTCGGGCACGGGTAATGAGCTTTAAATAGGAAAATTTGATGTATTCCTCGTCACAATCCGGTCCGCTCGAAACCAGTTGAAGCGGAAGGTTCCCTTTTCTTTGTAAAGGCGGAAAATAATCATCCGCCCGTTCAGCAAACTGGTTTAACATCATGCCTGCGCTACGGCACCAATCCAGCAAAAACCGCAGTTGCAGCGCATATACTGCCGTTCCCTCCAACCGCAGGTGAGTATCACGCCATGCCGCCTTCTTTTTCCAAATTCCGGTATATTCCGCACCAATGTTCATGCCACCGGTATATCCCACCACACCGTCAATCACCACCACTTTTCGGTGATTGCGATAATTGGCACGCAACAAATTGCCCAAACGGGTAACAGAAAAGCGCCTTACCTGCCCTCCCGCATTTGTGAGTGGCGCAAAAAAGCGAAATTTTGTAGAACATCCAAATTCATCATACAGCAGGCGTATCTCAACACCCTCTGCCGCCTTTTGTGCCAGAACGGATACCAGTTTTTTTCCCACATCATCCGAGCGAATGATGAAATATTCCATATGGATAAACTTTTGTGCCTTTTGCAAATCGTCAAACAATGCGTCATACTTTTCGCTGCCATGCACATACAGTTTCACATGGTTGTCCGGTACAAATACCGCGCCGCTTTTGAGATTGAGATGAATCAAATCCAGACATTCGGCAATATCTTTAGTACCGTAATCGGTACGATGTGATGCCATACCCAACCGTTCCAGCATTGCCCGATAGCACACCGCATCGGCATCCTGCCTGCGCCGCAGCAAACGCTGATGCCGCATGGAAAGAGTTTCGCCCAAAAACAGGTACAGCAGTGCGCCAATCCCCGGCAATAGGCACAACACCAATATCCAGGCAACCGCCTCACTGGGCTTTTTTCGTTCGATAAATATCACCGACACAATACATGCCAGTTCTGCCGCAAACAACAAGGTTAGCAGCATAATTCCACCGTCCTTCGTTTACAAAACCATTTTCATTAGTATAACGAAAAAACGGACTTTTTATTTCTCATGTAAAAAACTGCCCGGAATCAACCGAACAGTCCTCTTTTCTTCTCCACCGAGATTGCCTGAAATCCTGCTGCATCCACTGCATTTTTCAGCACCTCATCGGCAACCGGCTGATTCATTGTCACCACGGCACATTTCTTTTTTAAGGTTACCTTTGCGTTAGTTACACCATCAATTGCACCAAGTGCCTGCTCTACCTTTGCCGCACAGTGACCACAATTCATGCCTTCTATCATAATGATTTTTTTCATGGGTATCACTCCTTACTGTTAGGTTAGCACAAGCGCGCACCTTTGTCAAGCATAGCCATTACAATGCCTCCTGCATATCCTGCCGGATGCGCATGAGTATTTTCTTTTCCAATCTGGATACCTGTACCTGTGAAATTCCCAGTTCCTTCGCCACTTCCGACTGGGTATTCCCTTTAAAATAGCGCATTTCGATAATCTTCTTTTCGCGTAAGTCCAATGCACGAAATGCCTCACCCAGTGCGATTTTATCCACCGTATCCCCCTCGGCATCCTCTCGCCGGGCAAGACGGTCCATCAAAAATATGGGTGCCCGTTCTCCCTCATGAATGGTTTTATAAAGGGATTCGGGCGCGGCAACTGCATCCAATGCCATGACCAGTTCCTCCGATTCCATCCCCAATCTCCCGGCAATTTCTCCCACCGTCGGTTCACGCATCAGCTCTTTTTCCAATGCATCGGCAGCAACGCGCGCCCTGGCGGCAGTTTCTTTCAAACTACGACTCACTTTAATCACCCCGTCATCACGCAAAAACCGTTTGATTTCACCCATAATCATGGGCACTGCATAGGTGGAAAACCGCACATCATAAGAAAAATCAAACTTTTCCACTGCTTTTAATAAACCGATGCACCCCAACTGGTACAAATCCTCCATATCGTGTCCCCGCCCGGAAAATTTTCGTACTACACTCCATACCAGACCGAGATTTTCTTCCACCAAACGGGAAACCGCCTGTTTGTCACCCGCTCGTGCCCGTTTGAGCAATTCCATTGTGTTGTCTGCCATTGTTGTCCCTCCCGTCCGTGCATCACAAACGTTTGGTACCGAGCCTTTTGGTCATGGTAACTTTTGTTCCTACCCCCACAATGGACTCCACCTGCACCTCATCCATAAATGTTTCCATCACCGTAAAGCCCATGCCCGAACGTTCGGCATCCGGATTGCTGGTGTAAAGCGGCTCCATCGCTTTTTTTACATCCTCAATCCCCTTGCCGCCGTCCTTGATAATTACGGTCAGACTCTCCTCCTCCAGGGTGCAATCCATGGTTATGTAGCCTCTGTTTTCACCATAACCATGTACAATGGCATTGGTTACCGCCTCGCTTACTGCGGTTTTGACATCGGCAAGTTCTTCAATGGTGGGATCGAGTTGTGCTAAAAGTGCCGACACCACAACCCGTGCAAACCCCTCATTTTCCGACTTGCTCAAAAATTCCACCGTAATATGATTTCGTATGCTCATGGTTTTCTCCTTTTTGCGTGTTTTCTTTCGTTATACTGCTTTCATTGCCTCATCCAGTTTGCCGTAGACACCCATCAGCTTTCGTATACCGGACAAATCCAACATCTTGTCCACATTCACATTACCCGAAACAATCGCCAGGGTGCCGCCCAAAGAGCGCATCAACTTGTACCGACCGATGAGTACGCCAATTCCCGAACTGTCCATAAATGTCAGTCCGCTCAAATCCAGAATGAGCCGCATCACCCCGTCATCCGAAACTCTGCAGTCAATCCGTTCGCGTATCTGCACCGCAGTGTGATGGTCCAGTTCACCCGTTACTCTCACTACCAGCACGTCATTTTTTACCACAAAATTCATCTGCAAGGAATACCCCTCCGTTCTATTTTTGCACGAACGGTAGTATTATTCTGCATCATTTGGAAAAATCCTTTTTCGAATTTTGGGAAGTTTTGTCAAACACCAAAAAAGTTTTCGACAAACGAGCGCACGCCGCCTGTCAGATAAAGAGAACCAAACACGCAAATTGCCGCATCATGGGAAGAAATGTCATCTGCACGCTTGATTGCGCTGATATTGTCGCAGATAAATTCCGCAGAAAAACCCATGGATTTGGCATATTCATACACCCTATCCGCCCCTTCTCCTCTCGGTCCGGGCGGACGGGTAACAATCATCCGTGCGTTTAATTCCGACAATACCGCAAGGGATTTTTGATAATCCTTTTCGGGCAGCATACCAAATACCAGCACCAGTTCCCGCCCTGCAAGATGGTTTTTCACCGCATCTGCAAAGGCACAGATACCGGCGTGGTTGTGTGCACCATCTAGAATAACTGTTTTTCTCCCCTGCATCACCTCAAACCGGCAGGGCCACGTTGCCCGCGCGATTCCGACGGCTATCACCTCATCCGGCACCCCAAGTGCACGCGCCGCCTCAATCGTCATGATGGCGTTATCCACCTGAAAACCGCCCACAAGCGGCAGGGAAATTTCCATTCCATCATAACAAAATTTTGTTCCGGAAAGGGTAGCACCAAGCACGTTCACCGCATCCTTATCCGGTACAATCAAAGAGCATTCCAGCTCTTCTGCACGGGTTCTGATTACCTGCTCTGCCCGGGCATCCATATGGGGATATATCACCACGGGGGCCCCTTTTTTGAGTATTCCTGCCTTTTCAAAGGCGATTTGTGCCAATGTGTCGCCCAGATATTGCGTATGGTCAAGACCGATGGAAGTAATCACACACAAACGGGGATGGCGGATGACATTGGTGGCATCCAGTCTGCCGCCAAGACCGGTTTCCAGCACCACCATATCGCAATCCTGCTCGGCAAAATACATCAGCCCGATTGCGGTAACCACCTCAAATTCGGTTACATAGCATTCCTCCTTCTCCAGTGCCTCCACCTCGGTTTTTATCCGCTCGGTCAGGCGAATGAGAGATGCATCGTCTATCTCGTCATTTCCAATCCGTATCCGCTCGTGAAACCGTTCCAGATAGGGCGAGGTAAACCATCCCACTTTCTTTCCATAAGCCTGCCAGACCGATGCAAGCATGCTTGTCACAGAGCCTTTCCCGTTTGTGCCTGCCACATGGATAAAATCCAACCTCTCCTGCGGATTGCCCAAGCGGTCAAGCAAACGGCTAATGCCGGTAAACCCGGCTTTTTTACCAAACAATAAACGCGAGTGGATATATTCCAGACACGAATGAATATCCATCTGTGTTTCCCCCTTCTGATGAAAGAAATCCCCGATTTACAAAAACCGGGGATTATCTGTCTTATTGCAGCTTGGACAGGCTTTCCTCTACCTGTGCCAACATATCTTCATACTTTGTTTTCTTTTCCTTCTCTGCCTCTACCACTGCAGCAGGTGCCTTTGCCACAAAGCCCTGATTGGAAAGCTTGCCCTCCACCCGCTTGATTTCGCCAAGCAGGTTCTCTTTTTCCTTATTCAGGCGGGCAATCTCTTTTTCGCGGTCCACCAGATCATCCAGCGGAATGTAAAGGCGCGCACCTTCTACCACAGCGTTTACGGCGTTTTCATCAATGCCGTCCATACCCGTCTGCACCGAAACCTCCGAAGCGCCTGCCATCTTTTCAAAGAATGCATTGGTGCCGGCATATACATCGGCAGAATCGGTTACGATAAACAGTTTTGCTCTCTTTGACGGCGGCACGTTCATCTGGGTGCGCAGATTACGGATGGCACGGATGGCATCCATCACGCGACCCATCTGCTTTTCTGCCTCGGGGAAGTTGAGTTCATCGCTATACTTGGGCCATGCAGACACCATGATGCTCTCCTCGCCGGTCGGCAGGAAGGAAAACAGCTCTTCGGTGATAAACGGCATAAACGGATGGAGCAGTTTCAAGGAGTTTACCAGCACATAACAGAGCACCTGTTGTGCGGTTTTATGACCTGCATTTTCCTTGTCATACAGACGCGGTTTTACCAACTCGATATACCAGTCACAGAAGCTGTCCCAGAAGAAATCATACAACTTGGCAACCGCAATACCCAGCTCAAATTTATCCAGGTTTTCGGTAACCTCACCCACCAATGAATTATATACCGACAAAATCCACTTGTCCTCGGGTGCGAGTGCGCTTTCCTCGGGCAGTTCAATCTTGTCCAGTTCCAGATTCATCAGTACAAATCGGGATGCATTCCAGATTTTGTTTGCAAAGTTTCGGCTTGCCTCCACACGCTCCTCATAGAAACGCATATCGTTTCCGGGGGAGTTTCCGGTTGCAAGGGTAAAGCGCAGTGCATCCGCACCATACTGGGCAATGATTTCCAACGGATCAATGCCGTTGCCAAGCGATTTACTCATCTTGCGACCCTGACTGTCACGCACCAGACCGTGAATGAGCACATGCTTAAACGGTTCTTCCTTCATATGCTCCATGCCGGAGAAAATCATACGGGCAACCCAGAAGAATATGATATCGTATCCCGTTACCAGCACACTGGTGGGATAGAAATAATCCAGTTCCTTGGTCTTTTCGGGCCAACCCAATGTGGAGAAGGGCCACAGTGCCGACGAGAACCAGGTATCCAGCACATCGGGGTCCTGCCGCACCGGCGCACCACACTTGGGACAAACGGTGATGTCTTCTTTGGAAACAACCGTTTCACCACACGCATCACAATAGAATGCAGGAATACGATGTCCCCACCACAACTGACGGGAAATACACCAATCGTGCACGTTTTCCATCCAGTTCATATAGGTTTTGGAGAAACGGTCGGGTACAAAGCGGATTCTGCCGTCCTCTACCACCTCGATGGCATCCTTGGCAAGGGGAGCCATTTTTACAAACCACTGCTTGGAGGTGATGGGCTCTACCGTAGTGCCGCAACGATAACACTCGCCCACATTATGGGTGTGCGGCTCAATCTTAATCAGAAGTCCCTGTTCCTCCAGGTCGGCAATCATCGCCTTTCTTGCTTCATAACGATCCATGCCCTCATATTTTCCGCCATGGGAATTGATGGTGGCATCGTCATTCATCACGCGGATTTGCTCCAGATTGTGGCGCATACCCACTTCAAAGTCGTTCGGGTCGTGTGCAGGGGTGATTTTCACCGCACCGGTACCAAACTCTTTATCTACATATTCATCTGCAATCACAGGGATTTTACGTCCTACCAGAGGCAGAATGAGATTTTTGCCCAGCAGATGAGTATAGCGTTCATCATCCGGATGCACTGCAACTGCAGTATCACCCAGCAGAGTTTCGGGACGAGTGGTGGCAATTACCACAAATTCGTCACTATCCTCCACCGGATATTTGATGTGCCAGAAATGTCCTTCCTGCTCGGCATACTCTACCTCGGCATCCGAAAGCGCAGTAGTACAGTTGGGGCACCAGTTGATGATGCGACTCCCCTGATAAATCAGACCTTTTTCATATAAGTTTACAAATACCTCGCGCACTGCCTTGGAGCATCCCTCGTCCATGGTGAAACGGGAACGGTCCCAATCGCAAGAAGAGCCAAGTTTTTTCAACTGACTCACAATGCGGTCGCCGTATTTTTCTTTCCATGCCCATACGCGTTCCAAAAATGCATCACGACCAAGGTCATGACGGGTTTTACCCTCTTCCACGCGCAATGCCTCTTCCACCTTAATCTGGGTAGCAATGCCGGCATGGTCATAGCCGGGAACCCACAGTGCCTCAAAGCCTGCCATACGCTTATAGCGGATGAGAATATCCTGCAAGGTTTCATCCAGTGCATGCCCCATGTGCAACTGACCTGTCACGTTTGGCGGCGGAATGACAATGGTAAACGGCTCCTTGTCGGGGTTTACCTCCGCATGAAAATAACCGCCCTCCATCCATTTTTGGTAGGTGCGATCCTCCACCTCGGTGGGGTCGTATATCTTTGCCAGTTCTTTGGTATCCATATCCAACTTCCCTTCTTATAATACAAATATGCAAACGGCCGCAACGAGTGCGAGCACCAGCCCGACCGATTTTACCATTACTACTTCCTTCTCTCCGCACGGTTTTCCCAACCATTGGAGAATCCAACGGGCACCGTACGCAATCACTGCGCCGATTACCAGCAACGAAAGTGCAGCTGCTTTCATATCATCAACCCTTTGCAAAACGGATTTTTATAAAATTGATGCCATACATCACAAATGCCAGTGCGGTGGAAATAACCGCCCCCCACTGGAACAAGGTGAGAAACACGCCGAGCCTAAGCGAATCGACCAGATACAAAAACATAAAGAAGGTTGCCAGCTTTCCGAATATATTTGCCGGAACCACCACTTTACGTCCCCGGTACAAAATGAGCCATCCCAGCATCATGAGCAATTCCTTGCCAATGACAAACAACAAAAACCAAAGCGGAATCCGCCCATCCATCACAAGGCAGGTTACAACAGAAATCACCAAAAGCTTGTCTGCCACGGGGTCCATTGCCTTGCCCAGATCCGTAATCATATCAAACTTTCGCGCGATAAATCCGTCTGCAACATCCAGTGCCATGGCAAACAAAAAAATGCAGAGCGAAATCAATCCGGCATCCGGCAAATCGGAAAAAAATACGCCGATAAAACACGGAATGCATACAAACCGGATTACAGTTAAAATATTGGGAATGTTCATTTTTCAGCACCTCACTTTTCGCTGTCTGTCCAAAGTACGGCAGCAAGTTCCTGCCATAACTCGGGTCGTTTTTTCTTGAGTGCAATCGGACGAAACTGTCCGTCCACAAAGCCATGCACCGTACGCCCTTGCGCGAGTTTTTCGTCTGCGCGCAGCACCGTATAGGAAAATTCACACCGTGCCGCGGTCAATGCAGTCAAACGGGTCTGGATGATCAGTTCATCCTCATAGCACGCACCCTTAAGATAAGAGCAATGTGTTTCGGTCAGCGGAAGCTGTACCCCCTCTTTTTCCAGTGCACCATAAGAATAACCCATCTGCTTGAAAAACGCCGTGCGCCCCATCTCAAACCACGGATAGTAGCGTGAGTGGTGTACAATTCCCATGCGGTCCGTTTCGCAATACCGCACAGTAAGGCTTAACTCATTGGTCACAAAAATCCCCTCTTCAATGCGTCTGTTACAGAATTTTGGTAATACCGCTGTAAACCAGACCACGATTTCCGTCTATGGTAACGATTGTTCCGGATTTCAAAATAGTAGTTGCATTTGCCGCTCCGGTAATGACGGGAATTTCCAATGTCATCCCCACTACTGCAGCATGGGTGGTAAGCCCCTCCGCCTCAGTAATGATACCGCCCGCTTTTTTCAAAATAGGCAATAAATCATTCGAGGTGGTTTCAATTACCAGAATATCACCATCATTAAAATCACGCAGTGCATCCGACGGCGATTTTGCCACACACAGATTACCCGTGCCGGACAAACCCGTTGCGGCAGTTCCCTCCACCAATACATGTCCCACAAGATGCGCCTTGAGGGTGTTGGTTGTGCCGGATATTCCAAGCGGCATACCGCCCGTAATAACCACCAAATCACCATTTTTTACATATCCGGTAGAAACGGCACAATCCACCGCGTGGTCAAACAAATCATCCGTATTGGTCTGTTCCTCGCTCATCACCGGAATTACGCCCCAGGAAAGCGCCAGTTGGCGATATACCTTTTGGATGGTGGTGGTAGCAATAATAGGACAAATGGGTCGGTAGCTGGATACCATCCGCGCCGTCAGACCCGATTTGGTCACCGTAATAATCGCAGTTGCCCCCAAATCCATTGCAGTGGTACAGGTGGCGTGGCTGATTGCTTTGGTTACACTCTGCGAATCTGCAAGCCCCAATGCATAAAACCGTTTTTTATAGTTAATGGCCCCCTCTGTTTTTTCGGCAATTTTTGCCATGGCGCGCAATGCATCCAAAGGAAATTTGCCGATGGCGGTTTCGCCCGATAACATCAGTGCAGAGGTGCCGTCATATACTGCATTTGCCACGTCGGTGGTTTCGGCACGGGTAGGACGGGGATTTCGAATCATGGAATCGAGCATCTGGGTTGCAGTAATTACTTTTTTGCCTGCCCGATAGCACTTTTCAATGAGAAGTTTTTGAATGGATGGCAAATCCTCAAACGGAATTTCCACACCCATATCACCACGGGCAATCATGATACCGTCGCTTACTTTGAGGATATCGTCGATATTTACAACACCTTCGTTGTTTTCAATCTTGGCAATGACCTGAATGTCATTTCCACCGTTTTTCTCCAAAATTTTGCGGATTTCCAATACATCGTAGGCATTGCGCACAAAAGAAGCCGCAATGAAATCCACATCATTTTTGATACCAAACAAAATATCCGAGCGGTCTTTCTCGCTCATATAGGGTAACCGGATGGAAGTACCCGGAATATTGATGCTCTTATTGTTGCTCAAAAAACCGCCGTTTTGCACCTTGCAGTGAATATCACTGCCCTCGATTTGCTCCACAACCAATTCAATGAGTCCATCGTCAATGAGGATTCTTGTACCAACCGAAACATCATCGGTAAGGTTTGCATAGGTAACCGACACACGGGTGGCATCCCCCACCACCTGCTCGGTTGTCAGGATAAATTTCTCTCCCGTTTTCAGCTCTACACTCCCATCTGCAAAACTGCAGATGCGGATTTCAGGACCTTTGGTATCCAGCAGCAATGCAACCGGCATACCAACCTCATCGCGAATTTTTTTAAATAAATCAATGCTCTTTTGATGCTCGGCATGGGTGCCATGGGAAAAATTAAGTCTTGCCACATTCATGCCGTTTTCCATCAGTGCACGCAATATTGCAGGGTCATTGGTAGCAGGACCGAGCGTACACACAATTTTTGTCTTTCTCATACTTCCTCCGTGCCCTTCCTCTTAGGTGTAATTACAATGACAACAACTTTGCAACCGCAATTCCGCGGTCGGGCAATGGTTTTTTGGTAGCGAGTGCTTCTTCAATATCCATGCTGGTAATTTTCCCATCTTTCTTTACTACCACACGGTTATACTCGCCCTTGACAAGCAATTCCACTGCATGAAAACCCATATGGCTTGCCATCACACGGTCGGTCACGCTGGGAGATCCGCCACGCTGAACGTGCCCCAGAATGGTCGCACGGGTTTCAATGCCGGTTTTCTCCTCCACCTCGCGTGCAATTTTTTCGGAATTTCCGATACCCTCGGCGTTGATGATGATATAGTGCTTTTTGCCACGGTTACGCGCGTCGATGAGCGGTTTAATTACGTCTTCCGCCATATCAAACGGAATTTCAGGAACAAGCACAACCTCTGCGCCCGTCGCAATTGCCACGTCCAACGCGATATATCCGGCATTTCGTCCCATTACTTCTACCACGTTGCAACGGTCATGGCTCCCGGCAGTATCGCGAATTTTGTCAATGGCTTCCATCGCAGTTGCAAGTGCCGTATCAAATCCCAAGGTATACTCGCTGCAACCGATATCATTATCAATAGTCGCAGGAATACCGATAACGGGAAATCCGTGTCTGGACATATCCAATGCCCCGCGGAAAGAGCCGTCACCACCGATTACCACTAGTGCATCAATGCCAAAAATACGCGCCACTTCTGCCGCCTTTTTTACACCTGCTTCAGTGGTAAACTCCTTACAACGGGCAGTCTGCAAAATGGTACCGCCGCGTTGCAACATATCCGACACGCTACGCAGCGTCATCTCCTCAATTTCACCGTTAATCAAGCCGCGGTATCCTTTTTTGATGCCCATCACACGCAGACCCAAGCCGATACCGCACCGTACTACCGAACGGATTGCGGCATTCATGCCAGGAGCGTCTCCGCCGCTTGTCAATACACCAATTGTTTTAATTTCATTCATCTGTAACCCCTCCAAAACCAGTTGGTTGTCACGGTATTGCCGTGTTATAAGCCTATATCAATGATGACCTCCAGTGCCGCACTTACTTCTGTTTCGGGCACCAACACCTCATATGAGGTTTCGCCTTCCTGACGCGATACCGGACGTACTCGACTTAATAAGTTGTTTCTCTCCAGTGCCAGAGCCAGCGAACGAGCCGCTGTTTCTTCCTGCGTCAGATGTACAACAGTCCACATTTCAGTCACATTCCTTTCCCTCTGCGCGTGTTTGGTTTACGCGAAGAGAAGGTTAAACAAAAAACCATTCATTTTATCATACCTTATTTTAACAAAAAAATCAAGTATATTTTGCCGCATCAGCAAAAAATTGTATGCAAAATGCCTGTTTGGTGCACTATGCATACAATCTTCTACTTAATCTTGATGTTTTCATCTCCAAATGCTATGCTAAGCTCTCCGATGAGTGTATTGCAGAGAGACACCCGATGGTTGTCATCGGCGCACGCCGTCTGACCCGACCATTCCGCATATAAATACAAAGGCGAATTTCCGGGATATTTTGCAGTAATGGCTGTTGCCTGCTCAAACTGTGCGCGGTCGTGCAAACGGATATAGAGCTTTTTATCGGCAGATACCTTTAATGCCGCAAGGTCATATGCACCTCGCAGGGCAACACTGACCATCTGGTCCTCCCGTTCATTTACGGTTGCATCAATGCACACCGCACGTCCCTCGGTAAGAAGGGATCCATATTTGGCAAGCATAGCAGGAAATACCACCACTTCAATTCCGGTATAAAAATCCTCCAGTATCACCAAAGCCATGGTCGCCCCCGCCTTGGTACGCTTGTCACTTCGTTTGGTCACCACGCCACACAGGCGAATGGGTTTTCCCTCGTTATGCTCCCCCTCTATCACCGAGAGAATATCGGTATCCGAAAAGGTCTTTACCGCCAATCGGTACGCATCCAACGGATGTCCGGAAAGATACATCCCTGCAAATTCCTTTTCAAACCCCAGTTTGACTCCGGCATCAAAATCCGCCTCATTTTCATGTTCAAATGCATCCTCATTCTTCTCCTGCACCTCACCAAAAAAGGACACCTGCCCTGCCGCACGTTTTTTCGCATCCAGTGCATGGTTATCAATCAGCCGCTCGCTATTGAGTAGCAACACCTTTCGGTTTGGATACAAGCGATCAAACACGCCGCACTTTATCATCACTTCCATGGTGCGTTTGTTCATTTCTGTTCCGCTCATTCGTTCCACAAAATCACCAAAGCTCACAAAATCTCCATTTGTATTGCGTTCTTTGGATATGGACGCAGGAAAGGTCATTCCCACATTTTTTAGTGCCGACAGACCAAACCGCACATGCTTTCCCTCTGCCGTAAATGCACCCTCGGATTGATTCACATCAGGCGGCAGAAGTCGTATGCCGTACTTGGAAAAATCGTCAATATACTGCGCCACCTTGGGTGAATTTCCCAACAGGCTTTTAAGCAATGCCGCCAGAAATTCCGTGGGGTAATGGCATTTTAAATAGGCGGTCTGATATGCTACCACTGCATATGCCGCTGCATGGGATTTGTTGAATGCATAATTGGCAAAATCAGCAAGTTCCTCCCACAACGCAGATGCCGTTTTTTCGTCCATGCCACACGCCACCGCGCCGGGAATGGCGGCGTTTTCGCCAGCCTGCGCCATGCCGTGCAGAAAGACCTCCCGTTCCCGTTCCATATCGGCTTTCTTTTTCTTTGCCATCATGCGACGCACCAGGTCGGCACGTCCCAACGAATAGCCGGCAACCGCCTGCACCACCTGCATCACCTGCTCCTGATACACCATGCAACCATAAGTGGGTGCTAAAATCGTCTCCAAGCGGGGATCTGCATAGGTAATCTTATCCGGGTTACGCCGATTTTCCAGATAACGGGGGATTTGCTCCATAGGACCCGGACGGTAGAGGGAGATTGCCGCAATCACATCCTCCAGATTTTGAGGTTTTAGCTGTTTTAAAAACCGCTTCATTCCCGGGCTTTCCAACTGAAACAGCCCCTCGGTATCCCCGCGGGAAATGAGCGCATAGGTATCGGGGTCATCATATGGTATGGTGTCGGTATTTAATTGGATGGATTTTGTTTGCCTGATGGTATCTATTGCATCCTGAATTACCGTGAGATTGCGAAGACCCAAAAAATCCATCTTCAAAAGACCCAGTTTTTCTAAAATGTTCATGGGATACTGAGTAAGTAACCCTGCCTCGGTGGTCTGCACCGGCACATATCCAAAAAGCGGACCTGCCGAAATCACCACCCCTGCCGCATGGGTGGACACATGACGCGGAAAGCCCTCCAGTGCCATTGCCAGATCCAACAACTGTTTTACCTGCGGACGGGTATCATACATCTGCTTAAGTTCGGCATTTTGTTTCATTGCCTCGGGCAGGGTAATGTGTAACGCCGAGGGGATGGCCTTTGCCACACGGTCAACCTCGGGATAGGGTAAATCCAAAACCCGTCCCACATCACGCACCGCCGCCCGTGCCGCCATGGTACCAAAGGTGACAATGTGCGCCACCCGGTCTGCACCGTATTTTTCGGTTACATAATTTTTTACCTCATCACGGCGAAGGTAGCAAAAATCAATATCAATATCCGGCATACTCACCCGCTCGGGGTTTAAGAACCGTTCAAACAACAATTGATACCGGATGGGGTCTACCGTGGTAATATCCAACGCATACGATACCAGAGAGCCTGCCGCACTGCCACGACCGGGACCGACTAAAATTCCGTGCTCTTTTGCGTATTTGATAAAATCCCACACAATCAGGAAATAATCGGTATACCCCATGGAATGGATGGTGGTCAGTTCTTTTTCCAGTCTGTTTTGGAGTTGCTCTGTCATACCGCCGTATTTTCGCACAATTCCTTCCTCGCATAGTGCATGCAGATATGCATAGTTATCCATGGGCATACCGCTTTGAAATTCGGGCAGATACACATGGTCAAAATCCAACTCCACATTACACCGCTCGGCAATCTTCATGGTATTTTCTATCGCCCCCGGAAAATCCGAAAACAACGCTGCCATCTCCCCGGGCGTACGCAGATAAAACGAATCTCCGCTAAACTGCATCCGGTCTTTATCGTGCAGTTTTTTGCCCGTCTGAATACAGGTAAGCACATCCTGCATGAGGGCATCCTCGCGGCGGATATAATGCACGTCATTTGTGGCAACCAGACCAATGCCGGTTTCGGCAGACAACTTTTTCAGTGCCTGTGCCACTTCCGCCTCCTCGGCAATGCCGTGGTCCTGTATCTCCAGATAAAAATTATCCCTGCCAAATACCGATGCATACCACTCGGCATCACGCTTTGCTTTGGCATAGTTTCCCGATAGGATTGCCTGCGGAATTTCACCCTTTAAGCAGGCAGACAGGCAAATCAGACCCTCGTGATATTGTTCCAGTAACTCTCTGTCCACCCTTGGTTTGTAGTAGTATCCGTCCACAAAACCAAGAGAGGAAAGCGCCATCAGATTGCGATAGCCCTGATTATTGTATGCCAAAAGCACCAGATGCCCGTAATTGGCATCATAGGCGTGTGTTTTGTCAAAACGGGTACGGGGGGCGGTATATACCTCGCAGCCGATGATGGGACGAATCCCCGCCTCTTTTGCGGCAAGGTAAAAATCCACCGCACCATACATGGTGCCGTGGTCGGTAATTGCCAACGCGCGCATTCCGGCATCCCGTGCCGCCTCAACGAGCGGACGGATGCGTGCCGCGCCGTCAAGCAAACTGTATTCGGTGTGCACATGCAGATGAACAAACTCTGCCATAGCGTGCTCCCTCCCGTTATTTTTCGTCCTTTTCCGCTATCTCCACCAACTTGCGAAGCCGATGATTCACACCCGATTTCCCCACCGGCGGATTGAGCAATTGCCCCAATTCTGCCAGATTATAATCGGGATATTCCATCCGAAGACGCGCAATTTCCCTAAGTGGCTCGGACAGATGCTCCAGTGTCCCGTTTTCCTTGAGTTTTTCAATCGCCTTCACATGACGCATGGAAGCATTTACCGTCTTAAATACATTAGCCGTTTCGCAGTTTACCTGACGGTTCACCTGATTTCTCATCTCTTTTACAATGCGGATGTTATGAAATTCCATCACCGCACTGTATGCGCCGATTGCCGCCAGCACGTCCACGATTTCCTCGCCATTTTTGTAGTATACCACATAATTGGACTTGCGCAGGGTAACCTTGGGGGCAAGTCCCAATTCTCCCAGCAGTGCCGCAAAATCACGGCTCAGGGTATAGTGATGGGTCACAAATTCCAGATGATAATTCTTTTCGGGACGGATTACCGACCCTGCCGCCAGAAACGCGCCTCTCACAAATGCCTTTTTGCAACACCCCTGTTCCACCAGCGCAGGATCGATGCGAAAATTCATATATTCACTCAAATCATCCGCTGCACCAATGAGCGACAATCCCACCAGTACCTCGCGGATTTCCCTTTCGTCCGACAGGCTCACCGCATACACGGCAGTTTTTCCCTTGCGTATGGTAATATCCGCCTGAAATCCGAATAATCGGCGAATCAGAGCATAAATCCGTTTTGCCACCCGTGCGTGTTCACTGCGCAAAACCAGTCTGACGCTATTGTCGGCGCGCCGGATTCGTCCGTCAAAGCACAAAAACGCCAATAGCTCCGCCTTTGCGCAACACCGTTCGGTCGGCTCCACCGCAATCACTTCTTTTTTTGTTTCAGAGGAAAATGACATCCAATCCGCCTCCTTTCATTCTTCTTCGGTTTTTCTTATAACGATTCCACCAATGCCGCAATCACCTCGGCAAGACGAACATAATCATGTCGCACCGTGCCGCCCGAGGTATCCAGCAATTGTTCGGTAATCAGCTTTACTCCAACCTCTGCAAATCGCTCTGCATCCGGCAAAACCGGCTCTGCAAGTTCCTCCTGATACCGTTTGATATATTCCTCAGGCACTTCCTCACAGTTTGCAATGCAGTAATCCACCACATTACCACCCGTGTGCTGCGAAATTGCCTGCATATGGTCAAATGCACTCATGCCGTCGCTTTCACCACACTGGGTCATGATGTTACTCACATATACCACCGGTGCCTTTGCAGTGCGAATGGCATCTGCAATTCCCTCTACTAATAGATTGGGAATAATACTGGTATATAAGCTCCCCGGCCCCAGAATAATCAAATCCGCTTCCTCTATCGCTTTCAGGCAATCGGGCAGCGGTTTCGCATCGCCGGGACACAAAAATACACTTTTGATTTTACGGGCATAACGCCGTGAAAGTTCGGGAATGAGCGATTCCCCCATCACCTGCGTCCCGTTTTCCAGACGAGCGCACAAATTCACGTCACACTCGGTAACCGGCAACACGCGTCCTGTCACCGCCAATACCTCGCTTGCCCGTTGCACCGCCTGTTCGAAATTATCACTGATGCCGCACATTGCCGCAAGAAACAGATTTCCAAAACTCTGTCCCTTGAGTCTGCCTGCGTCAAACCGATACTGAAACAATTTCTGCATCAACGGTTCTGCCTCTGCAAGTGCCAAAAGACAGTTTCGGATATCCCCCGGCGGCAGCAGATTCAAATCTTCGCGAATCATCCCGGATCCGCCGCCGTCATCGGCAACCGTTACAATTGCCGTCAGATGCTCTGTGTATTTCTTCAATCCGCGCAGCATGGTGGACAAACCCGTTCCACCACCCAGTGCAACAATCCGGCTGTTTGAAATGTCCATAATCACCGTTACCTTTCGTAATAGGTTATCTGTCTCTGCTGATATCGCGGTGGGTCAATATTGCACGATACCCCTTGGACACCAGATATTTATACGCCTCATTTGCCAGGGTTACACTGCGGTGTTTTCCGCCGGTGCACCCGATGGAAATGGTAAGCTGACTCTTTCCTTCCTCAATATAATGCGGCATCAAAAAGCCCAGCATATCATTCATACGTTCGGTAAATTCCTTGGTCTGCGGCCACTGTTTTACATAACCCGAAACCCTCGCATCCAGTCCGGTCAGCGGTTTTAATTCGGGTACATAAAACGGATTGGGCAAAAACCGCACATCAAACATGAGGTCTGAATCAAGCGGAATGCCGTATTTAAATCCAAATGACACCACATTCACCGACAGACTCTTTGCCTCGTCGTATTCCTGCTCAAACAAATTGGTGATATATTCCTTGAGGGTTTTTGCAGACATATCCGATGTATTTACCACATAGTCCGCCTTGCTGCGGATTTCTGCCAATAACTCACGCTCCTGCTCAATTCCCTCCAACAATCTTCCTTCCGTGGCAAGCGGATGTTTGCGCCGGGATTCTTTGTATCGTTTCACCAGAATTCCATCATCGGCATCCAAAAATAAAATTTCGCACTTGTTTCCTGCCTGCTCCAGTGCAGCGACACTGGAATATGCTTCCTTAAACAATTCACCGCCGCGCAGGTCAATGACAAATGCCACCTTGTCTATCTTGCTGTCCGACTGACTGCAAAGTTCTGCAAATTTGGAAAACAACATGGGCGGCATATTGTCGATACAATAATACCCCATATCCTCCAGAATACGGATTGCGGAGCTTTTTCCAGCACCCGACATACCGGTAATCACCACAAATTTCATCCTGCTGCCACCTCAATTCTCTTTTTATCCATCGTATCTCATCCTGACCTTTTTCACCATCAGGTTTATCCCAGATATCTCACTTCCGGCTCCAACATGATTCCGGAATATGCATACACCCGTTCTTTTACCTGCTCCATCAGGCGCAACACATCCTCACAGGAGGCGTTTCCAAGATTTACAATAAAGCCGCAATGTTTTTCAGACACCGCCGCATCGCCTACCGAAAATCCACGCAATCCTGCATCGTCAATCAATTTTGCCGCAAACGCACCCTCGGGGCGCTTAAACGCACTGCCTGCACTGGGAAATTCCAATGGCTGTTTTTCCCGACGTGCGGCATTGAGTTCGCTCATTTTTGCGTAGATGTCATCCCGCTCCCCTTCCGAAAGAGTAAGACAGGAGGTTAATACCACATCCCCCTCGCCAAACACGCTTTTGCGATAGCCAAATCCGTGCGCGTCCCCATGCAATTCTATGATTTCTCCATTCCGATTGACAAACCGGGTGGAGGTTACCACCTGACACATTTCTCCGCCATACGCGCCTGCGTTCATCACCACTGCACCACCCAGCGTGCCGGGAATGCCCGAGGCAAATTCCAGACCGGAGAGCGAATGTTCTGCTGCAAGATTTGCAACGCGGGAAAGCAACACGCCCGCCTGAGCAGTAATCACATTACCATCCACACGGGTTTGCGAAAAGTTTTTTCCGATTTTTACCACCACACCGCGCAGACCATCATCGCTGACCAACAGATTGGAACCATTTCCAATCAGGTGGCACGGAATATCATTCTCCCTTGTAAAGCGTATAACCCCTGCAATCTGCTCCTCGGTGGCAGGCAACGCCAAAACATCTGCCGGACCGCCAATCCGAAAGGAGGTGTGTTCCTTCATGGGTGCCTGTTCTATCAGTGCACCGGGCGGAAGTATTTCACCAAGCCGCGATACCATCTGTGTCCCTTTCAATCCGTCCCCTCCGTTTCTGCGTTTTTCTCATTATGGATATGTGATGCAGGCATTCACACCTGCATCACATGAATAGTCAAAATTATTTTCCCAAAAATGCCGCTCCCACAATACCTGCATCGTTGCCAAGCTTGGCAATGCGGATATCGGTTGCAGGCACAGTACCTGCGCCATATACATATTTATCGGCATATTCGCGTATGGGAAGCAGGAGGTTATCCCCCTCTTTGCTGATACCTCCGCCAATGAGCACCACATGGGGGCGCAGGGTATTGATGATATCCACAATTCCCTCTGCGACATAGCGGATATAATTGTTCTTTACCTCGGTACCCACTGCATCACCTGCGCGGTCTGCATCAAATGCAGTTCTTCCACTCGCCTTGCCGCCATTTTCTGCTACCATCTTTGCCACCAGTGAATCGGGGTGTTGCTTTGCTGCACGCTCGGTATCACGGATGAGCGCCGTTGCCGAAGCATACGCCTCCCAGCAACCCTTTCTGCCACAAGTACAATCCTCGCCGTCTGTATGAAGCATGGTGTGACCCAACTCGCCTGCCACACCGTTAAACCCGGTAAAAATCCGTCCATCAATGATAATGCCGCTGCCCACGCCCGTTCCGAGGGTTACCGCAACCATACTGGTAGCCTCGGGATCGTCCAGTGCAAAATACTCTCCCAATGCGGCACAGTTTGCGTCGTTGCCCACAAAAACAGGTAGGTCAATGTGCTTGCGCACCTCATCTGCAATGGGTGCGTCGCTCATATTGATATTGTTGGAATAATACACCACACCATTTTTGTCGTCCACCGAGCCGGGGCAACCGATGCCGATGCACTTGCATTCATCCACGGTATGACCGCTCTGCTCCAACACCTTTCCAATGAGGGTTGCCATATCCTCTGCGATGGCTATGTAGCCCTCCTGCGCACGGGTGGGCATGCTGTCTTTTGCTACAATATTGCCATTCTCGTCCACCAGACCCACCTTAATGCCGGTACCACCGAGATCTACTCCGATATAAAACATATATATTCTCCTCCTAAAATGTTCATTCTATTTTTTCCCGTCCGGGACGTTGATTGAGATATTCCATCACACGCCCAGCGGATAAGTTCAAAATCAACTCCTGCGGAAAATCCAGTTCGGAAAGCATCCTTTCCACATTCGGAACTCTTCCCACATCATAGCTGACGTGCGCATCGGTATTGACTGCAATATACACGCCCAGTTCTTTACACTTTTTGGCAATTTCCACACACCGCGCAACATTATCGGGGCGAACAACAAAAGTGTGCTCATTGATTTCGATGATTTTATTTTTTTCCTTTGCCAGACCGATTACGGTATCCAGATCATAGAGAAAATTGGGATTTCCGCTGTGCCCCAAAATGTCCACATACGGATTTTCCAGTACCGCGCAGTAGGCACGGGTATTCTCCTCCACCGTTCCGCTCTCGATCAACGGACCATGCACGCTCGCTACACAGATATCCAGTTGCCGCAAGACTCCGTTGCTCATATCCATCTTGCCATCCAAGCCGATAATATTTGCCTCGGTGCCGCGAAGCACCGTTACCCCCTCCATCACACGGGGCAACGCATCCATGTTTGTAAAAAACCACAGATGCGGAGAGCCGGGCATATTGATGCCGTGGTCGGTCAGGGCAATGATTTCAAGACCTGCCTTGTATGCAGCACATGCCATCTCCTGTGGGGTGGAATATGCATGTCCGGATGCAAGCGTATGCGTGTGCAAATCTGCTTTGAGTTGTAACTTCACCCAAACAACTTCCTTTCCGCTTTTCCAATCGAATTATTCTTCTTCCAGCTCATTTTCCTGCATTTCTGCCATCAAGCGATTGTTGAGTGCCTCGGCAGCGTTATAACCCATCCGTTTCTGGCGGTTGTTCATGGCGGCAATCTCCACAATAATGGCAAGATTTCGTCCGGGTTTTACCGGTACGGTGAGGGATGGAATCTGCAATCCCAGAATATCGGTATATTCGGTGCTCAACCCCAACCGGTCATACTGCTTGCCGTCCTGCCACAACTCCAGATGGATAATCATATCAATTTTTTCGGTATCCTTTACCGCACCCATACCAAAGATACGTTTTACATCAATGATACCGATACCACGAAGTTCAATAAAGTGGCGGATAATCTCGGGGGCGCTTCCCACCAATGACTTGTCGGATACCCGCTTGATTTCTACCGCATCGTCTGCAACCAGGCGGTGACCACGTTTTACCAATTCAATGGCAGTTTCGCTCTTTCCAACGCCAGAATCGCCCAACAGCAAAACACCTTCGCCGTAAACTTCTACCAACACACCATGACGTGTAATGCGCGGTGCAAGACAGATATTCAAGTAAGAAATCAGCGCACTCATAAAGCGCGAAGTGGTCATTTCGATACGAAACAGAGGCGTATCATACTCGTTGGCAAGCTCCACCATCTCCTGCGGCACACGCAGATTACGGGTAATGATGATGCAGGGCAACCCTGTTTTAAAAAGTCTGTCCAGCATACGCACCCGTTTTTCATGGGTCATGCGTTCCAGATAGGAAATCTCCACCCGACCCACAATCTGAACACGGCGGTTATCAAAATAATCAAAATAACCTGCAATCTGCAAACTGGGACGATTGATTTCATTACTGACGATATACCTTCCGCGCATATCCGACACTTTATTCACCAGTTTGAGATTAAATTCATTCATTACGTCGATGAGGCTAACCCGAAATTTTTCTTCTGCCAAAACGACACCCCCTTATTCTCCTCTATTATATAACATTTTAGCCCCAATTGAAAGACATTTTTTGAAAAATTGAAAAAATATTACACTTTTTTCAAAAAAGCCTTGCAAAATGATTTGGTTTCTGCTAAAATATATATTGTTTTGTGATTTGGACTATCTACAGGAGGTGTAAAATAGATGGCAAAATGTGAAATTTGTGGAAAAGGTGTAACCTTCGGTATTAAGGTTTCCCACTCGCACAGAAGATCCAACCGCACCTGGAAACCGAATGTGCGCTCGGTTAAAGCGGTTGTAAACGGAACCCCCAAGACACTCAAGGTTTGCACCCGGTGCCTGCGTTCCAACAAAGTTGAGCGTGCAATCTAATTGAATAACAAAAAACAAAGAAGAAGTATGCATACTTCTTCTTTGTTTTTTTATGCGCAAGTTTACTATGTAATCTTAAATATCCGTTTCAATACACCGCCCCAGAATTTCGGCATCTTCAGCACAACCACCTTCATTTTCCCTCACCTCCTTTTTGGTCGTCCGTGCACCTGCCCGGCACACCAAGCGGAAAGGAATCCCTCTCCGCTCTGCGTGCCGTGATAGTTTATGATATGCGTTTTTGTCAAAAAGTGTGCATTACCTCCGCGCCAACTCTGCGATTGCCCGTGCTGTCGATTTCATCTGTGCGACAACCGAAAATGCGCCGGGCGATAGCCGCACCGTGCCCGTCCGGTCGGTACCGATGGTCTGGTGCGCGGTATATGCGCAGTGATATCCTGCACGACAGGCGATGCCATATCGTGCATCCAATTCATTAGCAATCTCCACACAGTCCATACCGTCTACCGTAAAAGACACCACTCCCGTACGCCCTGCAAGGGTGGGCAACCCATGTATGCGCACCCCCCGTATGACAGATAAATCTTCCATCAGCATCCCTGCCATCCGTGCTTCGTGCGCACCGATTTGCTCCACCCCCACACGTTTTAAAAAGGTCACCCCTGCCAGCAGTCCACAAATACCCACCGCATTCAAGGTGCCGCTTTCGTATTTGTCGGGGCGTTCTTCGGGTTGCTCTTTTTGTTCGGAATAACTCCCCGTACCACCTTGTTTCAGGCAATCCGGATTCACATGAGGGCGAATGCACAACACTCCCGTCCCTTGCGGTCCGTACAACCCTTTGTGTCCTGCAGCGGCAAGCATATCAATGTGCAATCGTTCCATATCAATCGGAATCACCCCTGCACTCTGTGCCGCATCCACCAGAAAGCATATCCCGTGTTTTTGCGCAATCTCCCCGATTTGTTCAATGGGATTGACCGTTCCGCACACATTGGATACATGGGTTGCCACAATCAATCTGGTATTGGCACGAATGAGCGACTCTATCCGTTCGGGTTCCACATAGCCGTATATATTGCCCCGCGCCATCGAATAACGCACCCCTGCCGTGGTAAGTGCATGGATGGGACGCAGCACCGAATTGTGCTCCATAGAGGTAATCACGGCATGGTCGCCCGGTTTTAACATTCCCTTGATGGCAATATTGAGCGCCTCGGTGGCATTGGCAGTAAACACAACTCCGGCAGGATCTTCCGTGCCAAACAGCTCTGCAACCGCCTCGCGACAGGCGTATACCCGTTCGCTCACCTTCAGACTCATGGAATGCCCCGCCCGTCCCGGACTTGCTCCGTAACGATGCATGCACTCCAGCATTGCCGCCGCCATCCCACGCGGTTTTGGCCATGTGGTGGCACTGTTGTCCAGATATATCATCCATCATCGTTCCTTTCACCGAAATGTTGCACGGTTTTAAAGCAAGCGGCTGTAATCCCGCTCATCAAATGCGCCCTTGGTGGACGCCCCCAGTTTTTTCACAAGATCCCACGCCTTTTGCAAATACTCCCGGCGCACCCGTACACAATAGCTGCAACCACCCGTTGCAATTGCCTTGGGTGTCTGGATTACATTTGCATGCACCCCGTATTCCCGTGCCAAAAGATACACCAAACGGTTTGCCGAGGTAATGGACGCAAGCAAAATGAGTACATTGTCCATTGATTTTCTCCTCCCTTTTTTCGTTCAAACGTAATATTGTGCGGCAAACTGCCGTTATTATTTTATTCCGGCGCAAAGGAAATGGTTACCGCATTCATCCGGGGCAACTGTTTGAAAAATTTTCACATACATATTGATTTTGACACCAGATAATGGTAAAATAAATTATTATGTATGTGTATCAAACAATACACCGTACAAATGTAAAGGAGGTCTGCTATGTTCTTCCGTAAATCACAGGACATCGGAATTGACCTTGGCACTGCATCTATTCTGGTTTACACAAAAGATCAAGGCATTGTGGTAAACGAACCATCGGTTGTAGCAATCGAAACGGCCACCAAGCGGCTGATTGCAGTCGGTCTGGAGGCACAGAGAATGCTCGGTCGCACACCGGATGAAATCACCGTCATTCGACCCTTGCGCGATGGTGTTATTTCGGACTACGAGTCCACCGAGTTGATGATTCGTTTTATTCTCGATAAGGTATGTAAAAAATCCTTTTTCAAACCCCGTGTGGTAGTATGCGTTCCCAGCATTGTTACCGAAGTGGAAAAAAAGGCGGTCATTGATGCCACCACAGGCGCAGGTGCGCGCATGGCGTACCTGATTGAAGAGCCCATTGCAGCGGCAATCGGCGCAGGGCTTGATATTGCGCGTCCAAACGGAAATATGGTGGTGGACGTAGGCGGCGGAACCACCGATATTGCGGTACTTTCTCTCGGCTCCATGGTGGTACACGACTCCATCAAAATTGCTGGTGACGAATTTGACCAGGCAATCATCCGTTACATCCGCAAAAGACATAACGTGATTATTGGCGAAGCAACTGCCGGCGAGGTGAAAAAGGCGGTTGGATGCGTATATCCGGTAAGCCTTGGCGAATCGGTCCAGGTACGGGGGCGTTCCCTGCTCACCGGTCTGCCTACCGAGGTCACGGTTACCTCTGCCGAAATGCTGGATGCACTGCGCGAAGAAGGCGCCAGTATCGTAGAGGCGGTAAAGGGCGTTCTGGAACAAACCCCACCCGAGCTGATTGGCGACATCAGTACAAACGGCATTCTGCTCACCGGAGGCGGTGCAATGATTACCGGTCTGGATCGGTTGCTCTCTGCCGAAACAGGTCTGGATGTGCAACTGGCAGAAGACCCCATCACCTGCGTGGTAAAGGGGACTGGACGTTCCTTGCGTCATCTGCGTGCCATGACCGGAAAAAAATAAACCAAGGAGGTTACACACCATGTTGGAAAACACCGATATTCAGGCAATCATCCCCCACCGCTATCCGTTTTTGCTGGTGGATCGTATCATTGAAATGGAAGAGGGGGTTCGTGCGGTCGGCATCAAAAACGTTACTGTCAATGAGCCGTTCTTTCAGGGGCATTTCCCCGGCTTCCCCATCATGCCCGGCGTTCTCATTTTGGAGGCACTGGCACAGACCGGTGCGGCAGCCATTCTTTCCAAAGAGGAAAACAAAGGGAAAATCGGCGTGTTTGCAGGGGTAAATAATTTCAAATTCAAAAAGCAGGTATTCCCCGGCGACACCCTTCGTCTGGAAGCAGAAATCATCACCATGAAAATGAACATTGGCAAAGCAAATGCCCGTGCCTATGTGGGTGATAAACTTGCTGCCGGCGGCGAAATCACCTTCGCGATTGTGGATGGAAAGTAAAAATAAGCATATAAAAAAGCACTGCATATTGCAGTGCTTTTTTGTGTGCCAATATCAAAACCGCCCCATTCCGGTAAACGGAACGGGGCGTCACTTTGCTATTTCAACAATTCATTTTTTCTTTCAAACGGCTGGTCAAACACCATATGCTTATAGACCTCAGCTTTCTTTCCCTCTATCAAAAATTGCACCTTATCCACCGTTTCCAACTCGGTAAGCGAGTTTACAATGGAATACACCGTAAGTTGCTCTGCAGCGGCACCGCCCGAATGTCTGTTTACGAAATCAGCCGACAAATTCACAAAACAGATACCCTGCTGGGTTTCCACCGACAGTACCTTAGTTTCCGCCGGAATGGTTTTAATCAAAGTGGTAGAGTTAGGTCCTTTGATCAGTTCGAGCAGGATGGTTTTTTCCGCACTGTTATCCACCATCGCAACACTGCGATGTTCTCCTACCAATGCCTGCGCCATCTCGTCCGAAAAATACAAGGTTACCGACAATTGCTTTTCGGTGGTTGCAGTACGCGGATCGAGGATAATATCTTCCTTACTCAACGCGCCAACCGGAACCGAGTTGGCATTCATCAACTCCAGACCTTCCACAAAAATCTTTACGCTCTCGATTCCTTCCACATCGCAAAGGGTATTAACAATGGAATAGCGTGCCAGAAGTTCCACCGCCGGCTCTGCACCGTAATATTTCTGGCTCAAATTTACCGACGCAAGCCCGTCTTTTACCGTAACACTGCGCACCTTGGTCCCCTCGGGAATAACCGCACGCAAACCGGCGCCGGTCGGACCGTCTATGAGCTCTTTCATCAATATTTCGGCAACGTCTGCCTCATTTCTGATTTCCAGATTGCGCACTTCCACTGCCAGGTTATTCTTTTCTGCATTTGCAAAATAAAGATTGTAATCTGTTCCGCGCTTGCCAGTTCCATTACATCCGGAGAGCATCAGCGCGAGCACACAAATACAACAAAATATCCGCTTTACACACTTCATATTCCGTCACCATATCCCTGCTGCGACAATTGATCGCCCGATAAAGCGGCACTGCCTGTACCCCTCCTTACCGGAAAGCAGGGTTCCTTTCCGCGATTTGGTATGCTGCAAAACACACGCAGCTAACGGCACACAAAAACCCTTGTGCCTATGCCTCTTCACCTTCAAGAAACAACCATATGTTATTCTACCATATATATGTTACATTTTTATGAACTTGTACAATAATATCATGCATTGTCCATCAAGGGCAAAATAATCCGAAACTCACTGCCCATATTCAGCTCACTGTCCACCTCAATCCGTCCGCCGTGCATCTGCACTGCAGACAGGGCAATGGAAAGTCCCAGTCCCGTTCCGCCGGTAGCACGGGCACGCGCCTTGTCCACACGATAAAAGCGGTCAAAAATTTTCTCTCTGTCCTCTGCAGTAAGTCCAACACCATTGTCCCGTACCGACACCACTGCCTCGGTACCGGCAGCAGACAGGGTAATCTCTACCTTTCCATATTCACGGGTGTATTTGATGGCATTGTCGCAGATATTGTATATTCCCTGCCACAATCTGTCCTTATCTGCCATGGTAAACACATCCTCCGGGGCATCCAGCACCATTTCGATATTGGAATACTCGGCAAGAGGGCGTAAATTCTTTACAATATCCCCCACCATGGTTTTGAGGTTGAGCAATTCAAAATTTCTCACATCGGCATTGGATACCGAATCCATCTTGGTGATGTAAAGTAATTTATTCACAATACGGTTGAGCCGGTTTACCTCTCCCACCATGTCGTTTAAAAATTCATGCAGATAGTCCATATCAATATCCGGCGTCTGCATGATGGAATCGGCAATCAGCTTGATGGATGAGAGTGGCGTTTTCAGCTCATGCGACGCGTCGGATACAAACTGCAATCGTTTTTCTTCTAAAAGTGCAAGCTTTTCGCTCATATTATTAAAAGCCTCGCCCAACTGGGCGATTTCGTCATGCCCCTTTACCTCAAGCTTTTCGTCCAGTACGCCATCACTCATATCGGTGATTTTTTTGGTAAAATCCACAATACGCCGGGTAATCAGGCTTACCACCAAAAAGATAATGAGACCCACCAAAAAGAAAATCACCACAAAAAGCAATGCGATATCCCGGGTAATTTCATTGACAAAGGTGTTGATTTTATTTGATGTATAGGTTACGTTGACCGCACCGATTATCGCGCCACCGTGGTTGATGGGAACAGAGGCATCCAGTACCAGTGTGCCGTCCTCGCTGTTTTTATATTCCTCGTAGCCCTCCTTGCCACCAAGAGCGGTAATCACCGATTGCTTGACCTGTGCCTTGCCGATGATATCCGGATTGTGCTGGGAATCAAACAATACGGCAGAGTCTTTGTTGATGAGCAAAATCCGCGCCTGTTCGTCCACCTTCAGGGTTTCCAACAATCCATCAATGCTTTGGTCGACCGTCTGATTGTCCTCGCCAAAATACTCCCCCGCAAAACTGGAAATCATATTTGCGGTGGTGGATACATTCACCCGTTCATCCCGATACAGATAGCCGCTGATGGAATTGATGATGTAATAGGAAAACACCACCATCGTCAGCAACATGATCAAAAAATAAGTGGGAATCAGCTTGGTGGAAAGAGAATCAATGCGTTCAAACAGTTTCTTTAGTTTCTTTAAAATAGTAACCAGCTCCCCACTTGGTTAAAATATACTGTGGCTCGGCAGGATTTGGCTCGATTTTCTCGCGCAGGCGGCGGATGTGCACATCCACCGTTCTGGCGTCGCCCGGATAATCATAACCCCAAATCATGTCCAGCAAATTGTCACGCCCGTAAACCTTGCCCGGGTTGGTGGCAAACAAATCCATCAGGTCAAATTCCTTGCTGGTAAGCTCGGTGGTGCGTCCATCTATGGTCACCTTGCGTTGGTTGTAATCCAAAAGCACATCACCGACCGACAGTTTGGACTTATCCCCCGCTCCCCCCAAAGGAGTAACACGGCGCATAATCGCTTTCACGCGCGCCTTGAGTTCCAGAATATTAAACGGCTTGGTGATATAATCATCTGCGCCATATTCCAATCCCAGAATTTTATCCATATCCTCTGTCTTGGCAGTCAGCATCACAATGGGCACATTGGAAAATTCCCTTACCTTCTGGCAAACGGTCAATCCGTCGATTTTGGGTAGCATAAGGTCCAGAATAATCAAATCAATGCTTTTGTCGTGCGCATGCTTGAGTGCCTCCTCGCCGTCATATGCCGTTTCAACGGTAAAGCCCTCCTGCTCGAAATTAAACTTAATTCCCTTTACCAACAACTTTTCATCATCAACAATGAGAATTTTCATCTTCTCTGCATCCTTTCCGTTTTATTTCACCGTTTCTCCAACGGTTACAAGATTTCTGATTTTTTCAAATTTATCCCAGTCAATCCCCGACACCATCAGCAGTTCATTGATGTCTACAAATCCGCCATAAGCCTCTCTGAATAAGATGATATTGTTTGCCGTCGTTTCACCCACACCGGGAAGAAGGGAAAGCTCGTCGGAGCTTGCGGTATTGATGTTAATGGTCATGTACGCCCCATGCGGCTCCTGCGTGGCGGGTTGGTGGGTCATTCCCTCCGTTTCAAATGTTTGCCCGGTAGGGAATGCGGTCATGATGATACTTCCTGCAACAGAAACCACCAATATCACCGCCGCCCAAATGAGGTTACGCATAAAACCGGATGGTTTCTTCTGCGTCTGCGTTATGTAAGATGGTTGTGCACACTCTTGCGGCGCACCTTCCTTTTGTGTAATCATATCGGGTTCATCCTTTTGTCTGTTCACGAAAACAAAAGTGCGGATTTACAAATACCGCACCTTTGGCTTATTCTAAAAAGTCTTTGAGCTTTTTGCTCCGGCTGGGGTGACGAAGTTTGCGCAATGCCTTTGCCTCAATCTGGCGGATACGTTCACGGGTTACACGAAATTCCCGTCCTACCTCTTCCAGTGTACGGGCACGCCCGTCATCCAGACCAAAACGCAACCGCAACACCTTTTCCTCGCGAGAGGTCAGCGTACCCAGCACATCCATCAGCTGCTCCTTGAGCAACATAAACGCTGCCATTTCAGAAGGTGCAGGCGCATCGCTATCCGGAATGAAATCTCCCAGGATGCTGTCCTCCTCTTCGCCGATGGGCGTTTCCAGAGAAACAGGCTCCTGCGCAATTTTCATAATCTCGCGCACTCTGTCCTCGCTCATGTTCATCTCTGCGGCAATTTCATCCACATGAGGATCGCGTCCCAACTCCTGCAACAATTGACGGGAAACACGAATGAGTTTGTTGATGGTTTCCACCATATGCACCGGAATACGGATGGTACGCGCCTGATCCGCGATGGCACGGGTAATGGCCTGACGAATCCACCAGGTTGCATAGGTGCTGAACTTATATCCTTTGGTATAGTCGAACTTTTCTACCGCTTTAATCAAGCCGAGGTTTCCCTCCTGAATGAGGTCGAGAAACAACATACCGCGTCCCACATAGCGTTTGGCAATGCTGACAACCAGTCGCAGATTTGCCTCAGCAAGACGTTTTTTTGCTGCCTCATCCCCCTTTGCCATCAGCTCTGCCAATTGCAGCTCTTCATCGGCTGAAAGCAAAGAAACTTTACCAATTTCCTTCAGGTACATACGCACCGGGTCATCCATACCGACCCCCTCGGGAACCGACAGGTCGATATCCTCTTCCTCTTTCTGGATTGCTTCCAGTTCGCGGTCGAGATCCTCCACCAATTCTATGCCCATGCGTTCCATCTTTTCATAAAGACTTTCAATTTGCTTGGGCTCCATCTCAAATTCGGACAGCGTCTCACCAATTTCCTTGTAAGACAATACGCCCTTGCGTTTGCCCCGTTCCATCAATTCGGAAATAGCGGTACGCTTCAGCTCCGCAGGCGACGGTCC
Organism: Oscillospiraceae bacterium; assembly: GCA_015068705.1. Classification (GTDB taxonomy): domain Bacteria; phylum Bacillota; class Clostridia; order UMGS1810; family UMGS1810; genus SIG448. Next base: position 197,878 of record SVJZ01000001.1, read on the forward strand.
TTGTTCCTCCATCAACTGCATTGCCTTCTCCTGGTTTTCACTCATGTTTCTGCTCCTTCCTCAGTATCCCCTCACACACCTTTGAGCAATTGATTCAGTTCTTCCAAATCTCCGCTTTCCAATGCGCGTTTTATTTTTTTCTCTCGTAATTGTGCATGTATGGTATTCGTCAGTTCACCAAATGCCTTTTCTGCATCATCAAATCGGTTTTCCTGGCTCAAAACCCGACTGGCGGGATTATTTTCCTCATCGGCAAAACGAAGGCAAAGTGCCTTTTCATCAATCGTTTCACCTGCTTGGTACGCTGTCGTAACCGCTTCAAACAACCGTGCCCGTCCGCCCTCTTCGCCAAACAGATCGGCACTCAGTTCTTCTTTATGTCGTAGGTAAATCCCCTTGGACGCTATGAGAAGCCCCAGCAAGGTATCTCTCGCCCGATCCAGCACATCGCTTGTCCACTTCCGTTGCAATGCCTCCGGACTGGGTCCTTGTTTTTCCGTCTGTCTTACCTGTGTTTTGCGGTCTTTTCCCAACTGAGAATAAATCGCCTCGGCAGACACATGCGCCCTTTCGCTGAGCATCCGCACATACACATCCAGTTCCACATCATTGGCGATTTTGATAAAAAACGGAATGAGTGCACTGACATAGGCAACCCTCTCCTGGGTATTGGTCAAATCGTATTTTTCCCCAAATTGACCGATTAAATACGCCATATCGGCTCTTCTCTCCCGAAATCTCACATTAAAGCGGTCAATTCCGTATTTTTTGATATATTCGTCCGGATCTTTTCCGCCGTCCAACGTAAGAACAGACGCCCCCACGCCGGCATCGCGCAAAATGCCGATGGCACGTTCGGTAGCTGTTTGCCCCGCGCCGTCACTATCATAGCAGAGCACCACTTCTTTGAAATAGCGTTTGAGCATCCCTGCCTGTTCGGCAGTCAACGCCGTGCCCAGTGTTGCCACCGTATTGGGGTAACCCGCTTTTGCAAGGGCAATCACATCCATATATCCTTCCACCAAAAGCACGGTGTCCCTGCGTGATGCAAGGGCAATATTCAAAGAAAACAAATTCCTGCTTTTGGAAAAAAGCACACTTTCGGGCGAATTGAGGTATTTGGGCTTGGAATCGTCCAACACCCGACCGCCAAAACCAATAATCTGATTTCTCGTATCAAAAATGGGAAACATAATCCGGTTTCGGAAACGATCATATACCCTGCCATTATCATTTGAGGCAAGCAGTCCTGCCCGATTGATATCCCCTTCGGTAAATCCCTTTGCTTTCAGGTGATGAAACAAATCGTCCCAACTATCCTTGGCATATCCCAACCAGAACCGTTTGGCATCTGCACCGCTAAGTCCGCGCGCCTTTAAATATTCCACTGCTTGTTTGGAATTCTTCACCGATTCATAAAAATGCTGTGCTGCTTCCCGATTGATTTCCATCAGCAAGTTCCGTTCACGCTCACGCGCCTGGGCAGCCTCTCGGTCATACCCTTTTGGTTCGGGAAGGCTGATGTTTGCTCGTTTTGCAAGCTCTTGCACCGCCTCTGTGAAAGACAGATTTTCTATCTTCATCAAAAAGGTGATTACCGTACCGCCCACCCCACAACCAAAGCAATGAAAAATCCCTCTTTGGGGAGACACCGAAAAGGAAGGTGTTTTTTCATTATGAAACGGGCACAGACCGACATACGATCCACCCGTTTTTTTCAGCGTTACATATTGACTGACCACATCATAAATGTCGTTCTTTGCAGCCACTTCCTGAATCACATGTTCGGGAAATAAGGGCATTCGGATACTCACCTCACGTTCGTTCTTGGATTATATTCGACAACATTGTCGAAATTCCTTTTTTCTTTTCGAAATTTCTGCACATGAAATTTTTTCTAGTGAATGGGCATAAACAAATCCTCAAACAAATGGATGCTGTAATAGTCGGTCATACCGGCAATATAGTCGCATACCACCGTCTGCGCATCCCAATCTTTGAGCAGTGCTTTGTATTCTGCCGGCAATTTTTCGGTGTGGGAAATAAAATACCGGTAAAGGCGTTCGATCACCATCTCTGCCTGCCCGTCACGGGTGGCAAGTGCACCATATACATGTTCAAACATAAATTGGCGCAGAGCGAGCATGGTTTCCTCCACCTTTGCCGTCATGGTAACCTCTCCGCGGATACGGGTTTCCCCTACCAGGTCACGGATCAGGGTGTCAATCCGCCCCGAGTGGGAATCACCCAGAATTTCCTTGAATTCATACGGGATATCCTCTTCGGTCAGAATTCCTGCGCGCAAAGCATCGTCAATATCGTGATTGATATATGCAAAACGGTCGGCATATTTTACCACAATCCCCTCCATGGTATCGGCAAGTGCCTTTCCTGTGTGATTTACAATCCCGTTTCGCACCTCATGAGTAAGGTTTAAGCCACGTCCGTCATTTTCCAACACATCCACCACACGCAGGCTTTGTTCATAGTGGTGAAACCCATGGGGCGAAAGCTCATCAAGAATTTTCTCGCCTGCATGCCCAAAGGGGGTATGCCCCAAATCGTGCCCCATGCTGATTGCCTCGGTAAGATCTTCATTGAGCCGCACTGCACGGGCGATGGTACGGGCAATCTGCGCAACCTCCAGCGTGTGGGTCAGACGGGTGCGGTAATGGTCATTATCCAGCGAAATGAACACCTGTGTCTTATGTTTGAGCCGGCGAAACGCCTTGGAATGGATGATGCGGTCGCGGTCACGCGCAAAGGCGGTGCGAATGTCACAAGGCTCCTCCTCACGCTGTCTGCCCCTGCTATGTTCCGAAAAAAACGCATACGGCGCCAACAACTGGCGCTCCAGCATTTCCCGTTCCTGACGAATGTTCATCCAATCATTCCTTTCTGTGAGTGCCGCATCGGGCACGTCCGTCTTTCTTTTACTAATATATATACCACGCAAAAGCAAAAATTCCTTTATTTTGACATACAAAAAAGACGAAAACAATTTTGTTTTCGCCTTTTCTCTTGGTGTTTGGCAATCTTATTTGTCTGCCAGATATTCGTTGAGCTTGTCCACCAGCTCGTCTGCATCCACGCCGTGCACTGCGCAAGCCTCTTCAATGCTCTCGCCGCTTGCCGACGGGCATCCCAGACAGTGCATACCGATTTCCAGGAAAAACGGTGCAGTACCCGGGTCAAGGCGAAGTGCCTCTGCGATGATGGTATCTTTGGTTACCTGTGCCATATCAAAAACCTCCTCGTTGGTTGATGTTTTATTTTTCTAACAATATTATTATACCTTTATGGTACAAAAAATGCAAGTACTATTTTACACCTTGCGATATTTTGCCTTTCCGCTTTCATACAGGTCATTTCCCTGCGCATCAACGATTACCGTAACAGGAAAATTTTCCACCGTAAGCGCATGGACCGCCTCGGTGCCCAGGTCATCATAGGCAATTACCTCGCTCTTTTTCACATGGCGTGCAAGAAGAGCCCCTGCACCGCCAATTGCCCCAAAATACACCGCGCCGTGCCGTTTCATGGCGTCAATTACCGCACGTTTGCGGATTCCCTTGCCAATCATACCGGTTAGTCCCTTCTCAATAAGTGTGGGAGCATAAGCGTCCATCCGTCCGCTGGTGGTAGGTCCGCACGATCCAATCACTTCCCCGTCTTTGTGCGGACAAGGTCCCACATAATAAATGGTGGCATTTTCCACATCAAAGGGCAAATTCTGTCCGGCTTGAAGTGCCTCTATCATACGCTTGTGCGCCGCATCACGTCCGGTGTAGAGCACCCCGGAAAGGGTCACTGCATCGCCACACCGAAGCTCAAAAAGTTTTTCTTTTGTCAGGGGTAATTCTATGTGTTTCATCTCAATCCTCCAACAAATCGGTAATACAGTCCAAGATGTAATCGGCATCCATGCGTTCAAAATAGGGTCTGGTTTTCTCGCCACCCACACCCGTGAGCACGGCAAGGAAATCCATTCCTGCGTCCTTTGCCGCTAAAATGTCACACCCTGCATCACCAACCGCCAACACCTTGCCGGGCAAAGTATAATTTCCTGCCACAATATCGGCATCGGAAGACTTCACACCCAATGCCGCCTTTGCAAACACATACGGATTGGGCTTGCCAAGGTTTCTTCCCTGTTCAGGTAAATGCAGTGCGGACTCTGCCATTATTACTTCGTCATATGTAGCGATATACTTGGGGTCAAAATACTGTTCCATTTCCCATATTTGCAGGGGTGTTTCCTGCTCCAACCGGGGACGTCCGGTGGCAATCCCCAAGGTGATCCCGTGTTGATTGCACAGATAGAGCAGCTGTTTCAGACGTTGGATATCCACCAGCGGAACCTCGCAAAAGCGCATGGGCTTTTTACCCCGCAAGGTCAATTGCTCGCCTGCCTGCTTTCCGTAATAGGTATAATATTCCTCATCACCCAAATACCATTCCTGAAAGCAATTTACCATCTGTTGCCACAGTTCCCCGTTTCGTTTGGTATACTCCAAATCCTTTCCGGTATGTTGTGTCAAAAGTTCGGCGCAACGGGCATACAACCCATCCACATCATAGTCGGTAGTTTCCAGATGACGGCACACCGCCTCATAACTACCATAGCATAGCCACATGGCAACCGTGATATATACCAAATCCCAGTTGGAATTGACCCCGATATCCTTGATCAAACTGATGATACGGTCATTGCAGAAAACTTTCGCACGGATTTCTCCTGCCGTATCATACATCCACGCCAAATCCGGCTCACCCGAGCCAAGAAACCGCTTGCTCTCCAACCACTCATATACAGTAAGTGCGGAAACAGTCCAATAGTTTTGTTCGCTGGTGATCACACCATCCATGTCAAATATTATCTTGTCATATTGCAACACAAATTCCGCCAGTTTCAATTGATATCCCCCTTATTTTACTGTAAATTCAACCGTTCCGGCAACACCCGAAGTACGCCCCTTTCGGGCGGGGTCGGGTGAAAGTGCCATTCCCAATGCAATGCCCACTGCACGGAATACCGCCTCCCAGATGTGATGACCGTTTCTCCCCTTTTGAATGTCTACATGCAAGGTACACTGTGCCCCCTGCGCAAATCCTTCCAAAAAGGTTTCCAGATCTTCACTGTTCATCCCCTCGGTATCGTGGGGAATGTCAACAACCGAAGTAAAATCAAACAACGCACGGCTTTCAAAACTGATTGCCGCATCTGCCTTTGCCTCATCAATGATACCGATTGCATATCCATAACCCGGCACGCCGTCATTCAAGCCGTCTTCCACTGCCTTTGCAACCGCCTTACCCAAGGTGATACCCAAATCTTCACACACCACATGCGACAGGGCAAACCGGTCCAGCTTGACAGTGGTTTCCACATTCACACCACTGCGCCATGCAATGTGCTCAATCATGTGGTTTAAAAAGGTAATTCCGGTATCAATCTTTGCACGATAATCGGGAGCAAGCCCCTCAAAACCCAATTTAATCTGCATGAGCGACTCGGTTGTTTTTCGTGTTACCATTACGTCTTTCATGGTAGTATCTCCTTTTATCCAAAAAACTTATTTGCGTTCCTTCACTGCCAGTGCGTGGGTTTCAAAACCCTCCACCTCAGCAATTGCCTGTGCAGCACCGCGTACCCGTTCAAAGCCTGCACGGGTTGCATATCCAACCGATGAACGCTTTAAGAAGTCAAATACCGACACACTCGAAAATGTCTTTGCAAAGCCGCCGGTGGGCAGGATTGCATTGGGACCAAGCACAAAGTTACACAGGGTAACCGGTGTGTAATCCCCCAGCAGAATTTCGCCTGCATTTTTGATTTTTTCCAGTGTTTCAAAGGGACGCTCGGTCATAACCTCCATGTGTTCTGGCGCATAGTCATTTACAAATGCCACCGATTCCTCCAACGAGCCGGTAATCACCGCACCGCCGTATGTATTTAAATTGGTGGTCACAAATTCTCTGCGCTTGTCGGACAGTTTTGCAAGCTGACGTTCCACAATGGGCACGGTTTTTTCTACCAGTTCTGCACTGTGGGTAACCAGAAGTGCTGCCGAATCTGGACCGTGCTCTGCCTCAATCATCCAGTCGAGCGCAACCTTTTCGGGGTCGGCATGTTCATCTGCCAGAATGATACATTCGCTCGGACCTGCAGGCAAGCCCACATCAATATAACTGGAAAGCACACGCTTTGCCGCAGTAACATAGGAGTTGCCGGGTCCCAAAATCTTGTGACATTTGGGAATGGTTTCGGTGCCGAAAGCCACCGCCGCAACACCCTGAATGCCACCCACTTTATAAATATCGGTAATACCGATGATTTTTGCTGCTGCCAGAATGGCGTCGTCCACCTCGCCCTTTTCGTTCGGGGGAGTGATTACCGTGATACGGGGCACGCCTGCAACCACTGCAGGAACGCCCAACATGAGCAATACCGACGGGAAGCTGCCCTTGCCACGCGGCACATACAGACACACGTCCACAATGGGGGTGGTTTTTTCACCACACATCAGACCCTCGTCCACATGAGTAAACCACATATCCTCCGGCATCTGCTTTGCATGGAAGGTACGGATATTTTTTGCCGCATATGCGATTGCATCACGGGTTTTTGCATCCAGCCGGTTATAGCCGGTTTCAATCTCCTGCGCCGACACCTTCATCTGCTCTGCGGTAAGGGTTACTCTGTCATACTTTGCAGTATATTCCAGTACCGCCGCATCGCCTCTTTTTTTTACGTCCAGAGAAACCTCGGTTGCCAGCGGGGTAAACTCGGTAATGTCCAATTCTGCGCGCCGCATGATAAACTGCAGCTTTTCCTCGGACAATTCATTTAATTTGTAGATATTCATTCCTATTCCTCCTAGCCATTACATATAATGCTATTATAATAGAACACATCTGTGATTGCAAGAGTTTTTTGGTGATTTTAGCACTTTACTACGATAAAGCATCTGTGTTTTAAAAATTTTTGTTCTTTTTTTCGGTTTCAACTTTTCTGAAAATTGTTCACCCACTCCATTGTGGATAAAGTGGATAAATCTGTGAATAACTCTATTTCCCGTAACATTTTTGTAAAGAATTTGTGAATTATTTTGTAATATATGTGGAAAATGTGGCGATTTTGTTTACATAATCACATTATGCAAGGTTGACACAAATCTGGTTTTGTGTCATAATAGCAAATAAGTAATTTTTCTCCTGTAAGGAGGGGTTTTGATGTATATTAAAAATTTGTTGGGTGCAGACCGTCCATCCATCTCTTTTGAGGTGTTTCCCCCAAAAGCAGATGCGGATATCTCCACCATTTTTACCACCATTGATGAGCTATCCACTCTTTCGCCCGACTTTATCTCGGTCACCTACGGTGCAGGCGGCTCTACCAGCAAGCGTACAGTTGAACTGTCGCGCTATATCCAATCCAAAAATATTCCTGCATTGGCGCATCTGACTTGTGTATCGGCAACTACCGAAGAAATTGCCCACACCTTGGATGAGCTCGCCGAGAGCGACATCACCAACGTATTGGCACTGCGGGGAGATATTCCGCAAGATAGCGATTTCCCCTGCCCCGGTCACTTTTCCCATGCATCCGATCTGGTTACTACCATTTCAAAACGCGGTGGCTTTTGTGTGGGCGGAGCATGTTACCCCGAAGGGCATGTGGAGTGTGCCGACCAAAAAGCAGATTTGATGCATCTCAAACAAAAAGTGGAGGCGGGATGCGATTTTCTCATCACCCAGCTTTTCTTTGATGACGATTGTTTCCACTCATTTATGGAAAAACTGTATTATCTGGATATCAAGGTGCCCGTCATCGCCGGAATCATGCCCATTACCGCAAAATCGCAAATCAAGCGGATGTGCGACCTGTCGGGTGCAGCAGTTCCCGGAAAACTTCGCCGCATCCTCACCCGATATGAGGATGATCCCGTTTCCCTCAAAGAGGCAGGTATCATGTATGCCACCGAGCAGATTATAGACCTTCTGGCATCCGGCGTGGACGGAATACACATCTACACCATGAACAAGAGCGAAATTTGCTCCAAAATTCTCGACAACATCCGCCATATCCGTAATGCGGAGCACAAATAGACAAAGGAGTGCGTTTACCATGAGCAATCTGTGGAGTAACGAACGGGTGCGCCTTCGCACCATGGAAGAAACGGATGTACATCTGTTTACCAACCAAAACGGCGATTATGACACTGCACTGATGAAACGTTATGATGTGGTGGAATTCCCCCTTTCCGCCGCACAACTTTCTGCACGGACTGCAGAATTTTTCAAAACCCGGAAAAATGATGACTACCTTTTTGTAATTGAAACGCCCGATAGAATTCCCGCCGGCGTGCTTACGGTTTTTGACACCGACCCACGTATGGGCACATTCAAGTACGGCTTGTTTGTCAAAGAAGAGTTTCGGGGAATGGGACTTGCCAAAGAGGCGGCTCATCTTGCGCTGAGCTATTACTTCCGCGAGCTTCGTTACCACAAATGTAATGTATATATCTATGAATTCAATGCACCGAGCCTTGGTTTCCATGAAAAACTGGGGTTTGTAAAAGAAGGGCAGTTGCGCGATATGGTATATACCGACGGACGGTATTACGATACGGTGTATATGGGCATCACTGCCGAGGAATGGAATACAAAATAATGCAAAAGAGCCTGCCGGTCGGCAAGCTCTTTTTTGTATGCTATTTTCCGTTCATGGAACGCTCTGCAATCTCGATCGCCTTGGTCACAATATTTCCGCAGTCACGGGAGGAAACGTTTCCCCACCCACCGTCGCTTTTTACCTTGTCGTAAACGCCAAGCTCACGCGCAATCTCATACTTGAGTGCTTCGGACATCTTATGATGGCTCATGATTTTTCACCCTCCATGTTTTTGATAGCATCGGCAACACACCCGTCGCATCGCCCTATCCTATTATGTCCCGTACCCCGTGTGCAATACCGGCAATTACATGGTAAGAGTGCCTTCTTCTCCCTGCACCAGAATCAGAATCTCTTCTTCCGCTCCGGTTGCCGCATTGATATAAACGATAAATTTCTTTTCACCAAAATTTCCTTTGAATTCATAACACAGTACCTCGCGTCCGCCATCGAGCGGAATCACCGCCATGGACTGCGCCTCCACCGTGAGGTTTGGGTTTACCATTGCCCGTGCCTGCTCGGGAGAAATGAGCACCTCGGGCAGGCTGCGTCTGTCCTCGTGCGCCATCAGAAATCCTCTGCTCTCATAGCCAAGAATTTCCCCGTCATCGAGGGCAATTTTGAGCTTGATTAAATCGGGATACATCATAATCCCATCCTGCATAAATGCATAGTTGATGGTGGCAATGTTATCCACCAATTCCCAATAACTTTCCTTCATACCCCATATGCCGTTTTGTTTTAAAAATTCTGCCCCAATCTGCGTGGCGCGCTCTGCATCCATATTCCGCTCTTCCACCGTGCGATTTTCCAGCATATATACCACATATCCGCCCTGCTTGGTAATTTCCAGTGCAAGCTGCTGCCCCTGCGCACCCGTCCCACCAAATGAATATGCCGCAATGGTGCCATCCGTTTCACCCAGAAATGAAAGTTCGCCCGAAACATCATCCCCCAGGAATCGAGCCGCCTTTTGCTGTGCCTCTTCCCGGGTGATTTCCCTCTCGTTGCGAAGCCTTTTTGCTTCCATTTTATTCACATGATCGGAAAACGGACCATCATAAATTAGCGACGGATACTCGGAAAAATTTTTCTCCAATGTTTCCATGCCGGCACCGATGGTATTTTCCCGTTGTGCGGCAAGGTGGATATTCCCCTCGCTTTCCAGACGGTGAAAATCCAGATTGCCGTTGAAAAATTCCGCCTGCAACTCGTCCAGCGATTTGGTAAGGGTGCCCGAATACTCGGTCAGTGCCGCAAGCTGCGCCTGTTCATCGGCACTCACCCTTCCGCCCGACATCAGCTTTTTGGTCAGCATATAGGTAAAATCGCCCACCTGCGAAAGAAATTTTGCCGCGTTGTCCAACTCCACATGAGAGATGGGAAGCTGACCCAGATTGGATTGGGCAAATGCCGCCTGCCGGTTGATATTTTCCGCAATGTCTGTCATCATTCCCGCAGAGGAGGAAACCGCCGATTTAGACAGAGTAACATCCAAATCGTTTACACTGTCCACCAGCTCTTCAAATGCACGGGTATACTGGTTTGTCACCATCTGTTCCAGTGCTTCGGCGCGTTTGTACTGATATATTCCGGTACCGCCTAGCAAAAGCAGTGCAAGCACAATCAGCATGGTACTGTATGCACGTCTCTGTTGCTGTTTTTCCCGTTTTTTCTCCTTGCCGTCTGTCATATTCATCCTCCTCCGGGTTATTTTGCAAATTTATGATTGCCAATAGTTTTGATAACCGGACGGGAATAGATCCAGTTATTGGTTGTTTTAACGGGATTGTAGTAATAAATTGCCCCACCCGACGGATCCCAACCGTTCATGGCATCCACACACGCCTTAAATACAGTAGAATCGGATTTGATGGGCACATCAATCTGTCCGTCCTGTGTGGCGGTAAACGCCCCGGGCTGATAAATCACCCCTGCAATGGTATTTGGAAAGGACGGATGCTCCACCCGGTTTAAAATAACCGCTGCAACCGCAACCTGCCCCTCATAAGGCTCACCGCGCGCCTCGCCGTTCACCGCCCGTGCCAATAGCTGCACCTCATAATCATAATTGCTCTGGCTTGCCTGCGCCTGCTCGGGTGCAGAACGGAATATCCCAAAACACACGCCCCCAATGAGCAACACGGCAAGTGCAACTAACCCAATCTGTCGCTTTTTCATCCTGTTTCTCTCCTTTTTCCTGTACTTTCGGTGTTTTTGGCAAAAAAAGATTGTTATTTCCCCAAATTTGTGATATACTTGTAAGTTGTGGAAAGGGCACCAAAACGCCATTCCAACATTTTTCATTAAATAATGTCTGCACAATTTTGTTTTTTATTCAAATTCACCATTGTAATTATTTTAATACGGATGTATAATTATACAAAGGAGATGCATAATTATGATAAATCAAATTATTTCGGATGACAAACAATATTACATGAATACCTTTGGTGACCGTATTCCGTTGGCATTTACCCACGGCGATGGCATCACCCTGTATCATGAAAATGGCGATGCATACAAAGATTTTTTTGCAGGAATTGCGGTATCGGCACTCGGTCACAGCCACCCCAAACTGGTGGAGGCACTGCGTGACCAGGTGGGAAAGGTGCTCCACACCTCCTCCCTCTACTACATAGAAAACCAGGCCTCTCTTGCCAAAGCACTTTGCGAGGCTTCCTGCTTTGACAAGGCATTTTTCTGTAATTCGGGTGCTGAAGCAAATGAAGGTGCCATCAAGCTTGCCAGAAAATATTTTTACGAGCGAAATATCAACCGGTTTGAAATCATCACCATGGAAAAATCCTTCCATGGCAGAACCATTACCACCGCAACCGCAACCGGACAGGAAAAATATTCCCGTCCCTATGCACCGCTTACACCCGGCTTTTGCTATGTACCCATCAACGATATCGCGGCACTGAAAAATGCCGTTACTGACCGCACTGCGGCAATCATGCTCGAACTCATTCAGGGCGAAAGCGGCGTGCACCCTGCCACGGCAGAATATGTGCAGGCAGTGCGTGACATCTGCGACAAGCATGGCATCCTGATGATTGTGGACGAGGTGCAGACCGGCATCGGTCGTACCGGTTCGCTGTTTGCCTACCAGCAATACGGCGTGGAGCCGGATATCCTCACCCTTGCAAAGGCACTGGGCGGCGGCGTTCCCATTGGCGCAGTGCTGGCAAATGACTGTGCGGCAGATGCATTCCATCCGGGCGACCACGGCACCACCTTTGGCGGCAATCCTCTCGCAACCCGTGCAGGTCTTACCGTACTCCAAACCATTGCCGAGGAGCACTTAACCGAAAATGCAAAAGAAGTGGGCAACTACTTTACCGATAAACTATCCGCACTCAACTCCCCTCTCATTTCCGAGGTACGGGGCATGGGTCTGATGATTGGCGTGGAATTTTCCTCACCGGTTGCACGCGATGCATGGCGTGCTCTGCTGGATGCGCACTATCTTACCGGGTGTGTGGGCGATACGGTACTTCGTATCCTGCCGCCGCTCATCCTCACCAAGCAGGATGTGGATGAATTTATCACTTCATTTGCCGAAATTCTTTCCAAAATCAAGGAGGACTAATCCATGAAACATCTGATCAGCTTAAATGATTGCACCCCCCAAGAGGTGGAAAATCTTTTAACTCTTGCCGCACGGCTCAAACGTGAAACAAAAGCAGGCATTCCCCACCCCATTCTGGCGGGCAAAACACTGGGTATGATTTTTACCAAATCCTCTACCCGCACCCGTGTATCCTTTGAGGTGGGTATGTATCAGCTGGGCGGCCATGCCCTCTTTTTGAGCGGCAATGACATCCAGCTCGGACGTGGCGAAACCATCTACGATACCGCAAATGTGCTTTCCCGTTATCTGGACGGCATCATGATCCGCACCTTTGACCATCAGGATGTGCTTGACCTTGCCAAATATGGCTCCATTCCCATCATCAACGGCCTGACCGACTATCTGCACCCCTGTCAGGTGTTGGCAGACCTTTTGACGGTATACGAACACAAGGGCAAACTCAAAGGTCTCAAAGCCGCCTATGTGGGTGACGGAAACAACATGGCAAATTCTCTCCTCTACGGTTGCGTCAAGGTTGGCATGGACATTGCCGTTGCCGCACCCCAGGGCTATCAGCCGCCGGATGAAGTGGTTGCAAACGCCAAGGAAACTGCAAAACAGACCGGTTGCACGGTTACCATCACCGATGACAAATGGGAAGCAGTCAAAGATGCCGATGTGGTCATCACCGACACATGGGTCAGCATGGGGCAGGAGGAAGAAAAAGCTGCACGGCTTAAAATCTTCTCCCCCTACCAGATAGACAGTGCCCTGCTTGCCACCGCAAAACCGGATGCCATTTTCCTGCATTGTCTGCCTGCATATCGTGGGTATGAAATGACAGAAGAGGTCATTGACGGACCGCAGTCGGTCATCTTTGACGAGGCAGAAAATCGTCTGCATGCACAAAAAGCCGTATTGGCAACATTATTAGGAGGAGTTCAGGTATGATAAACGCAGGTTTTGAAATCCGCAATGCCGCCATGGAGGATGCGGAACAAATTCAACAGATTACCCATGAGGCATTTGAAAAATATATCGAGCTGGCAGGTATCGACGGCACCATCGCCGCACTGGAAGAAAGCATTGAGGATATCAAAAAAGATATCGCCGAAAATCTGGTGCTGGTTGCCTATATCAACGGACGGGTTGTGGGCAGTGTGCGTGTAAAACTCACCGAGGACCACACCGCATATCTGAGCCGTTTCGGTGTAAACCCCAATTTCCAGAATCTCGGTATCGGTAAAGCACTGATGAATCTGGTGGATATCAATATGAAAGTGCTGGGTGTAAAACAGCTCCAGCTCCACACCGGTGCAAAAATCACTGGTCTGGTGCGCTTCTACTACGGACGTGGGTTCTATATCGATTCCACCAATAAAGATCGTGGCTACATCCGCGCCCTGTTGTGCAAAGATTATGCATAACCGCTATGTAGTAAACCCTGCCGACGTAGCACGGTATCTGGGCTATCAGGGTACGCCCGATGAGGGTGTAAGTCGGCTCATCACCCATTGTATCAACGAATTAGAGCAAACCATCCATCCGCGTTGTCATTGGCAGATTTTTGACGGCGCGGTTTTGCGTACCATGGGATTTCCTGCCACCACGCCAAAAGCGGCACTCATTGCCGCCACCCTCGGCGCAGAGGCAGATATTCTCCTGCACCGCTATCAGAAAACCGATATGACCCGCGCCACCGTGCTCAATACTTGTGCAAACGTGCTCATCGGCGTGGTATGTGACGTGGCAGCAGAGCAAATTGCCCGTGCCGTGCGCGACGAAGGACTTTACCTCCATCCACGCACCGAACCGGGATGCGGCGAAATCCCCATCAGCGTGCAAGGGGCGTTGCTCCGTCTGCTTTCGGCAGACAAGCACATCGGTGTAACGGCAAACCCGTCTGGCGTTCTGCTTCCCTCAAAATCCATGACGGCATTTGTGCCGCTTGCTCCCACCCCGTCCAAATGCAAAGGCGGTTGCGTATTATGCGGTAAAACCGATTGTCCCTATCGAATTTACTCCGAAAGGAATGAATAAATCCATGAATCAATTTTTGATACTTGACGGCGGAATGGGCACCATGCTCCAAAAAGCAGGATTGGCAGGGGGTGAATTGCCCGAACTGATCAACCTCACCCATCCTGAAACGGTTACCAATATCCACCTTTCCTATCTGGAAGCAGGTGCGCAGGTCGTTACCGCGAATACCTTTGGAGCAAATTCCTATAAGCTCGGCGATTGCGGTCACAGTGTAGAAGAACTGGTAACCGCCGCCATATCCCTTGCCAAGCAGGCAGTTGCCCAAAGCGGAAAGGAGGCACGGGTCGCCCTGGATATCGGTCCACTTGGTCAGTTACTCGCGCCGCTGGGTACCCTTTCGTTTGAAGATGCCGTTTCTATCTTTGCACGCACGGTAAAGGCAGGAGTAGCAGCAGGTGCCGACCTTGTACTCATCGAAACCATGTCCGACCTGTACGAGGCAAAAGCCGCAGTGCTTGCCGCAAAAGAAAACTGCTCCCTTCCGGTGTGGTGCACCATGACCTTTGACGAACACGGGCGCACGCTTACCGGCTCTGAGGTGCCTGCTGTAGTAGCAACCCTGGAGGGTCTGCGTTGCGATGCCATCGGGTTAAACTGCGGCAGAGGGCCTATGCAGAGCAGGGAAATTGCCCGTTTATTCTCCCGGTATGCCTCTGTGCCGGTAATTGTCCAGCCCAACGCAGGTATGCCCGTCTATCGTGACGGACAAACCACCTACGATATTGATGCGGCGGAATTTGCCGCACAGATGCGGGAAATTGCAGGCTTTGGCGTGCAGATGCTGGGCGGTTGCTGCGGCACCACCCCCGACCATATCCAGGCATTAACACAAGCCGTGGCGGATTTGCCCTTTTACCCCCCCACTTACCACAATCATACCATCGTCTGCTCCTATGCAAAGTGGGCAGAGGCATGTGGTATGCCGTTGGTGGTGGGTGAACGCATCAACCCCACCGGAAAGAAAAAGTTCAAAGAGGCCCTTCGCGCAGGTGATATGGACTACATCTTAAATGAAGCACTTGCCCAGACAGATGCCGGATGCGATATTCTGGATGTCAATGTGGGTATTCCCGATATCGACGAAACCGCTATGATGATTGCAGCCGTGCAGGAAATTCAGGCGGTAACAAGCATTCCGCTTCAACTCGATTCCTCCTCCCCCCAAACTCTTGCCGCCGCCATGCGCATCTACAATGGCAAACCGGTGGTAAACGCGGTAAATGGCAAACAAGAGGTAATGGAGCAGGTGTTTCCCCTCATCGCCAAATACGGCGGTGTGGTAATCGGACTTACTCTGGACGAAAACGGCATCCCTTCCAAAGCAGAAGAGCGGTTTGCCATTGCAGAAAAAATCGTAACAACCGCCGCAAAATACGGCATTGCAACAAAGGATATTGTAATCGACACCCTTACCCTTACCGCCAGTGCACAACAGGAAGATGTGATGGAAACGGTGCGCGCGCTCTCCATGGTAAAAGAAAAATTGGGCGTAAAAACCGTGCTTGGCGTATCCAACGTTTCGTTTGGTCTGCCTGCCCGCGAAACGGTAAATGCCACCTTCCTCACCATCGCACTGCATGAGGGACTGGAT
Source organism: Oscillospiraceae bacterium (assembly GCA_015068705.1). Classification (GTDB taxonomy): domain Bacteria; phylum Bacillota; class Clostridia; order UMGS1810; family UMGS1810; genus SIG448. Next base: position 213,766 of record SVJZ01000001.1, read on the forward strand.
TTTTGCATCATCAATCCCCGTTCGGAAATCATGATGGGTGCCCTGCGTGCCTATAACGTACTGGCAAACCACGACAAACACGCCGAACAGTTCATTGCCGCTATGGGTAATGTTTCAGCGACTACACCTGCCGTCACAACGCAGGAGAATCGTTCTCTTGCCGAGTTGGTTCGACGTGGACTAAAGGACGAGGCGGCTCTCTCTGCCACCCGTGCACTGGACGCAGGCGAAAGCCCCATGTCACTGATTGAGCAACAAATTATGCCTGCCCTGGATGATGTGGGCAGACAATTTGAGCAAAAAACCATGTTCCTGCCCCAACTGATTCAATCGGCAGAAACTGCCAAAGCTGCATTTGCGGTCATCCGCGAGCGTATGCCCCGTGCGCAGGGCGAGTCCAAGGGAAAAACCGTATTGGCAACCGTTTATGGCGATGTGCATGATATCGGCAAAAACATTGTCAAATTACTTTTGGAGAACTATGGCTTTGATGTCATCGACCTGGGCAAAAACGTTCCTGCCGAGCAGGTAGTGGAAACAGTAAAGGCACACAACATCCGCCTTTTGGGGTTATCTGCGTTGATGACCACCACGGTGGTAAACATGGAAGATACCATCCAGAAGGTGCGTGCTGCCTGCCCTGATTGCCGCATTGTGGTGGGTGGTGCGGTTCTTACCGCAGACTATGCTGATCAGATTGGTGCGGATTTTTACGGCGAGGATGCCCTTGCCACTGTGCGTATTGCCGAGCAGGTATTTTCAAAAAATTAACGCAAAACTAAAAACCACCCCCAGGGTGGTTTTTTTGTATACACAAAAGGGCAGATACCCATTCCGGTACCTGCCCTTTTCATCTCACAAAATTATTTGATTTTCGGCAGACTTGCCGCAGCAACAGACTGACCCACTCTTCTTGCCTTTTCATCGGGAATGTGCAGTTCAATCTTTTTGCTCAGCTCGGGGAACTCCTTCTCCAGCACTTCATTTGCCTTGGAAAGGAGTATTACACCGCCCTTACCACTGGTTACTCTGCCCATAATGAGCACATGCTTGATATCATAAAACATGGAGTAATATGCAATGGTATAACCAAAATAAGTACCGATGGTATCGTAGATGTCCGCCGCACGGGGATCATCCTGCTCCATCAGCCCCTGCACGATTTTGAGTTTTTCTGCAGGAGAAAGTGCCTCATCCAGCTCAATGCCTGCTTTGGGCGCAAGCTTGATTACCGCATCCTGGGAGAAATATTTCACACCGCAACCATAGTCGCCGCTCCACTCGTCCACCATTGCGCCCTTATTAAAGTCAACCGGCACAAATGCCAATTCGTTGAGCCAACCGGTAATGTTTCCGTCCTTATCCACATAACCTGCCGCCTCACTGGTACCCATTGCAACGCCCAGCACATTGTTGTCCTCCAGGCTCATTGCGCCTGCCAGTGCGGTTACATCACCATCGTTTGCAACCTCAACCGGCACATCGCCGATTTCTTTTGCAACGTCCAAATACATGGTCTTTACATGCTTTTCAAAATCCTCGTCCGAAACCTTCAGAAACAAGGATGCAACCATGATTTTGTTGTCGATATACACACCTGCGGAAGATACGCCGATGGCGTCCACTCTGGGCATATGGGATGCCGCAGTTTTCATTGCATTTAAGATGCCCTCATAGTGATACATGGGATCACTTTGTAGTTTGGGGAACCATACCACTTCTTCCGAATAAACGGTTTCACCATCCACAACTGCCGACACCTTGCGGTCACTTCCACCTGCGTCAAAACCGATACGGCAACCGTCCAGATGACGTCCTACCGGAGACGCCGCATCATTTTCAGCAGGCATTTCGGCAATATCTGCCACATACACTACCTCAAACGGTTTCTCATACACGCGAGCCATAAAGTTAAAATCAAACTCTCTTGCGCCGCCCACACTATAATCCGCAGCAATGCGGTCATAGATGTATTTGGAGCCGCCAATGTATACTTTGTATCCACCCTTTGCCCAAAGCAGGGTTTTGATGATTCTCTCTGCAATACCGTAGTTTTCCTCATCGTGACCGGTGTTTTCCTTGTACATATCCATGCGATATATAGCGGTCAGCCCGCCGTTTCTTTCCACGGCAATCACAAGCTCCTGCGACTCGGCATTTGCCACTGCCGCTTTAAAGACGTTGATTACCTTTGCCATAGGCATAAATTCCGGTTCTAATTTTGCAATCATATTTATTCTCCTTTGTATTGAATTTCACCGCCGAGGATGGTCGTTTTCACCTGGAACGCCTCGTTGGCAATCATAAAATCTGCACGTTTCCCAACCTCGATTGAGCCAATCTCCTTGTCCTCGCCCAGTGCAGTTGCCGGGTTTAAGGATGCACATGCAACCGCCTCGTGGAGAGGTAAACCAGAGTTGGTATACAGATTATATACTGCTTCATTGAGCTTTAACACACTTCCGGCAATGGTACCATCGGGCATCAGGCACTGAATGCCCTCTTTATGTACCGGTTGACCACCCAGTGTGTAGTCGCCGTCTGGCATACCGCCTGCTCTGATACAATCGGTAATCAGGCAGAGCTTGTCGCCCTTGATTTTTGCAATCAATCCAAACAGACCCTTGCTCACATGGAAGGTGTCCGCAATCAGCTCCACACTCACATTGTCACTGGATAACGCCGCCCCCACAACACCGGGACTGCGGTGAGAAAGTGCCGTCATGGCGTTAAACAGATGGGTGGTGTGACGCACACCCTTTTGCACGCCTGCCATTGCCTCTTCAAAAGTAGCATTGGTGTGTCCCATCGAAACGAGTACATCGGTATCCTTGCATACCGTTTCAATGCATTCGTCTGCGCCATCCACCTCGGGGGCAACAGTAAAGAGCTTTACCACATCCTCATGCTTTTTGATAAATTCGGCATCCGGCTTTAAAATATGTTCTTCCGCCTGCGCGCCCTTCTTGGCGGCATTGATAAACGGGCCTTCACTGTTTACGCCCAAAATTCTGGCGCCATAATATCCCTCGCTGTTTTTCACCTTGCGAACCGCATCAAATGCAGCTTCAATTTCGGCTTTGGAAACGGTCATGGTGGTGGGACACCAGGCGGTAACACCATTTTTGATAATTCCCTCCGCCATTTTCTTGATACCGTCTGCATCACCATCCGACACATCCGCCCCCAGATAGCCGTGAATGTGCATATCCACCAAACCGGGCGATACATAGTTTCCGCCTGCGTCAATCAGGTCATATTCCGCCATGTCTATCTCGTTTTGCGGAACAATCTTTTCGATTTTCTCGCCAAAAACAATCGCCAGATCATCGGCAACACGGTCTTTTAAAATAACCTTGCCGTTTACAATACATTTCATTGTATTTTTCTCCTTCCAACACATGATTGCAATACCTTATATTAACATATTTTTAAGGTCCAAATCAACTTGTTATCCCGTTTTGGACAATTTTCGCACCCTTTTGGGCAAATTTTACACCACATAAAACAGAATGCAGAAAAAATGACACAAGCTTGCAAGATTGACAAACAAATGAAATACCGAATGCATATAGCGCAACTTTTTCTTTTTGCCCAATCCATAGAGCACTGCACCAATGGTGTATAGCACCCCTCCTGCAATCAGGAAAAGCGCACCGCCAAAACCAATGGCGCGGTATGTAATGGACCAGAATCCCACCACGCACCATCCCATTCCGAGATAGCATATCATGGAAAGCTTTTTGTACTTGTTTAAATCGATGGCAGTAAAGGTTGCAGCAAATGCAGTTACCGCCCATATAATGCCAAACAGCACCCAACCGGTAGCGGTATTTTGACCCCTTACCGCACAAAGAGCGATGGGAGTATATGTGCCCGCAATCATCAGGTAGATGGAACAGTGGTCGATAATCTGCAACACTTTTTTCCCGGTACAGGGTTTTAACCCGTGGTATACACTGGACATGGTAAAAAGAACAATTACCGTAGCGCCATATATTGCAGAAGAAACCACGCCCATTACATTATGATGCACTGCCGCCATAATGACACACAACACCAGATATGCAACACCCCATGCCGCTCCCACAATGTGAGAAGTCATGTTGAAAATTTCTTCCCCCTTGGTGTAGGTGGGCAAAATCCGTTCGCTCAATTTCTGCCGTTTCACTTTTTCGCTCATATGTGTCACATCCTTTTTTCGTCATAATCCGATTGGGGTAATCCAAATTCCCCTTCCGTGCTCTTTTTTGAAAAAAGCGATCGCTTCCTCTTATGCCAGAGTCTTAAACGCTTTGAGCCACTGTTGTTTGATATATTGATGCCCCATTGCAGTGGGATGCACACCATCTGCAAGCCAGTAAGCAGTTTCGATGTTTCGAGACAATTCATCAAACCCTGCCTGCAATTCGATATAGGGCAACTGATATTTTTCAGAAATTTTCTTTGCCATTGCCGCACGCTTTTTAACCTCGGCGCTAAAATCTTCCCAGGCAGGCTCTGTCGCAATGCCTTTCAATACAAATGGCTCCATAATCATGATTTTGATATCGGGAAGTGCCGTCTTCACTTCCTCTATCAGCATATCATATATTTTATAATACTTGTCCGCATCAACACCGTTTTGCCGATCAATCTCATGCCACACATCGTTTACACCAATCAAAATGCTCATCACATCGGGTTTTAGGTTGATGATATCATCTTTGATACGCGCATACACATCCACCACTCGATTGCCGCTGATGCCTCTGTTGAAAAATTCATACGATCCGGGCGATTCAAAGCCCAGGTCTGCCTTTACCAAAAGCGGATATCCCACGCCGACATTCACATCATTGTCCCTGGCGCGCCCTGCATCCGTAATCGAATCTCCCTGAAATAATATTCTCATCATAATTCGCATCCCTTCTCTTTTGAAAAACTTCTATATGTCCGGTTAGGTCCATCCCATTTTCATTATATTTTTTATCATACCACATTTTTCCCAAGTAGTCAATGTTTCTTCTGCGCTATTTACCAGGGTTTTCCACCCCACTCATGCAACCAAAACACGATTTCTCTTGTCTTTTGTCGGATTATATGGTAAAATGAAATGTATTACAGGAAAACGAGGTGTTGGAATGGCTTGTAAAGAAGGAAGAAGAATCCGGGGCGGCTCTCCTATGGATGCCGTATTCCCCTTTATCACCCCCAGTAAAGTGGGTGCTGCAAACTCTTTTTTTGCCAGCATTGATATATCAAAATGTGAAGATTTTATCCGTGATAAACGCGCAGAGGGCATGACAGGATTGGGTATGATGCATCTTTTCATGGCATCCTATGTGAGGGTGGTATCTCAATTGCCCGGCATCAATCGTTATATCCGCGGTCAACGCCTGTACGCCCGCAATAATATTCAGATATGCATGGCAATCAAAAAACAACTGCGGCTCAATGCCCCCGAATCGGTAATCAAGCTCTTCTTCTCCCCACATGACACATTGACAACCGTCTATCATTCTCTTTGCAAAGAGTTGGAGGAAAACAAAAAAGAGGGCGACCAAAACGGCATGGACACTGTTGCCCGTATCCTGATAGCTTTTCCTCGCATCATTTTAAAACTGGTTGTATTCCTTTTCAAAGCCCTTGATTATTTTGGATTACTCCCCCGTTTCCTCACCAATGTCAGCCCCTTTCACGGCTCCATGTTTATCAGCAATTTGGGTTCTCTCGGCATGCCGCCCGTTTCCCATCATCTCTATGATTTCGGCAATCTCCCCGTTTTCATCACCATGGGTGCAAAACGCACGGAATATGTTCTTGGAAACAATGGTGAGCTGGAAAAACGCAGAGTTATTGATTGCACCTTTGTGTGTGACGATAGAATTTGTGATGGTCACTACTATGCCTCTGCTTTTAAATTGTTCCGCAAACTTCTGGAAAATCCCGAACAACTTTTCACACCACCCCAAACGGTGGTGGAAGATATCAGATAGCAAAAAACACTCCTTTTTTCAAGGAGTGTTTTTTTATTTGCAACTGCCAAAACCCTACTGATTCAGGCTAACGCCGCCCTTTGCCTGCGCCGCCTTTTGCTCAAAATATTCCTTGGTGGTTTTGCTTACCACCTTACTCAACCCCACAATACCAATCAAGTTGGGAATTGCCATCAGACCATTCATGGTTTCCGAAATACTCCAGATGAGATCCAAACTTCCCACCGCACCCACGAATACGAAAATTACATAAATGGTTCTGTATACCAATACCGATTTTTTGAATTTGTGAAACAAAAACTGAGTACACACTTCACCGTAGTATGCCCATCCCAAAATGGTGGAGAGGGCAAAAAATATAGTTGACAGAGTTACTCCAATGCCACCAACCTTGGGCATAACAGAATCAAACGCTGCAATACTCAGTGCAGAACCCTGAAATTCACCAGAATCCCACAAACCCGATGTTAAAATGACTACAGCAGAAAGGGTACAAATAATAATGGTGGTAAAAAACACCTCAAACATTCCCCAAAACCCTTGTTGAGAAGGAACTTTAGCACTGGACGCCGCATGTGCGATGGGGGCACTTCCAAGACCTGCCTCGTTGGAAAACACACCACGCGAAAAACCATAATGCATCGCAAGCATGATTCCATATCCGGTTGCACCACCTGCTGCCGCTTTAAAATTAAATGCTTCTCTAAAAATGAGCGCAAATGCGGCAGGAACTTTCTCAATATTCAAAAACAGAGCAACCACCGAGCACACCACATAAAACACTGCCATAAACGGAACCAGTTTTTCGTTAACGGATGCAATGCGTCGCATACCGCCCAAAATAACTGCTGCAGCGATCACAGTAAGTACAATTCCGGTAATCCAAGGTTCAACTCCCATGGTGCTCTCCAATGCAACTGCGATAGAATTTGATTGGGTGGCATTGCCCGTTCCTAAGCAAGCAATCATTGCAAATACCGCAAAGATCCCTGCAAGCCATTTTAAATTCAACCCGTTTTTCAAGTAATACATGGGACCGCCGACCCACTGGTCTTTTTCATTTTTCTCTCTGTATTTGAGAGAAAGAACAATCTCTGCATACTTAGTCACCATGCCGAGCAACGCACTGACCCACATCCAGAAAACCGCACCCGGACCGCCCGAGACAATTGCCGTTGCAAGCCCTGCAATGCTGCCCGTGCCAATGGTTCCTGCCATTGCAGTAGCAACTGCCTGAAAGGGGCTGACACCGGATTCATCTTTTTCATGCTGGTTTTTGGAAAACAAACTCAAAATAGTATTTTTGAGCATAAAACCAAATTTTCGAAATTGCAAAAATCCGGTTTTAATGGACAAAAATAATCCCGCTCCTATCAGCAATGTGAGCATAATAGGACCCCACACCACATCATTGATTGCTGCATTGATTGCGCTGATTAATTCCATAGTTCCTTGTTACTCCCCTTTGCTTATATTTCTTCAATTCAAATCAGTTTTTGTATCAGGGAGCAAACAAACTTCACACTTATTTGTAGAAAGCACCACTGATGTACGCGTGAGCGAAACGCCCTCGATGGATTTTACAAAATTCAAACATTCCTCTAATGTCTTTCCGGTCTTGGTAACCACCTTGAGGATAAAATCAAAATCCCCGGCAATATAATGACATTCGGCAACCGATGGATTCTCATCAATCAATTTCAAAAATCCCTCATTAAACTTCGGGTGCTCCACCCGGACATAAATAAACGCGGTAAGATCCCGCCCCAACGCACTTTGATTGATAATGGTTGTATATTGTTGTATAATTCCTGCATTCTCCAGCTTTTTGATACGCTCAATCACCGCCGATGTTGACAAATTAATCTTTGACCCGATGTTGGTTGCGTTTTCTCTGGAATTTTCTTTTAAACATGCTAAAATCTGATAATCTATCGTATCCATGTGACCACCCTCCATTTCTTAAATTATATAAAAATTCCAATTAAAAGTAAAGCAACTTGCAAAACATGCGTATTTTTTTTGGAAAAAAGTTTTTTTGACAAATTTTTTGTTTTATAAGGGTTTTTATCCGGACACAAGCGAAAAATATATCATAAAAGAAAGCCTTTTTTTGTATATTCATTCACATTTCTTGCATATAAATACACTTTTTTATTCAAAACTATTTTTGTAATTAGACTAATATCATCACTCTTCTCCTCGTTCTATTCAGGTCGGGCACTCATTTCAAATCATCAGTTTTCGGGCAACAATCAGGACTACCGGCTTTCCCTCTAGTAAATACTGATTTAATCTAAAAATGTAGGGGCTGTCATCCTCGACAGCCCGAAATACAGAAAGTCTGAGAAGCCGTCCCCTATAAAATACCATTTAATCATTGTTTACTCCAGGAGAAGACGTTATCTGCTCAACGGCAAAATCCTCTTTGGAACCACCATCTAAGCTGGTGATTTTCGTTATACGAAAAAACGGAGCGGCGAAAATGCCACTCCGTCATTTGTTATTGTTTTGCACCCTTTGCCACATTCTCGATGGAAGCATACATATTGTCCAGTTCTTTTTTCAGGATGCGGTATTCGCATCTTCCACCCGAAAATACAGCATAGTTGCGTTCGTCATACGGCACATATTCATAGCGTTTTGTGGTGCCATCCACCAGATGATAGGTAATGACAAACACCGGCGCACCATGCACCGCATCGTCGCAGAATCCATCTGCCAACAAGCCGATCACCGGCTGATACAGCTCTGACTTGAAGGTGCTTTCGATGGTTTCCACATCGTTTAGCTTGTAAACCTCGGTTTCGCCCTCGCGCACAATCGAAAGGGTATGTTTCTGGTCACCCTTTTCCACGGTAATGGATGCGGCATTTGCGATGTTTTCCAGATTGATAAATTTGTCGGTGAGCAGGAATGCATCCACCTCCAGCCAATCCACACTTCCGGCAGCGGTAATACAAACCTCTTTGCGACCGCCCATACGGAAATACACATTGCCCTTTTCATCCTCACCGCCAAAATACAAGGTCTGCTCTGTACCCTCTGCATCGGCAAGCGAAACCACAGTAGCACTTGCGCCCAATCCGTATTTTCCATAATCGGCAGGCGTATCGTCAATATACTCCTTGATACCGATTGCCGGAATCTTGGTGAGCAGTTGCTCGGTCACACGCTGGATATCCGTCTTCTTGGAACGGGGCTGAAGCATCCGCCATTCCTGGGACTGCGCCTCTCCCTCTCCGGTTGTAACCAGTTTTAATTCAATGGTCCGACGGGGAGATTGGATTTTCACATAATTGAGCTGCTCGGTATCCACATCAAGCAAGGAGGAATCCCGGTAATTGGTAAGGGAACGAAGCAGGGTGTTTGCTTTGGACTGATAGATGGTGTATACCTTGCCCTCTCCCAATCTGCAGAAATAATAACTGTTTTTCACCGGCACCTGATTGCCCAGTGCAAGAATTTCGCTCTTTCCGTCGGCAAACCGAACGGTAAAGGTTGCAACGGCAGGCTCCAATCCATATTGTGCAAGGTCCTCATCCGTTTCTGCAATCAGCTCAGCGCCCATAATTGCGGAAAATTCCGAAACCAAAGAGCTTACCGAGGTGTTTTTCAGGCGTACGTCGGGTTTTTCCTTAACATACCACTTGTCCTCCCCCTCTGCCTTGCGCGCAAAGGTAAAGGTTTCCTCGGGCAGGTTCAGTTCTATCTCGGTTATGGTTTCCTTTGCGGTTTTAAAAATCTCCACGGTAGTAGCAGAGATACCGCTCGGCTCATCCTCATCACCCTGCAACAAACCGATGCCAAACACCGCACCGATGAGCAACACAATCACCGCAACGAGAATGAGTATGGTTTTTTTATGAATCATAAATGTCGCCTCCGCATCCAGATTACGATGCCCAGCACAATGATGATCAACGGGATGATAACCACTGTGATGCCGCCAAAGATAATTACCATCAGCGGAGTGGTTGCAAAACGTTGGGTGCTCACATCCTTGGGACGGATGTAAACATCGTCCGATTTGTTGGTCATAGCAGAAAGGGTGTTGAGATAGAAATCCAGATTGGCAAATACGCCGCCCGAAATGGCATCCGCATCCACCAGACCGCTGGTACCCACCACCATGATATTGGTGGTATCATTTTCCATCAGATGGCTTAAATGCACTGCCAAATTAACCGGACCCCGTACGTCCCCTTCTTCGTATGCAAATGTCTGGGAATCCCCCACGCGAACGAAGGAATTTTCGCTGCCCTTTAATAGCACCTGCGCCTCCACACCGGGCACCTCGGTCAGGTCAAAACCGCGTGCGCCCTTGAGCACAACCATCAAACCATTTTCGGCAATCTGCGAGGTGATGTCGGTATTTACCACCTCGGGCAGTAAGTATTGCACCACACCCGGAACATACCGGTTTGTACTCGTATCCAGTGCAAATCCGCCATGCATCTTTACGCCCCACTCGGCAAGATATCCTTCCAAATTCGGAAGAGCCGGCTGCAATATGCCCCAAAAAATCTGTGCATCGCCGCCACGATCAAAGAAGCGGTCAATCTTATCAATTTCCTCGCCCGAGTAATCGTTTTGCGGTGCAGAGATAACCAGCACCGATACATCGTCGGGAATATCCTGACTGGTCAGGTTGATGGACTGCACGGTATAGTTTGCATCGGTAAGGATGCCCTCAAAGGTAGAAATCGATGTTTCGCCGTGTCCCTCCACCACTGCCACCTTGGTTTCGGTGTCGCTGGTAACAAATGCGATGGCATTGGTAAATTTCTGTTCTGCGGAAATGTAGTTCACATCACCGGTCTGGTTGTTAAATACCACCGTATCGTTAAGGTCTACCACCTTGAACTTCTTGTCCGTTTCAAAGATAAAGCAATAGTTGCTGAACTGGGAATCACTGGTCTGATATTTCTGCATAAACACAGGATTTTTGGCAACGTCGATCCGCTCATATTTGATTTTGGAAGACAACTGCTTGTAACGGTCCAGCACATTTTCCACAGACTCAACCACGCCAACACCCGTATCTTCTGGAATGAGGTTATATACCCGCACTTCCTGATCCAGATTTTTGAGTGTCTGGATGGTCTGGTCGGAAAAATCCAAAATGCGGTCATGGGTAAGGTCAATTTTGGTGTTCACCTTTTCGCCCAACGCACCAAAGAGAATGTTTACAATGATTACCACTGCAATCACCAGCACACATACTACACCCGAGGTGAGCCGATAATTGAATTTTGCCCGGTTAAAGGGTTTTTTTGCCTTTTTTTCTTTCATGTTATCGCCCCTCCTCTCTTTAATTGCTCCAACGGCGCTTTTCAATCTGGCGCACCGTAAGGAATACAAAAATTGCTACATAACTTAAATAGTAAATCACCGACTCCAAATTGATCATCCCACGGGAGAAATCATCAAACCGTGTGGTAATGGAAAGCCAGTCCACCACCGCGAGCAAAATCTGATTGGTCAAAAGGGAACTCAACCAGTTAATGATATTGAGCAGAAGCAGTACTGCAAAGGTTACCACTGCGGCAACAATCTGGTTTTCGGTCAACGACGAGATAAATAGTCCGATTGCCACAAACGCCGAACCCATCAGGAAAAATCCGATATAATTACCAAAAATCTGTCCCCATGCCGGTTGGATGTATTTTAGCAGCATGAGCGGATACACCAGTGTCCCGAGCAGGGCAATCATAAACACACTCACCGCCGCAAGCAGCTTGCCCATCACAATAGCGGTGGTACTGATGGGACAGGTCAGCAGCAACTGGTCGGTTTTTGCACTCTTTTCCTCTGCCATCAGGCGCATGGTAAGTACAGGGATTACAATCATCAGTACGGTAATGAGATTGCCAAACACATAACTCATATCCCCCACACCGTTTGCAAGGTTTACCCCCGTAAAGAAAAAGCCGGACAATGCAAGGATGGCGGCGATGAATACATACCCCATCGGTGAGCAGAAATACGAGCGCATTTCTTTCTTATAAATTGCTTTCATTGTCTGCACCCTCCTCTGCTTCTTCCATTTGTTCAACCATTTCGGTTTCTTCTGTTTCTTCGACTGCCTCTTCCTCTGCTGCAATCTCCTCTGCCGGCAGTTCCTCCTGCTGGGCAGGAGCGGCGTTATCCTCAGTCAGCTGGATAAACACATCCTCCAGCGACAAATCCATGGATTTGATCATCAGCACCGACAAATCCGCCATGGCAAGTGCCTTGGTAACCTCTTTGCGGATATCGGTATCGGGTGCCGATTCAATCATAAAGTCGTATGCGCCCTCTTCCTTCTGCGCAAGCTCTTGCATAGATTCAATGCCATCGATGCTCTTTAACGTCTGCTCAATGTCATAGTGCTTGCCCTCAACACGAATCATAAATTTATTGTCGCCCGACAGTGCACGGGAAAGATTTTCCGGGGTGTCGATCGCCATAATCTTACCCTTGTTGATGATGATTACCCGTTCACAGATGGCGCTTACCTCGGGCAGGATGTGCGAACTTAAAATAACCGTGCGTGCTCTGCCCAGTTCCTTGATTACATTGCGGATTTCGATGATTTGCTTGGGGTCAAGACCAACCGTCGGCTCGTCTAAAATCAAAATCTCTGGGTTGCCGATGAGCGCCTGCGCAATGCCCACACGCTGCTTGTAGCCCTTGGAAAGGTTTTTGATAAGCCGTCCTCTCACCTCGGTAATGCGCACCATACCGAGAATGTCGTCAATGTGCTTTTTGCGCGGCTCTTTTACCCCTTTGATATCGTATACAAAATTCAAATACTCCTCCACCGTCATATCCATATACAGCGGCGGCTGTTCGGGCAGATAGCCAATGCGCCGTTTGCACTCGGCAGGATGCTCCACCACGTCAAAGCCATCCACCGTAACCGTTCCGTCGGTGGACGAAAGATATCCGGTGATGATATTCATGGTTGTTGTTTTTCCCGCGCCGTTGGGACCCAAAAAGCCGAGGATTTCACCACGTTCTACCTCAAAGGAGATATTATCCACCGCTTTTTTGGAACCGTAGGACTTGGTCAGATTTTTGATTTCTATCATAAGTCTTACCTCCTGATTTGCTGGTTTTTTCATCATATCATATTTGCAGGCGCAAGATGTTAACATTTTGTGAATAATTTTATGTACTGCATAAAAACAAAAATCCTCCCCCTCCGATATCAGAAAGGGGGAAGAGTCGGGTCAAAACCCCAACTCCCGGGAGTTTCAGCAAAGCCGAAACTCCGTAGGGATTGTTTTTTTATTCTTCTTTCTTTTTCTCGGCAACGTGTGCAATGTGCAGCTCTGCCATCTGACGGGGGTCGATACCCGAAGGCGCACTGCTCATCAGCTCGGAGGCGTTTTGCACCTTGGGGAATGCGATAATTTCACGGATATTGTCCAATCCTGCAATGAGCATCACCAGACGGTCCAGACCATACGCCAGTCCGCCGTGCGGAGGTGTGCCGTATTTGAATGCCTCCAAAAGGAATCCAAACTGTTCCCAGGCACGCTCTTTGGTAAAGCCCAGTACGCCCAGCATTTTTTCCTGCAAATCGGTATTGTAGATACGCATACTGCCGCCACCAAGCTCCACACCATTTAAGATGATATCATACGCATTGGCGCGCACTCTGCCGGGATCGGTATCCAGATAGGGCAAATCCTCTGTTTTGGGCGAGGTAAACGGATGGTGCATCGCCACAAACCGGTTCTCCTCCTCGTCATACTCGAGCAGGGGGAAATCGGTTACCCACAGGAATTTGTAGTCATTTTCATCAATGAGTCCATGCTGCTTTGCAATCTCGCAACGCAGTGCACCCAATGCATCATAAACCACCTTGTTTTTGTCGGCAACAATTAAAATCACGTCGCCCACCTCGCCGTTCATCCGCTCCACCACTGCATTGAGGGTTGCCTCGTCGAGGAATTTTGCAACCGGCGACTGAATGCCGTCGGCGTTAATCTTCATCCATGCAAGACCTTTTGCACGGTAGGTTTTCACAAATTCGGTCAGTGCATCCAGGTTTTTGCGGGAAATCTTATCACCCAAGCCCTTGGCATTGATGGCACGGACACTGCCGCCACCGGCAATTGCACCGGTAAACACCTGAAAACCGCACTCTGCCACCAGATCCGAAAGATCGGTCAGCTCCAATCCAAACCGCATATCCGGCTTGTCCGAGCCAAAGCGGTCCATTGCCTCGGCATAGGGCATCCGCAGGAAGGGGGTCTCCAGGTCAATGCCTTTTACCTCTTTCCAAACCCGTTTCAAAAACGCCTCGTTGATGGAGAGAATATCATCCATATCCACAAACGAAAGCTCCATGTCAATCTGGGTAAACTCGGGCTGACGGTCGGCACGCAAATCCTCGTCACGGAAGCATTTTGCAATCTGGAAATAACGGTCCATGCCCGAAATCATCAAAATCTGCTTGTAAAGCTGGGGCGATTGGGGCAATGCATAAAAGCTGCCCGGATGCACACGGCTGGGCACCACATAGTCGCGCGCCCCCTCGGGTGTGCTCTTGATAAGCATGGGCGTTTCAATCTCCAAAAATCCGTTTGCATCAAAAAAGTCGCGTGCAATTTTCACCACACGATGACGCAGCATGATATTGCGCTGCATATCGGGACGGCGCAAATCCAAGTAACGGTATTTTAAACGCAGTTCCTCTTTTACATCACTGTTTTCTTCAATATAGAAAGGTGGTGTCTGTGCAACACTCAAAATGCGCAGTTCACGCACCATTATCTCAATTTCACCGGTGGGCATGTTGGGGTTTACCGCACCCTCACCGCGCGCCTTTACCTCACCCTGCACCGCCAGTACATACTCGCCGCGTACCTTTGCCGCCTTTTCGCACAGGGCAACATCGTCATTGTCAAAAGTAAGCTGAATGATGCCCGAGATGTCACGCAGATTGATAAAAATCAGTCCGCCGAGATTTCGTACCGAATTGGTAAAACCGGTCAGGGTAACCGTTTCACCGATGTTTTCTTTGGTCAGCATTCCGCATTTATGGCTGCGTTTCCAGCCCGCCATGGTTTCAAATCCGATTTCAGCCATTGCATTTATCCTCCTGTCTGATGATACGGCAAATGGCATCTGCGTCAATCTTACACGCCTGTGCCATGCCGTCCTGCATATTTTTCACCTGAACCTCGCCCGATGCCAGCTCATCTCCGCCCAATACCAGGCTGTAAGCCGCACCCAACTTGTTTGCATATTTCATTTGTGCCTTCACACTCTTTGCCATGTGGTCACACTCAGCACGCACACCCAGCTTGCGAAGCGCATAGGTAAGCCCTTGTGCCGCAAGCACTGCCTCCTGCCCCATCGCACCCACAAAAATCTCGGTGTCCTTTTCTACCGGCAGGGTAATGCCCTGTTCTTCCAGTGTGAGCAATAGCCGTTCCATACCCAGTGCATATCCGCACGCCGGAACATTGCCACCGCCCAGCTCTTCCACCAGACCATCATACCGACCACCGCCGCAGATGGTGTTGTTGGAGTTTTTGTTCTTTGCAATAATCTCAAACACCGTACGGGTGTAGTAATCCAGACCACGCACAATATACGGGTCAATCTCATAGGAAATTCCCATGGCGGTCAGTGCCGCCTTCACACCCTCAAAATGTTCACGGCAATCGTCACAGATGTGGTCCACCAAGAAGGGGGCATTCTTCACGATTTCCTTGCACACGGGCGATTTGCAATCGATGATACGCATGGGGTTTTTCTCGTACCGGTTTTTGCAAGTATCACAAAGCTCGTCATAGTGCTCCTTGAGATACTCACGCAGTTTATCGTTGTACGCCTTACGGCATTCGGGGCAACCAATCGAGTTGATGTTTAGGGTAAGCCCTTTCAAGCCCAGCCGCTCATACAGCAGCAGCGGTAGTGCCATTACCTCGGCATCCGCCGTAGGCTCGGGAGAACCAAAATACTCCACACCAAACTGACGGAATTCACGATATCGTCCTGCCTGCGGTTTTTCGTACCGGTAACAGCTGAGCAGATAATACAGTTTTACCGGCAAAGGGTTGTTGAATAAGCCGTGCTCGATAAAACTGCGTGCCGCACCTGCCGTTCCTTCGGGACGCAGGGTAATGC
>SVJZ01000027.1 GCA_015068705.1 Oscillospiraceae bacterium
GAGAGGGCGTTTACAACCGAACAGGTGAGCCGAGCGTGACTTTTTGTGAAAGAGGAGAAGCAAGGAAGCGGGCGGATGACTTTTTTGCATAAAAAAGTCGAAGCAAAGCGAACTTTGCTTCGACGTGGTCGAGGTGACAGGACTTGAACCTGCGGCCCCATGCTCCCAAAGCACGTGCGCTACCAACTGCGCTACACCTCGATAGGATATGAAATTGTATGATTGTCTGCGCAGTTGTCCGCTGCGCTTCCTGTTGCAACCGAGGCTCTGTCTGCGCTCGAGAACTCGCTTGCCAATCGCCGGGTTGCTGCCACTCCTTGCTCCTCGCTTTATCCGCCGCCGGCGGCGCTCGGAGCCGTCCCCAACTGCGCTACACCTCGATAGGATATGAAATTGTATGATTATCTGCGCAGTTGTCCGCTGCGCTTCCTGTTGCAACCGAGGCTCTGTCTGAGCTCGAGAACTCGCTTGCCAATCGCCGGGTTGCTGCCACTCCTTACTCCTCGCTTTATCCGCCCCCGGCGGCGCTCGGAGCCGTCCCCAACTGCGCTACACCTCGATAGGATATGAGATTGTATGATTATCTGCGCAGTTGTCCGCTGCGCTTGTTGTTGCAACTATATTATTGTAATATAATCCCTCTATTATATCAACATCCGTTAGGGTGATTTATCATCCAAACGGATGGTTTTTGCGAGGCAAACCATCCAACAAGGTGTAAAAAAAGAGAAAAAGCCCTGCGTAGCCGAAAAAGGTATAGAGATATTCCACCAAACGGGAAAATCCAACAAACGCCAGAGGGATTGACACACCGCACAGGATTGCCGCCAGGGCAGGGCGTGGGAGTGCATGATTTATCCGGCACAAAAAACCAAATCCGGAGGAAACTGCAGTGGTAATCATGGCGAGCAGGAGTACTACGCTATAGATGGGACGAGCCGCTCTTCCGGTCTGCTGTGCAATTGCCAGCATGGGGATTTCCAGAGAGGAAACCAACTCGAAGTTTTGTTGGAGCAACAACCACAGAATTACCAAAAGCCCCGACAGGATTGCCCCGGAAATGATGCCCGATGCGATGGCGGTGCGGCCGGAATCAATCAAATGGCGGAGGGGGAGAAAGACTGCGATGAGGGTGAGGGTATTGTAGCTGACATAGAGCAGGGCGGAGGAAAATGCTGCAACGGGTTGGTTTTCAAACGGCAAAAATGCAGGCTGGCTGCCAAGGAGAACGGGAATGGCTACCGCAAGCATGCCGAGGATGAGCAGAGGGGTGAGGACGGTGTTGGCATGCACCACCCCTTGGGCACCACAGCAAAAGAGCACAAAGCAAAGCGCTGCCATGCCGGTTGCTCCAACCCACAGGGGAAGGTTGAATGCCTGCTGCAACAGTGCGCCGGTTCCCGATACCATTACGCAAAAGGAGGCAAACATAAATGCGTATACCACCGTTTCCATGATGGCACAAATGCCCCTGCCTGCCGTGCCGGAAAAATAACCGGTGAGGGACTGGGCATTTCGGAGATGAATATTTCGGAGCATTACCACGCCGTATATGCCAAATAAAGCGCCTGCCAGAACCAGCGGAAGGAAACTCCGGGTTCCGTAACGCACAAAAAAAGTGAGCAACTCCTGCCCCGATGCAAACCCTGCGCCGATTACTGCGCCCACAAAACAACATACCAACCGCAACACATTTTTTCGATGCACCTTCCCACCGCCTTTCTGCTACAAAATATGTGGGTTTTAAGCAAAATATTCCTTGACAAAAGCGTGCCACTTCATTACAATGGAAGTATAGAAATTTTTCGGAGGGATTGTACATGAATAACGCAGAAAAAACCATGGAGAAAATCGTCGCGTTGTGCAAAGGACGCGGTATTGTATATCCGGGCTCGGAGATTTATGGCGGATTGTCCAACTCGTGGGACTATGGTCCGCTTGGTGTGGAATTTAAAAACAACGTAAAGCGTGCATGGTGGAAAAAATTCATTCAGGAGTCGCCCTATAATGTAGGTCTGGATGCGGCAATTCTGATGAACCCCGAAACCTGGGTGGCATCCGGTCATGTGGGCGGTTTTTCCGACCCGTTGATGGACTGCAAGGAGTGCAAAAGCCGTTATCGTGCCGACAAACTGATTGAAGATTATTTACAGGAAACCGGTGAGGGCGGCAACGCCGACGGCTGGTCCAATGAGAAAATGCTGGAATTTATCAGCGAAAAGGGTATTTCCTGCCCCAAATGCGGCAAGCAGAATTTTACCGATATTCGTAAGTTTAACCTGATGTTTAAAACCTTCCAGGGCGTTACCGAGGATTCCAAATCCGAGATTTATCTGCGCCCCGAAACTGCGCAGGGTATTTTTGTAAACTTCAAGAATGTGCAGCGTACTACCCGTAAAAAGGTGCCGTTTGGCATCGGACAGATTGGTAAATCCTTCCGAAACGAGATTACCCCGGGCAACTTTATCTTCCGTATCCGTGAGTTTGAGCAGATGGAGCTGGAGTTCTTCTGCAAACCGGGTGAGGATCTGGAATGGTTTACCTATTGGAAGGATTATTGCAAACAGTGGCTGCTGGATCTGGGCATCCGCGAGGAAAATATTAAAATGCGCGACCATGCCAAAGAGGAGCTATCCCACTACAGTAATGCGACCACCGACATTGAGTATCTGTTCCCGTTTGGCTGGGGTGAGCTGTGGGGCATTGCAGACCGTACTGATTTTGACCTGAAACGTCACAGTGAGCATTCGGGCGAAACGCTGGATTACCTTGACCCCGTTACCAACGAACGCTATGTGCCCTATTGCATCGAGCCGTCGCTGGGTGCAGACCGTGTGGCTTTGGCATTCCTGGTGGAGGCATATGACGAAGAAACGGTGGGCGAGGGCGATACCCGTGTGGTAATGCACTTCCATCCGGCACTGGCTCCGGTAAAGGTTGCCGTGTTGCCCCTTTCCAAAAAGCTGTCGGATAAGGCAGTTGAGGTATACAACACCCTTTCCAAGCATTTTGTATGCGAATTTGACGAGGCTGGCAGTATTGGTAAGCGTTATCGCCGTCAGGACGAAATCGGCACACCGTGGTGTGTAACCTATGATTTCGATTCAGAAGAGGCCGGTACTGTTACGGTGCGTGACCGTGACACCATGGAGCAGGTAACCCTGCCGATTGATGGTTTGGTGGAATATTTCCAGGAAAAATTGCAGTTTTAAGAAAAGATAAGAGGGGCAGATGCCCCTCTTTTTTTGTGCACATAATAAAGAAAAATTAATAGATGCTTGATGGTAGGGGCGGTCCTCGGTGGTTCACAGAAACTTCGAGCGGATGTGGGCATCCGCCCCTACATTTTTGACTATTTTTTATAAAAAGAAAGAGGGGGTGGAGTCCCCCTCTTTCTTGATTTGAATTGGTGCACACCAGTTGGTGCGCAAATGGAAAACAAAATTATTTGATGTGTGCTGCCAGTACCTTTTTGAAGCCGTCGATGCACTTGTTGATGTGCACTTCCTCCCAAGAGGGATGCAGGAACAGACATACGGTCTGTGCGCGGAGTGCATTTGCATTTTTGCAGAATACATCCTCGTAACGAACCGAGTCGGGATTGGTATATTCGCTGGACTCGAAGGGGAATTTTGCACTGCCGAAGCCACCATGCTCGGTGTATGCTTTTTCCTCATATGCCTCGGGCCACTGGATACCGTAGCAGGGGATACCGGATGCGCCAAGCTCTTTTACGATAGCCGGAGCGTCGCAATCGAGAACGGAGGTATCTACCAGGATGGGATACCACCAGTATGCATTCTTTCTCTCCGCAGTGTTTACCGGCAGCTTTTTGATGCCTTTTACGCCTGCGAAAGCTTCATCATACATTTTAGCATATTTGAAACGACGAGCCAGATTCCAGTTGTCCAGACGTTTGAGCTCGTTGATACCGAAGATGGACTGAATCTCGGTCATACGATAGTTGAAACCTACTCTTCTGTGGATGTAGGGGAGCTTTTCCTCCAGTGCCAGCATGTTCATACGGGTTTTTACATCGTAGCCATGGTCACGGAAGGAACGGCATTCCCAACCCACTTCTTCGTCATTGGTAACCACCATGCCGCCCTCGCCACCGGTGGTGAAGTGCTTGCTCTGGCAGAAGGAGAAACATCCCACATCGCCAATCAGACCTGCTTTGATGCCGTTGTATTCGCCGCCAAAGCACTGTGCGCAGTCCTCTACAACCTTGAGGTTATGTTTCTTTGCAATCTCCAGAATGGGACCCATGTCTGCAACCACGCCATACAGGTGAACCACGATGATTGCTTTGGTGCGCTCGGTGATGAGAGCCTCAATGCAAGCCGGGTCGAGGGTGTGGTCGTCGGTTACATCGCCGAATACCGGAATGGCACCAGCCTGCAGAACCGAGAAAGAGGAAGCGATAAAGGAGTAGGAGGGAACGATAACCTCATCGCCAGGGCCGATGCCCAGACTTGCCAGTGCAATGTGCAGAGCAGCAGTACCATTGGTGCAGGAAATCGCCATCTTAGCGCCCATCCATTTTGCCCATTTCTCCTCAAATTCCATACCCTTGGGGCCGGTCCAGTAGTTTACTTTACCGTTTTTGATGGGCTCAAGCACATCCTCCAGGGTTTCGGGTGCGAACTGTGGCCACATGGGAAATCCAATTTCCTCAATGCCGGCGCCGTTCATTACAACTTCTTTTTCTGCCATGATACAACATCCTTTCTTATATAATATAAATTTTATCTTAACAGACTATCGAAAACAAATTTTGCGCCGCCCTTGAACTCGGCGTTGCTACCAAGGGTGGAGGCGGTAAGGGAAACAGTTCTGCCTGCAAGGGAAATATCGGACAGTTTTTTGCGTACCAGACGGATGAAGTCCTCGCCCAGCGCAAGAATGTCGCCGCAAAGCACCACTGCGTCGGGGTCAAATATATTGAGCAGGTTGTTGATACCAAACGCCAGTGCGGTGCAGATATCGTCCATATATTGTTCCAGTTCGGGTGTTTGCACTGCGCACGGGGAGAGCATTTCGAGGGTGATTTCTTTTTGGGCAATGCTACCGGCACCCTCTAAAATAGCGGGGACACTAATCATAGTTTCCAGACAACCTCGACTGCCGCAACGGCAGGGTTTGCCATTCATGTCCACGCTGATGTGACCAAACTCACACGCCATACCGGCACTGCCGTTAAACGGAACGCCATCCACAATTGCTGCTGCACCCACGCCGTCGCTGATGTCAATCGAAATCAGGCTCTTGCATTCCAACTCGCCAAATTCTTTTTCGGCATATGCCATGAGCCAGGAGTTGTTGCATAAAAGCACTTTTGCATTGGGGAATGCGGTGCAAAGACTACCGTATACATCATCATCTGCCGTAACATTGACAATGGTGGAGGATACAATCTGATTGTCCCGGTTTACGATGGCAGGAATGCCAACCGCAAGTCCGAGCAATCTGCCGTAGTCCTGTACACACAGGTGCTCTTTCAAAAAGGCGCATAGGGTGTACGAGAGTGGAAGGGTGGTGTCATAGCGCACCTTTACAGAATAGATTTCCTCCAGGTGCAAGTCGAATATCCGTAAGCAAAAATGGTGACCCGAGATGCCGACTGCACCTAAATGACCGCCATTTTTGTTGATGGAAAGGCTGATTGCCTTTCTGCCACTGGTGGTGGAGGTTTTCATGCCGGTTTCTACCACCAGCCCTTCGTCCATCAGTTCTTCCACCAGTGCAGAAACGGTGGTGGCACTTAAATTTGTGAGTTTTTTGATATCGGCGCGGGAGATACCATCTACCTGATGGATGAGCGAAAGCATAAGCTTCAAATGGGTTTCTTTGATGTCTTGCTGACTGTGTTTCATGGGTTCCATGCCAATCACTCCAATTCAATTTGTTCAGTGACCAAACTAATGTACAATAATATTATATAACCCGATTATAAATTTGTCAAGCGGTTTTACAAAATAATGTAGACAATCTGTGCTCGTTCACATTTTATCCCTTGATTTTTATAAAACTGTTCGGTATAATAATAGAAATTGATAGACGGGAGGAGAAAAGATGACCAATATATTTAAGGAAGGGAGCAAGGTGTTTGGTATGCACCTTGCATTTATGATGATAGCACTGGTGTTTATGCCCACGTTTGGTTTTCTGCTTGACGGAAATATCGGCAGAAAGGTTTATGCATTGATTACCGGTTTTTTGGCGTTGTCGGCGGCATATTCGGTGGCGTGGAAAGCAGGGAGAAAGGATGAACGATACGCCATTTCCCAAAACAAGCATATTCCGGCAGGAGAGCAGGCGCTTTCGTGCAACCGCCGGAAAGGGCTTTGGATCGGGCTTATCGGCTCCATACCCACCATTGCGGCACTTGTGGTATACATCTATGCATGGCAGGGAGGCACTGATACGGAGTTTTATGCCTATGTAAACATGGCGTATCGCATCTATCATTCTGCATTTTTGGGCTTTTTGGGTGATGACAACCTCACCTACATCTGGAATTGTGTGATTGTTACCTGCATTGTTCCGTTGCTGTGCACTGCGGCGTATGTTGCAGGGATCAAGCAGTTTTCGGTTAGCGAATGGCTCATGCCCCGCGTGCTGTATAAAAAGAAGAAGGACCAATCTGCCAAAGGATAGGGCATACTTTTCTTCCCCTCCGAATAGGATAGGGTGAGGGGGCGATGGTATGATTGTATTGGTCAGAAAAAACAATCTGGCACTAACCGCACTGGCACTGGTGCTAACTGTGATGACGGCAGGTATGGTGCGCAATGCAGACCTTGCACCGGTATCTGCCGTTCCTGCGGCAAACAAGGTGATTGTGGTGGATGCCGGACACGGCGCACCAGATGGTGGTGCAGTGGGGGGCGCAGGAACGGTGGAGGCAGACATCAACCTCGCCATTGCCAAGCGATTGCAGGAACTACTTCAAAAGAGTGGCGCGCAGGTGGTGATGACCCGCAGCGATGGCAACGCCATTGCTGACGATATGGTTGCCAAAATTCGTGATATCAAGCGATCCGACTTGAAAAACCGCCGCGCACTGCGGGATGGGCAGGGGGTGGATGCGTTTATCAGCATTCATTTGAATAAATTTGAACAATCCAAGTATCGCGGTGCACAAGTGTTTTATGCAGGCGGAGAGGAAGGGAAACGATTGGGTGAAACCTTGCAGGCAGAACTGATTGCACTGGTAGACCCGTCCAATACCCGTGTGGCAAAACCTGCCGACCCGTCCATTTATATTTTAAAGGAAAGTAAAATTCCTGCGGTGATTGTGGAGTGCGGCTTTTTGTCCAATCCGGACGAGGAACGCCTGCTTGCCGACCCTGCCTATCAGGAAAAGGTGGCATGGGGCATCTATACGGGGATTACCAAATATTTTGAATGAGACAAAAGAAAAAATCCCGCAATCCTGACGGATTGCGGGATTTTTTTGTGAAGTATCAACGGAAAATTACAGTTCAAAACCAATTCTTCCCTGTGAGTAACACCCCAAAGGTATCCTGTTTTTGTTTTAAAGCTCGCACTTTCTGAGCTCTTCCATCAGCTTTTTATAATCCAATCGCATTACAGCAACGTGCTCGTCTGCCGCACCATATGCCACCAACAGTTCGTCCTCTTTATGGGGAATCAAGCCGGTAAAGAAGATACAGGGAATCCCGAAGCGATGCGGCTCTTCAAAGGGTTCTTCGTTAACAAGCCACTTCTCTTTGCAAAGATGTGTGATTTTGGGGAAATCGTTGTCCTGCTCCTTTAAAATCATAAAGGACTGGGCGTACCCCTCAACGGCATCCTTCTTGCCGTGGTAGTTCAAAAGCCACTCGCCGTTACCCAAATCAAGAGGCGGTGTGCTGGCGCCAACCTTTTCCTCCTGCCAAGGCTCGGTAGGTGCATAGAAAACCTTACGCTTTGCATTTTTATCCGCAAAGGAATATAAGTCTTCTGCCGCCGCAATGTAAATGGTCGGACGGTCGGTGTGGTTTCCGGAATAAATGCCCGGACGATAGGGACGGTGCAACATAACATATTGCATCTTGCCATCTATTTTCATCTTTTTTTCAAAGAGGAATACATCTCTGTCATCATAAACCGCAGGGTCGGTTAGGTTTGAAACAAAAGTAAAGGCCTTATCATAGTCCTTTTCCGCCAAAGCATCCAAGTCCATACGATATAAAACCGTTACGGTTGCATTACCTGCATTGCCAAAGGGATTTTCGTCGGTGTTGATCCAATCGGGAGAGCACTGAATGGGATCATCGTGAATCCAGTATGCGCCGGATGCAAACATACGACAAGCAACGGTACAATAGCATTCTCCCTCCATCCAGAACAAACGGGGATCCTGAATAGAACCATTGGCATAATTGGGAACCTTAATCCCTCTATCATCGGTTACCCACAACTCATCCATATCATATTTCAAAGCAGGTGCCAAAGCGGGGCGCTCCCAATCAAATTCATAGGTCTCGCCACCGTCATCAGACCATGCATAGGACAAAAATGCAGGGAACGGCAGTTTCTTGCCGGGAATACCCATCTCCGCACAGGGCCCGGTTACACGAATCAGCATATGAATCCGTCCGGTTTTGGGATCTTCAATAATGGCCGGGTTCAACACCATCTCACTAGCCCAGGGAATATCCTTCATAGGGGACAGAATCTTTTTTCTTTCTAAAACAACATTCTCCATACTTATTCTCCTTTTTGCAACATAGTAGTTGGCTCCTGTTTCATCGGTCTAAAACAAAGAGTCCTTTCCTTATATTTTATCATTTTTCTCATCTTTTGCTTTTCATAATTTCTGCAAATATTTGCAATTTTTAAGATTTTTATTGACTTTTTTAAAAAAATGCTCTACTATATCCCCATAGAGGATGTGATGCTATGTCAAATCATGTAACCCGGTTGGACAAAGAGAACATGTTTGAAAAAAACAACAAGCTCTCTGTTAAAAAGAAAACCATTTCCAGCGAATTTCCGATGCATTGGCATACTTTTTTTGAATTGGACATTATTTTAGACGGGCAAGGGTACCAGATTTACAACGGAAAGAAATGCCCTCTGGAAAAGGGCACAGTTTATCTCTTAAAGCCCACGGATTTCCATGCGATTTACCCGGAAAAAACCTTGGAACTTTATAACATTCCCTTCCACGAGGATATTCTCCCCACCCCCTTGGCCACCTTTTTGCTGCAATCAAAGGACGAATTTGTTTTTCAGCTCCCTGCGGATATTTTTCATAAGGTTCGTCTTTGCGCTTCCCTGTTAAAGGACGAATATGATAATGATTTTTCCATGAAGAACGATTTCATCAAAAATATGATGGAATCCATTCTGATTCTCCTTCTCCGTTATCAGGGTACCGCCTCTGCCTTAAAGCAGACCAACACCACCGAGCTGAAAAAAGCCCTGCTTTATCTCCATAGCCACTTCCGCGAGAATCCGTCTCTCGCTACTACTGCCGAGATTTCCGGCTATTGCAGTAATTATTTCAGCCAACTGTTTCATCTTTATACAGGGCAAACCTATGTCCAGTATCTTATCGATTTGAAACTAAGCTACGCCAAACATCTGCTGGATTCTTGCGATATTTCCACCACCGAGGCATGCTTTGAATGTGGCTTTACCTCCCTCTCCAATTTTCTGCGGAGCTTCAAGCAACGCTACGGAGTTTCCCCGCAGGCCTATGTAAATCAAAACAAAAAACAAAAAAGTAACCGAAGGAGATGACTTTTATTATGGGTAAGGGAAAAATTTCGGTGCATACCGACAATTTGTTGCCAATCATCAAAAAGTGGTTGTATTCGGACAAGGATATTTTCATCCGTGAACTGGTGTCCAATGCGCAGGATGCGGTGAGTAAACTCAAAAAACTCTCTGCGTTGGGCGAGGCAACTCTTTCGGACGGAGAAACTTTTGCCATCCATGTGGCAGTGAATAAACCCGCCAAAACACTTACCGTGTCGGACAATGGTATCGGCATGACCGAGGAGGAAGTGGAAAAATACATCAACCAGATTGCCTTTTCGGGTGCAGAGGAATTTATGAAACGCTATGAAGAGGAAAAAGATGACCAGAATCGAATCATCGGTCATTTTGGTCTGGGATTTTATTCGGCGTTTATGGCGGCGGAACGGGTGGAGATTGAAACGCTTTCTTACCTGCCGGATGCAACGCCGGTGCACTGGTCGAGCGATGGCGCGGTAGAATATGAAATCACTCCGGGCACACGCACCGAGCGTGGTACCACCATTACCCTGCACATTGCAGAGGATAGTACTGATTATCTGGAAAAGCATACTGTGGCAAGCGTGCTGGGCAAATACTGCCGGTTCCTGCCGGTGGAAATTTACTTAACCGATGCCGAGGAAACGGTAGAGCCGGACGAAAATGGTGAAGTGCCGGCGCAGATGCCGGTAAATGACACCCATCCTTTGTGGCTTAAAAACCCAAAAGATTGCACCGACGAGGAGTATAAGGATTTTTACCGCAAGGTATTTTTCGATTTCAACGAGCCGCTATTCTGGATTCATCTGAATGTGGATTTTCCATTTAACCTCAAGGGGATTTTGTATTTCCCAAAATTAAATCATGAGTTCCAGACCATCGAGGGACAGATTAAGCTTTACAACAATCAGGTGTTTATTGCCGATAACATCAAAGAGGTCATTCCCGAATACCTCATGCTATTGAAGGGCGTGATTGATTGTCCTGACCTGCCGCTCAACGTTTCCCGTAGCTTTCTGCAAAATGACGGCTATGTGGCGAAGGTGTCGGGTCACATTGTCAAAAAGGTATCGGACAAGCTCAATTCTCTGTTTAAAGCCGACCGCAGTGCATTTGAGGGCTACTGGGATGACATCAACCCGTTTATCAAGTATGGTTGTATGCGTGACGACAAATTTTATGACCGTGTGAAGGATATTCTGCTTTTCAAGAAACTGGACGGCAGTTTTGTTACCCTCAAAGAGATGCAGGAGCAGGACAAAAAAGAGGTGTACTATGTGTCGGATGCCGATGCACAGGCGCAGTATATCGCCCTGCTCAAAGCCGAGGGTGAGGAGCCGGTGTTGCTAAACAATATGATTGACAATCATTTCATCAGCTTTTTGGAATACAAGATCAACGAGGTGAAATTTAAACGCGCAGATGCCTATGTGACCGGTGAGGCAAAGGAAGGGGACGCAGATAAGGCACTTGCAGAGTTGTTTGGCGCGTGTGTGCCCGAGGGGATGAAGGTGGAAGTGCAAGACCTTGCCAGTGACAAGGTGCCTGCCATTATCACCCTGCCCGAAGAGGCGCGCAGATATGAAGAAATGAGCCGGATGTTTGGCCAGGGCGGATTTACCATGCCAAAAACCGAGGAAACACTGGTGGTGAATGCGAAAAACGCACTGGTGCAAAAGATTTCGGGCGTTGCAGATGAGCAGACCCGTGACCTGATTTGCCGTCAGGTGTACGATATTGCACGGTTGGGGCATAAGGATCTGAGCGGTGACGAGCTTACGGCGTTTATCCAGCGCAGTACGGAAATTATGGAAAAAATGATATAAATTAAATAAAAAGCTTGGGGCTTTGCCCCAAACCCCACAGGAGGTTTTACGCCCTGCGGGCGAAACAGGTAGCTGGTACTTTCGTTCGTCGAAAGTACCCAAAGTCGCCGGGGGTGCGATACCCCCGGACCCCCGCGCTCTCCGAGGGAAGTAATCCTTCGAAGTGGCGCACGTTTTGCATGCAACGTTTTCTCATGTGTTTCCCGTATTTTAAATGAAAACAAGAGTTAGGCTTTGTCTGAACTCTTGTTTTTGCACTTTTCCCAGAAAGGAGAATGCCTTGTGGCAGATAACCTGCAACTGACCCCTATTGCCTACATCCGTACCGATTTTACCGAAAAATTTGGTATTCCGCGCCAGAGCGGTCTGGTGGATGAACTGGTGGGACGGGTGGTGTTTGAACCACAATTCCGCAACCCTGATGCACTGCGTGAGATGGAGGGGTTTTCCCACCTGTGGCTTTTGTTCGGGTTTTCCAAATCGGTGCGAAGTGAATGGTCACCCACCGTGCGTCCGCCGCGACTGGGCGGAAACAAACGTGTGGGCGTGTTTGCCAGCCGTTCTCCCTTTCGACCCAATCCTGTCGGGCTATCCTGCGTGCGGTTTTTAGGGATAGAACACACCGAGCGAGAGGGGGATGTGGTGTTGGTGGCAGGAGCAGATTTGTTGGACATGACCCCTATCTATGACATCAAACCCTATCTGCCCTATGCAGATTGCCGTCCGGAGGCAACGGGCGGATTTGCGGCGGGCAGGCAGGATTACCGCATTGAGGTGGACATTTCGGATGCGCTTCTGGAATGTATTCCACCTGAAAAACGCGCCGCAGTAATAGCATGCCTTGCCGAGGATCCTCGCCCTGCATACCACGACCAACCTGAACGGATATATAGCATGAATTTTGCTGGGATGGACATCCGCTTTCGGGTGAAAAACGGCGTTGCTATGGTAACCGAGGTGGTGTCAAAAAAGAATGCGGATCACCTCCCAACAACTGTTGATAAAAAGGATAAGAAATGACAACAAAAGGATAGAAACCAATATTGACATCTTGGCGAAAATATGCTATGTTCAAGATATGTAGGACTGCAATAAAAACATCACATTTAAAGGAGCGATACCTATGAAAATCATTGAAAAACTGGCGGCAAAAAAAGCGGATATTTACGAAAATCCGGCGGTTACCATTGCGTTTCTGGGTGATAGTGTGACCCAGGGGTGCTTTGATTGCTATGCACTTTCTCCCACGGCGATTCAAACCTATTTTGACGCAGAAAATGCCTATCACACCAAGGTACGCAAGATTTTAAGCATGCTCTACCCTGAGGCGGTGGTAAATATCATCAATGCAGGATTGAGCGGTGGTAGTGCAACCAATGGTGTAAAACGGTTGGAACGGGATGTGCTTCGGTATTGCCCCGATTTGTGTGTGGTGTGTTTTGGGTTAAATGACTGTGGTAGCAGTGATGTGGAAACCTATTCCAATGCAATGGGCGAGATTTTTGACCGGTTGCAGGAAAAGGGGATAGAGGTTATCCTGCTCACTCCCAATATGATGTGTACCGAAGTGAGCTGCCATCTGGAAAACAAATTGCTGCGCGAGGTTGCCGAAACGGTTTCCAAAAATCAGAACGAAGGTAAACTGGAAACATTCTTAGAGGCGGCTAAGGCGGTTGCGGCATCCAAAAACATCCCGGTTTGCGATTGCTATGCCAAGTGGAAAGCCCTGAATGAAGGTGGTGTGAATACCACCGACCTGCTCTCCAATCACATCAATCATCCCACCAAAGATATGAACTGGCTGTTTGCATATTCGTTGGTAGAAACCATGTTTTTGGCATAAGGATTTCAAAATATGAAGGGAAATATGCAGGGACTGGTCTCCGGACGGTTCGATATGAAGTCATAAAACGGATGGTCGTGGACGACTGTCCCTACCATCATTTCTTGTTTCAAATTTGATAAAAATATAAAGGAGTGTTGTAACAATGAAAATGGTAAAGGACAAGCAGTTATTGGTTGGTGCAGATTTTGCAGGCGCACCGCTCAAAGATGCGGTTGTGGCACATTTGCAGGAAAAGGGTTGGACCATCACCGATGTAGGTGTGAAGGCAGATTCCGACCCCAATGATACCGATCTGATGTTCCATCGTGTGGGTCTTCGTGCAGGCTCCATGATTGCAGAGGGTGAGTTTGAGCGTGCACTTCTTTTCTGCGGTACCGGTATGGGTATCCACATTGCAGCAAGCAAATGCCCCCATGTACATGCAGGCGTGGTAGAGAGTGTTCCTGCGGCACTGCGTGCCATCACCGGTAACGGTGTAAACGTGCTGGCAATGGGTGCATTTTATGTTGCTCCTGCGATGGCATGTGACATTGCAGACGCATACCTGAATGCAGAGCTTGGCACCGGCTATGAGTGGTGGAAGAATTTCTATGAGTTCCACAAGCTTGCCATTGATGAGCTGGAGGCATTTGACTACGAGGAATACAAAAA
>SVJZ01000028.1 GCA_015068705.1 Oscillospiraceae bacterium
GTTTTACCGGCAAAGGGTTGTTGAATAAGCCGTGCTCGATAAAACTGCGTGCCGCACCTGCCGTTCCTTCCGGACGCAGGGTAATGCTTCTGTCACCCTTATCGTTAAAGGTATACATCTCCTTTTGCACCACATCGGTGGTATCACCCACACCGCGTTCAAATAACTCGGTGTGTTCAAATACCGGCGTGCGGATTTCCTGTACGCCAAACTGCGCACACACTTCACGGATGGCTTGTTCGATATACTGCCATTTTTCCGAATTGCCGGGCAAAATATCATTGGTACCTTTCGGTCCTTTTGTAAGCATGTTTTTCACTTCCTCTAATTATACGCATATCATATCTATTTTAGACAATATCACATGGTTTGTCAAGTGTTTTCACCAATGCATCCCACTCGATTTTCCATATATCAATATTTCATGGTTTCAAAATAGTTCTTCCCATTCTTTCTGCAATAAAAATAAGCAGAAACAAATTTGTTTCTGCCCCAAGTATTTGAATAAGAAGGTTTCCCATGTCCGGCAACGCCGCAGTGGATTTTCCGCTGTCCTCATATCGCTCCAGCATCTCCTGCGCCTTCGCACCACGGGAGCCTTTGCGGAACACCGATGCACGGTCTCCGCTCTCAAGGTCGATTTTTTACCTGCATCTCCGACGTCTATTCCTGCCTCTTGGAACTTTCGCAACATCTCTTCGTTGTAATCCTCTTGTCCACTCTGTTCAAAATCGTCTTGCCGTTTTTGGTTATAATTACCATTGCTTTTTTGAGCGCTTTCGAATATACTATCTTTGGGAGCGAATCCCGCATTAGGCCGTGTCTTTTTAGACCAAGAGCCGTTTGCTTGCGGACTCTCCCGTTTTTTTATGCCTTTTTTGTTTCTTTTTTATGTCGCTTCCAATACTGTATGCGATTTTCCCGTTTCCGTCCACACCTACCAATATTCAAATGCGATAATATCGCTTGTCCCCCCTCTATTTTGGACAATATTGACACCGTACGGAGTTTGTGGTATGGTAGATGTAGTAGGAGAGGTTGCGGCAATGGCGGGCGACGAATTTATTTCGCTGACACCGCGGGTGTTGTTCGTAACCTCTTCTATTTCTGTAATATCGTGAAATCGTCTGCCTTGCTCGGTGTTCATTACCTTTACTGTTCCTACAAACTCTTTTTGGATTGGGTCTCCATTTGCATCTTTGAATTCCACTACGAAATTTGTAGTATAATAATCCCATCCACCGGTCGCCTCCGGGTGATGACCATCATCTGGCTTGTGTCGTTTGTCCCTTGCAGTTGCAAGTAAGTTATCCAGTTCGGTTGCAGCGCGCATCTTTGCACCACGAGACCCTTTGCGGAATATTTTTGTACGGTTGCCTTTCGCAAGGTCGATTTCACCAGACAATGTATCATTTTGATTTCTTTCGCTTATATCCATTGACTCTTTTATGTTTCTGTGATAAACTTTTTGTTAAGGGTTGCGCCCGATCTGCTAAGTTCGCTTTGCGAACCATTGGCTTCGAGCGTAGCCGCTTTTTTATATACAGAAACTATCTCTAACCTTTTGCGATTTGTATCAGGAACTGCTCCCACAACATAATATGTCCCATCCACCCGCTTGTAGCAATATTGACACCATACGGAGCTTGTGGTATGCTTTTAACATCAGAGCGACTTTGCCTTACGTCTTGGACGTACGCCTCGCGGATATTGTTAATGTCAGCGAGAAAGGCTTCGTCGCTCTGTTTTTTGTTTATTGCTTTCTTTAGCCCGTTTAAATTCGGTATGTCGTTTGACCCCGTTTTCACCCTCTGTTCAGATGTTTGAGGCAATGTTGACACCGTACGGAGTTTATGATACCATATTACAGAAAGAAGCACTGTCTGTTGGCGATGTGACTGCACCGTTCGTTGCAGCCCCCGCCGGTTCAGCGGTGCTTTTTTCATTTTCATATACAAATTGGGTGCCGTCCGGCATAAGGATGCCATTCACCTCAACTGCAAATGCATAAAATCCGTTTCCCGTGGCATTTTAATGATAACAATCCAACATTCGGGAGAGATGCATGATGTTTAATGTTCGCACAGACCTCGCCATCGAGGCGGCGGTTCTTCACAACAAAACCAAAGAAAAAATGCGCCGCATCCAGGGCGTGGAGGTGAAAACCGCCAAAGAGGAAAGCGTTACCATAACACGGGTAGAAATAACAAATGAGCAGGGAGAACGTGCCGTGGGCAAACCCAGAGGCAACTATATCACCATCGATTCCCCCGCTATCCGCGACAATGACGAGCAGGCATTCGACCTGACCGGCAGATTGCTGGCGCGGGAACTGAAAAACATACTCAAATTACAAAAAAATGCATCGGTTCTCGTGGTAGGGCTTGGAAACTGGAATGTAACCCCCGATGCACTCGGACCAAAAGTAGTTTCCGAGCTGATTGTAACCCGACATCTGTTTGAACTCATTCCCGAAAAGATGGATGGCGTCCCCCACCCCGTCTGCGCACTTTCCCCCGGCGTTTTGGGTATTACCGGCATTGAAACGGGTGAAATCATCAAGGGCGTGGTAAATATGGTCAAACCCGACCTTGTCATTGCCATCGATGCACTCGCCTCCCGCCGTACCGACCGCATCAGCACCACCATACAGATTGCCGACACCGGCATCACCCCCGGCTCAGGGATAGGCAACAAACGACAGGGTCTGACACAGGAATATCTCGGTGTGCCGGTGATTGCCATCGGGGTACCCACCGTAGTGGATGCGGCAACCGTTGCCAACGACGCAATCGAGCTTCTCATGGAAAACATCTGCGCCCATGCCGACCCCGAATCCGCCCTCTACAAGCTTGCCGACACCTTTGATATGGAGCAGCGTTATCCGCTCATCAAAGAAGTGTTAAACCCCTATGTAGGCAACCTGATTGTAACCCCCAAAGAGGTGGACGGCATCATCGAAGAAGTATCCAAAATCATTGCCAACGGAATCAATGATGCCGTACTGGGCGACCCACCCCTTGACCCCAGCCGCCGCCCGTTTTAGTCTAATTGCCCCCGGATGTGCATATACTGATACCGATACACAAAACCGGAATGAGGGATACTGCTTGTTCGGAAAAAGACACCAATTTCACACCTATATTGTAAAAAAAAGCACCCTTGTGCGCATGATGAGCGTATTGGGGGTGCTCCTTTCTGTGGTCACATTGGCAACCATGGCAAAACCTCTTGGCAACACCATAAGCACCGCCATATTACACAAAAGCCTTGCCTCGGCGCTCCCTCCCATCAAAACCATTTCGGATGCCGATGTGGAAACACACACAACCACCCTCAAAAATATCGCAGAATTTGTACGGGGCTTTGATCCGGACATCCCCCAAACCGTTGCGGCACAGTCCATTCCCATGTTCCGGCAATTTCTGCTCCGTGATGCCTCCGCAGTGGACAGGGGAAATGCCGCCGATGCGGTACCACCGCTGCAATCCGAACCACCTCCACCGCCCGAGGACAGACTCCCTATTGCCGAAAGCAACACCCCGTCTGTCAATCTTACCCTGCGAAATGAAACCACCTATCTGCCCGATGTTCCGGCTCTGCTTTCCCGTCCGCTCTCCTTTGACCTTTCAGGAAAGGGACCCCATGTTCTGATCATCCACACCCACGCCTCCGAATCTTATACCCCCACCGAGCAAAATTACTACTCCCCCACCGACCCCAGCCGCACAGAGGACACGGCATTTAATATGGTACGTGTGGGTGAGGAACTCAAAAAAGAACTGGAATGCCATGGGGTGAGCACCATCCATGATCGCGGCATCCACGATTATCCCACCTATAACAAATCCTACACCAAAACCCTGAGCGTCATTGAACAGTATCTGCATCAATATCCTTCCATCCAAATGGTGTTTGATATTCACCGGGACGCGGTGGTAAAACAGGATGGCACCAAAATCAAATTCACCTGTGACATCCAAGGGGAAAAGGCGGCACAGGTCATGTTGGTATGCGGAACCAACCAGGGCGGATTGCCAAACGACAACTGGCAGGAAAACCTGTCCTTTGCACTACATATCCAGAGCAATCTGGAATCCCTCTATCCCGGGTTTGCACGCCCGCTTAACCTGCGCAAGGAACGGTTTAATATGCACGCCACCACCGGCTCACTGATTTTTGAGGTAGGAACCAATGGCAATACATTGGAAGAAGCGCTTGTTTCAGCAAAATATCTTGCCAAAGCGATTGCCCGGGCACTCGGAAAATAATAAAAAAGCGTACACCCTATGAGGTATACGCTTTTTTATTATCTGTCTCGCATCAGTTTGTAATCCCGACGCTCCTGCACATTCATATATGCAGGGCGGATGATTTTCCCTTCATTTGCGATTTCCTCCAACCGGTGCGCACTCCACCCGGCAATCCGCGCAATGGCAAAAATAGGGGTGTAAAGTTCCAACGGCAAATCCAACATGCTATATACAAACCCCGAATAGAAATCCACATTCGCCGAAACGCCTTTGTAAATGCGCCTCTCTTCGGCAATCACCTCGGGTGCAAGTCGCTCCACCATGGAATAGAGGGCAAATTCCTCCTCCCTGCCCTTTTCGGCGGCAAGGCGTTCCACAAATCCTTTAAAAATCTCGGCACGTGGGTCAGAAAGGGAATACACCGCATGACCCATGCCGTAAATCAAACCCTTTTTGTCAAACGCCTCTTTGTGAAGCAAACGTTTCAGGTAGTCTGCCACCTGCCCCTCGTCCTTCCAATCTCTCACCTGTTCCTTTAAATCCCGGAACATCTGCATCACCTTGATATTCGCACCGCCGTGACGAGGTCCTTTGAGCGAGCCAAGGGATGCCGCCACCGATGAATAGGTATCGGTACCCGAGCTTGTGACCACATGGGTGGTAAAGGTAGAATTGTTACCCCCGCCGTGTTCGGCATGCAAAACCAGTGCAATATCGAGAATTTTTGCTTCCAATTCGGTGTAGTGGCTGTTGGAACGCAAGATATGTAAAATGTTTTGGGCAGTGGATAACTCGGGACGGGGCGGATGAATAAAAAGACTACGCCCGTCATGGTAATGCCGATATGCCCGGTAGCCGTATACCGACAAAAGCGGAAATAATGCAATCAGCTGAATGCACTGACGCAACACATTTTCTACCGACACATCATCGGCACGGTCGTCATACGAATAAAGGGTCAATACACTGCGTGCCAGGGTATTCATCATATCCTTGCTTGGTGCCTTCATGATAACATCCCGCACAAATCCGGTGGGCAGAGAGCGGTATTCGGCAAGCATACCCGAAAATGCGTCCAGTTGCGCCATGGTGGGCAACTCTCCAAATAGGAGCAGGTATATGGTTTCCTCAAAACCAAACCGGTTTTCTCGTATAAATCCATCCACCAATAACGATACATCCACGCCACGGTAATACAACTTCCCCTCACACGGCACCGATTGTCCGTCCACCTGCTTGCTTGAAACCACTTCGGATATTTCAGTAAGTCCGGTGAGCACTCCTTTTCCGTTCACATCACGCAACCCACGTTTTACATTGTATGTTGCATATAGCTCAGGATCAATCCGTCCGTTTCGCATACACAACGATGCATACTGGCGGATTTCGGGCGTAATCTGGGAATATTTATTCGCCATTTTTTCTTTCTCTCCTTTCCTATCTGTGTATCAAATTATAACAAACGCAACCAGACACGACAAAGCATTTTAGGTCGAAATCTGTCAGACTGTTCAAATGATTACAAACAAGGAGAAGGATTCGCTTCTTCTTGTACTTTTTCACTTATCTCGGCGTTGCAACCAACACCCTGATTCTGCCGCCTCTGCTTTCCTCCTTGTCATAGTAAGCGGCAATGCTGTATGACTCTCTTTCGTTTTTCAGCTCGTTGAGCGGAAGAATGGTAAATGCTCTGG
Source organism: Oscillospiraceae bacterium (assembly GCA_015068705.1). Classification (GTDB taxonomy): domain Bacteria; phylum Bacillota; class Clostridia; order UMGS1810; family UMGS1810; genus SIG448. The sequence goes on from SVJZ01000028.1 coordinate 5,948, forward strand.
TATTGCCTGAAACCAGTTTGTACACCGCAACCTTGTCGCTGAGCAGATACTCTTTTCCCCCTGCAGTAATACTTCCCTCGTTGATTGCACTTACCGAAGAACTCACCCGTTGCAATGCTTTCATGCCGATGATACTGTTTCCGCTGATGTGGAATGATGCCACCGAATTTTGCTTAAACTGGGAACCGTAGTTGATGTTGCAGGTGTATTGCTTTCCGGCAACATCGCAGGTATACCGCTGGTTTGATACGCTCATTCCCTCGCCCGAGCCGCTCTCGTTTACACTTGCAATGATGCCATAGCTGTATGCATCCCCGGTTACATTTTTCAAAATCAGCTCGCTCACCTTTCCACTTGCGTTTCGCTTGCTGTAAAGCACACTCTGCGCCGAAAGGGTCATGCCATCCAACCGTTGCATAAAGGTGGTGGTATATCCGCTCGGTTGATCCTCTTCGCCGTAATTAAGCACATCAATGATTTTCACACTGTCGTCCACATCCCATGAACCGATGGTCATATCCCCAACACTCACCTTACCATATATGGTGTTGCCACCCTTCACCTCGCTCAGCCGTCCCACTCCGTCATTGAGATGTACTGCCATCACCCGGTTGATATAGGCGCTGTAATTGCTGTTTGTAATCACTTCAAGGGTACTACCGTCGGGGCACACAAGGGATGCATAGAGCGAGGTGTAGGTATCCCCGTCCGCATTGGTAAATTCCTTTGTTCCGGTCCCCGTCAGGTATCCAACCAGTGTTTCCTGCGCAGTCTTTGACGTTGCAACGTCGGCCACCTGACCATCCTTTCCCATGAGCAGGGTTACCGTATCGCCAAACTTGCAACTGCCGTTGGAGGAAAGCTTGTCAAACGCCGCGGCAGATTCCAGGGTATATTCCACACCCGAAACGGTCACAGAGGTGGGCATATCCTTGTTTGGAGTCGCCTTTTCATACACACCCGTCACCTTGCGGTTGTAGGTAAATACCGTGTTGATATCTGCCAGATAGTAAACCACATCATTTACCTTTACGTCAGTATAATCTCCCTTCACACCATTATACATGATGGTAAGCCCATCTGCATCCGAAGTAAATCTGGTATACCAGTTTCCGTTGGCAACGGTATACGGTCCCTGCAGGTTATCGGTTGCCACCGTCAGGTAATCCACATTTCCGTTCCAATCCTTCATCAGATAAATGGTGTCACCGGTGGAAATGCTGTTTTTCAATCCACTGTAAGTGGTTTTGGTGGTATCCTGATATGCCGTCACATTGGCATCCACACTAAAATTGGTCATGCTCCCATTATAATAAGTAACCAACGTGTCATTGAGTTTGGAATACACCACATGCTTTTCTGCAATCTGACTCGACGGCATAAATGCGGCAAAATCATTGTTTTTGATAATGAGATCGCCCTTTCTCCCCACAAAATCATCGTCAAAATTCTCGCCCAGCTTAAAGGTGCCGGCGCTGGTCAACACATATCCTGCACCCACCGAATTGTTCTGCTCGTTTGTGGCAATGATTACCGCATCCTCGTGCAGTTCACACTCCAGTTGCTCCAGATATTTTGCATCTGCCGCCTGCGCACTCTTGGGGTTGGCAACCAGTGTGTTGTATACAATTTTCAGCACATCGGCACGGGTTAAGGCATCACCGATGTTTTTGTCCACATTATCAAGAATGTGCTCATTTTTGGCAATCCCCATCTGCCCGTAGGGCCAGGAAGTACCAAAATCCGCGTTGGTATACCCCAATAATTTGAGCATCACCGTGATCGCTTCTTCCAAAGAAACCGTATTTTCGGGTCGGAATGTGCCGTCAGGATATCCGTTTACCATCCCGTTTGTCACCGCAACACGCACATAGGGAGCAGCCCAGTGTTTAAAGGTACAATCACGGAATACCGATGTGGTACCGGTTGTGGCAACCATATTGCGGTACTGCGACATTGCCACTGCCATTTTGGTAAATTCTGCTCTGGATACACTCTGGTCCAGATTCAGATTACCCTGCTCATCACCAACCATGATGTTGAGTGTCCTGGCAAGGGTAATTGCACCCTCTTGGCTGTACGCCTGTGCAGATGCTGCGCTCAAACCGGTTGCCGGCACAAAACATACCATACATACGGCAACCAATATCGCCACCAATCTGTTTTTCATCATTGTTATCCTCTCCTCCATTAATCATACCGCAATGCTTCAATCGGATTGAGTTTTGCCGCTTTTTTGGCAGGGAAATATCCAAACGCAATCCCGATTGCCGCAGAAATGGTAAATGATATCAGCATCGCCGGGACAGACAACGCTATCGTCATATCAAGCAAGGTAACGGCGTATGACCCGGCAATTCCAAGTAAGATGCCCATTACCCCACCCAGACAGCTTGTAGTAATTGCCTCAACCACAAACTGACTCATGATGTCCCATGGCGTTGCCCCAAGGGATTTTCGGATGCCGATTTCACGGGTGCGCTCGGTTACCGACACCAGCATGATGTTCATAATACCGATACCGCCAACAAGCAGTGATACCCCTGCCACGCCTGCAAGCACCAGTGATAATGTGTCGGTCAGTTCGTTGATGGTGTCTATCATGCTTGCCATATTGCTCACCGAATATGCATTGGTATTGGAAAATACCCCCAGCAAATACCCGTCTATCAACTCCTGCGCCTTATCCGCCACCTCTTTGCCGGCGGCATTAAAGGTATAACTCCCCATGGTAAAGCTTTTGGAAAGTCTGGATGCCATGGTATAAGGTACAATAACAATATCATCAGCAGAGCCTTCTGCACTGTCTGCCTTTTCCTCCAGCACCCCCACAACCTGATAGGACTGACCGTTGAGCTTTATCTCCTGCCCCACCGCCTCGGTATATCCGTAAAGCTCCTGGGCAACATAGCTCCCGATCACACAGTTGCGAAGTCTTGCCTCACAATCCATATATTCGATGCCCCTGCCCTGCTCTATGGTAAGCCCTTTAATAGGAACATAATTCTCATTCACGCCCACACAACTGGACACATCCACGTTGGTACTGCCGTTTTTGGCGGTCATACCGGGCACCATGATATTTGGCGTCATGGATTCAAGATATTCGGGGTTGTCATCCACAAGATTTTGCATATCATCTATGGACACACTGCGGTTTCCGCCTCTTCCCCTTACTGTTACGGTGATGGTGGTAGCACCTAAGTTTTCAAACTCATTGAGCACATCCTGTGTCATTCCGTTTACCATGCTCACAATCACAATCACCGCCGCAACGCCGATGATGATACCAAGCATGGTGAGAAAGGATCGCATCTTACTGGCAGCAAGGCTTTTCATTGCCAGACTGAACGCCTGCTTTATGTTCATTGCACAACCTCCCTCGTTTCATCCGAAATGATTTTCCCGTCATGAATCCGGACCACCCGGTTAATCTCCGATGCAATGGCATTGTCATGGGTAATCAGCACTACGGTGGTGCCTTCCCTATTGAGCTGCTTTAAAAATTCCAATACCTCTCTGCCGGTTTTGGAATCCAACGCACCGGTCGGTTCGTCAGCGAGAATAACCGGCGGATTTCCTGCCAGTGCACGGGCGATGGACACCCTCTGCTGCTGTCCGCCCGAAAGCTGCGCAGGATATTTTTTGCCGCGGTCACCAAGCCCCACTCTCTCCAGTGCCTTTTGTGCCAATGCACTTCTCTCCTGCGGTTTCAATCCTTTATATAATAAAGGTAGCTCCACATTTTCCTTTACCGTCAGTTTGGGAATAAGGTTGTACTGCTGAAACACAAACCCCAATTCACGATTACGAACGTGTGCAAGCTCTTTTTCGCTCATGGTACTCACATCGGTGCCATTTAGATGGTATTCACCCGAGGTGGGAATATCCAGACAACCGATGATGTTCATGCAGGTGGATTTACCCGAGCCGGACGAACCCACGATGCACACAAACTCCCCTCTGGACACATGCAGCGAAACCCCATCCAGTGCTCTGATCTCACTGTCACCATCCGAGTATATTTTATATACATTTTTTAACTCTATCATAATGGATAACTCCTTCTGTCGAGATGGCACGGGATTATCTTCGCATTCCACCGCTCATGCCACCGGGCATTCCTCCGGGCATTCCGCCACCCATACCTGTGGGCATTCCGTGCGGCATTCCTCCCATTGCGCCCCACTGGTTCTGCTCGGTAGTCTGTGTGGTATCGGGCAGGAGCACCGTCTGTCCCTCCGAAAGACCGCTCTTTATCTCAATAAAAGTATCGTTGCTCAATCCCGTTTGCACCTGAACCACCGTGTAGCCGTCCGGCACATCCAGTTGCTTTATCATATTTTCCAACCGTTTGGCACCGCGTTCTTCTTCACTCATATTATCCATAGCAGGGCTTGATGCATGAGCGGTTGTTACAAGCATATCCCCAAGCAAGGATACCTCCTTGCCATCCTCCGGTATATTGTCGGTTGCTTCCCCGCCACCGGGCATCGCCGGGTGTTCCCCTTGCGGCATACTGTCGCTTGGCATGTTGCCGCCTGGCACATTTCCGTTTGGTACATTTCCACCTGGCACATTTCCGTTCGGCATATTTCCGTTTGGCATCTCGCCATTCGGCACCTCACCCATGGGCATTTTTGTTTCGCCGGTAACCGGGGTGCTTTCTGCCACTGTTCCGTCATCCTTTACAATCACCAGATTGCCCCTGCGCACTGCCGACACCGGTACACGCAGCACATTGGAAACCGATTCCACCACGATATTGCCGGTTACATTCATACCGGGAATCAATCCGCTTTCCTCGCCGTTTTCAATGGTAACCTTAACCGGATAACTGGTCACACCCTGTGAGGAGGTTCCCACAATGCTGATGCTGGTCACCGTTCCGGTAAATGTGCGGTTATCCATCGCATCTGCAACAATATCCACCTGTTGCCCCACCTTGATTTTGCTGATATCCAGCTCGTCAATGCTCATTTCAAATATCAGCGACGAAAGGTCGGCAATAATCGCCATGGTTGCCGAAGAATTCTGGTCCAGCTTCTCCCCGGCCTTTGCATTCTTTTCAATTACCTTGCCGGCAATGGGCGCGGTAATGCGATAATCCTCCAGTGTTTCCTGAGCGTCTGCAAGGGATTGTGTTGCATCATTGAGGGAAAGGCGGTTTGTTCTTGCATTGTTGGTGGCACTGTCGCTTTCCAGTTTTACAATCACATCCCCGTAAGAAACCTTGTCGCCCTTGCGATAATTCACTGCAACCGCCTTACCCGAAACCTTGGCAGTTACGGTGGACTCGTTTTTGTATTCAAATTCTCCCGCATCATTGCAGGCATAATCCCCTGCAATTACCGTTGCCTTGTCGCCCGGCATGATGGAACCGGGATTTGTCACCTCGATTTCTACATTGGTCACCGCAACACCATATGTATTTACAATAGAGCCGGTTGCCACCGCCGTTACAGTGCCGTCCACAGTGGTAAACGAGTTTTCCAGCATCACGGTCGCACCCTGCCCCACCGAAAGCTGCATTGCATCCTCTGTGTTAAACGGAATATTGAGCAGCATGGTCCGGTTATCAATGATTTTTGCCACAACAGAATTATTGGAAACCTGATCGCCCTTTTTCACGTTAAGTTCCGTAATCACGCCCGAAACATCTGCTTTTACATTCAGATTTGCCACATCCTCATTGGACTGATCATAGCTCATCTGCGCCCGTTCCAGGCTCGATCTTGCCCGTTCGATGCTGCTGGAAACGGACGAGGAATCCATCTCATAGAGCAACTGGTCTTTTTCTACATAATCGCCCTCTTCAAAATAATCGGCAATGATATCTCCCTTTGCCAGTGAGGTAACCTCATACTGATTGATGGCCTGGATAACACCCGTTCCTTCAATAATACTGTCAATGTCACCGCGGGTAACCCGTGCGGTAATCAACTCTGCCTTGGCATCACCATCACCACGCAGAAAATAATATGTACCGCCGCCCAGTACAAGCAATGCTGCCAATACCATCGCCAGCACTTTTTTGCTCAGTTCTACTGTCTTTTTTCCAATCTTTACCTTCACTTTGCCGTTTAAAATATTCAGTTTCTTCATAAAACACTACCTCACCATCTTCAGAATAAAAACATCTCACCATCATCATACCGTTATCATACCATTATCATACCAAAAGCATATGAAAAAAGCATGAACAAATTGTGAATTTTTTAAGCCCACCCCGTTGCGCCCTGACAACAGCTTGACAACTTACCCCGGCACCAAGTAACCAAAATCCCAAAACAGCCCGCTCATCCATCCCTAAGCCCAAAGCTCGAAAGCAAGCCGCCCATCCCTCCCTAAGGTTCAAATCCTTCCCAAACCATAAAAATACGGAGCACTCCAAAGAGTGCTCCGTATTTTGGTCGGGATGACAGGATTTGAACCTGCGGCCCCTACGTCCCGAACGTAGTGCGCTACCAAACTGCGCTACATCCCGAAAAGGTATTTGATTTTTGTCACTATAACAGTATAACACATTTTTTTAAAAAATCAAGAGGAAATTTGAAAAAATATGCAATTTTT
>SVJZ01000029.1 GCA_015068705.1 Oscillospiraceae bacterium
ACAAGCAAAAATAAGGGGAAATAAGAAGAAACCCATAAAATAAGAAAACTGCTTAAATCCCTTGAAATAAGCAGTTTTCAGGTAGTTTTAATAAGAACGCTTAAAACATAACAAATGGTTTAGATGACATATAATATATTAGCTAAATTAAGTTCGCCTCATAGCTGACCGCAAGGTCAATTAAGCTACGAAGTAATTTAGCGTGCGTTAGCACATTTAGCTCGCAGAAAGCGAATTTAGCTGAAAAAAAAGACATTTTTCTTAACGAAAAATGTCTTTTTTTCTGGAGGCGCCACCCAGATTTGAACTGGGGAATCAGGGTGTTGCAGACCCATGCCTTACCACTTGGCTATGGCGCCATATGTAATTATTGTATGCGATATATAGCAAAATATGTTACAGTATCAATCAAGCGACGCAAAATATAATTTACGTCGCTTGATCAAATGGAGCGGAAGACGAGATTCGAACTCGCGACGTTCACCTTGGCAAGGTGACGCTCTACCACTGAGCCACTCCCGCACACGTGGTGCCTCCGGGCGGAATCGAACCACCGACACGAGGATTTTCAGTCCTCTGCTCTACCAACTGAGCTACAGAGGCAAACCAAAGGGTTTGCATGAAAGTGAAGCAATATCCCTTGTATATGTTAACGCTTTGAATATCAAAGCGAAACAAGCGAAATGGCGACCCGGAACGGGCTCGAACCGTCGACCTCCAGCGTGACAGGCTGGCATTCTAACCAACTGAACTACCGGGCCATTTCTTTTGTACCTTTCCCCAAGGCACTTTTCATATTTTAGCATAGTTTTATCTGTGTGTCAATACTTTTTTTCAAAAAAACGCAATAAATTTTAAAGTTTGTTTTTGGGGTGAAAAAAGCGGTTCTGATTCACCCCATACCACAAACACATAAGAAGACAAAAAAAGAAAAGTAAATGTCAAGAATGTGTATTGACATTTTTGCCTTTTAGAGTATACTGAACTTGTCGAAAGGCGGTTTGTATTCTTTGTAAATCGTATGTGCCGCTTGTTCCGGCAAAATGTCCGGACATAAATCGGTAAATAATAAGGAGAGATGGTAAATGAAAGCCAATTTCATCAAAACCCCCGGGCCATTCCAACGTGAATTTGCCATGAAAAACGACGCCCCCTTGTTTCGCAGAAGTTTTACTGTGTCGGGCGAGGTTGTCCGTGCTACTCTGGCATGCACGGGTCTTGGATACGGATATTTTTATATCAACGGAAAGGCTGTTGCGCCCGATCGTCTGACCGCACCGGTGAGTAATTATACCAAAACAGTATGGTATACCGAATATGATGTTACGGCGTTGCTCAACGAGGGCGAAAATGTTGCTGCCGCCATTTTGGGTAATGGCTTGTATAATGAGGCGCTGAGCAATCCGTTTAATTTTTATAAAGCTGAGTGGCGCGACAAGCCCAAAATGATTTTCTCCCTGACCATCGAATATGCCGATCATACCGAAATAGTGGAAAGTGACGCACAATGGAAATGTACTGACATATCGCCTGTGGTATACAATCAGTTGCGCAGCGGTGAGTATTATGATGCACGGCTATATCAAAAAGGCTGGAATGAGGTTGGGTTTGATGATTCATCATGGCAAAATGCTGTGATGGACGATACTCCGCCTACCGGTGTGCTGCGCAAGTGTGAGTGCGAGCCCATCTGTGAATTTAAAGTGTATAGCCCGATTGAGGTTCGCTGCACCGGAGAGGGGAGATATTTGTTCCGGTTTGAACAGAATATGTCCGGTTATATCGCACTGCGTACCGGCTCGCTTTCCCGTGGTCAAACATTGACCATCCGCTATGCAGAGGCAATCAAAGAGGATGGAAGCCTTGATTTCCACAAGATGGATGACCCATATTATTACCCCGAAAGCCGCTTTGCAACCGACGAATTTACCGCAGACGGCGAGGATTTTGTATGGTCGCCCCGCTTTACCTATCACGGATTTTGCTATATACAGATAGAGGGACTGACCGAGGAGCCTGCATCCGATCTGGTGTCGGCGGTATTTGTTCATCAGGCAATCGAGCAGCGTACAGAATTTTCCTGCTCGGATGAGCGGTTGAACCAACTGTTTCATATGGGCATCTATTCCACCTGGTCCAACATGTTTTATATGCCCACCGATTGCCCCACTCGTGAGAAAATGGGATGGGGAAATGATACCCAATCGTCCATAGAACAATTTTTGATTGATTTTGGTGCAGAAAAGGTAATGACCAAATGGTTTACCGATATTTGCGATTCATTGCGTGAGGATGGTGCGGTTCCTGCCATTATTCCCACCGGCGGTTGGGGATTTGAGTGGGGTACCGGTCCCACCACCAGCGGCGTTTTGTTTGAATTGCCGGCGCAGGTATACCGTTATACTGGGGACGATAGCCTGTTGATTGCGGGTTTGCCTTATTTTGAACGGCATCTGGAATACATCATCAGCCGCACCGATGAAAATGGGTTAATCAATTATGGTTTGTGCGACTGGGCAGGTCCGTGGGATCATCCCGAAGGCTCTCCCACACCGTTGGAATGCAGTAATATGCTACTCTATATCAAGTTTTTGCGTATTACCGAGTTTGCTGCACAGCGCGCCGGCAATGCAGAGGCGGAAAAACGTGCTGCCACAGAGCTTGCAAGAGCAACCAAGTTGGTGTTGGATACCTATTTTAATGATCTGGGCGCGATGAACGTGCCGCATCAGTGCGCATTGTCCATGGTGATTATGCTGGATATCTGCCCCGATTTGGAGGTGGCAGGAAAACAATTGGTGGAAGCGGTAGAACGTGACAATCGCCATTTGAACTGTGGAATGGTTGGTTTGCGCTATCTGTTCCGCGCGTTGGATAAAATCGGGCGGTCGGATCTGGCATATGCCATTGTTACTGCAGAGGGTTCACCCAGTTATATGGAGTGGGTTACCGAGCGAAAAGCCACCACTCTTTGCGAATTGTGGCACAACGACTGGTCACAGAATCACCATATGTATTCCGAAGTACTTGCATGGATGGTGAAAACCATTGGTGGCATCAATAATGGTGCGCCCGGGTTCAAAAAATGTATCATTCGCCCGTATTTTGCACCCGAACTGGATTGGTGCCGTGTGCAGGAAAAAACCCTGAATGGTACAGTTTCTGCATACTGGCGCAGAGAGGATGGCAAGGTATTGCTGGATATCACTGTTCCGGAGGGCATGGAGGCAGAATATAACGGAAAGGCACTTCAAACCGGAATCAATTCTTTTTCCATTGCACAGTAAAATAGAACGTAAAAAAACACTTGCCCGACGCAAGTGTTTTTTGATGCAATAAATCTTTATTATACAAAAATATTTTTCGTGAATAGGGAAGAGAAAATCGGGAAAAGTAAAAAATCCGCACACAGTTTGTGTACGGATTTTCTGGTGACCCATGGGGGAGTCGAACCCCCGTTATCGCCGTGAGAGGGCGGTGTCTTAACCACTTGACCAATGGGCCGGGTTGGAGCTGTTAACCGGAGTCGAACCGGTGACCTCATCCTTACCAAGGATGCGCTCTACCTACTGAGCTATAACAGCAAAGTCAACATTGATAAGTATAGCATAAGTTAATCAACGTGTCAACACTTTTTTTGCTTTTTTTGAAAAATATTTTCGCAAAAACAGATGACAAACCACATAAAACATAGTACAATGGAAATATATGCAAAATTGACGCATCGCGTCGAAGAAAAAGGAACAGACGATATGAAGCGAATTGCTGCAGGAATTGTTGCGCATGTGGATGCAGGAAAAACCACCCTCTCGGAAGGGTTGCTCTACTGTGCAGGCGAAATCAGAAAACTTGGCAGAGTAGATACGCAGGATGCATTTCTCGATACCGATGAAATGGAACGCCGGCGTGGTATTACCATATTTTCAAAGCAGGCGGTTCTTACGGTGGATGATACCATCATCACCCTGCTGGACACACCCGGACACGTCGATTTTGCCGCAGAGGCGGAACGCACCTTGCAGGTGCTGGACTATGCCGTTTTGGTTATCAGTGCAACCGACGGGGTACAAAGCCACACCAAAACACTTTGGGAGATGCTGGAAAGGCATGGTATTCCCGTGTTTGTATTTATCAATAAAATGGATTTGGCAGGCGCGGACAAGGGCGGGGTTGTTTCGGGTCTGAAAGAGGAATTGGGTGGCAATTTCATCGATTTTTCTACCCGGGGAGATGACGAGTTTGATGAAAACATCGCCATGTGCGATGAGGAGCTACTGCACGAGTATCTCGAAACGGGCATGGTTTCATCTGAACAAATGGCACGCGCAATTCGTCGCCGTAATCTATTTCCCTGTTTTTGTGGTTCGGCACTGAAATTGGAGGGGGTAGAGGAGTTTCTGACATCCTTTTCGCAATTTACCCTGCAGGATATACCATTGGACGGATTTGGTGCACGGGTATTTAAAATCGGTCGGGATGAACGGGGGCAACGCCTCACCTTTATGAAAGTTACCGGAGGTACACTGGCGGTGCGCAGCAGTATTCATACGGGCGGCGATGAAAGCGAAAAAATCAACGAAATCCGCATCTATTCGGGTGAGAAATATCGTAATGAAGATGTGGCGCAAGCAGGATGCGTGTGCGCGGTCACCGGTCCGAGGCAGACCTATGCAGGGCAGGGATTGGGCTTTGAAAGCAATGCCTCGGCACTGACCGCTCAGCCTATTTTCGGATATCGGGTTATCCTGCCGCAAGGGGCAGATGCCGCCGTGGTATTGGAGCAATTTCGTCGGTTGGAGCAGGAGGAAACCCAGCTGAATGTAGAGTGGAACGAGCAACTCAAAGAAATCAGGCTACGGTTGATGGGCGAAATTCAACTGGAAGTGTTAAAACAACAAATGCTCAATCAATTCGGCACACGGGTGGAATTTGAACAGGGACGCATCATATATAAGGAAACCATCACACATCCGGTGGAGGGTGTGGGGCATTATGAGCCGCTCCGACACTATGCCGAGGTGCATCTGCTGTTAGAACCCCTGCCGCGGGGATCGGGAATGCAGTTTGAAACCGATTGCCCCGAGGATGAGTTGGACAAAAACTGGCAGCGTCTCATATTGACGCATCTGATGGAACGGCAACATCTGGGGGTGCTCACCGGCTTACCCATTACCGACATCAAAATTACCCTGAAATCGGGTAGGGCACACATCAAGCATACAGACGGCGGCGATTTCCGTCAGGCGACCTATCGTGCGGTGCGTCACGGCTTGCGGTGCGCCGAGAGTGTGTTACTGGAGCCGTATTATGAATTTTCTCTGGAAGTGCCTGCCGAAAACGTGGGGCGTGCCATGAATGACCTGGATCGGATGGGGGCAGAATTTACCATGCCCTCCACCCGTGGAGAAACGGCAAAAATCACCGGCTCTGCCGCCGCTTCTGCGATTGGGGATTACCAGAAAGAGTTGATTGGCTACACAAGGGGCAAGGGAAAAATCTCATGCAAATTCAGTGGTTACGGAGATTGTATCAATCCACAGACGGTGGTGGAGGAAATCGGTTACGATTGTGACGCCGATATTGAACACACCGCTGATTCGGTATTTTGCGCACATGGAGCAGGGTTTAATGTGCGTTGGGATGAGGTTACCTCTTATATGCATTTGGATAGCGTGCTAAAACCAAAAAAACAACCGCAACCAGATGAAAATGGTGTGAGAGGCGGCGTTTCATCCCTAGCAAGCGACGAGGAACTGATGCGTATTTTTGAACGTGCCTACGGAAAAATTACCACCCGAAATCCCAACACGGTGTTGCGTACACCCAAGGGAGAGGGGCAGAAAAAACGCGTGGCAAAGCCGTTGCCCGAAAAAGAATATCTGCTTATTGATGGCTATAACATCATCTTTGCATGGGATAGCCTGAAAGAACTGGCAAGGGACAGTCTGGAGGCGGCGCGCAATAAATTGATGGAACGCCTCTCCACCTACCGGGTTTTCAAAAAATGCGAAATCATCTTAGTATTTGACGCATATAAGGTGAAGGGAAACCGGGGCGAAGTGCAGGAAATAGACGGGATTACGGTGGTGTATACCAAAGAGGCGCAGACCGCCGATACCTATATCGAACGCACGGCAAAGGAATTGAGCCGTAATTATAAGGTAATAGTAGCAACCTCGGACGGTCCCGAGCAGATGATTATTTTTGGCAGCGGTGCATATCGCTTGCCTGCACGGGGGTTGGAAGAGGAGCTGGAACGGGTGGAGAAAGAAATCCGTGATATGCTGGCACAGTATCGCACCGAGGCAGAACGGGAAAAGGTGCTGGAACGATTAAAATCCTTTGCGGACATGTCATCAGGGTAATCTGATAAAATTACTATGATGCAAGATAAATTAAAAATCAGGAGGGGTTAATATGGAAAAGAAATTATCCGAAAAGGCGCTGCGCATTATCAAAAAAATGCAGCAGAATGAGTTGACAGAAAGCGTGATTTATGAGAAAATAGCAAGGTTTGCAAAGGGCGAGGAAAACAAACAGACCTTGCTTCGTCTTGCTGCCGAGGAAAAGGCGCATTATGAAATCTGGAAAAAATATACAGGTATAGCGATGAAGCCGGAGAAGGGGAAAATTTTCAAATACAGTTTGATTGCAAGAGTGCTGGGCTTTACATTTGCCGTCAAACTGATGGAAAACGGGGAATCCGGTGCGCAAAAAGAGTATGAATTACTGGCAAACGAGGTAGAGGAAAGCGTACATATCAGGCAACAGGAAGAGGAGCACGAGGCGGCTCTTTTGGAAATGCTTGATGAGGAAAGCCTTCGCTATGTAGGCAGTATGGTGTTGGGAATGAATGATGCACTGGTTGAGCTTACCGGCTCTTTGGCAGGGTTTACCTTTGCTATGCAAAATACACGCCTTATCGCGTTGTCCGGACTTATCATGGGCATTTCCGCCACCTTTTCCATGGCGTCGAGCGAATTCCTTGCCGCCAAAAGTGAGGGAAGAACCGATGCGTTCAAGTCCTGCACATATACCGGTATTGCATACCTGATTACAGTGGCACTGCTGATTTTGCCCTATCTGCTTCTGGGAAACAGCCAATATATGACCGCACTGTTTGCCATGATTGCCATTGTTATCCTGATTATCGCAGGATTTACCTATTACATTTCGGTGGCGCAGGGCGAAAAATTCCGCCCGAGATTTTTGGAAATGAGCCTGATTAGTATCGGCGTTGCCGTGATTTCGTTCTTTGTGGGTATTCTGGCAAAGAAATTCCTGGGCGTTGATCTGTAAGATTTTTCAAAGAGAAAAACGGCGTGCACCTTTTGGTGTACGCCGTTTTGGTATATGTTTAAAAGTTAATCATTTTGCGTCTCATATATACATTGAGCACCAGACCCACCGCAATGAAGTTGGTTACCACAGAGGTACCGCCATAGCTGAAGAATGGGAGCGGAATACCGGTTACCGGCATCAATCCAATGCACATGCCGATATTTTCAAAGATGTGCGCCAGAAACATAAATGCCACACCAATACAGATGAGTGAGCCAAAGTCGTCCTTTGCCAGACGTGCGTTGAAAAGGCAACGAAAGACCAGTGCAAAAAGCAGGGCAAGCACCAACACGCAACCGATCAGTCCCAGTTCTTCCCCGATTGCAGAAAAGATAAAGTCGGTATGTTTTGCAGGGAGGTATTCCAACTGGGTTTGCGTGCCGTGAAACAGACCTTTGCCGAAAATCTGACCCGATCCGACTGCAATTTTGGATTGCATTACATGGTAACCCGAGCCGCTGGGGTCGATTTCGGGGTTTAAAAATACCAACAGACGTTTTTTCTGATATTCACTGAAAAATCCAAACCATAGCACCGGAGCTGCCGCCGTAAGGGAAATCCCTGCGGCAAGCATATATTTCCACGAAATTCCTGCCACAAAAAGGATGCCGCAGAAGATGCAGATAAATACCATTGCCGTTCCAAAGTCGGGTTGAAGAAGAATCAACCCCAACAATACGCCCATGTGAAGCAGGAGTTTTAAGACATTGAGCGGATGATTGATATCTTCCTTAATAGAAGAAACGTGCCTGGAAAAGGTGAGGATAAACCCGATTTTTGCAAGCTCGGAGGGCTGGATACCCACCGGACCAAGGCGTATCCAGCTTTTTGAGCCGATCTCTTCGCCCGTGCCGATGAGAAGCACCAATATCAGCATGGCAATGCAGGCGATGTAGATAAATTTTGATAAGTCCCCTAAATATTCATAATCAAATGCGGCAATGATAAACATAGCACCCAGACCAAGCAGCACACCTGCCGATTGAATGATGATAAACTTTGTGCTGTCCGCCATAGAGTGCACGGCGCTGCTGATTGCCAGCACACCAAACAGTGCACATACCACCGCCAGAGAGATGAGCAGATAGTCGAGAGTGGAATATATAATTTTTCGGTTTTTATCCATGGAACCTGCCTCGTTTTCAAGTGGATTTGCTTCTATTATAACAAATTACCTCAAAAAAACAAGATTCTTTTGCAAAAGAACACGAAAATTCACATAATGTTCATAAAATTTGTATTGCAAAGAGAGGAAGCATATATTATACTAAATAAGAATGGGATATTTTTACTTAAGGTGTGTGAAAAACCCTTGTTTGGATATGTAAATGTTTATCGGGATGAACTGAAAATAAAGGATTATAACTGTTTTCGCGCCTATTACTGTGGCTTGTGCAGGGAGTTGGGAGCGCAATTCGGGCAGGTGAGCCGGTTGTCGCTGACGTATGATTTTACCTTCCTCGCATTGCTTTTGGATGCGTTAGGGTTACAGGAACCACGCGTAGAACAGGCGCGCTGTGCAAAACATCTGGGCAGAAAACGCCCTGTGGTATGTGAGAATAAGGCACTTTCATACAGCGCATACATGAGCGTCATGCTTACTTATTTCAAACTCAGGGATGACCTCGCAGATGACAGGGCAGTGGGGGCATTTTTTGGGATGTTTCCCTATCGAATGGCGGTACGCAAGGCAAAAAAATATTATGGTGAAAAATACCGCGCTTTTGATGCACATCTGAATGCCCTGACTGCCGCCGAAAAAGCAGGGGAATCCTGCGTGGATGCGGTTGCCCACCATTTTGCATCTCTTATGGCAGAAATTTTCGATTTGGGTGATGATAATCTGATCCGCTTGGGGTACAATATCGGCAGATTTATTTATATTCTGGACGCGTATGACGATCGGGAAGAAGACCGCAAGAAAAACCGGTACAATCCCATTTTGTTGCAATATAATGAAATGAGTGAGGAAGAATGCCGTGAGGCGGTGGAACGCTCGCTTTCCATTACGCTTGCTGAAACGGCACGGTGTTATGAGGCGCTCCACATCCGCCGCAACAAAGCGGTTTTGGATAATATTATTTATATCGGGTTACGGGCGCAGATGGAGAAAATCTGTGCTTCAACTTCAAAGCAGGAGGGAAAAACGCAGGATGAATCCATATAAAGTGCTTGGTGTGCGTGAGGGCGCAAGCCAGGAGGAAATCAAAGCTGCATATCGGGAACTGGTAAAAAAATATCATCCCGACAAATATGCCAATAATCCGCTGGGGGATCTGGCGGCAGAAAAAATGAAAGAAATCAACGAGGCATATGATATGCTCACCAAAGGTGGTTATCACGGCTCGTCGGGCGGGAATCAGGGCTATAGTAATCAGGGGTATGGCAATCAGAATTATGGTGGACAGGGTTACGGCTCAAATACCGAATTTGCCCGCATCCGTTCGTTTGTCAATGCCGGAAACATCGGTGAGGCGGAGCGTTTGCTGGATGCTATGTCAAACCGCGGCGCAGAGTGGCATTACCTTAAAGGCGTGGTACTTATGCGCAAGGGTTGGTATGATCAGGCATATCAGCATTTGTCCCGCGCTACCCAACTGGACCCGTATAATATGGAATATCGTTCGGCGTTTCAGTCTATGGCAAACCGTCAGACATCCTACCGTAATATGGGCACCCAGATGGGATATGGTCCGGCGGGAATGTCGAGTTGTGATTGTTGCAGTAATTTGCTGTGTGCCGATTGTTGCTGTGAGTGCATGGGCGGCGATTTGATTTCCTGTTGCTGATGGAGGGGACGGAATGAGAAGAACGGTTTCTTCGCGCGAACTTGCGATTTGCGGTATCATAACGGCGATTACGGTACTGCTCTTATTTTTGGCATCAGTTGCCCCCACCGGAAGGCTCGCACTCGTTGCGGCAGCGTCGTTTGCGGTTGCGGTGGTGGTGATGGCGGTTTCGCCCCGGCATGCCATGATGGTATATGTGGCTGCAAGCGTTCTGGGGTTGGTTCTGATTGCCAACAAGCTAGTAGTGGTGGGCTTTGCGGCGGTTTTGGGTAATTATCCGGTGGTGAAATTATACATTGAGCGGATACGGAATTTGCCGGTGGAATGGTGTGTCAAACTGGTGATATGTCATATATATTTTGGTTTGATTTTGGTATTGTGGCGGTTATTTTTTGCATCGGTTGTGGTGTTGCCCTTCTCCTGGTGGATGCTTTTGCTATTGTTTGATGCCGCTTTTGTGGTGTATGACATTGCATTTTCGGTATTGGCAGGAGAAATAAGGAGAAGATTATTGCGGATTTGAGCGCGAAAAACCAGACACGAAAAGCGACCCGATCAGCAAAGCGTGAACAGCAAAGCGCGAACAAGAAAGCGCAACTAACAAAGCGCAACTAACAAAGCGCGAACAAGAAAATGTGACCAAGAAAGCGTGAGCAACAAAGCAAGAACAGTAAGGCAAGAACAGCAAAGTGTGAGCAGCGCGGCATGAGGAACATCGTATAAATAACATATAGAAAAGGGGAAATGAAATGATTACGTTTGAACAGGTGAGTTACAAAAAGCTTGGCAATTGTCTGAAAATGAGCAATGGCAAACTGGAAGCAGTGATTACGCTGGATTTTGGTCCGCGTATCATCCGGGCAGGATTTACGGGCGGCGAAAACTTTTTCTTTGAGGATGAGGAAAATGTGCTGCGCAACGACAAACTGGGTGCAGATTGCGGATTTCACTCGTCGGTATTTGACCTCGCAGGCGGTCACCGGTTGTGGATCAGCCCCGAGGCAATGCCTCGTACTTATTATCCCGACGACCTGCCGGTGGCATGGGAAAAGACCGACAATGGTGTGATTCTCACCCCGCCGCCGCAGGAGAGAAACGGATTCCAATTGCAGATGATTGTGACCATGCAGGAGGAGAATCAGATTACGGTGGAACATCTGGTAACCAATGTGGGGTTGTGGCCGGTGAAGTTTGCACCGTGGGCAATTTCTATGATGATAAAAGGCGGTAAGGAAGTGATACCTGTAAACGATGCGGATACCGGATACCTCAACAACCGCCATGTGGAGTTGTGGCCCTATACCAAAATGACGGATGACCGTATTTACTGGGGCGACCGCTATCTGGTGCTTAGTCAGGATGAAAATGCGACCTTCCCGTTTAAGATGGGTATGAAGCAGGATTATCCGTGGGCGGCATATTTTGTGCATGGGGATTTGTTTATCAAGCGCTATTGTCTGGAAGATGGTGCAGAGTATCCCGACCATGGTTGCAGTTACGAAACCTATACCAACAACCTGTTTTGTGAGATGGAGTCGCTGGGTGCATACCGTGAGGTGGCAGTGGGCGAAACCGTTTCCCACACCGAGGTATGGGATTTTTATCAGAATGTGGCATTCCCCGGCACGGACGAGGAAAAACTGGACGAGTTTGCAAAGGAATATATGGAATAATGAAAAGCAGGGTGTTGCTTTGTAGCAGAAAAGAACATAAAGAGCGTGTGTGAAACGAAAAAGACGATATGTGATGTCCGGAACATATCGTCTTTCCGTCTTTTTTGATGTTCCATTTACAGGTTGATAATATCCTGCAATTTTGGCGGCAGCAGGCAAAAAATGAGTTGTATAGATGAGACATAGTGGATTTTGGATTGTTGGTTGCATTGGGCGATATCAAACATGGAGAATTTTTAGATTGGGTTAATAAATTGAAAAGATGATTTTTTGTGCCTGGGTTGACACGAGTAACAATAGTTGGAAATAATGCGTTTAAATTGATACAAATTATAAGGAGATAAATATTATGGCACTTATAGAATTAAAGTTTTTTAGTCAGACATTAGGAATGCAGACAGAAGCATA
>SVJZ01000030.1 GCA_015068705.1 Oscillospiraceae bacterium
GAGTACCCTTCATTGTTTTGTTTATTTTTCATGGTTCAAATGCGACCCCGTTTTTTGGGCGCCTAATTAATATACCACATCCCAGATGCCTTGTCAACACTTTTTTTCTAATTTTTTTAACTTTTTTCGCTTTTTTGCAATTCTTCCAATTCCAGCGAAAATCCTTCCCATTTTTCGTAATATTCTGCCAACTCATCCTGTGCCTGTTCGATATCAGCATAGATGTTCTGTACCTTCTCATAATCTGCGCCGGCTTGTTCCAACTCATCCTGCAACCGGGCAATCCGCTCCTCGGTTTGTGCAATCGCATCTTCTGTTTCTGCCATTTTCTTGGTACGACTCTTAATCAATGCCTGCAATCGCTTCTCATCCTCATACGAGGTCTTTTTGGTTTCCTGCGTGCGCGTTACTGTTGTAGCCTGTGCACGCTTTGCCAGATAGTCATCATAGTTGCCCTGATATGCCGTCACCCCGTCTGGCGTAAGTTCAATCACACGGTCGGCAATTTTATTGACAAAATAGCGGTCATGCGACACAAATAAAATAGTACCATCATATTCCGCCAAAGCCGCATCAAGCGCCTCTTTGGACGGCAAATCCAGATGGTTGGTCGGTTCGTCCAAAACCAGCAGATTCCCCTTTTCCAACATAATATGCAAAAACTCCAGCTTGGCTCGTTCTCCACCCGAAAGTGTTCCAACCGGCTTAAATACATCATCGTCGGTAAACAGAAGGCTCCCCAAAAGGGTACGCACCTCCGCCTCATCCATACGGGGGTAATCGTCCCAGATTTCATTCAGCACCGTTTTGCGGTCATTTAGTGTCTTTTGCTCCTGGTCATAATAACTCACATCCACATTACGTCCAAACGCAAAATCACCCTTGTAATCCTCGTGCCTTTTGAGCAACGTTTTTAGCAAGGTGGATTTGCCGATGCCATTTGCGCCAATCAGGGCAACCTTTTCGCCCCGTTTTACCGAAAACCCCACATTGGTGCAAAGGGTGCGCAGCACCCCCTTGTCCCGCACCATCAGAGTAAGGTCATTGACATCCAGCACATCTTTATAGGAAGGAAAGGTAATCTCAAATCGAAATTTGCAAGTTTTCAAATCCCCGTCAGGCCGCTCCACCCTCTCCATTTTTTCAAGCATTTTTCGGCGGCTCTGTGCCATCTTGGTAGTGGAGGCACGCACAAGATTCTTGGCAACATACTCCTCCATCCGCTTGATTTCCTTTTGTTGCAATTCATATTTTTTCATGCCGATTTCCCGGTTTTGTTTTTTCTGTTCCAGATAAAAGCTGTAATTGCCTGCATATCTCGTGGCACGGGTGCGCTCAATCTCATACACCGTTTCGCATAACGCATCCAGAAAATACCGGTCGTGCGATACCACCAGCACCGCACTGCGGCAGGACTTTAGATATCCCTCCAACCATTGCATGGTTTTAAAATCCAGATGGTTGGTCGGCTCGTCCAGCAGCATCAGATCCGGTTCTTCC
The DNA here is from genome assembly GCA_015068705.1 of Oscillospiraceae bacterium. GTDB lineage: Bacteria > Bacillota > Clostridia > UMGS1810 > UMGS1810 > SIG448. The sequence continues at coordinate 1,501 of SVJZ01000030.1, forward strand.
AAAAACATCTTCGCCATGGCAAGCTTGGTTTTCTCGCCACCCGACAGGTGCCCGATTTTCTGTTCCAGATCAAAGCTTTCAAACCCCATACCGTTGAGCACCGTCATGATACGGGCACGCAGTTCAAATCCGCCCTGCTTGTCAAAATTTTCACTGATTCTGCCATAGCTGTTCATGGCACGCCCATGTTCTTCCTCGCTCAATGAAGCATCCGCCATGCGTTTTTCCAATGAGCGCATCTCCTGCTCCATCGCAACAATATGCCCAAAAACGCCCACCATCTCATCCCAGATGGAATTGCCCTCATTTAGGGCACCGCTCTGCTTTAGAAATCCGATACGCGACTCTCTGGCGCACATCATGGTGCCACTGTCATAGCCCAATTCACCGGTAATAATTTTGAGCAGGGTGGATTTTCCGGCACCATTTGCGCCAATCAGCCCCACCTTCTCGCCGTTTTCTACTTTTAATGAAATATCTGTAAGCACCGGGTCAACCCCAAAGCTCTTGCAGATGTCCTGTAATTGCAATACCATGCTCTCATTCACTCCGTATTATTTTGAAAACCAACCAAACAATCCTTTTCCCTTTCCTGCCGCCTCGTGATAGGTTTTCAGTCCCTCGCGGAATGCCGCAGTGGTTTCGTCCGTTTCATCCAGGAAATACGGGCGTGCCAACTGTTTGTAGGTTTTGTCACGCATATCATAGTCTGCACTCGACCACCACAACGCCATTTTGATGTTGGGATACTCGGGCATTTTTGCAAACATATCGGTAATCCAGGCGCTCTTGTCCCCGCCAATGGAAGAGGACGCAAACTCGGTGATGATAAAGGGGAAATCCCCATAACGCTCCATATATCTGTCATATGGCTCGCGGTAAATCTCGTCAAAGGTGCGCCACTTTTCGTGGAATACGTCCGCATAATAGGTTCCGGTGTTGTAGCCGGTCATGCCAATCATATCCACATATGCATCGCCGGGAAAATAAGCCGTATACGAATTCCAGTGACAGGGCGGGCAATCCTCTGCATTGGGGTTGTATATCCAGATACAGTTGTCCACCCCTTCCTCCCGGAAAATGTCATGAATTCTGCGCCAGTTTTCCACAAATATTTCCGGGTCAGACAACGCCGCAACCCCCGAATAGTTTACCCAGTCGCTGTTCATTTCATTATTTAGCCGAAACAGGAACGGATGCCCAAACGCCTTTGCCCCCCGTGCAAACGAACGAATGGTTTCATCCTCCAATCCGTCATACACATCAAAATTCGGATTTTTGCCAAACAAATCGTCGTTTGCGTGGTAGGAAATCTGCAAGGTCAGTTCGGTAATAAATCCCTTGTCATACATCCGTTGCAACTTTTCTGCCGGAAATTCGCCCGACAAATTCACATAGTGAAGCGAAAAATCAAAGTGATGGTCCACCTTCTTTTCGATATCGGTCAGCCATCCCAACCGCTTGTCATCATTGTAAGAGCCGTCCACAAACAACCCCCACATCACCTCGTCGGTGTCCTTGATGCGTTCATAGAGTGCCTTGGTTTCTGCACTCCATTCGGGATTCTTGTGCTGAAAATCCGTCTTGTATTCGTTCTTGCCCTTGATGGGAATTTCCTTGAACGAATCCATGATCCGGCGAATTTTCGCCTCATCCCTTGCATAATCATCCGTTTTAAACATCACACGGAAAAACGCCTGCTTTCCGGTTACCGAATGAATATAAAAATACGCATACGAATTCTGCCGTCCCACCTTCTGCTCGGCAGGTTTTCTGGTAAGGGAAATAAACCGTGCATCCGCCTCCTCCATCTTGAAAGAGGTGTTTTCATGGATGTCGATGTTGTTCATTTCTATGTAACGGTCATTTAAGATGTAATTGTTGAGATAGTTTTCGATAAACCAGCCCACATCCTCATACGGTGCCCATTCACGGGTAACAATGGCGGTCAGGTGGTCATCGTAAAATTTGATAAAGCTGGGGCTGTTGGAAAGGTCAAATCGCATATCGGCAGGGAATTCCAACTGATACCCCTTGGGATGATCCATGAGCACCTGATATCCGTCTGCCTGAACGATTACCTCCTCGGCAATATCCACCTGCCGGTTGATGCGGTTCTGCACCTTCTGCCAAATCTCAACAGGGGTGCCGTAACGCATCATCACCGCGACCGCCCCGATAATTCCCACACACAACACAATGGCAACAACCGCCATCCACTTCTTTTTCATAAGTAACATCCTCCAAAGCTTTAAAATATGTTAAATATCATATTTCAAAATAAAATCGATGATAGGCGAATTATCCGCAAGGCCATGCGGATGATGGTCTGCACCCTTTTTGATGATTGTTTTGATTGTACCGTTGTTTTCCGTATAGCTATCGTTGATGTATTTGCCATTTTCATCATAGGGAACGACGGTGTCGCTATCACCGCTTACAAGGATGATGGGAATATTATGCGCAACCAAAGCAGGCAAATGATCAAGCGGATGATTTCTATATGCCAACAGTTCGCCAAGTCCCATTCCCGTATGAGCAGAAAATTCTTCCAGAAACGAACTACCCTTTCCCAAACCGCCGGGGCAGGAAAGAAGATTTACCACTGGTGCATCAAGATACATGCAGGAAACAAGCTCCGGATATTTTGATGCAAAATATATTCCTTGCATTCCGCCACAACTCATTCCGATGATTACACATTTTTTGCTCACATTAAATCTTTCACTCATATATTGGGCAAGTTCTGCCCTTGCCTCTGTATCAGAAGGAAGATGCCATCTGGTTTGATTCTTTATATGAACGATATAGTAACCCATGCCCGAAAGAATGTTTTGCACCTCAGGAAAAGCATCAAAGTATTCTGTTTTTAACGCCCATTTCCCATTTGGTTTTTCAGGATGGATAATGATAACCTCTCTGCCGTTTAACTCAATCGTTTCTCTCATTATTAAGACTCCCATCAAAAATTTATTTTCAATCGATTCTCCTGCGCTTGTTACCATAAGTAAAAACGCTTACTTTCAATGGCATTTTAGAAGACACCATCAATTATATTGGAAAAACGCACGGTTGTCAACCACCGTGCGTTTTCATATCAACATATCAATACCATAAATCACTGCAAGATGCAACGGATAATACACATAGAAAAATGCCTTCCATCTTAGCCTTCCACGCTCACCATTATATAGAGCAAGAAGCGGTATTGCCAAAAGCGCAAACCACTGTATTCCACCATAGGTGAATCCAAGCCCTGCAAGCATTACCGCCGTCACGGTAAGCGCATGCGCTTTCTGTGAGCACAGATATACCGCCACCGGCAATAACACACCAATCAATCCATAATCCACACAAAACCCCGTCTGCGCCACCAGTCGCGATAACACCTCACACACAAACGCCGTGCTAAGCAAAACCAACGCAAGCACCGTGGCAGATACGCGTGTGCCTCGCTCCTGCGCCCACCTGATGGCACAAATTACCCCGATGGAAAGGGAAAAGGTAACCAGCACACACATATAAAGCAAGCGTCCTGCAATGAAATACACCACCTGACAAACAAAAGCCGCGCCTGCCATATTTAGAAAATATCGCTTTACGTCCCTCGTATGCCGACACCCCTCGGCAATCATATACGCAAATATGGGAAATGCCAACCGCCCGATAATTTGCAGAAACGTCCACCCGGGCAATAAAACCTTTCCCACATGGTCACATGTCATGGCAACGAGGGCAATCAGTTTGAGTTGTGTATTGGTAAGCCGGTATTTATTCATCTGCTTTCTCCGTTTGTCTCATGAAAATAACGATACACATTTTCTGCCGTGGTGCGGTCTATCCCCGATATAGCGGCAATCTCCTCCACCGTCGCCTCACGGATGTTTTTCACAGATTTAAATGCCTTAAATAACGCCTTGCGCCGTTTCTCCCCCACTCCCGAAATGTGTTCCAGTTCGGAAGAAAGGTTTTTCTTGCGGTGTAATTTATCATGATACCCCACCGCCCGTCGGTGCATTTCATCCTGCATATTTACGAGTAGCAAAAATCCTTCATCGGCGCGGTCTGCCTCAAGCTCTCCGTCCACACTCACAATCCCACGGGTTCGGTGAGAATCATCCTTCACAATGCCAAACACCGGCAGGTCAATCCCCAGTGCGTCCAATGCCTCCCGTCCAACATTCACATGACCCTGACCGCCGTCCACAAATACCACATCCGGCAAGGGCAAAAATTTTGCATCTTCTGCCGCCAACTCACCGGCATCCACCTTTTTCTGTTCTTCAAACGCATGGGAAAATCTGCGTGTAAGCACCTCTCGCATACACGCATAATCATCTGCTCCCACCACATTTTTGATGCGGAAATTGCGGTAATCCTTCCGACAAGGCTTTGCATCCTCAAATACCACCATGGCGCCCACATTGTTGTCACCCGAAATGTTGGAAATATCATACGCCTCCATGCGCGAAGGCATTTTGGAAAGCCCCAGTGTGCGTTTGAGTGACACCAACGCCTTGTTTTTAAACTGAATATCCCGCAGGGTTTTTAATTCCTGCTCAGACAGTTCCTTCGCAGCATTGGCGGCAATCATGTGGATAAGCTTCAGGTTTTCCCCGATTTTGGGCGTTTTGATGTGCACACTCCTGCCACCCACTTCACCAAGCCACTGCTCCACCACTTCTGCATCGGCAATTTCATGCTGTACCAATAATGTGTGTGGCATAAAGGTGGAACGTGCATAATACTGACGAATAAAATCCGAAAGCACCTCTCCCGGTTCTGTTCCGTCGGTATTGTCCAGGATATAATGCTCTCTGCCCACAATTTTCCCCGCGCGGATAAAAAACACCTGCACGCAGGTTTTGTTGTTCTGACTTGCCATGGCGATGGCATCGGTATCGTCACCGCCCGCCGAAACGATTTTCTGCTTCTCGCGCAGCACCTCAATGCTCTGCAACTGGTCGCGCAGCTTTGCCGCCTTTTCAAAATCCAGTGCCTGCGCAGTGTCATGCATTTGCTCGGTAAGTGTTCGCACCACCTCGGTGTAATCACCGTTGATGAATGCAATCACCCGTTTTACCACCTCTGCATAGTGATCCCGTTGCACCTCGCCCCGGCATACACCCATGCATTTTCCGATGTGATAATAAAGGCACGGACGCCCCTTTCCGATATCGGCAGGAAACGAACGATTGCAACTGCGCAACCGAAACAGGTCGCGAATCAGTTCCAGCAAATCCCGTAGCAATATCGCACTCTGATAGGGACCGAAATACCGCGCCCCGTCCTTTTTTACCGTACGGGTAATGGTAAGCCGCGGATAGTCATCCTGCATGGACAATTTCAAAAACGGATAGGTTTTGTCGTCTTTGAGCAGGATGTTGTAGTGCGGAGCATACTCCTTAATCAGATTGTTCTCCAGCACCAACGCTTCCAGTTCCGAATCGGTGATGATATATTCAAAATCGGCAATATTGGAAACCATCGCCGCCACTTTCGGTGGATGGTTGTGACTCTTAAAATATGAGCGCACCCGGTTTTTAAGCACCTTTGCCTTGCCCACATAGATAACCTCGCCTGCCTCGTTTCGCATCAGGTAGACGCCGCTCTTGTCGGGCAATGTTTTTAGTTTTTGTTCAATTTCACTTGACATCACGGCATCTCCTTTCGATAAAATTCAATTATGCCGCACGCCTCTGGCATGCGGCATATCAAAATTACAGTCTTGCTTCCAATTCTGCTTTCTGCACCTCAAATCCCGGTTTTCCCAAAAGTGCAAACATGTTCTTCTTATACGCCTCCACACCAGGCTGGTCAAACGGATTGATACCCAGCAAATAACCGCTCACTGCGCAAGCCTTTTCAAAGAAATACACCAGATTTCCAAAGTGATATGCATCCAGACACGGAATATCAATCACCAGATTGGGCACATTACCGTCGGTGTGCGCCAGAAGTGTTCCAAGAAACGCCTTTTCATTGACATAGTCCACACCTTTTCCGGCGAGGAAGTTCAGTCCGTCAATATTCTCTTCATCAAAGGGAATTTCCACATCATGACGTGGCTTTTCCACATGCAACACCGTTTCAAACAAAATACGGGCACCATCCTGAATATACTGTCCCATCGAGTGCAGGTCGGTGGAGAAATTCACCGATGCCGGGAACAGACCGCGTCCATCCTTGCCCTCGCTCTCGCCATATAATTGTTTCCACCATTCGGAAAAATATTGCAGACAAGGCTCATAGCCCACCATCATCTCAATCTGTTTTCCCTTGCGTGCAAGGATGTTTCGCACTGCGGCATACTGATAGCAAGGGTTTTCATCAAATGGTGCCTCATACGCCTTGCGTGCATCCTGTGCACCGCGCATCATCTCGGCAATATCCACACCTGCCGCCGCAATGGGCAAAAGTCCCACCGCAGTAAGCACCGAGTAGCGACCTCCCACATCATCGGGAATCACAAAGGTTTCATACCCTTCCTTGTCGGCAGAATTTTTCAAAGCCCCCCGTGCCGCATCGGTGGTGGCATAAATGCGTGCTCTTGCGCCTTCCTTGCCATACTTTTTAATGAGCATATCGCGGAAAATACGAAATGCAATAGCGGGTTCGGTGGTGGTACCCGACTTGGAAATCACATTCACCGAAAAATCCTTGTCCCCCACCAGAGCAATCAGATCGTGCAGATAGGTGGAGCTGATGGAATTACCTGCAAAGAGGATACGGGGTGTTTTGCGCGCACACTTGCACTGCAGATTGTAAAACGAATCGGTCAGCATATCAATCGCCGCTTTTGCGCCCAGATAAGAACCGCCAATACCGATTACCACCAGAATTTCCGAATCATTCTGGATTTTTTCTGCTGCTTTTTGGATACGGGCAAATTCTTCCTTGTCATAATTAACCGGCAAATCCACCCAACCGAGGAAATCATTTCCCTCGCCGTCCTTATTTACAACCGTCTGCACTGCCGCCTCGGTCAACCGTTTCATATTGGCAACCTCGCGTTCACTTACAAAGGGCAATGCACGGGAATAATCAAACCGAATCATAAATCGTTCCTCCTATTAATTCAAATATTTAATAAAGTATCTTACCCTATTCTACTACTTTTTTGTCGCAAAATCAAGCGAAACTTACAAAATTTCACCTTTTTTGTCACGCATCATCAGTTCCACCACTGCCTCACGAGGATTTTTCCCCTCATAAAGCACCCGGTGTGCCTGCTCCACAATGGGCATCTCCACGTTATACCGCTCAGCAAGACGATGCGCCGCTTTGCAGGTGATAACCCCCTCCACCACCATATGTACCTGCCGGAGGGTGTCGTCCAGAGAATTACCCTGACCAATCAAAATGCCTGCACGGCGGTTTCTCGAATGCATACTGGTACAGGTAACAATCAAATCACCAATTCCGGATAATCCGTAAAAAGTCTGTGGTTGTGCGCCCATTTTTGCACCCAATCGCGCAATCTCCGCAATTCCACGGGTCATCAGTGCCGCTTTGGTATTATCTCCAAAACCAATGCCATCCACAACACCTGCGCACAATGCGATAACATTTTTCAGTGCACCGCCCACCTCAACTCCCAATACATCCGTACTGGTGTAAATGCGAAAATTCTGGCACATGAATGTGTCCTGTACCAACCGCGCCGCATCCATGTCCTCAGATGCCGCCACATTTGCAGTGGGAATTCCCCTCGAAACCTCCTCGGCATGCGAAGGGCCGCTCATCACCGCCACACGGCACTGCGGAATTTCCTCTGCCACAATCTCCGAAAGAGTTTTGCAGGTGTCCACCTCAATCCCCTTGGACAAAATCACCACCACCGTACCAACCTTCACATAAGGCTTCATGGAACGGGCAATGGTGCGGATGGTGTGCGAGGGCGAAACCAATACAACCAACTCTTTATCCGCCACACACGAAATATCCCAGGTAAAAGAAACCCTGTCATTGAGCATCACACCGGGTAAAAACTCCTTGTTTTCCCGGTCGCGCATAAGGGCTTCGCTCTCTTCTTTTTTATAGGACCAGAGCACCACGTCGCGCTCCCGCTCTGCGGAAAGCAGATGCGCAATCGCAGTCCCCCAACTTCCCGAGCCAACTACTGCAATGGCATTTCCCATGTCATTGACCCCCACTCTTTTTGCCGACACTCAATTTAGACTCGGTGCCGTTTATCAATCGTTTGATGTTGGTGCGATGCATATAAATTGCCAACGCCCCCATAATAACCGCCAATCCGGCAAACCACCAGTTGCCCCAATGAAATGCCAGCACCAGTAACGGAAAGAGCGCCGAACCGGTCATGGAGCCGAGAGATACATATTTGGACAATGCAATTACCGCTACCGAAATCACTGCTACAATCAGACCAATGCGCCAGTCCAGCATCAGGATAACAAACAGCGAGGTAAGAATCCCCTTGCCGCCCTTAAATCCGAAATACAACGGGAAATTATGTCCCAGCACCACAAACAGTGCTGCCGCATATTCGGGCAAAGCACCCATATCATCCGAGGTAATCAACCGGGCAATCACAATTGCCGCAATTCCCTTGAGCGCATCTCCCAACACCACAAATAACGCCGCTTTTTTACCAAGCGTACGCAAGGTGTTGGTAGCACCGGCATTGCCGCTGCCCGACTTGCGGATATCCCCTGCCCCCATGGCACGGGAAACCAAAATAGAAGTATTGATACTGCCCAATAAATACGCAATCAATGCACAAACAACAATCATAATCATCATGGCAATCCATCCTTTGTCTTTTGTATCAACGGCATTTTTCCGCCTTTGGCTTATTCCTTACCCTTTTCCCTTATGATAAAGCGGATGGGTGTTCCCTCCAACCCAAATGCAGAACGAATCTGATTTTCCAGATAACGCATATACGAAAAATGCGCCAACTCTTTATCATTTACAAACACCACAAACGTGGGCGGCTTGGTAGATGCCTGGGTCATGTAAAGAATTTTAAGTCGCTTTCCCTTGTCCGAGGGCGGCTGCACGCGGGATACCGCCTCGTTGAGCACATCATTTAGCACGCCCGTGGACACACGCATGGCGTGTTGTTGGCTCACATATTCGATCAGGTCAAATAGCTTATGCACCCTCGATCCTGTGAGTGCCGAGATAAACAACACAGGTGCATAGGTCATGTAGGCAAGCCCGTCCATCACTTGCTTGCGGTAATTTTCCATGGTCATGGTTTCCTTTTCCACCAAATCCCACTTGTTTACTACTATTATGCTCGCTTTCCCCTGATTATGCGCATACCCGGCAATTTTGGTGTCCTGCTCGGTTACCCCTTCGGTTGCATCAATGAGAATAAGCACCACATCGCTGCGGTCTACTGCCGCAAGAGAACGTACCACACTGTACCGTTCGATGTTTTCGTCAATCTTTCCCCTTTTCCGCATTCCGGCAGTATCGATGAAAGTATACTGCTTGCCATCCCGCTCATAAAAGGTATCAATCGCATCTCGGGTGGTTCCTGCAATGTTGCTCACAATCACACGTTCTTCACCCAGAATACGGTTAATGAGCGAAGATTTCCCCACATTCGGCTTGCCGATTACCGCAACCTTGATGCGGTCATCCTCCTCTTCCAGTTCCGCCTCGGAGGGCGCATACTCAAACAACTTGTCCAGCAAATCGCCCGTGCCAAGACCATGAGTGGAAGAAACCGCCAACGGCTCGTCCATACCAAGGTTGAAAAATTCATAGTATTCCATGGGCAGATCTCCCACATTGTCCACCTTGTTGCAAACCAACACAATAGGTTTTCCTGCCTTGGTCAGCAGTGCCGCAACATCGCGGTCGGCTGCGGTTAGTCCGTCACGCACATCCACCATAAAAATAATGGCATCCGCCATATCAATGGCAATATCTGCCTGCCGTTTCATCTGAACAAGAATCTCGTCGTCCTTCTGCGGCTCAATACCGCCGGTATCAATAAGAATAAACTTACGATTGAGCCATTCCCCCTCCGCATAAATACGGTCGCGGGTTACACCGGGCGTGTCTTCCACAATGGAGATGCGCGTCCCGATAATCTTATTAAACAGGGTCGATTTCCCCACATTCGGGCGACCCACAATTGCAAACACCGGTTTTTTCATCGCTATTCCGTCCTTTCCCTCCAGTATCCGTCACGGCTCCAACAAACTTTGCACAAAATCCGTTCCGTCATTTCGTACCACACGCACCGAAACACCCAATGCGCGCTCCACATCTCTTACCGTGGTATCATCCAAAAAGAGGTCGGTGCCCTCTTTTAACATACTGTCACAAATGAGCAGTGTCCCAAGTTCTCTTCCCTCAAGCTGTTTTATGATATCACCGCCGGTCACAAGCCCCGTCACGGTAATCCGCTCTCCAAAAAACTGATTGACAATGGGTACCACTTCCGCATTCACCGCCGGATTTTTGCTTCTGACCTGCTCCACCAGAGAATCAATCAGTGGTTTGGA
>SVJZ01000031.1 GCA_015068705.1 Oscillospiraceae bacterium
TTCGAGGACTTATATCTGTAATTCGAGGCGATGACGGAGTGATGTACTTTCAGATGCTTGCACACGATTTCAAGCAAGGGGATAGGTTCCATGCTCAAAACAAAAATCAATGTAAACTTAGGTGTTTCGAGAGATTGTAAAGATTATGATGTTGAAATGCAAAAAGTTCAGGCATCAATAAAACTTGGTGCAGATGCTATCATGGATTTATCATCGCACGGAAACACCCAGCCATTCAGACAGAAGCTTGTAAGTGAATGTCCGGCGATGATTGGTACTGTTCCGGTTTACGATGCCGTTATTCACTACCAGAGAGATTTGGCAACACTTACTGCAAAGGATTTTATCGATGTAGTACGTCTTCATGCTGAAGATGGAGTGGATTTCGTAACGCTTCATTGTGGTATTACAAGGAAAACGCTTGAGCAGATCAAGAAGCACAAGAGAAAAATGAATATCGTTTCGCGCGGAGGTTCTTTGGTTTTTGCCTGGATGAGTATGACAGGCTGTGAAAATCCTTTCTATGAGTATTACGATGAAATACTTGATATTTGTCGTGAATATGATGTTACAATCTCGCTTGGGGATGCTTGCCGTCCCGGATGCTTGGCTGACAGTAGTGATGTATGTCAGATTGAAGAGCTTGTAAGACTTGGCGAGCTTACAAAACGCGCATGGGCAAAGGATGTTCAGGTAATGGTAGAAGGTCCGGGACATATGCCGATTGACCAGATAGAGGCAAATATGAAAATTCAGCAGACAATCTGTATGGGCGCGCCATTTTATGTGTTAGGTCCGATTGTTACGGATATTGCACCTGGATATGACCATATCACTTCAGCCATAGGCGGAGCGATTGCGGCTTCGGCTGGTGCTGCATTTCTTTGCTATGTAACGCCTGCAGAGCATCTTGCTCTTCCAAATGTGGAAGATGTAAAGCAAGGAATCATTGCATCGAAAATTGCAGCACATGCCGCAGACATTGCAAAGAAAATACCTCATGCAAGAGATATTGATGATAAAATGGCTGATGCACGAAGGAACTTTAAATGGGATATGCAATGGGCGTGTTCCATAGATCCTGAAACCGCAAAGAAAATCAGAGATGACAGAAAGCCGGAACTTGAGGAAAGCTGTTCGATGTGTGGTAAATTCTGTGCAGTAAGAAGTATGAATAAGGCCTTAAAAGATGAACACATTGATATATTGTAAAGTAAAAAAACGAAAAGGCAAAGATAATTAAATTATTGTCGGTGCATCTGAACCATTCGAGTTTTTCATTCTTGATGTTTGGTGTTTGATATGATAACATATTGATATAATGGGCATTTAAATCAACAAAAAACACAAATTATGTTGTTCCTTTTATTCTTACTTTCATTTATACTTAAAATGTAAAATGAAAAGGAGGATTCAAAAATGAACACAGACAAAATTTTAGCAGAAGCAATCGCAAAGGACTATGCACCAAAGGATAATTCAAAAATAGTTGCCCTGAAAAAACTTGACAAAAAGGCAAAACTTCCAGCAACAATTTTTACTTACACATTTGGTATTATCTCAGCACTCATTGTTGGCACAGGTATGAGTCTTGCTATGCAGGCAATCGGCAGCGGAATTGTTTCGATGGTTGCAGGGATTGTTATTGGTGTGCTTTCTTTTTTGCCCTTTTGCTGTGTGGCAACGAGGGTGCAACCGGAGGGTGGTGGAAAGGGAAGAGAAAAATGCTCAAAACTTCTTGCATTGTGCGATAATATGGGTGTATAATAGCAAGGTATGGGTTCAAAAAAGAAACGGTGGCGTAAATTTCATGAAAAAACGGTTGACAAGCATAATAATATGTATGGCACTGGTTGTATCTTTGGGTTGCGTGGAGGCAAGTGCGCAGGAAGAGCGTGTGCAATGCGGTTTTGCAATTGCGTTAAACGCAGAGCCAACAGATGAAACCTCGGTTATTTACAACCAAACCCACTATGTTCCCATGAGGACAGTGTTTGAACGTATGGGAGCATATGTGTTTTACAGAGAACGCGATGGTATGGTTTTGGCATTGTCGCGCGATGGAGATATGATATATCACATGGTGGGAGATACTGTTGTTACGGTCAACGGAGAGCAGAAGGTATTTGAAAAATCGTCTGTTTTGGAAGAAGGCAAAACATACATTCCCATTGATATGGTGTCAGCCGCTTTGAACCCCGATCGGATTTTGTATGATGACCGGCAATTAAACATACAAAAATATATGTTCAACAACAATTATCACAAGATCATCAAGGATGTATTGGACGCATGTGGGAATGATGATTTTTATCCTGAAAGATTTCAGGAATACATAGACTATCATGTGGAAATGCCGGAATACAGTATTGAGGAAGTTGTGTTCAGAGTAAATCTGGGGCTGGATGAGCCGTTTTATGAAAATGTAGCGACCATCCAGGATCCTTATGCGCTTTTGGTTTTGGTGAACAAATATTTCAGACTACCGGAAAACTTTGAACAGTACAATCTGGTGAACATGAGCAGAGAATATACCGTAAATGACGGAAAACAGTATTTGCTTGCAGGGGTAGCCTATGAAAGCTATGTGCAGATGGCAGATGCTGCGAAACAAGACGGGCTTTCCATGCGGGTTATTTCGGCATACCGGACAGAAGCTTATCAGACAAACCTCTACAATAATAAATTGAGAACAACCGGAAAGGTGAATGCGGAGCGTTATTCGGCAAGACCCGGTCATTCCGAACACCAGACAGGATTGGCGGTTGATATATGCTCTACCAACCGCGCCTTTGAATATACACCGGAATTTCAGTGGTTGCAGGAGCACGCACATGAGTATGGATATATTTTAAGATACCAAAAAGGCAAAGAGTGGATTACGGGATATGCATACGAACCGTGGCATTATCGATATGTTGGAACGGATGCCGCAAAGAGGATACATGAAGAAGGCGTTACCTATGAGGAGTATTATGCAAAATGTGTTGCGGCAAGCGAATTTCGATAATACCGTTTTTCGCTATTGCCAAAAAACAGAAAGCATGTTATAATACAAACAAATGAATAAAAAACGGGAGCTTGTATACAGGCTGAGAGGAAGGTGTGACCTTCGACCGAGAACCTGATTTGGATAATGCCAACGGAGGGATGCCCGAACGGAATGTTTCGGGAAAAACCAAGTTTTAATGGGAAGTTACCAAATCGGTAGCTTCCTTTTTTTATTGCAATGGAGGTGAAAACAGCATCCGAGAGAGTCGGACGGATATCTGGCGAGCGCCTTTTGTCTTGTATTTTGCGATGGGAACCCGTGTTTCGGGGTGAGAGGAGAAAATGGATTCTCGACCGAGCAAGGTGTTATGCCTTGTATCATAAACAAGAAAAGAGGATTTTTAAATGACAAATTCAAAAAAATTGCTGAAAATGGTGGTACTTTCCATGTTGATTGCGCTGGGTGTGGTGATTTCTCCCATACTCCGGGTGGAGGGGATGTGTCCTATGGCGCATTTTATCAACATTGTATGCGCGGTGTTTCTTGGACCCTGGTATTCGCTCTTGTGTGCAACGCTGATCGGGATTATCCGGATGGCAACCATGGGGATACCCCCCATTGCCTTAACGGGCGCGATATTCGGCGCATTTCTCTCGGGTGTGTGTTATCGTATGTCCAAAGGTAAAATTATGTTTGCGGTACTTGGCGAGATTGTCGGAACGGGCATCATTGGTGCAATTGTTTCATACCCCGTGATGAATTTTATCTGGGGGAAAGAGGGGCTGAGCTGGCTATTCTATGTGCCGTCATTTATTTGCGGAACACTGATTGGCGGCAGTATCGCGTATGTGTTTTTGCGTAAATTGGCGGATAACGGAATGCTGGTGCGGATACAGAATATGCTTGCATCAAAAAGTTACCAGGATAACAGCAGCTTACTTTCAAACACCTTGGTGATTGCGGCATTTGGTGCAATTCTTTTTGTGGTGATTGAAATCGCATCCGCAATATTTAAGCTGACATCGCCCATATTTGATGTATTGCCGTACGTTTCCCTGTTTGCTTGTATTCTCATGGCAATCATATATTATGTTTGGAGGAAGGTGAAAAAGGATGGTCGATAAAATCTGTGATGTCCGGGAACGGTTGAAGATATGTAAGCCATTGATTCACTGCATTACAAACCCGATCTCCATCCATCAATGTGCAAACGCCATTCTTTCGGTAGGAGCAAAACCGATTATGGCAGAGCACCCAAGGGAAGTGCGCGAAATAACCAACGCATCAGATGCGCTCATGCTCAATATGGGTAATATCACAGATGCGCGAATGGAATCCATGATGTTGTCGCTGAAAAGTGCGGGGGAAAGGGGGATTCCTGCCTTATTGGATGTTGTGGGAATTGCGTGTTCAAAATTCAGACGGGAGTATGCATCAAACTTACTTAAAATATCGGTTCCTTCTGTGATAAAGGGGAATTATTCTGAAATCGCGGCGTTGCACGACGGCGAATATTTTTCTCGGGGTGTGGATGCAGAGGAATCCCTTGCGGCAGGCGATATCGCAAGAGCGGCAAAAGAGCTTGCCCAAAAATATCAGACGGTGATTCTTGCAACCGGACAGACGGATATTATAACAGACGGCAAACGAGTGGTGTGCGTGAAAAACGGAACGCATCAGCTCGCGTGTGTGACTGGGACGGGATGTATGCTGGGTGCCTTGTGCACGGCATTTATGACCCTGCTTTCGCCTATGGATGGGGCGATATCGGCTTGTTGCTATTTTGGAATTTGCGGTCAACTTGCACAAACAGAGAAGGGCAACGGCAGTTTTATGGTGAAGCTGATGGATGGAATTTCCACACTGAGCAGGGAAGAGATAACCAAACATATAAATATGGAGGAAATGTCAAAATGAAAGAATTGGATACAAGGTTGTATTTCATAACCGACGGTTCCGGTTATACGCAGGAGGAATTTCTTTTTCGTGTAGAGCAGGCCCTTTTGGGCGGTGTTACCCTGCTTCAGCTCCGCGAAAAAGAAGTATCCACAAGAGAGTATATCGACCTTGCGCAAAGGGTTCACAGGCTGACACAAAAATACCGCGTTCCACTCATCATTGATGACAGGGTGGATGTTGCTCTGGCGGTTGATGCAGAGGGTGTGCATGTGGGGCAGAGCGATATGCCCGTTTTTATGGCAAGAAAATTGATGGGGGATAAAATCGTAGGGGCGACTGCCAAAACAGTGGAGCAAGCGAAAGATGCCTACGAACAAGGTGCAGACTACCTCGGTGTAGGGGCAATTTATCCCACAACCACAAAGGTGAAAACGGTGCTGACATCTACCGACACAGTAAGGGATATTTGTCGTGCAGTGCCTATTCCGGCAAATGCAATCGGCGGTCTGAACAAGGATAACATGGATGTGCTGAAAGGGATACCGATTGCCGGGATTTGTGCGGTATCTGCCATTATGAAAGCAGAAAATCCGGCGGTGGCTTGTGCCCAATTGATGGAAAGAGCAAAGGAGCTTGGATTATGGTAAAAGAGAAACAGATGAAAACGGCATTGACCATTGCAGGCAGTGATTCCAGTGGTGGTGCAGGCATTCAGGCAGACATAAAAACCATGACGATGCACGGCGTTTATGCAATGAGTGTAATTACCGCCCTTACTGCGCAAAACACGCTTGGCGTAAGAGAAATTTCAGATTCGACACCTGAATTTTTGAAAGCACAACTGGATGCGGTGTTTCAGGATATATTCCCCGACAGTGTAAAAATCGGGATGGTGTCATCCAGGGACCTAATAGAGGTCATTGCCGACAGACTGATATATTATGGTGCAAAAAATATTGTGGTAGACCCGGTAATGGTAGCGACAAGCGGCTCGGCACTGATCAGGACGGATGCAATAAAAGCATTGGTCGAAAAATTATTGCCCCTTGCAATGGTTGTGACACCCAATATTCCCGAAGCTGAAATTTTGTCGGACATGAAAATTGGCAGCAGAGAAGATATGGTGAATGCGGCGAGGGATATCCAAGAGCATTATGGGTGCAGTGTGCTGTTGAAGGGCGGGCATTGTGTCAACCATGCAAATGACCTTCTGTGCGAGGGGGGCAGGCTTACATGGTTTGACGGAAAACGGATTGACAATCCAAATACGCACGGAACGGGATGCACGCTGTCTTCTGCCATTGCATCAAATCTGGCAAAAGGATTTTCCCTTGCTGAGTCGGTACAACGAGCAAAAGATTACCTGTCCGGGGCACTTGCCGACGGACTTGATTTGGGGAGAGGATCAGGGCCGCTGAATCACGCTTTTATCATAACCGGAGGGATGTGAATGGTGTGATTGTGTTTATTTCCTTTTCGGACGTGAAACTTTTACAAAAAGGGTATAAATTTCGGGGGATACCAATATGCGATATGAATGAAAAATAAAAACGCACCCAAATTATATTGAAAAAAATGGGGGAATACTATATAATCGAAGTATAGACTTGCATACAAGGAGGACAGATATGTTAACCACACAAGAAATTATGCAATTGATACAAAGTCTGATCTGGCTTCTGGCCGGTGTTGGCGTGTTTATCGTCGGAATGAACTTTATGGGCGATGCTCTGGAACGCAGTGCCGGTATGGGCATGAAACGCCTGCTTGAAAAAATCAGTAATAATCGATTTTCGGGCGTTGGAATCGGTGCCGGTGTCACTGCGATTATTCAAAGTTCTTCGGCGACTTCGGTTATGGTGATCGGTCTGGTAAACGCCGGGGTTATGACCCTCATGCAGGCAACCCCCATTATCATGGGCGCAAACATCGGAACAACCATTACGGGTATTTTGGTTGCACTGAAAAATGACTATTTCAATATGGCAATGTATCTTCTTGCCTTTACGGGTGTGATGCTGGGATTTGCACAAAAGGAAAAGATTAAGATTGCCGGCAGCCTTTGTTGCGGATTGGGATTGATATTTGTTGGTCTGAACATTATGAGCAGCGAGCAAGCGTTTGGAAATCCGCTTGTTGAGGATATGTTTACCCAGATTTTCAAAACCATTGATTTTCCGCTCCTTTTGATATTGGTGGGCGCTATCTTTACTGCGCTCATCCAGAGTTCGTCTGCTGCTACCGGTGTGACTATTACTATGGTTGGTACCGGCGTTCTTCCGCTTGATCTTGCATTATTTATTATTCTCGGTGCAAATATCGGCACATGCGTAACGGCGTTGCTTGCATCTGTCGGTGCAAATGCAAACTCCAAACGAGTTGCCCTGATCCATTTTACCTTTAATGTGATAGGAACTGCTTTGTTTACTGCAATTATCTGGTTGTTCAGAGAACCGGTGGTGAATTTGCTGGTATCGGTATTCCCCGCTGATGACCCCATGTCGCTCCAGATGAGAGTTTCTCTTTTCCATGTGATATTTAATACTACCACCACCTGCCTGCTCCTTCCGTTTGTAAAACAGCTTGTTGATTACTCCTGTGCAATCATCAAAGAGAAGAAGGAAATGGGCGAGGAGCTGACACTCAAATATGTGGACGAACGTCTTATTTCCACACCGCCTATTGCACTGATGCAGGTGAAAAAAGAAATCGATTATATGATTTCTCTGGCACAAGAAAACACCCGGCTCAGCTTTGCGGCAATGGAAACGGGATCTAACGAATATAATGATCGGATTTGCGAAAATGAGAGAATGATTGACTTTATCAATAGTGCCCTAACCGGATTTTTAATCAAATTGTCTGCCGCTGTGGAGGGGGGCGACGAAAAAGTCATCGGCTCCTATTTCCATGTGCTCAACGACCTGGAACGTATTGGCGACCACGCCGAGAATTTCAATGAGATTGGAATGGAAATGCTGAGCAAGAATATTTCGTTCTCGGAACACGCACTGGGTGGAATTACCAAAATGCGCGATACCGTGATGCAGATGTTTACCATTGCGGTAAATACGTTTGAAACATTGCGCAAAGACGAGCTTGCCGAACTGACCCAATTGGAAAATAAAGTGGACGGAATGAAAAAAGAGCTCATTGACAGCCACTTTGAAAGACTTGCCGAGGGCAACTGCAGTGTGGATGTAAGCCCGTATTATTCTTCTGTCATTGTGGGTCTGGAAAGAATCGCCGACCATCTGGTGAATGTGGGTTACAGTATTGTAAACCCGACCGGTTCCCAAAAGGAAGGGAAATAAACGGGGATTGGAAGGTATTTGTGAACCAAAAAGGAATGCGCCTTATTGCGTGTTCCTTTTTTCTTTTTGTTTCCCGTTGACAAATGCCCCATTCCGTGATACAATCTAAAATGTTCTAAAATCATATGCAAAAACAGAACTAAGTTTCAAACGGGGTGATAGAATGGAAGGACAGTTGTGTCTATCTAGCATCAAAATGAAATATCATCTGCTAACCTCCAAGGAAAAACAGGTGGCGGATTTTATTTTAAATCATGCCGAGCAGGTGGTTTCCATGCCGGTTGCAGAGCTTGCAGAAGGTGCCGGTGTGGTAAAATCTGCGGTGATTCGTTGCTGCAAATCTCTGGGCTTTCGGGGGTATGCTTCACTGAAAATCTCTCTGGCAAAAGAGTTGGTGCGAAATGTGCAGTTTAACTATGTGCCGTATATCGCCAAAGAGGACGGTGCCCCAGACATCATGGACAAGATTTTTTCGGCAAACATCAAAACCTTGCACGATACGGCAGAGCGACTTGATCGGGCAGTTTTATGCGAATTTGTAGAGGGTCTGGCACGGGCAAACCGCATTTACATTTACGGCATTGGCACGTCGGCAGGCATTGTAAACGATTTTCAGTATCGGCTGATGCAACTGGGTTATACCGCATTTTGCTTTACCGATGTGGTTTCCATGAAGGTGTCGGCGTTGAATGTCCGCGAGGGGGATATGGCAATCGGCATTTGTAATAGCGGCAGAACCATCCCCACGGTGGAGGCGTTGCGCACGGCAAGGGAACGCGGCGCAAGGACGGCGTGTGTTACCAGTTATCCGGACAGTGATATCATCCGCCACTGTGACCATCCATTGGTGATTGCCACTGATGAAATTCAGTATCCCATCGAGGCAATCTCTGCCAGAATCGCGCACATCAGTGTGCTGGATGCCATTGCCGTTTCCCTGTCGGCAAAAAATCCTGCGCTTGCGGCAGAACGTTCCGCGCAGGTGCATGATGCGGTAAATACATTACGTTATGGAAAGGAAGTAGAGGGTTGGTGCAGAACAGGCGGAACAGACTGATTTTTATTGTAGTGTATCTGGCGTATACCGCCATCTATATTGCGCGTGTGAATTTGTCCATGGCAGGACCCGAACTGATTGCAGCAAATGTGCTTTCCACTGCACAGATGGGGCTTTTGGGCAGTGTGTTTTCCACCGTGTATGCGGTGGGCAGGTTGATTAACGGGGGCTTAAGTGATCGCACACCGCCTTGGGTGATGCTCACCTGTGGTCTGGGTGTGGCAGGCCTCAGCAACCTTTTGGTTGGAATGTTGCCGCCGTTTATCGGGATGTTTTTCCTCTGGACGGCAAATGCCTATGCACAATCCATGCTGTGGAGCTCGGTTTTATGTGTGGTTTCCTCCATGTACGAAAAAAATGACGCCAAGCAGAAAACCTCCATTATGGTAACATCGGTTGCGGCAGGTAATATATTGGGTATTGTCATCAACACCCTGCTTATCACCCGTTTGGGCGTGCGGTTTGCATTTGTGGTGCCGGGCATTCTTACGGTGGTGCTTGGGGCGTTGGTGTTTGTGGGCACCCGTCACATCAACCCGCCGGTACAAGCAGTGGAGAAAAAACATGTGCCCATGTGGCAGTTGCTCAAAAACAGAGAACTGTGCACCATGGGCGTGCCGGCAGTGGTACATGGCATCATGAAGGAAAACATCAGCCTGTGGATGACGGTGTATATGATTGATACATACTGTGTGGATCTGAGCACCTCGGCGTATTATGTGCTGCTCATTCCGTCCATTGGGTTTGTGGGCAGACTGGTGTATCCGGCGTGTTATCGTTTTTGCCGGGGCAACGAAAACACTGTGTCGTTGGTGGGCTTTGCGGTGTGTGCGCTCTGCGCAGTGCCGCTCTTTTTCGGTGCAATCAATATGATGGTGTCGGTACTGTGTCTGGGGCTGATTTACACTGCCGTTTCCATGATCAATACCTCCATCCTGTCCATCTATCCGCTCCATTATCTCAAAACCGGCAATGTTGCCTCGGTAAGCGGTATCATGGATTTTGCCACCTACCTGGGCGGTGGCGTGGCAAGTGTGATTTACGGCATTACCATTGAACGG
The DNA here is from genome assembly GCA_015068705.1 of Oscillospiraceae bacterium. GTDB lineage: Bacteria > Bacillota > Clostridia > UMGS1810 > UMGS1810 > SIG448. Next base: position 10,324 of record SVJZ01000031.1, read on the forward strand.
TTTGGTTATTTGCCCATGTTTGCATCGTGGGTGGTAACCTCGCTCATTTCCATGGTGTTGATTCAAAAAATCAAAAATGACAGAAAAAGGGAGGAGCAGACAACATGAGATTATCCATTGAAACATTTACCTTACGCGAGCGGTTTGGTGACAAAGAGGCGCTTCGCATGATAAAAGAGGCAGGCTTTGATGCGTTTGACTATTCCACCTATGACACCACCGAGCGCACCGATATGCTGGGTGACGATTATCGTGAAAGGGCGCAGGAGCTGCGCCGATATGCAGATAAAATCGGGATTTCGTGCAATCAGGCGCACGGACCATACGGCTTTACGGCAGACCAGGAAATGAGTCTGGACAACTCGAATTTTCGCAGAGTGGTGCGCGCTATCGAGGTGGCAGACATTTTGGGCGCAAAAAATATCGTAATCCATACCATTATGAACAACCGTGCACGCTTTCCGGAATTTGAGGAGTGCAACCGCGCCTATTACCATGCGCTTTTGCGCCATACCGAGAATTTGTCCATCTGCATTTCGGTGGAAAATTTGTTTTATATTGATGAAACAGAGCAAAAATATTACCCCACCTATACTTCGCCCGAGCATCACTGTGCGTTTACCCGAAGCATTGGCTCGGAGCGTATAAATGCGTGTGTGGATGTGGGGCATGTCGCCTTTGGCGGCGATGATGTGCCCGATTACATCAGCAGGATGGATGCGGATTTACTGGGGTGTTTGCACATCCACGACAACGAGCAGGACGGGGTAAACGACCGGCACTGGATTCCCTATGCAGGTGTGATCGACTGGGATGGCTTTTGTCGGGAATTGGGGCAGAAAGGGTATGAGGGTGATTTTACCTTTGAGATCATCACCTTTTTGGACCAACAGCCCACCGGACTTTTGGGCGCGGCATTGCAATTTGCCGAAAAAACCGGGCGGTTTATGATGGAAAAAGTTGCACAAAACAAAAAACACTAAAATTTTGAAGAATCGCCGTTCATTTGTATAAATTCTTTTTCCTTACAAATACTAATCTTGCTACAACAGGAAAAGGAGATTTCTATATGAAAGCAACGGGAATTGTCAGAAGAATAGAGGCTTTTACTATGCTTAAAATTCAGGAACAATAACGGGCTCTTCGTTTTTCATTGCTGATTCGTGTGCGCAAATACCTGCGGCGGTAATATTCGCGCCTAAGATCTCATCAATCCAAGGTTTACGTTCTTCTATAATGCTCATTACAAATTCATGTACAAGATGAGGATGAGACCCGTGATGTCCTCCACCATGTCCAACTTTTAAAGATGCTTGTGGGTTTTGGGGGTCAAAATCTTTTACGGATATTGTATATTTTTGTATACCCTCCGGCAAGGCATGATAATAGTTAGGCAGTTCAATTTCCTCAAAAGGTGTATCTGCGCCTCTTCGATTGTCCTCATAAGGCTTTAGAGCAGTGATGTATGGATTACTATCATCCGCAAATCCCCATTCAAAAGAGGAATTGCTACTAAAGGTTTCACTGTTTCTTGTTGAGCTCAATTTGCATAAATAGAATATATACATAGTAAAGCGGAGCAAATTTGCTCCGCTTTACTATGTTTTATGCCATTTTTTCTTGTACTGA
>SVJZ01000032.1 GCA_015068705.1 Oscillospiraceae bacterium
GTTATCAGAATATCAAATTTAGATGTCTTGAAAAATTTTGAGGGAGTATGTCAGTATATTGATAATGTGGTCAAACAATCCCTCAGTCAGCTACGCTGACAGCTCCCTTTACACAAGGGAGCCTTTGAAAGGAGTGCAGGTATGAATTTTACAACTTGGTTTGCAATTGCTATTGCAATAATTGTTCCGGTAGCAACATTTATTTTTCACAACAAGGAATAATTTTTGCTCTTAACTTGGTACGAAGATGTTGCCAAAAAAGATAGGCATCCAGATTATACAGTCTTTATAGTAAGGCTGTCGAATATTGTTGAATACCCTGACATTACTAATAAAATAATATTTCAAGGAGAATTGTTATGGAACTTTATGAAATTTGTGAAATGATGATGATTATCAGTTTTGGTGCTTCGTGGCCTTTGAATGTGATTAAGTCATACAAAGCGAGAACTGCAAAAGGAAAAAGTCTTGGCTTTTTATGCTTAATTCTTTTGGGTTATATTGCGGGAATAACTGGTAAGTTTATAAACGAAAAATATATGAGCAGTTTAGCATCAAACTGGTATGTGTTATTCTTCTATTTTTTGAACTTTATTATGGTGTTTATAGATTTTCTTCTCTATTTCAGGAACAGAAAGCTCGATAAAAAAGCAAAAAACAACATATAGGAGGTAATATCAATGAACATTTTATCAATAGGAAATAGTTTTTCACAGGATGCTCAAAGATATCTGCATAGGATTGCAAAGGCTGATGGCTTTGACCTCAATACATTTAATCTTTATATAGGAGGTTGCCCGCTCTCTCTTCATTATAGAAATATGCTTAGCGAGCAAAGAGCATATACTCTTGAAATGAATGGACAAAGTACAGGTTTTAAGGTTTCATTACAAGAGACACTATTAAATCGTGATTGGGATGTTGTAACAATTCAACAAGTTAGCTCTAAATCGCCTTATTATGAAACTTATCAACCATATCTTAATAAAATAGTTGAGTATGTAAGACTATGCGTACCTAAAGCAAAAATTGCAATTCATCAAACATGGGCGTACGAACAAGACTCTCATCGTTTGAATATTGAATTGGGATATAACAATCATGTCGATATGTTTAAAGATATAGAAGTGTCATATGAAAAAGCGGCTGGAGAAATCAATGCAGATTTAGTTATACCATCAGGAAAAATTTTTCAAAGACTTATAGACTCAGGAATAGAGAAAGTACATAGAGATACATACCATGCAAGTTTAGGTCTTGGCAGATATGCACTTGGCTTGCTTTGGTATAAAATGCTGACGGGAAATGATGTTATAAACAATACATTTTCTGATTTTGATGAAGAAGTTCCACAAACAGAAATTAAGATAGCAAAAAAATATGTTGAAGAAATCTGCGGTATTTAAAACACATATTTTTTATCCTTAACTTGTCACGAACCTGCAGTCAAGAAACTTGGCATCTAAACCTTATGTGTCGCAATAATTAAAAAAACTTGGCATCTAGATTATACAGTCTTTATATAAAGATTTCATCAAATAGATGAAATTAATAAATAATGAAGTCGCTACGCTGATGAATATTGAATAATGAAAAATTATTGAAGAAAATCGCAGTGCGATTTTCAACCACAATGATTCATCATGCATTATTAATGATTCATTCAAAGACTGGCATTCGGATGATACACTTTTTATAAATCGGCAAGTGTAGAAAATTGGACAGAAGGAGTTATGATATGGAAGAACAAATGAGATTACAAAAATATATCGCACAGGCAGGCGTCGCCTCTCGCCGTGCCGCAGAGCAGATGATTGCCGATGGACGGGTAAAGGTAAACGGCACAATCGTTACCGAAATGGGTGTAAAGGTTTCACCCGGCGACATGGTGGAGGTGGATGGCGTTCGCCTGAGCAGTGCAGAAAAGAAATATTACATCATGCTCAATAAACCAGTAGGATTTGTTACCACCGTTGCCGATGACAGAGAACGCCACACCGTCATGGAACTGGTAAGTGATATCAATGCGCGTCTTGTGCCGGTGGGACGGCTGGATTATGGCACCGAAGGGCTGCTCTTTTTGAGTAATGATGGCGATTTTACCTATCGGATGACCCACCCAAGCCATCGCATCGATAAGGTGTATCATGCACTCATCTCGGGGCGACTCAACCGCCGTGAGTTGGACAAGCTGTGTAACGGTGTGGAGATAGACGGAAGAAGGACCGCACCGGCTACCGCCAAAATTTTGGAGGCAGGTGCAAATAGCCAGTTGGTAGAGCTTACCATTCATGAGGGACGAAATCGCCAGGTGCGCCGAATGTTTGCCGCAGTGGGGCATAAGGTGCAGCATTTGCGGCGGGTATCGGTGGGCGGTGTTACTCTCGGTCATCTGCCTCTCGGAAAATGGCGACACTTAACCGAACGTGAGATTGCACTCCTGCAAAAATAACCCCAAAATCACACCCAAATCATACCAAAATAACAACAAAAAGGTGATAAATTATGATAGAAATCAAACCGGTTGAACACTGGGATGCAGTGGAAAACTTATTAAAAACCCCCAAAAAAGACAACGTATTTGCCATGGCTGCATATGATCAGGATGAGCTGCTCGCGGCAGGCGCAGTGGCACTTTTTGATGAACATGCCGAGCTTTTGGAGGTGGTGGTACCCAAGCAACACGAGGCGCTCAACCTCGCTTACGGCATGGGAAAATCCCTCTTAAACTTCATCGACCGCCGGGGCATTGCGCATGTGGTATGCTCCGATGATGCGCTCGAGCCGCTGCTTCGCCGTTTGCGTTTCAAGAAAACGGATAAAGTGGATGAAATTGGTAAATACTATTCCGAAAACGAGATATATTATCTAAATTTAACAAATTATTTCACCAATCATTGTTAAAAATTTCGCAAAGAAAAAAGAGGAAAAAAGGGGAATATGTAGAAATAGGTGAATATGGGAAAAAATCGGATTTGTTTTCGATATGGGAATTTTTCCCTCTTTTCCTGCGTTTTGATACAAATCCGTTTTTACTGTCACAATTTAGCAAAGCATTTTTTATTACAACCAAGCAAAACGAATGGAGGTATGCGTAAATGGATAAGTTGAACGACCTTAGAAACCGCAGAGCGGTCATCGAGGCGGGCGGCGGCGCAGACAGGGTGAAAAAGCAGCATGATGCCCATAAGCTCACTGCACGGGAGCGGCTCAATCTGCTCTTTGATGCAGGCAGTTTTGTGGAACTGGATGCATATGTAACCCATCGCTGCCAGGAATTTGACATGCCTTCCACCGAGGCACCTGCAGAGGGTGTTGTAACCGGCTACGGCACGGTGGACGGACGTCTGGTGTACGCGTATGCACAGGATTTCACCGTAATTGGTGGCTCGCTAGGCGAAATGCACGCCAAGAAAATTTGCAAGGTGATGGATATGGCAATCAAAATGGGTGCCCCCATCATCGGCATGAACGATTCGGGCGGCGCTCGCATTCAAGAGGGTGTGGATGCACTGTCCGGTTTTGGTGACATTTTCTATCGCAACACCATCGCATCGGGTGTGATTCCGCAGATTTCGGTTATCATGGGTCCGTGTGCAGGTGGCGCGGTATATTCTCCTGCCATCACCGACTTTGTGTTTATGGTAGAAGATACCAGCCAGATGTTTATTACCGGTCCGCAGGTAATCAAATCGGTTACCGGTGAGGATGTGAGCGCGGCAGATTTGGGCGGCGCGGCAGCACACAGCACCAAGAGCGGTGTTGCACATGTTACCGCAAAAAATGATGAGGAATGTATCGCAAAAATCCGCGATCTGATTTCCTACCTGCCCGACAACAACCTGTCGGTCTGCCCCATCTATGAGTGCGAGGACGATTTGAACCGCGTGTCTGAAACACTGTCCACCATCGTGCCGGATGACCCGAACAAGGCATACGACATGAAGGATGTCATCACCCAGATTGTGGACGATGGCGAGTTCTTTGAACTGCAAAAAGATTTTGCGTGCAATATGATTATCGGCTTTGCACGGATGAATGGCGCAACCGTCGGCATCGTGGCAAATCAGCCCAAGGTGATGGCAGGCGCACTGGATGTCAATTCGTCGGATAAGGCGGCACGGTTTGTCCGCTTCTGCGATTGCTTCAATATTCCGATTATTACCTTTACCGATGTACCCGGCTATCTGCCCGGCGTTGCACAGGAGCATGACGGCATCATCCGCCATGGCGCAAAACTTTTGTATGCATACTCCGAGGCAACCTGCCCCAAACTCAATGTGATTGTGCGTAAAGCATACGGCGGCGCATACATTGCCATGAGCTCCAAGCATCTCGGTGCAGACATGGTATTTGCATGGCCTTCTGCCGAGATTGCAGTGATGGGTCCCGAGGGTGCGGCAAACATCATTTTCCGCAAGGACATTGCCGATAGCTCCGACCCCATTGCAACCCGTGCCGAAAAGATTGCCGAGTATCGCAATAAATTTGCAAATCCGTTTGAGGCGGCAAAACGTGGTTATGTGGATGATGTAATCGAACCCGATTCCACCCGTCCTCGATTGATCAGCGCATTGGAAATGCTTTCCAGCAAGCGTGAGAGCCGTCCGAACAAAAAGCACGGAAATATTCCGGTTTAATGACAAGAAAGTGGTGAAAAAATATGGGAACAGTTGATTGGGGACAAGCAGTAGTTATCTTTGTTCTGGGCATTGGAACGGTTTTTGCAGTACTCATTCTGCTCTGGGTAATCTTAAAGCTGATGGCAGTGGTATTTGGCGGTAAAAATACGCCGGGAAAGTCTGAACAGGTACCGTCTGCTCCGGCAGCGGCACCGGCTCCTGCGGCAAATGTTGCCCAGGCGGTTGCAGTGGCAGATGACAGCGAGCTGATCGCAGTGCTCACCGCAGCAGTTGCGGCTTGCATGAATACCTCTACCTACAACCTGAAAATCAGAAACTACCGCAAACTGGGTTCACCCGCATCGGTGTGGAACAGTGTATCCCGCAGAGAAAATATTGATAGTCAGATTTTTTAAATTTATAAAAATTCCAAGGAGGAACTTATCATGAGAAGATTTAATATAACCGTAAACGGAACCGCTTATCTGGTGGATGTAGAAGAGGTTGGCGCAGGCGCAGCTCCTGTTGCAGCAGCTCCCGTAGCAGCACCCGCACCCGCTCCCGTAGCAGCTCCTGCTCCGGCTCCTGCAGCGGCTCCTGCAGCAGCACCGGCTCCTGCAGCAGCACCGGCTCCGGCAGCAGCTCCCACGCCTGCACCCGCAGGCGCAACTGTTGTATCCGCTCCCATGCCGGGCAACATCCTTGATATCAAGGTAAATGTGGGCGACAGTGTAAATGCAGGCGATATCCTGTGCATCCTCGAGGCAATGAAGATGGAAAATGAAATCGTTGCTCCTGCAGCAGGTAAGGTTGTTGCAATCAATACTTCCAAAGGCGCTTCGGTTAATTCCGGTGACGCGCTGATTTCCTTAAACTAATAAAGGTCGGTGATTTTTCATGTTACAGCAAATTGGAAACGGCATCAGCCAATTCCTGTCCACCACCGGCTTTGCGCACATGTTCGCCGACGGGTTTGTCGGTTTTGAAAACGGCGCTATTGTAGGCGGATTGGGCACCATCATTATGATTGCAATCGCGTGCGTGTTGCTTTATCTTGCAATCGTGAAAAAATTTGAGCCGTTGCTGCTCCTGCCCATCGCATTTGGTATGCTCATTGCCAATATGCCGTTTGCAGGTCTGTTTCACAACGAACTGTTTTTGGGTGATCACATTGACATCCAGGAGGTCATTACAAGGGGCGGTCTGCTCGACCTGCTCTATCTGGGTGTAAAGCTTGGTATCTATCCGCCGCTGATTTTCCTCGGCGTAGGAGCGATGACAGACTTTTCGCCCCTCATTGCCAATCCCAAGAGCATTCTGTTGGGCGCGGCAGCACAGGTTGGCGTGTTTGTAACCTTCTTTGGCGCGCTCCTGATGGGCTTTACGGTAGAGGAGGCTGCTGCCATTGGTATCATCGGTGGTGCAGATGGTCCTACCGCAATTTACGTTACCAAAACACTTGCCGCAAATCTGTTGCCGGCAGTAGCGATTGCGGCATATTCGTACATGGCGCTTATTCCCATCATTCAGCCCCCCATCATGAAGGCGCTCACCACCAAAAAAGAGCGCATGATTGTGATGGAGCAGCTGCGTCCGGTCAGCCGTACCGAGAGAATCATATTCCCCATTCTGGTGGCAATTGTAGTTTCTCTTATCTTGCCCGATGCGGCTCCGCTGGTGGGTATGCTCATGCTGGGTAACCTGTTGCGCGAGTGTGGCGTTACCGAGCGTCTTAACAAGATGGTACAAAACGAGTTGATGAATATCGTTACCATCTTCCTGGGACTCACTGTTGGTGCAACTGCTACCGCAGGTCAGTTCCTGAGAGTGCAAACACTGATGATCATTGCACTGGGTCTGGTGGCATTCTGCATCAGTACCGCAGGTGGCGTGCTGTTTGGCAAAATTATGTGCAAGCTGTCGGGCGGCAAAATCAATCCCCTCATCGGCTCTGCCGGTGTGTCGGCAGTTCCCATGGCGGCTCGTGTGTCGCAGATGGTGGGACAAAAGGAAAACCCTGCAAACTTCCTGCTCATGCATGCCATGGGCCCGAACGTGGCAGGTGTTATCGGCTCTGCCGTTGCGGCAGGCGTGTTCCTTGCAATGCTGGCAAAATAATTTCATAAGGAGGTAAGCACTATGGCAACTGCAAAAAAAGTCGGAATTACCGAGACAGTGCTTCGTGACGCGCATCAGTCGCTGATTGCGACCCGTATGCCCACAAGCGAGATGCTCCCGATTATAGAAGCGATGGACAAGGTTGGTTACCACTCCCTGGAGGCGTGGGGCGGCGCAACCTTTGACTCCTGCCTGCGTTTCCTCAATGAGGATCCGTGGCAGCGTCTGCGTGCCATCCGTGACAAGGCGAAAAACACCAAGCTGCAGATGCTCTTCCGTGGGCAGAACATTCTGGGTTATCGCCATTATGCTGATGATGTGGTGGAATATTTCGTACAGAAATCCATCGCAAACGGTATCGACATTATCCGTATTTTTGACGCACTCAATGACGTGCGCAACCTGAAAACCGCCATCAATGCAACCAAAAAGGAAAAGGGTCACGTGCAGGCAGCAATCAGCTACACCATCAGCCCCGTGCACAACAATGAATCCTTTGCAAAACTGGCAAAAGAGTTGGAAGAAATGGGTGCAGACAGTATCTGTATCAAGGATATGGCAGGTCTGCTGGTGCCCTATACCGCATATGAATTGGTAAAGGCACTCAAGGAAACGGTGAAAATCCCCATCCAGCTGCACACCCACTACACTAGTGGCGTGGCTTCCATGACCTACCTCAAAGCAATTGAGGCAGGTGTGGACGTGGTAGATACCGCAATGTCGCCTCTGGCACTCGGTACCAGCCAGCCCCCCACAGAGCCGTTGGTGGCAACTCTGCAGGGCACTCCCTATGATACCGGTCTGGATCTGGAGCTGCTCTCGGAAATTGCATCCTATTTCAAACCCATCCGCGAAAAATACCTGGCAAGCGGCTTGCTTGATCCCAAGGTGATGGGCGTGGATATCAATACACTCCTGTATCAGGTGCCGGGCGGTATGCTGTCCAATTTGGTGTCCCAGCTCAAACAGCAGGGTAAGGAGGACCAGCTTGACGAGGTACTCAAAGAGGTTCCCCGCGTGCGTGAAGATTTTGGTTTCCCGCCGTTGGTTACCCCGTCCAGCCAGATTGTAGGTACGCAGGCGGTGCTCAATGTCATCACCGGCGAGCGTTACAAGATGGTAACCAAGGAGTCCAAGGGTATTGTAAGGGGCGAATATGGCAGAACGCCGGTTGAAATCAGCGATGAAATCAAGAAGAAAATCATCGGCGATGAGGAGCAGATTACCTATCGCCCCGCTGATAAGATTGCACCCGAGTTGGAAAAACTCAAAAAAGAGTGCGCAGAGTATATCGAGCAGGATGAGGATGTGCTCTCCTATGCACTGTTTGGTCCGGTGGCGACTAAGTTCTTTGAGTTCCGCCGTGCCGAAAAGTATAAAATTGATCCGGATTTGGTGAATATGGAAGAAATGACCCATCCGGTTTGATGGATGAGTGATTGATATCGCACGCTTTTGATGTGCGGGCAGGTGGTGGAGAGGCGTTTTTGATGCCCCCACCCCTGCTCCCTCCCCCGAGGGAGGGGAAATAATGTTTACTGTATGTGGCGCAAGCTTCTGCTTGCGCCACATACAGTAAGAGAAGATGCTTTTTGTGCGATGTCAATATTTTAGGAGGAAAATCATGAATGATCTGATGATACGCGCCGTTACGGTAGATGGCAGTGTGCGTGCTTTTGCAGCAGTAACCACAGAACTTTCCTGCGAGGCACAACGGATGCATCAAACTACACCTGTTGCTACTGCGGCGTTGGGGCGTCTGCTCACTGCGGCGTCCATGATGGGCGCATTTTTGAAATCTGATACCGACCTGCTTACCCTGCAACTGACCGGAAACGGTCCGTTGGGCAGAGTGTTGGCGGTTGCCGATAGCCAGTGCCGGGTAAAAGGTTATGTGGGAAATCCCTTGTGCGATATCCCCAAAAAGGAAAACGGCAAACTGGACGTTGGCAGTGCGGTGGGTAAAAATGGTGATCTCACCGTAATACGCGACCTTGGTTTGAAAGAACCGTATGTAGGACGGATTCCACTGGTAAGTGGTGAAATCGGTGACGACCTCACCAGCTATTTTGCAACCTCCGAGCAGACCCCGTCTGCAGTAGGACTGGGTGTTCTGGTGGAACGGGACTACACCGTGCGCTGCGCCGGCGGTTTTATCGTGCAGGTGTTGCCCTATGCGGATGAAGAGGCGATTTCCAAACTGGAGGAAAATGTGGCACGCATTGGCTCGGTAACCGATTTACTTGAAGGCGGAAAGGGACCCGAGGTGTTGTTGGATGCGGTGCTGGATGGCCTGGAATATGAGGTAACCGACCGCATTACGCCCAAATATTATTGCAACTGCTCCCGTGAGCGGGTAGAAAAAGCACTCATTTCGATGGGTGAGCAGGAGTTGACCGACCTGATTGAAACCGACGGAAAGGCACAACTGACCTGCCATTTCTGCGATGCAGTATATGATTTTGATAAGCAGGATTTGCAAAACCTGCTGGATGCGGCAAAAAAGTAAAGTAAAAAGGGTGCTCTTTCGAGAGCACCCTTTTCTGTTACGTAGTTGTTACAAAAATGTTTCAAATATGACAGTGAAATTACAAAAATTACAATCCCGTTGCGGTATTATCACAAAAGGGCATTTTTCGTTGTGCGGATCAATCTTGCATGATATACTTGGGTCAAATCCCAAGGAAAGGAAGTGCAAGGTATGAAACGAAGTATTTTTAAGGTTATTTTGACAACGGCATTGAGTTGTTGTATGGTGACATCTGCGGCATTTGCGCATGGCGGTGCAGGTGGGGGTAATACGGCAATCAGAGTTTTGTCCCAACCTGCCGTTACATATGTGAATGTAGATGCAAACATCTCGTTTGGCGACATTGGCGATTACGGTTGGGCGCAGGATGCAATTATCACCTTTGCACGTCGCGGTATTGTGCAGGGTGTGGGAAACAATCGGTTTGCACCGGGGCAATTGGTGAGCAGAGAGGAATTTGCAAAGATGCTTACCCTTACCTTTGACGCTTCGGTCAAAAAAACAAATGAGCGCAGTTTTTCGGATGTACCAACCGACCGTTGGTCGCATCGGTATGTGGAGGCATGCAAGGAGTACCTGACTGTCTATAAAACAAGTGCAAACGCAAAACCGGAATTTCGCCCCGAAGAAGCAGCAACCCGTGAGGATATCGCGGTCGCTCTGGTGCGGATGATGGGCCTGAGCGACGAGGACGTGAGGGATGCAAATTACTTAAAGCGTACATTTTCCGATTATGCACAGATTTCCCCAAAATTGATGGGCTATGTTGCAGTTGCCGCAGAACGGGGCTTGCTTAAAGGTTATGAGGATGGAACCTTCCGCCCACAACAGAGCATTAACCGTGCCGAAACGGTAGTGCTGCTCAACCGCTCCTTCAAGCAGGTGTATGGTGATGACGGTGGGAAACTGGCATATGGTGATTACGGCGAAAAGCAAGCATACGAATCCTGGGAGGACGATGATGACGATTGGGATGACGTCCATGACGATTTCCCTCTGTTTGCCAAGGTAACCTACGGAAACAATCCGTCGGGGGTATTGATTGTGATTGAAACAGAAAAAGGGGCACGCGTAACGGTAGATGGAGAGGAAATCATCATGAGCGCCACCAAGGCAGGCTATATAGGCGGCTCGTATTCGTATGAATTCAAAGAAGAGGGCAGCAAAACCTTCAAAATTGTGGCACATAAAAACGGAGAAACCGAAACAAAACGGGTTACGGCACATTTTTCTCTGGACGCACCGGTGCTGCGCATTACCACCTGTCCCCAAAAGAGTGAAAGCCGCGAAGTGGTGATTGGGGGACGGCTGACCGATGAAAATGATGCCAATCCGACACTTACGGTCAATGGTTACCCTGTCAAGGTGGATAAAAACGGATTTTGGGAATACACCGCACGCCTTTCAAAGCAGGGCGAAAACCGATTTGAATTTGTTGCAACCAATCACATGGGTAAGGAGAGCCGTGTGGTGAAATCCATTGATATGGCGGGGGCATTGCTTCGGCTCAATGTAACCGACTGCCCCCGATCCTCCCATTTGAAAAGCCCCATGGTAGAGGGAAGCATCACCGGGTATGACCCGGAAGACGTTACCCTGACGGTGAATGGCAGAAATGTTATAATTGCAGATGATGGCACATGGGCTACCCGCCTGAATCTCAAGGAAGGGGAAAACACAGTGACATTTACTGCAGTGGATGCACTTGGCAACGAGGTAACGGTGGAGAGGCAGGTACGTTACACTCCCAAAGAAAAACAGGAGCAGAAAAAAGAGGAAGGGAAACCCCTGACCCTTACCGTGACCGAGATTGTGTATGACAGTACAGAAGAGATGGGTTCCATCAGTGGCGAGGTAACCGAGGGTGCCCGCGTAACGGTGGGGGGTATCCCTGCAATGGTGGAGGATGGTTGGTTTACTGTATCTATTTTCTGCCCGATTGATGAGGAATGGGAGTATGAAATTATTGCAACCGATGATGAGGGCAACCAATTGCACCACATGGTGGACGAAGATACCTTCCGAGGTAAGAGCAAGCGGTTTATTGACAAAAATGGCGATGAACAGGAATTGATAACAGTGGAATAATCCGGATGCAGGAAATTTCAAAAAATGAAATTTCCTGCATTTTTTTTGAAAAAAGTATTGACTAATCTGGCAAAAACGTGTATAATAAATGACGTTGTAAAGAAATGCACCCTTAGCTCAGCTGGCTAGAGCACCTGACTCTTAATCAGGGTGTCCAGGGTTCGAATCCCTGAGGGTGTACCAAAAGAGACAAACGCTTTTTATAACATAGTTATAATGATGTTTGTCTCTTTTTATATGCAAATTTCACAGCAATTCTGATTAGGAACATACAGAATTGACAATAAGAATTGAAAGCTTAACGGAAAACAAGACATTCAAAACATCATAATAGTGATGTTTTAAAATATAATACTATAAATTATGAGCACATTTTGAGTGAAATCAAGATGTGCTTTTTATATTTTAAAAATATTAAGGAGGAAATTAAAAATGATGAAATTTGGTT
>SVJZ01000002.1:0-50583 GCA_015068705.1 Oscillospiraceae bacterium
GTAAGGATAATCTGATTGCTTGCTGCTTTCTCGGTCCATTTTGCATAAATGGTGATGTTTTTGCCAACCGTTGCATCAAAATCATATGCCTCGGTAAGTGCTGCATCTGCGTACCAACCGTCAAAAACATAGCCCTCTTTTTCGGGAGCAACCGGTTCTGTCGCTTTGCCGCCTGCCTGTACCAGCTGACCTGCTACTGCACTGCCGCCGTTTGCTTCAAAGGTAACCGTATAGTTGGAAACCATTACCACGCCGCTTCCGCCGCTTCCGCCGATACCGCCCGAAACGCCCAGAGAAGTGTTGGATTTTTTCTTTTTGAGCTGATAGGTTACGATGGTCTTGCCATCCTCGCCGGTTTCTTCGTTTACCTTCAAGGTGTATTTGGAGGGAACCTCAATCAGTTCGGAATAGTCCACAACATCTTCATCCTCGGCAAATTCAACCGTGAGTACATTCTCACCAAGTTCTACCTTGCCTTCCTTTTCGTCAATGGAATCCATGTTGTCTTTGGTAAGTACCAGACCGGCATTAAGCATAATTGTCTCGCCCGTTCCCATCTCGTCAAGTGCCGCACCAAAGCTTGTATAAACAGACGTACCGACTACCACCAAAGGAGTGTCAACCACATCATCAGCACCGGAGATATCAGAATTATGCGAAAGAATCACCGAACTTTCGTTGATGTTTTTAGAAACCTCACCTTCTTCGCCAACCGTGATATCCACCTCACTGTTTACCGTGCTAACGGAAGTCAAATAACCCGCATCGTTGAATATCGCTCTGTCTGCAGAGAAGACCAGGTTGGAATTGACAAATTTCGCCGAAGCACCCGAGAAGATGTCCTTCTTAACTGTTGCGTCTATTTCGGAGTCATTTACTTCAACATTACAACCATAAAAAAGCTTGGCTGCGCCATTTACATGAATCTCACTGGAATTACTGATGGTCAATGCCTGCGGGTCGGTGGGCATGCTGTAAAATACACTGCCGCCATCTGTTACGTCCTTTGAATTGATCACGGTATTATCCAGGCTCAGTTCTCCGTCCTCAAAGAAAAACAGACCGCACGGCGCGGAATAGCCGTCCGCCTCAACCGTTACACTCTCCAGTGCAAGGGAAGTTGCATCCGAACTGTGAGGAGCAATTCTAATCAATCCCTCACCATTTGTGCAGGCAACCCCTTCCAAATCCACCGTACCGTTTTTAATGGTATAACTGCCATCAAACAAGGTGGTATTCCCGGTAAGCGACAAGGTTTTATTATTCAAGTTAATTACCAGACTGCTGCCGTCCAAATCCAAAACCAGGTCGGATTCCATGGTAACATCTTTCACCAGGATTACAACGTCGTCAGCATCCGCATCGGCAATCGCATCCTCAAGTGCAGTATATGTATCATCTCCAATCACCGCTACAATGGGTTCACTTCCTGCCAATGACGGATACAAAACCTCGACGCCTCCGTCATATAATTTCGAGCCGGTTGCGCTCACTTCAGCGGTCGCCAATTTGGTTTCCATCGTTTCATCAGTTGTATAATATGCAGCACCTGCCAGCAAACCTGCACCGTTCGCTTTTACCACCACATTTTCAACCTCACAGGTTCCGTCAAGTTCAACACCACTCTGCAGGCATCCTGCAATACCGCCTGCATATGCGCCACCTTCAACCATAAGATTTTCCACACTGCAATTCTGGATGATATAGTTGCCCTCGCACATATACCCTACAATACCGCCCATAAACCAGCTTGTTTCACTGTCTTTTTTGATGTATGAGCCTTCATCTGCCAGAACGTGGCAGTTTTTGATATTGTTATATCCACAGTAACCCACAATGCCTGCAAGGTCAGACATTGTACCATCAATTTCCACCTTGCCGGTTACGGTGATATCTTCAATGTCATCATTGCACCACGACTGACCAATCGCAACACCGGTATAACTCTTGCAGATAATCTTCGCGTTGTCAATGATAAAGTTTCCCACTGCGGTGGATGCACTTATGCCCTGACCATTGATGAATCCGAAAAGACCGGTTCCCTTGGTTTCGGGCAGATTGATGTACAAATTGCTGATGGTATTTCCATCACCATCAAATGCGCCCTTAAACTGGGCTGCCTCCGAACCGATGGGTGTCCATTCTTTGTTTTCCAGGTCAATGTCGCCGCCAAGCGTAATTGCCTTGCCGGAAAAATTATTGCCCTCATTAACCAGTTTGGAAAGACCTGCCAACTGTGCAGCTGTGGTTAATGTAAACGATGTGTCCACATCATTATACCAGCTGATGTCTGCAGCATCTGCCCAGATTTGCGTTTCGTCCTCTGCAAATGCAGTAAAGCCCATGGTGCCCAGCACCATAACTACTGCCATTAGGATTGATAAGACTCTTCTCATGTTGTTTTTCCCTCCTAAAATTAAATGATTTTATTATTGTATCAACACCCACATCCGCATTGACACAAAACTTCATTTTAATCATATCATGTCATTTTTACCCTGTCAACCAAACAGGCACATCCGAAATGTTTTTGTAAAAATACATCCCCTGTTCTTCAAAAACAGGGGATGTTACTTTTATTATTCTTTTTGTGTCACCAGATTCAAAAATGCTTTGGTACGCTCGTGTTTGGGGTTATCGATAACCTCCTCGGGCGTTCCCTCTTCGGCAATGATGCCGTTGTCCATAAAAATGATACGGTCGGACACATGTTTTGCAAACCCGATTTCGTGGGTTACAATTACCATGGTGATATTTTGTTGTGCAAGGGTTTTAATTACCTTTAAAATTTCACCTGTAAGCTCAGGATCAAGCGCAGAAGTCGGCTCATCAAAAAAGAGAATTTTCGGTTTTAACGCCAACGCACGCGCAATGGAAACACGCTGCTGCTGACCGCCCGAAAGCTCGCACGGATAGTGCTCCAGCTTATCAGAAAGCCCTACCCGATCAAGAATTTCTTTTGCCTCATCTTCGATATGGGCAAATATTTTTTTCTTATCGGCACGATAATTGGGCATTTCTTTGGCAAGCAGTTTTGGACCCAATGTGACGTTTTCCAACACATTATACTGCGGAAACAGATTGAACGACTGAAACACCATGCCGAAATTCAGTTGTGCCTTGCGCATTTGTGCTGCACTCATTTTACCTGCCGAAGATGCATCAAAAATTACCTCACCGTCAACCGAGATAACCCCTTTATCTGCACGTTCCAAAAAATTGATACAACGGAGCAAAGTGGTCTTTCCGCTACCGGATGAACCGAGGATGGACAATACCTGTCCTGCCTCCATCTCAAAGCCAACGCCCTTGAGCACTTCGTTCTTGCCGAATTTCTTATATACATTTTCTACTTTCAGTATGCTCATGGTCAGCCCTCCTATATCTTGTAGTAATCGAGTTTTTTCTCGATATAGCCAAAGAGGATGGTAAGCAATCCGCAGAAAATGAGGTAGTACACTGCGGTGTAGAAAAGCGGCCACAACAAGCCCTCGGATTTGATGAACTTCTGTGCATTCCAGATGATTTCATATACCATAATGATACGGGCAAGCGAGGTGTCCTTTACCAGAGTGATGATTTCGTTACTCATGGGTGGAATGATGCGCTTTACCACCTGCATTAAAACCACTTTAAAGAAAATCTGTACCTTGGTCATGCCAAGCACCTGTCCTGCCTCATACTGACCGCGAGGAATGGACTCAATGCCGCCACGGTATATTTCGGAGAAATAGCAGGCATAGTTAATCACAAATGCCAGAATCAACGCAAAAAAACGATCAAATACCGTCCAGCTTGCAATCCATTCCACCAAAAATCCAGAAGCACCACCCGAAATCAACTTCTGCCCCCATGTACCAATCAAACCCGGTCCGTAATAAAACACGATAAGTTGGAGCATGAGCGGCGTTCCCCGGATTACCCAGATAAAGCCGCGCACAAACCATTTTAACGGATGGATTTTGCACATGGAACCAAAGCTGATAATCAATCCCAACGGCAACGCCAGAAGCAAGGTCAATGCAAATATTTTAAGTGTTACTCCAAAGCCCTCCAAAAGGCTCATGGTTACCTGTATGAACATATCATTACCTCATAAAGCAAGCAAAGGCAATAGACCAAAGCCTACTGCCATGCCTGAAAATTTTTAAATGTTCGTTTAATTATTTGGTGCCGAGCATGGAATTTGCCATGGTCAGGTCGATGATGCAAGCATCGCTCGAACCACTGGTAACCTCCAACAGTGCATCGGTCTGGGTGTTTGCTTCGATGAATTCAAGACCGTTTTCCTCGGCAGCAGCAGCGCCGGCAGAACCTGCCTCAACTGCAAACTTGAGTTCTTTCATATCAGCAGCGGTTTTGTACTGTGCAGCCTTATCCTTTGCAACCACTGCAACCTGTGCATTCTTTACATATGCCTTGGAGCAGCTGGTGTTGAGCAGAACTTCCTTGGAGATGGTCATACCATTCCAGATGCAGTCGATGGACTTGGACTCCAGAGCCAGGAACTTATTGTCCCAATCGATTTCCACAAACTCAGCGGTAACGCCCAATTTCTCACATACAGCCTCTGCAAACTCGGTGTCAAAACCGGTCCATGCGCCGTTTGCATCTTTGTAGTTCATGGGCTCATACTCGGTGATACCGATTACCATTTTGCCGTTTGCCTTGATGTAATCCAGATCTTTTACAGTAGCTTCGCCCTCAAAGTTTGCCTTTGCATCGGGAACCAGGGTCAGCTCGTACTCTTTTGCGAGTGCATCCAATGTGCCGTCTGCATTGAGGTCTGCCATGATTTTGTCAACCTCTGCAACCAGGTCAGAACCTTTTCTGAAACCAATACCATACTCTTCACTGGTCAACTCGCAAGCGATTGCCAGGTTATCGTAGCTGGTCTGTTTTCCCTCTTCATTCGTGGTGGTAGTACCGCAAGCAACAAAGCTCATTACCATCACTACTGCCAGTGCCAAACACAATAATTTTTTCATGATAATTCTCTCCTTTTGGAAATTTGATATGTTTCATTTTATCATACTAAAGTAGTAAAGTCAAGTGGCAAGATAGCAAAATACCGCTTATGTTCCATTGGTTTTTGATACGTTTCAACCAAAAAGCCAGAAGGAAAGTCCTTCCGGCTTTGAAAATTAAGCAATATTTTGTTTTTGCACAATGGCATTTCTCTTTGAAATCAGCTGGAGAATTACCATAATTGCCACCAATCCAATCCCCACAGTATCGGTTATCAACCCCGGATAAATGAGTAACAATCCGCCTACCAGACTGAAAATTCGCTGATACCAGGGCATCCTGTGTAACAAATAGCCCTCTAAAGATGCAGAAACCGCAAAAATACCAATCAAAGAGGTGATAACAATCAATACCACTTCGGAAGCGGTGGTATCCACCAACAACATTGCAGGATTCAGCGCAAACACATACGGTACAATAAATGCACCGATTGCAAGCTTGGTAGCAGTAACCGCCGTTTTCATGGGGTTTCCTTGCGCGATGGCAGCACCGGCATAAGCCGCAAGCGCCACCGGCGGTGTCAGGTCTGCCACAATACCAAAATAGAACACAAAGAAATGTGCTGCAATCTGGGGAACGCCCATGCGCACCAGAATGGGAGCGCAGGTTGCCGCCATAATGCAGTAGTTTGCCGTGGTGGGAACACCCATTCCCAGTACGATACAACACAGCATGGTTAAGAACAGTGCGATAATCACCTGATCGCCTGCCAGGGTTACAATGCCGTTAATCATCACATTTGCAAGACCGGTCATGGTGATGGTACCTGCGATAATACCTGCCACACCACACGCAGCCGCAACCGTAATCATACCCTGCGCACCTGCCGCAAGGGATTCCCAGATCTTGCCCGGGGTAATGCGGTTTTCCTTATTGAACAAGCTTACCACAATCGCCACTACAATTGCAATGGCTGCCGCATACTGGATGGAACGCTGGCTGGTGCCCACCAGATAAATCAAGATAATCAAGGGCAACAGCAGATATGTCTGTTTCAAAAGCGGCAAAAGGCGGGGCAATTCTTCCTTGGTCAAGCCGCGCAAGCCCTCTTTCTTTGCCTCCAGATGAACCGAAATAAACACGCCTGCGAAATACAGAATTGCCGGCAAAATCGCACGCACCACAATGTTGCTGTACGGAACACCCACATAGTCTGCCATCAAAAATGCTGCAGCACCCATGATGGGAGGCATAATCTGTCCGCCGGTAGAAGCAGATGCCTCTGCTGCTGCGGCAAACTCGGGCTTATAACCGGTTTTCTTCATGAGCGGAATGGTAACAGAACCCGAGCCGACCGTATTGGCAACGGATGAACCCGAAACCATACCCTCCATTGCACTGGCAACCACCGCAACCTTTGCGGGACCGCCCGAAAAGCCACCTACAACCGAGTTGGAAATTTTGATAAAGAAATCGGCAATTCCGGTGCGTTCCAAAAATGCACCGAAAATAATAAACACCACAATAAATTTGGAGCAAACATTGATGGGGGTAGACAAAATACCCTCTTTCCCGTAAAACAGATAGTGCACGGTATAATTGAGTTTACCCCACAGGGTCGGATTGGACAATCCTGCCGTGAGTGCATATACAATAAAGCACAATGCCACAATTACAATGGGCAGCCCCACACTACGTCTGCAAACCTCAATCAGCGAAATGATACCCAAAATACCGATTACAATCTGATACCATGCGAAATTACTGCCCTGCTGAATGATGGTGAGCGCATTTGCAGTATAATACAAAAATGCACCGGTACCGCAAAGCATCAGCAGCACATCATACCAAGGCATATAATTTACCTTCTGCTGCCCTTTTTTCGCCGGATAGATAAGATACCCCAAAAGTACAATAAATGCCACAAATGAGGTCAAACGATACTCCTCAAGCCAGCTTGCAAACAGGGTAACATACAGGCAAAACAATGAAAACACCGCAAGCACACAGGTTACTACAATTTTGGGTGCCCCCTCCCACACACGGGTATTGGACTCCCTGTCAAATTTTTTCATTACAGCATCCAGGTCCATGGGCTCCTGCACACCAGTAGCTTTTTTTCTGTTAAAAAGTGCCATAACTCCTCCTGCCTACCGAAAAGGCTGCAGCGAGTCCTCGCCGCAGCCAAAATTTCTTCGGTTTCTGAAATTTTATTGAACTGCTACCTCGACGCCTTTTTCAGCAAAGTATTTTGCAGCACCTGCATGGAACGGAGCAGTCATGCCTGCAGTTGCGTTCTCAATGGAAAGCTCTGCACCCTTTGCATTTTCAGCAGCGATTGCATCTGCATTATCAAAGATTGCTGCAGTAAGCTTGTAAACATCCTCTTCGGATGCATCAGCACTTACAATCAGGGTTGCCTTAACCGTCATGGTTTTTACATCCTCGGTCTGACCTGCATAGGTACCTGCCGGAATGGTGTATACGGTGTAGAAGGGGCAATCAGCCATCATCTTCTCGGCAACTTCGCCGTCGATGGGTACCAGATATGCCGCATTGGTGGTACACAACTCGGTAATTGCCGGAGTGGGTGCGCCTGCTACGATGAATGCCGCATCAATCTTTCCGTCTTTCAGTGCATCTGCGCTGTCTGCAAAGGACTGGTACTGTGCCTTGATATCTTCTTCGGTCAGACCTGCTGCAGTAAGAACGTCGATTGCATTAAAGTAAACGCCAGAGCCGGGAGCACCGATGGAAACAGCTTTACCCTTAAGGTCTTTTACACTCTTGATTGCAGGATCCATGGTTACCAACTGTACAGCCTCTGCATACAGACCTGCAACGGTACGGAAGGAATCAATTTTGCCCTCTTTTTCAAAGGAACGGGTGCCTGCCCAAGCATAGGACATAACGTCCGACTGAACAGTACCGAGCTGATAGTTGCCTGCATCGATGCCCTGGATGTTTGCTTTGGAGCCGTCGGTGGAAACAACTGTTACGTTAACACCTGCATTGTTGGTGATGTACTGACCCAACACGCCGCCGTAGCCGTAGTAAGTACCTGCAGTGCCGCCGGTACCCATGGTCATCTTGGTGCCTGCATTACCACATGCTGCAAGCGCAACCACCAGAACCAGTGCCAACATAATTGAAAGTAACTTTTTCATTAAAATCTCCTCCTTATGGAATAAAAATCACTTATTTCTATTATATAATAAATTTTTCTTTTTTTCAATAGAAAGATTTGTTTTTTCTCCTGTTTTTTCAAAAAGCAGGCAGTTAACCGGCGGAATTTTCTTTTTCCGGCAGGTACTATCCCGGCATTCTTACTTTTCAAGCCAAGACAACAAGCCATTTTGCAATGATTTTCTTTCTTTTATACACACAAAAAACACCGCACAAAATCCTGTGCGGTGTTTTTCATATCACAATTAGTCTACCAGCTCAATGATGGCCATTTCCGCTGCGTCGCCGCGACGGGGACCGGTCTTCAAAATTCTGGTATAGCCGCCGTTACGGTCAGCATATTTGGGTGCCAGTTCTGCAAACACCTTGGTCACTACGTCCTCTTTGGTGAGGAACGCAAGTGCCTGACGGCGAGAGTGCAGCGTGTTGGTCTTGCCCAAAGTGATCATTTTCTCTGCCATCGGGCGAACCTCCTTTGCTTTTGCAAGGGTGGTTTCCATACGACCGTTTTCGAGCAGAGCAGTCACCTGATTGCGCAGCATAGCCATTCTGTGATCCGTGCTGCGTCCAAGCTTTCTGGTACCGGGCATGGTGCAATACCTCCTTCTATACGTTTATCGGAACTTTATTCGTCATAATCCTTGGCAAACTGGAAGCCCAAAGACGCCAGCTTACCGACGACCTCCTCGAGGGACTTGCGACCCAGATTACGCACTTTCATCATTTCACCTTCGGATTTGTTTACCAAATCCTCCACGGTGTTGATGCCTGCACGCTTGAGGCAGTTGAACGAGCGAACCGACAGATCCAGCTCTTCAATGGTCATCTCCAAAACCTTATCCTTCTTATTATCTTCCTTCTCCACCATGATGTCTGCATTCTTGATTTCCTCAGTCAGGTCAATAAACAGATTCATGTGGTCGTTGATAATCTTAGCGCTCAGTGACATTGCCTCTTCGGGTGCGATGGTACCGTCCGAATACAACTCAACGGTGAGCTTGTCATAATCGGTTACCTGACCCACACGGGTATTGGTTACATAATAGTTAACCTTTTCGATGGGCGAGTAAATGGAATCCACCGGAATCACGCCGATAATATTCTGGATGTTTTCCTTGTTCTTTTCAGCCGAAACATAGCCACGACCTTTGGACAAGGTGATCTCCATATAAAGGCGTGCATTGTCACTCAAGGTTGCAATGTGTAAATCGCCATTGAGGATTTCCACCTCATGGTCACACCGGATATCACGGGCGAGTACCTCACCCTGACCGGTTGCCTCGATGTATACGGTTTTGGGCGTATCGGAATGCAGCTTCACAATCAGCCGCTTGATGTTCAGGATGATCTCGGTGACATCCTCCTTCACACCCGGGATGGTCGAAAATTCGTGCAGCACACCCTCGATTTTCACGCTGGTCGCAGCTGCGCCCGGCAGTGACGAGAGAAGTACACGACGCAGTGAGTTACCAATGGTGGTGCCGTAGCCACGTTCCAGCGGCTCTACCTCAAACTTGGCAAAGGTGCCGTCCTCGCTACGCTCCACACATTCCACACGCGGTTTTTCCATCTCTATCATATCGATCCCTCCAATTCCTTATGATATCAATACCGAGGGTAACATTATTTCGAGTACAACTCGACGATGAGATGTTCTTCAACGTCAAAATCAATGTCATCTCTGTCAGCAAGTGCGATTACTTTACCGGTCAGAGTGTTTTTGTCCATATCCAGCCACTTGGGAACCTGTCTGGAAGAGTTTACCTCAACGATTTCCTTCATTCTGTCGGAATTCTGGGTTTTCTCTTTCAGGCTGATCACGTCGCCAACCTTCACACGGTAGGACGGGATATCCAGTCTTTTGCCGTTTACAAGGATGTGACCGTGATTTACCAGCTGTCTGGACTCTCTTCTGGTGTTTGCAAGACCAAGTCTGAACACAACGTTGTCCAGTCTGGACTCCAGAAGCTGGAGCAGGTTGGAACCGGTTACGCCG
The DNA here is from genome assembly GCA_015068705.1 of Oscillospiraceae bacterium. Classification (GTDB taxonomy): domain Bacteria; phylum Bacillota; class Clostridia; order UMGS1810; family UMGS1810; genus SIG448. The sequence goes on from SVJZ01000002.1 coordinate 10,151, forward strand.
GGCATCTTGGTTGCAATATCATAATACTTATGGAACTGCTTTTCCAGCATTCCGTAGATGAATTTAACCTTTTGTTTCTCGGTAAGCTGACGGCCGTATTCGCTTTGCTTTCTTCTCATGGGCTTCGGGTTTCTGTTAGAGCTCTTATCGATACCCATAACAGCAGGCTCTATGCCCAAGGTTCTGCATCTTTTCAATACAGGCTGCATATTTCTTGCCATATACTTATCCTCCTTACTTCAAAGATTTTGGATCAAACTCTTCTTCTCTTAGGCGGACGGCAACCATTGTGAGGAATGGGGGTCACGTCCTTAATCATGCTAACTTCCAGACCTGCGGTCTGCAGTGCACGGATAGCAGCTTCACGTCCGGAGCCGGGGCCCTTCACGTAAACTTCAACCGTTTTCAGACCATGCTCCATAGCAGCTTTTGCAGCGGTTTCAGCAGCCATCTGCGATGCAAACGGAGTGCTCTTACGAGAACCGCGGAAGCCCAGTCCACCGGAGCTTGCCCACGAGAGGGCATTGCCTGCAGTGTCAGTGATGGTTACAATCGTGTTGTTAAAGGTAGCGCGGATATGTGCTGCACCACGCTCAATGTTTTTCTTTTCACGTCTTTTGCGTGTTCTTTTAACCTGAGCCAATTTTATCCCTCCCTTTCTTATTTCTTCTTGTTAGCCATGGTACGCTTGGGACCTTTACGAGTCCGAGCGTTGGTTTTGGTACGCTGACCGCGGCACGGCAGATTACGTCTGTGACGTGTTCCGCGATAGCAACCGATTTCGATCAGACGCTTGATGTCCAGTGCCTTCTGACGGCGAAGGTCACCTTCTACCGAGTAGCCGTTATCTATTGCATCTCTGAGCTTGGAAACCTCATCTTCGGTAAGGTCTTTTACTCTGGTATCGGGATTGATCCCGGTATCGTTTAAAATCTTGTTTGCGCTGCTGCGGCCAATTCCAAAAATATAGGTCAGGCCAATCTCAACGCGCTTTTCTTTGGGTAAGTCAACACCAGCTATTCTCGCCATTTGTTCTTTTGCACCTCCTGAAATAAATAATTGGAACTATTTATTTGACATAACCGTCGGGTCTGCACAGACACACCTGTGCAGCAGCCGCCCCGCACGGGTTATCAGCGATTAACCCTGTTTCTGCTTGTGCTTGGGGTTTTCGCAGATCACCATGATGTTACCCTTGCGCTTGATGATCTTGCATTTTTCACATATCGGTTTTACAGACGGTCTTACCTTCATTTTGATTACCTCCCTATTTCGCTCTCCAAGTGATACGACCACGGGTGAGGTCATACGGCGACATCTCCACCGTTACCTTATCACCCGGCAAAATCCGGATAAAATTCATTCTGAGCTTCCCGGAAATGTGCGCCAGGATCCTGTGGCCATTTTCAAACTCAACCTGAAACATCGCATTGGGCAATGCTTCCACTACTGTACCTTCCAGTTCCAGCATATCTTCCTTTGGCAAGGTCACAACCTCCTTTTAACTGACCGTGTTTGTAAGTTCGCCTAAATACTTTGACAGAGAATATCGAACCTCTTTATTGGTAAGCTTTCCGATTGCAGAAAGCTTGTTGCGGATAAATTCATCCGACGTGCCCGTCAACTCAACGTGCTTTACCTTTTTCTTTTTTGGCGTACTGACCTTTCTGGCCTTTCCGTCACACAGATAAAGGTACTCCCCGTCGATGGACAGGACAATAAAGCACTTGCCCTTGTCCCTGCCTGCCTTTGCGTATACAAACTCGCCCGGATGAGCGTCCAAATCAAATCACCTCATAAATTAGTAGTATGTTGTAAGCTCGGGTTCCCCATCGGTGATCAGAATGGTGTTTTCATAATGCGCTGCGTCGCTCCCATCCTCGGTAACAACCGTCCAGCCGTCCCGAAGTGTTTTGGTAGCAAACCCGCCGGCATTTACCATCGGTTCCACCGCAATGGTCATACCCTTCATCAGCCGGATACCGTGACCCGCGCGCCCATAATTGGGAACCTCAGGATCCTCGTGTAAATTACGACCAATGCCGTGTCCGCAATAATTACGGACAATACTGAACCCATTGCTTTCCACATACTCCTGTATCGCTGCGGAAATGCTGAACAGTCGTTCTCCGTGTCGGGCAAATTCAAGCCCTTTGAAAAAACTCTGCTCTGTCACTTCCATCAGACGTTTCCGTTGTGCACTGACCTCGCCTACGGCAAAGGTTCTGCATGCATCGCCGTGATATCCATCATACACAGCGCCAATATCAATGCTGATGATGTCGCCATCCTTCAGCCGTTGACCACCAGGTATGCCGTGGATTACCACATTGTTAACCGATGCACAGATGCTGGCCGGAAATCCATTGTAGTTCAAAAAGGAGGGGATTGCGCCCTGCGAGCGGATAAATTCCTCCGCTGCCGTGTCGAGTTCCTTGGTTGTCACACCCGCCTGAATCAGCGGTTTTAAGTGTGCGAAGGTGTCATACACGATCCGACCCGACCGCCGCATTTTCGCAATTTCAGAGGTTGATTTGATATATATCATTTCAATCCCTCCAACGCACGAAACATTGCAGCAGTGGTGTCTGCGATCTCCTCCTGCCCGTTTACCCTGGTCAGTTTTCCGGTTTTGGTGTAATACTCTTTCAGCGGTTCTGTCTGCTGATGGTACACCGCAAGCCGTTTGACAATGGTATCAGGGCGGTCGTCATCACGCATGATAAGTGCACCACCGCACTTATCGCAGATACCCTCTTTCGCAGTGGGATTGTAAACCACATGATAGGTGGCACGGCATACCGCACACTCCCTGCGTCCAGAAAGACGCTCTATGATGGCTTGGTCCTCCACTTCGATGGAAAGTACACTGTCGATATCGTACAGTGCATCGAGCGCCTTGGCTTGGGGAACCGTGCGGGGAAACCCATCCAGGATAAATCCATTCGCACAGTCCGCCTCGCCCAAACGTTCTTTTACCAGCGCAATTACCACTTCATCGGGAACCAGGTTCCCGTCATCAATATAAGTCTTGGCAAGCTTTCCAAATTCCGTCCCACTACGAATGGCGTTTCGTATGATCGCCCCCGTAGATATGGCAGGGATTTGGTAATGCTCACTGAGCACTTCTGCCTGTGTGCCTTTTCCGGCACCCGGCGCGCCCAATAGGATCAGCTTCATACTTGCACCGTCCTTTTGCGTCGATGTCCGATTATTCCAGGAAGCCCTTGTAATGACGCATGAGCATCTGGGTTTCGATCTGTTTGACCGTCTCCAGCGCAACGCCTACCATAATGAGCAGCGAAGTTCCGCCAATGGAGATGGAGAAACCAACAAACTTACCTGCCAGCAACGGCAGCAGAGCTACCACTGCGAGGAACAGCGCACCTGCCAGTGTAATTCTGGTCAGCACACGGCTGATGAAATCACTGGTGGGCTTGCCCGGACGAATGCCGGGAACAAATCCGCCGTTCTTCTTCATGTTATTCGCCACCTCAATGGGATTGAACTGAATTGCGGTGTAGAAATAGGTGAAGAAGATAATAAGCAGGAAATACATTACCATATAGAACCAGGAACCGGGAGAAAGAACCGCCATTACCTTATACATAAAGGAGCCGGTTGCCGGTTGACCTGTGAACTGCATGATGGTGGCAGGGAATGCCATAATGGACATTGCAAAGATTACGGGGATAACGCCCGCCATCGAAACCTTGATGGGGATGTGGGTGCTCTGTCCACCGTACATTTTGCGACCTACCATACGTTTTGCGTACTGCACCGGGATGCGACGCTCGGAGTCGTTCATGAATACAACAAACGCTACAACAGCCAGTGCAATAACAGCCAGTGCGATCACTGCCCAGATGTTGATTGCGCCCAGGATGAAGTTGTCATAGATGCCCTTCACCATCGAAGGCAAGCTGGATACGATACCAGCGAAGATGATCATGGAGATACCGTTTCCGACACCATGCTCGGTGATCTTCTCACCCAGCCACATCAGGAACGCAGTTCCTGCGGTGAAGGATGCCACGATGGTAATATACGGAAGAAATCCCGTGTTTGTGAGTGCACCACGAAGGCTGAAATACAAGCCGGTCGCCTGAATAAAAGCGAGAATGACCGTGCCGTAGCGGGTCCACTGTGCCAGTTTCTTTCTGCCTTCTTCCCCTTCCTTACTCATCCGCTCCAGTGCAGGAATTGCAACCGTGAGCAGCTGAAGGATGATGGAGCTATTGATGTAGGGGGTGATGCTCATTGCAAAGATGGTTGCGTTGGAAAACGCACCGCCCGAAAAGGCGTCCATCAGGCTAAACAGGTTGTCACCGTTCTCGCCCAGCAACTGCGCAAACGCATTCGGATCCAGACCCGGTACAGGGATAAAGGTTCCCAACCGGAAAACTGCGATCATCATCAGCGTAAAGAGAATCTTGTGACGCAGATCGGGGATCTTCCAAGCATTTCTAAGGGTCTGAAACACCTTACATCACCTCAGCCTTTCCGCCGGCAGCTTCGATCTTCTCCTTTGCGCTGGCAGTGAATTTTGCCGCCTTTACTGTGATTTTCTTTTCAAGCTTGCCGTTGCCCAGCACCTTGATACCGTCGCAAACTTTTTTGATTACGCCGGCGTCTTTGAGTGCCTGTGCGTCGACAATTGCGCCATCCTCAAAACGATTGAGGTCGGACACCTTTATCTCTGCATACTCAACAGCAAAGATGTTGGTGAAGCCGCGTTTGGGCAACCGACGATAAATCGGCATCTGGCCGCCTTCAAAGCCCGGACGTACACCGCCGCCGCTTCTGGCGTTCTGACCCTTGTGACCGCGACCTGCAGTCTTACCGTTACCGGAGCCATGACCTCTGCCCTTACGTTTGTCAGCATGGGTAGAGCCTGCGCTCGGCTGGAGTTCAAATAATTTCATGCAAGGCACCTCCTTATTCGTTGATTTCTTGTGCACTTACCAAGTGCTTTACTTTGAATACCATGCCCCGGATCTGGGGAGTATCCTCGTGGACTTTTTCGTCCCGGATTTTCTTCAAACCAAGTGCTGCCACCGTTGCAATCTGATCTTTCTTTGCGCCGATGGTGCTCTTGACTAACGTTACTTTAATTTTAGCCATTGCTTACCTCATTCCTTTCCTGAGATTGGAACCCTGCTTAACCCAGCAGCTCTTCCACTGATTTCCCTCTCAGCTTGGCGACCTCTTCCGCCACTTTGAGGTTCTTGAGCCCTTCAATGGTGGCGTTTACCATGTTGCGGGGATTATTGGAACGCAGCGACTTGGTACGAATGTCGCGTACACCGGCCAGCTCCAAAACCGCACGAACGCCGCCGCCCGCAATTACACCGGTACCTTCGCCAGCGGGTTTGAGTAATACCCGACCTGCGCCGAACTCACCGATTACTTCATGCGGAATGGTGGTATTCACCATCGGAACAGTAATCATATTCTTCTTCGCATCGTCAATTGCCTTTCTCACCGCGTCAGGAATTTCTGCCGCTTTGCCCATTCCGGCACCTACATGACCGTTCTCGTCACCGACAACGACCAATACGGAAAAACGGAAGGTTCTGCCGCCCTTAACAACCTTTGCGACACGGTTGATGCTGACAACTTTTTCTTTTATATCCAATGCGCTTGCATCTATTCTTTCCATATGCTCAGACCTACCTCCTTTTGTTAGAATTCCAGTCCGCCTTCTCTGGCGCCTGCTGCGAGCTCTGCCACACGTCCGTGGTAGATGTAACCGCCGCGGTCAAAGACCACTTGCTTGATTCCGGCATCAATCGCCCGTTTGGCAACCAGCATACCTACTTCTTTGGCTGCTTCTTTGTTGCCGCCGTTGTTGATCTTACCTGCCAGTTCCTTGTCCAGGCTCGAAGCTGCGGCGAGCGTTACACCCTTGGTGTCGTCGATGACCTGTGCATAGATGTGGCTTGCACTTCTAAACACGTTCAGTCTGGGACGGGTTGCAGTTCCGGAAACATGATTTCTGACTCTCATGTGTCTTTTCTGTCTCTGAACATTGCTGCTCTTTTTATTAATCATATCCGCTTAACTCCTTTCTGGACTTATTTCTTAGCGCCCGTTTTTCCTTCTTTTCTACGGATTACCTCATCCGCATACTTGATACCCTTGCCCTTATACGGCTCAGGCGGTCTCTTCTCGCGGATTTTTGCTGCGATTTCGCCAACAATCTGCTTGTCGATACCTTTAACAATGATGGTGTTGGGGTTGGGCGACTCGAGGGTGTAATCAGCACCGTCTTCCATCTCTACCGGGTGAGAATAACCCAGGTTGAGGGTCAGCTTGTTACCCTGCTTTGCGCAACGGTAACCTACACCGTTAATCTCGAGTGTCTTTTCGTAGCCTTCTGTAACGCCTACTACCATGTTGTTGACAAGAGTTCTTGTCAGACCGTGGAGCGATTTGTGCTCTTTTGCTTCGCTCGGACGGTTCACGATGATTTCAGCGCCCTCCAACTTTATAATCATATCCTTGTGCATGGGCTTGGTCAGAGTGCCTTTGGGACCTTTTACGGTAATTACGTTATCTGCCCCGATGGTCACATCCACGCCCGCAGGAACTGCGATTGGCATTTTACCGATTCTAGACAATTTGTTTCACCTCCAATAATAAAACGTTTACCAGATAAACGCTAACACTTCGCCGCCAACGTTGTTCTTTCTCGCTTCCTTATCGGTCATAACACCTTTGGAAGTGGAAATGATGGCAATACCCAGACCGCGGAGCACTTTCGGGAGCTCCTCCTTGCTGGCATATACACGAAGTCCCGGCTTGGAAACACGCTTGAGGCCGGTGATGACCTTCTGCTTATTTGCACCGTACTTGAGGGTGATTTTGATATTGCCCTGCAGTCCGTCTTCGATCAGTTCATAGCTTGCAATGTATCCCTCATCCAGCAAAATTTTTGCAATCTCCAGCTTCAGCTTGGATGCCGGAACGATAACAGATTCATGCTTGGACGAATTCGCATTTCTGATACGAGTGAGCATATCAGCGATCGGATCGGTGATTTGCATTGTGCTACCTCCTTTTTATAAATCTTGCAGCATTTGCCCGGCAAATACTGCCCACACTATTTTACCAGCTTGCCTTACGGACACCCGGAATCTGACCTTTGTAAGCCAGCTCACGGAAGCAGATACGGCAGATGCCGTATTTCCGAAGGTATGCGTGAGGTCTGCCGCAGATTTTGCAGCGATTGTACTCACGAGTAGAATACTTCTGCGTTTTCTGCTGTTTCAAAATCATAGATTTTTTAGCCATTTGTCATATCCTCCTCTCACGCTTTGGTGGTAAACGGTGCGCCCATCAGTGTCAACAACTCGCGTGCCTCTTCATCAGTGGTAGCGGTGGTAACAAAGATGATGTCCATGCCTCTTACCTTGTCAATCTTATCGTAATCGATTTCGGGGAAAATCAACTGCTCGCGAATACCCAGCGAGTAGTTACCGCGGCCGTCAAATGCATTGGGGTTGATACCGCGGAAGTCTCTTACACGGGGCAGTGCCACGGTGAACAGACGATCCAGGAACTCATACATCCGGTCGCTGCGCAGAGTAACCTTGCAGCCGATGTTCATGCCCTCACGAACCTTAAAGTTTGCAACCGACTTCTTCGCTTTGGTAATGATGGGTTGCTGGCCGGTGATGGCAGCGAGATCAGCAACAGCGGACTCCAGAGCTTTCGCATTGTCTTTTGCCTCGCCGACGCCGATGTTGATTACGATCTTTTCCAGCTTCGGAATTTGCATCGGGCTTTTGTAGCCGAATTTATCCATAAGAGCCTTTTTTACTTCTTCTTCATATTTCGCTCTCATTCTAGCAGCCATGTGTGTAACTCCTCCTCTCTAAAAGGGTTTATTTCTCAAATACTTCCAGGCAGTTTTTGCACATTCTCAATTTCTGCCCATTCTCCAGAATTTTGTAACCAATTCTGGTGGGTTTGCCGCAAGATTTGCAGATGTGCATTACCTTGCAAGCATACAACGGTGCCTCCTGGTGGATGATACCGCCGGTCTGTCCCTGTGCTCTGGGCCGAGTGTGCTTGGTAGCCATGTTAATGCCCTCAACAACAACCTTACGACCGGTCAGATCGACCGAGAGAACCTTTCCCTTTTTGCCCTTATCTTTACCGGAGATGACAATTACCTCATCGCCGCTTTTGATATGCAGCCTTTTGTTCAATTTCTACACCTCCTGAGATTATAACACTTCCGGTGCAAGCGACAGAATTTTCATGTATTCTTTGTCGCGGAGCTCTCTTGCGATAGGCCCGAAAATACGGGTACCGCGCGGGTTCTTATCATCACGGATGATAACAGCCGCATTCTCGTCAAATTTGATATAGGTTCCATCGTTACGGCGCAGTCCTTTTACCGAACGAACTACAACAGCTTTCACAACGTCACCTTTTTTAACAACACCGCCGGGCGTTGCTTTTTTGACAGAAGCCACTACCACATCGCCCACGTTGGCATACTTTCTTCTGCTGCCACCCAGGACGCGAATACACATCAGTTCCTTTGCTCCGGTATTATCCGCAACTTTCAACAAAGTCTGCTGTTGGATCACTGTGATCTCTCCTTTCTACCGCTTTAATTATTGCGCCTTCTCGGTGATCTCAACCAGTCTCCATCTCTTATCCTTGGAGAGGGGTCTGGTTTCCATGACCTTTACGCGGTCGCCGATCCGGGCCTCCTGATTTTCGTCATGCGCTTTCAGCTTATATGTCCGCTTAACAATCTTACCGTAGAGCGGATGCTTGACGTTATACTCGATCGCAACGACAATGGTTTTATCCATCTTATCGCTGACAACCTTGCCGATACGAGTCTTTCTGTAATTACGTTCCATTAAGAAGCTTCCTCCTCTCTATTTCAGACAGTCTGTTTTAATTCCCTTTCACGAAGGATGGTTTTGATTCTGGCGATGGTGCGCTTCACGTCGGTGATCTGCCGGGGATTGTCCAGCTGGTTGGTCGCATGCTGGAACCGAAGATTAAACAGTTCAGCCTTGAGATCGTCCAGTTTCTGAGTCAATTCCATATCGCTCAGGTCTCTGACTTCATTAATTTTCACTCGAATCACCCTCCATTTCCTGCATTTTACGAGTGATGAACTTGGTTTTGATGGGAAGCTTGTGCTGCGCCAGGCGCATTGCTTCTCTCGCAATCGATTCATCCACGTCGCCGAGCTCAAAGAGAATCCGACCGGGTTTTACAACTGCCACCCAGTACTCGGGAGAACCTTTACCGGAACCCATGCGGGTTTCAGCGGGTTTCTCAGTGATCGGCTTGTCGGGGAAAATCTTGATCCAAACATGTCCGCCACGCTTGATATAACGAGTCATCGCTACACGGGCAGCCTCGATCTGGTTGCTGGTGATCCAAGCAGGCTCCAGAGCCTGAATAGCATAATCACCGTATGCAATCTTGTTGCCGCGGCTCGCTTCGCCTTTCAAACGACCGCGCATTACTCTTCTGTATTTTACTCTCTTGGGCAATAACACGATTATCTACCTCCTTCACCTTTGGGTGCACGATTGGTCCGTGCATTATTGCCTTGACGGCTGCCTGCGGGTCTGCGACCTGCTCCGCCCTCTCTGCGTGCGGGACGGTTGTTGCGCGGTGCCTCCTCGGTAGCCTCCTGACGAAGCTGGCGATTTGCGTTGAGCACCTCGCCTTTGTAAATCCAAACCTTTACGCCGATACGACCATAAGTGGTGTTTGCTTCAGCAAAACCATAATCGATATCTGCACGCAGGGTCTGCAGCGGGATGGTACCCTCATGATAGTGCTCGGTACGTGCGATTTCGGCGCCGCCCAGACGACCCGAACAGCAAGTCTTGATGCCTTTTGCACCCAGCTTCATTGCACGCTGCATGCACTGCTTCATTGCACGACGGAAGGAGATACGGCGCTCCAACTGTGCTGCGATGTTCTCAGCTACCAGCTGTGCATTGGTGTCGGCATTGCGCACCTCGATGATGTTCACCGATACGTTTTTGCCAATCAGTTTCTCCACGTCTGCTTTGATCTTCTCTTTTTCTGCGCCACCGCGGCCAATGATGATGCCCGGTTTTGCTGCGTAGATGTTTACCCAAACCTTGTTATCGCGACGCTCGATCTCGATGCTCGAAATGCCAGCGGCAAACAGGGTTTTCTTCAGGTGCTTTCTGATATTGTAATCTTCTACAAGATAGTCACTGAACTCTTTTTTGTTGGCATACCACTTGGAATCCCAATCTTTGATAACGCCAACTCTCAATCCATGCGGATGTACTTTTTGACCCAAAATCCTTACCTCCTTTTCCTTATTCTTTTTCCTTCAGCACAACAGTGATGTGGCTGGTGCGTTTGCGAATGCGGAACGCTCTGCCCTGTGCACGGGGACGAATGCGCTTCAGAGTGGGACCCTGATTTGCAAAAATCTCCGCTACATACAGTTTTTCAACATCCATGTCGTGGTTGTTCTCTGCGTTGGCAATTGCGCTCTTGAGCAGTTTTTCAACCAACTCGGCAGCAGCCTTCGGAGTGAACTTCAAGGTGGCGAGAGCCTCGCCTACCGGCTTATTGCGAATTAAATCTATCACAACTTTGACTTTTCTGGAAGAAATGCGAGCATAGCTGAGCTTCGCACGCGCTTCCTTACGGATTACTTCATCCATGCGTAAATCCTCCTCTCATAAACGATGGGTAGACCGTCTGTCCCTGATTATCTTGCGCCCGAGGTTTTGGAACCTGCGTGACCTTTATAGGTACGGGTGGGTGCAAACTCACCGAGCTTGTGTCCAACCATGTCCTCGCTTACATATACCGGCACGTGCTTTTTGCCGTCGTGTACTGCGATGGTGTGGCCGACCATATCCGGGAAGATGGTGGATGACCGGGACCAGGTTTTGATTACCTTTTTGTCACCGGAGTTGTTCATATCAATAACCCTCTTTAAGAGGCGTTCTTCTACATAGGGTCCCTTCTTGACCGATCTGCTCATGATAAACCTCCTTCCAAATTCGGTTTCAACGCATTATTTGCTGTTGCGTTTCTTCACAATATACTTATTGGAAGCTTTGTGCTTATTGCGGGTCTTGTAACCGAGCGTCGGTTTACCCCAAGGAGTAACCGGGCTAGGCATACCGATGGGCGATTTGCCCTCACCGCCGCCGTGCGGGTGATCACAGGGGTTCATAACAACACCGCGGACGGTGGGTCTCCAACCCATGTGCCGTTTACGACCGGCTTTACCGATGGAGATGTTCTCATGGTCGCCGTTGCCTACCTCGCCGATGGTTGCGCGGCAATCCATACGGATCATGCGAACCTCGCCGGACGGCAGACGAACCTGTGCATAATCCCCTTCCTTTGCCATCAACTGAGCGGAGTTACCTGCCGAGCGCACCAGCTGTGCACCACGGTTGGGGAACAACTCAATGTTGTGAATCAAAGTACCGAGGGGAATGAACTTAATCTGCATCGCATTACCCGGCTTAATGTCAGCGCCTTCGCCCGACATCACAGTCTGACCTACTTTCAGGCCGTTGGGAGCGATGATGTAGCTCTTGACCCCGTCCTCATACTGGATGAGTGCAATGTTTGCACTGCGGTTGGGATCGTATTCGATGGTGAGCACGGTAGCAGGCACGCCATCTTTGTTTCTCTTAAAATCGATAACTCTGTATTTCCTCTTGTTTCCGCCGCCTCTGTGACGAACGGTAATTCTGCCGTAAGAGTTTCTGCCGGAATTCTTCTTCAAAGGCTCCAGCAGGGACTTTTCGGGAGCAACCTTCGAGAGTTCCTCAAAGGTGGAAACCGTCATAAATCTGCGCGCGGGAGAGGTGGGATTAAAGCTTTTAATCGCCATTTCCTATTTGCCTCCTTCGTTTATACGATAACTTCACACGCGGGCTGTCGGCTTATGCCAGGCCCTCAAAGAATTCGATGGTCTTGCTGTCCTCGGTCAGCTTTACGGTAGCCTTTTTCCAGTCGGGACGTTTGCCCATACGCATACCCTGACGTTTGATTTTGCCCATCACACGCGAGGTGGTGACTTTTGCAACCTTCACGCCGAAGATCTGCTCTACCGCTTTTCTGATCTCGATTTTGTTTGCATCAAGAGCAACCTCAAAGGTGTACTTCTTGTCTGCCAGCTGATCCATGCTCTTTTCCGAAATAATCGGACGGATGATGATGTCATGCATGTTTTCCATTATGCATACACCTCCTCAATCTTTTCTACGGCTGCTTTGGTGATGATAAACTTGTCGTGATTGAGGATATCATACACATTCAGGCAACCGACAAATGCGGTTTTTACACCGGGGATGTTGCGAGCGGATTTTACAACCAGTTCGTCGTTATCACAGGTAACGATCAGCGCTTTGGAAGCTACCTCCAGTTTGGAGAGCATCTCGGCAACTGCCTTGGTTTTGATCTGCTCGAGTGCAATGTTGTCCATTACGATCATCTCACCCTCAGCAACTTTGCTGGAGAGAGCGCTGCGCATTGCAACACGTTTTACCTTCTTATTTACTGTATAGCTGTAATCTCTCGGCTTGGGACCCAAAGCAATACCACCCTTGGTCCACTGCGGAGAACGAATGGAACCCTGACGAGCACGGCCGGTACCTTTCTGTCTCCACGGCTTGATGCCGCCGCCACGCACTTCTGCGCGGGTCAGAGTGCTCTGAGTACCCTGACGCTGATTTGCCAGATAATTTACAACCACCTGATGCAGAACGGATTTATTCACCTCTGCGCCAAACACAGCATCGCTCAGATTGATATCACCAACCTTGCTGCCTTCCATATTATACATTGCTACGCTAGGCATTACAGTTTTCCTCCTTTCTCAAGCATTGTTCTTTATGCTTTGACCGAATTCTTTATTGTCAGCATGCCGCCCTTGGGACCCGGAACTGCACCCTTAACCAGGATGAGGTTCTTTTCAACGTCCACTTTTACCACGTCCAGATTCTGGACAGTCACCTGCTCAACGCCCATGTGACCCGGCAGCTTCTTATTCTTCATTACGCGGGACGGAGTGGAGCATGCGCCCATGGAGCCTGCGCCTCTGTGGTAACCCGAACCGTGAGTCATGGGACCGCGGTGGGTGCCAAAACGCTTAACCGTACCTGCGAAACCTTTACCTTTGCTGATGCCGGTAACGTCAATCTTGTCGCCTTCAGCGAACACGTCAACCGAAATCACATCACCCACATTGAACTCTGCCGCATTTTCCAGACGGAATTCGCGCAGCACCCGCTTTAACTCGGTGCCTGCTTTTGCATAGTGACCTTTGAGCGGCTTGTTAATGTGTTTTTCCTTTGCGTCGGTGTAACCAACCTGGATTGCATCGTATCCGTCGGTCTCAACCGTTTTCTTCTGCACAACCGTAACCGGTCCTGCCTCGACGACCGTCACCGGAATGACCAGTCCGTCCTCGGTGAAAATCTGGGTCATTCCCAGCTTTTTCCCCAAAATTGCTTTCTGCATGTTACTTCCTCCTTATGGTTATTGGTTGAGGTGAACCCCCAACATGACCGCCGTGCGTCATGTCACGGCACTTCCTTCAGACTCAGACCTGTTTGATCTCGATATCCACGCCCGCCGGCAGTGAAATCTTGAGCAAAGTCTCAATGGTCTTCGGCGCAGGCTCTAAGATGTCAATCAGACGCTTGTGAGTCCGCATCTCAAACTGCTCACGGGAGTCCTTATATTTGTGGACTGCGCGCAGAATGGTAACGATCTCCTTCTTGGTCGGGAGCGGAATAGGTCCGGACACCTTTGCACCGGAACGCTGAGCCGTTTCCACGATCTTCTGAGCCGACTGATCAATCAGCTGAGAATCATACGCCTTGAGTTTGATTCTGATTTTCTGACTATTCGCCACTTCAGTACCCTCCTTACATAATTGAGTATGGTTGTGTCCATCGACAGTCAAAAAACAGTACACTTAGCCGTGCGTGTCGGCAAATGAGCATTATAAATCCCAGTTTTTGCAAACTGGGCATAATACACCTATACTGTGAATCTGACGCCCGAGTTCTATGATTCGGACATTCTCCGCGGAAATTGACCCGTGTTTGCTCCGGATACGTAACCTCCCGCATCATCGTCTGTCATGCCACACTCGCTTATTTTATAACATTTTTACAACTTTTGCAAGTGTTTTTTTCATATTTTTCTGATTTTTGGGCGTTTTTTGAAATTTCGTTAAAATTGCACAAATACAGGCAGTGTATTTTGTTGTTAAGTTATATATTTTTAAGGCACTTACGCACGGGGATGTGCTTTGTTGTATACATCCTTTAAATGTGTCTTCATCAGCCGGGCATAGATTTGAGTAGAAGACAGGTCGCGATGCCCCAGCATTTCCGAGATGGCATTTAAGTCGGCTCCGTTTTCCAACAGATGTGCCGCAAACGAATGGCGCAGGGTATGCGGCGTAATATCCTTTCCGATTTGTGCCTTGTCTGCATACTCTTTGATAATCTTCCAGAATCCCTGCCGGGTCAAACGATTTCCATTGCAGTTTACAAATAATGCAGGTGTTTCCTTCTCACCCACCAGTGTTTTGCGAGCACCATCGAGATAGTTCTCCAGTGCGGTCACACATGCCCTGCCAAGCGGAATGATTCTTGCCCGATCGGAACCCACGCACTTTAAAAAGCCCAATCCCGGTTCGACATCCTCCACATTCAACGCAACCAATTCAGACACCTTGATACCACTTGCATACAATAATTCCAGCATGGCTTTGTCGCGGCAACCCCGCACCGTATCATCCGGCTGCGCTAAAAGCAAATCCACTTCCTCCATGGTAAGCACCTGGGGTAACCTCTTTTCCTGACGGGGTGTTTCCAATTGTTCTGCAGGGCTGGCCGCAATCAACCCCCGCCCCACAAGATAACGATAAAAGGAACGAAGAGAAGCCGCCGCTCTCGACACCGAAGAAATTGCCCTCCCGTTTTTTTGCATATATAATAGGTAGGAAATGATATTGGTTTTGGTAACCGTCAAAAGACCGAGTGAATGCTCAGTTACATATTCCGAAAACTGTACCACATCCCGTTGATAAGATTGAAGCGTATTATTGGATACATGCTTGTCGGCCACCAGAAATTTTGTAAACTCCACCACAATCGAATCCATCTGTCGCCTTTCCTCTCTTGTTAAAATCTTTGGTCAAAAAAACAATCGCACCAATGCCGGAGCGATCAACGCATCCACCAGACTGCACACACAAAGCACCGCAAACAAAAGCACCATTGTTGTGCCAAACCAAAGCACTTCCCTGTTTGGCTGCCCGGCCGCCGGATACTCCCGCCTTCCACGGCGACTCGCCGCAAATCGAACACACATCACACACATCAATAAGTATATGGGCAACATCACCATGCAAGAGGGAAACAGGGTCAATGCCGATAACCATGTTCCTTTCCAGCCGTAGCATCGCACCGCAAACCCCGCCGTAAATCCCGTGGAAAACCCTTTGAATCCCAAAAACATCCCGTTGGCCGCCGCCGTCCATATACTCAGCGATACCAAAAACGAAAACACAGTATACTTGAGATTTTCCATCACGCAAACCTTCATCACATCAAGCGGTTCTGTTTCGCCGGCACTTTGTGACAAAAATCGTTCCATATCACCCGACAATGCCTGGCTCTGTTCTGCGCCAACCGATGCCGCCATTCCTGCCCCCAAGCAAAGCCCTACCAGATATGCAGTCAATGCCGCTATGTAAAGCAGACGATTTTTTCGCAGATGTTCCCCTAAAAAGTCCCGTCCTCTCAATTTCCATCCCTCCTGCACAGTTATTACATCCTATGCGAGGGTGGACAACTTCATTCCTCGTTTTTCTTTGCGACATCACGCATGGCAAACGCCTTTTGGGTGCATACCTGCGCAGCATCCTCAACCGCCGCACGAAATCCTGCCTTTTCCAGAGCAATCACTGCATCAATGGTAGTGCCGCCGGGAGAACATACCATATCCTTAAGCGCGCCCGGATGCACACCGCTTTCCAATGCCAGCTTTGCAGAACCCAGCACCGTCTGTTCTGCAAGCAGATAGGCATCCTGACGGGGGATTCCATTTTTTACTCCGGCATCTGCAAGCGCCTCGATAAACATAAATACAAACGCAGGAGAAGAACCATTGATGGCAATGCACTTGTCAATGGCATCCTCCGACACCACCAGTGTTTTTCCGACACAATCAAAGATACTGCGTGCAAAATCCGCCTCTTGTTCTGTCACGCCTGCGCCATAGCTGATTACCGTCATGCCCTCGCCTACTTTCAGCGCAAGGTTGGGCATGACCCGTACCAGATGAACGCCATCCCCCAGATGCTTCCGCAAAAATTCCAGGGTAATTCCTGCGGCAATGGAGATAACGGTCTTTCCATCCACCAGACCCGACGCACGCACCTCATCCAGTACACTACCCATCACCTGCGGCTTTACCGCCAGTACCAGGCAATCTGCCTGACCAACCACCTGGGCAAGCGAACACACCTGCACACCCAGCTTTTTTATTTCCTCGGAAATATGAATGTCATGCACATAGATATCCTGTGCAGCCATTCCGCCGGCATTTACAAGCCCTGCAATGATTGCGCCGCCCATGTTTCCGGCACCGATAAATCCAATCGTCCGCATGAAAACTCTCCTCCTGCCCTGTTTACATAAAAAGTCGTATTTTTTATTTTACCACACCATTCCCACACTTGCAAGAGTTTTTTATGTAAACTTATACTGTTTCGGTTGAATCCACCCCCAAAATATGCTATACTGTTTTCATATATTATAGGAAAGGATTGGTTTCCATGTCTTCCGTGGTCGGACGCTTTGCCCCCTCTCCCAGTGGTCGGATGCATCTGGGTAATCTGTTCAGTGCACTGCTTGCCTGGTTGTCGGTGCGTGCACAAAATGGCATGATGGTACTTCGTATGGAAGACCTCGACCCACAACGCACCAACCGCGAACGCGCCCAGGCGCTCGAGCATGACCTTTCACTGTTTGGATTGGATTGGGATATGGGCGGCAGCAAAGGCGGCCCTCACGCGCCCTATTATCAGAGTGAACGCTCCGCATATTATCAATCTGTTCTTGACCGTCTGGATGGCATGGGCTTGATCTATCCCTGCTTTTGTACCCGTGCTCAGCTTCACGCCGCAAACGCGCCGCACGCCTCAGACGGCGAACTGATTTATGACGGCTCATGTCGCAATCTGTCGAAAGAAGAAATCACTACACGCTGTCAGTCCCGTTCTCCTGCACTTCGCCTTCGGGTACCCGATAAAATCATCACCATCAACGATTTGCACTATGGCTCCGTAGCGCAGAATCTCAAAACCGATTGCGGCGATTTTATTCTGCAGCGTTCGGACGGTGTGTTTGCCTACCAGCTTGCAGTGGTTGCAGATGATGCCGCCATGGGCATTACCCAAA
Organism: Oscillospiraceae bacterium; assembly: GCA_015068705.1. Taxonomy (GTDB): domain Bacteria; phylum Bacillota; class Clostridia; order UMGS1810; family UMGS1810; genus SIG448. Next base: position 27,634 of record SVJZ01000002.1, read on the forward strand.
TCGTACGCGGTCGGGATTTGCTCTCCTCCGCACCCCGTCAGGCATATCTGTTTGAATTACTGGGCGCCCCCACACCACAGTTTGCGCACATTCCCCTCCTGCTCGCACCCGACGGGCATCGTCTTTCCAAACGGGAATCAGATATCAGCCTGGACGCACTCCTCTCCCAAGGAAAATCTCCGCAGTCCATTCTTGGTAAACTGGCATATATTGCCGGATTGATTGACCGCCCCGAACCGGTTACTGCGCAAGATCTCATCCCCCATTTTTCGTGGAGCAAAATTCCGCACCGGGATATTGTATTGCGGTAACCGTCATCCCACGCACATCATATAATATGTGTGGGGGTGAATACAATGGATCTGCGTAACAATCAAATCACCGTAAAAGAACTGCTTGCCAATCCGCAGGCGCGCGCACTCATTGAAGGTGAATTTCCGGGGCTTTTGCAAAATCCCGTTGTTCACATGGCAACAAACATGACCTTGCAACAGGTATTGAAAAGTGCCGCCCGCTTTACCGACCAACAAAAGCTCGACCGCGTGCTTGCGCAACTCAAGGCACTCTGACCAACGAAAAAAGACCCGCCATATCGCGGGTCTTTCGTTTATTTCATATGTCGTTTTATATACTGCATATAATAGTTCCAATCCGCTCTGCCAAGGTAATGTTTCCCCGGACGCAAGTGATACCCTACATCCCCTTCGTGCAGCCATTCTCCTGCGACCGGCATCCGTTGCAAATCCTTTAACCCTTGTTTTCCCAGGAAATCATATACTCCGCTCGCCGCATAAGCAGACAAAAACTCTCCCACAGGGTCTGCCCAATCATCCTCTGCTGCACTTGACACATACACCGTTCTGGGCGCAACTGCTGCCACCAGCATATGCTGGTCAAAGGGTAATGTATCTTCTTTATTGCGATATTTCTGATAATTCGGGCAAAACCAGTATGGGAAAGAACGGCAGATATCGTCAATCCGCTCTCCTTTTTTTCCTCTCGATAGTGCCGCACCACTGCAACCGGAATTATTAGAAATCACCACCGCAAACCTCTCATCCATTGCTCCTGCAAGGAGCGCCGCTTTGCCCAAACGGGAATGTCCGATAACAGCAGCATTTGCCATATCCAGGCAGGGCAATCCCTGTGCATAATCCATCACCCGTTGCGCCGCCCATGCCCACATGGCAATCTTGCCGCAATCGTGTTCATTCCGTTCTTTTCCGCCATACAGCACCCCTGCCAGACCGCTTTCAAATTCGTTCGCGTCATCTGTTACGTCTTTGTGGCAAAATGAAAGCACCGCAAAGCCGTTGTCGGAAATTTCCTCTATGGGCAGGAATTTATGGGGTACCTCTGCACCGAAATTGATGTGAACAAAGAAAGGATGCGCCCCATCTTTTTGGGGCAAGGTGGCATACATTGGAAAAGAAAAGCCTTCTCCCCCCAATACCATATGTATCACCACTTTGCGCAAAATCGCCTTTCCTGCGCAAAATCCGGTATCTTCGCTGACCATTTCAAATGAAATGCTATCGGGTTTTGGAGGCAAAAAGCCGTACTCCTCCCTTTGAATAAGCTCCATCAGTTCTGCACGCCGCTTTGCCCAAACGCCCGTTCCATCCCATATGGTTGGTAACTTTCGTGCCTCAAGTATGCTTGCAAATTTCATTCTCGTTCCCCTCTTTGCATCAGCATTTGTCTACATTATATCATCCTCTGCCACTCTGTCAAGCCGATTTTTTCGCCATTTTATTGCATTTTTTGACCACTTTTCGTATCATTTGCTTGCATTTATCGTTAGCTTATGTTATACTGTTTATAATTAAATAGCGTCTTCGGGGCAGGGTGAAATTCCCGACCGGCGGTAATAGTCCGCGAGCGCCGTAATCGGTGCCGAATTGGTGCAATTCCAATACCGACAGTAGAGTCTGGATGATAGAGGACATTTTTTGTACTTTTGTGCACATATCACGCCCGAAGATTTCGTTCGGGCGTTTATTTTTTGAAGGAGGAGCTTTCATATGAATCAGAAAACCAAACAACTTACCACCATTGCCATGCTGAGCGCACTGGCATATATTGTGATGTGGGTGGGTCGAATCCCGGTGGTGTTGTTTTTAAAATACGATCCCAAAGATGTGATTATCACCATCGGCGGATTTCTGCATGGCCCTTTGAGCGCGTTTGTGATTTCGGCACTGGTATCCTTGGTGGAAATGTTTTCGGCAAGCGATACGGGTGTCATCGGGCTTTTGATGAACATTTTGTCCACCTGCGCCTTTTCCTGCACCGCCGCAGTAATTTACAAGAAAAAACGCACCCTGTCTGGCGCGGCAATCGGGCTTACGGCAGGGGTAATTCTGATGGTTGTTATGATGCTTTTGTGGAACTATTTCATCACGCCGCTTTACATGAAAACACCCCGTGATGTGGTGGCAGGGATGCTCCTGCCGGTATTCTTACCCTTTAATCTCATCAAAGGGATACTCAATGCCGCACTCACCATGCTACTCTACAAACCGGTTTCCAAAGCATTGCGCCGTTCGGGGCTCATGCCTGCATCGGCAAGCACCGCCGGAAGCTCCCGTTCGAGGATTGGGGTTACGCTGGTATCCCTGGTACTCCTTGCAACCGGCATTTTACTAGTGTTGGTCATGCAGGGCAAAATATAAAGAAATCAAAAAGACTGAACAGAATTCCGTTCAGTCTTTTTTATATTTCTCTACAATCTGCATAGCACATCGGATGCCGTCCAGTGCAGACGAGGTAATTCCACCTGCATAGCCTGCTCCCTCTCCGCACGGATACAATCCCCGTACCGAGGATTGCAGGGTATCGTCCCGTACCATGCGCACGGGGGAAGAGCTTCTGGTCTCCACACCCGTCAGCACCGCATCCGGATTGGCAAACCCACGCAACTTTCTGTCAAACTGTCCCACCGCCTCGCACATGGCGTTGGTCACATAATTAGGCAGTATCTGCTTTAAATCATACGGCACAACACCCGGTAGATAGGTGGGAGTAATTTTTCCAAACTGTGCCGTTTGTCTGCCTTGCAAAAAATCTCCCAACCGTTGGCAGGGTGCCTGATAGGTTTCCCTCCCTGCTGAAAATGCCGCCTCTTCTAACCTGCGTTGAAATACTGCACCTGCCAAAGGATGTGCCGAGGGGAAATCCTGCGGTCCCACGCTCACCAAAAGTGCCGCATTGGCATTTCGCCCTGCTCTGGCATGGTAGCTCATGCCGTTTGTTACCACGCCGCCCTGCTCGCTTGCCGCACCCACCACCTGACCGCCCGGGCACATACAAAAGGTATACACACCCCTGCCGTCGCCTGTGTGGTAGGATAGCTTATAATCAGCCGCACCCAATGCAGGGTGTCCTGCAAACTCGCCATACTGCACACGGTCAATTTCGGATTGCAGGTGCTCGATTCGCACCCCGACCGAAAAGGGCTTTTGCACCATCTCCACGCCATGTTCCAATAGCATATGAAAGGTATCCCGTGCACTGTGCCCCACCGCAAAAATGGCATCACACACCCGGTACTCCCCTTTTTCGGTAACAATCTTACAAAGCCGACCGCCCTCTTGGTCAATCCCAACCACTTGCTCTTCAAAGTGAAACTCGCCACCCAATCCGATAATGGAATGGCGCATATTCTTCACAACCTGCCGCAACACATCCGTGCCGATATGCGGCTTGGCAAGATAGGTAATTTCCTCGGGTGCGCCGTTTTGCGCAAATATCCGCATGACCTCATTTTTATACTCGCCAGAAACCAGTGTGGTGAGCTTGCCGTCCGAAAAGGTGCCTGCGCCCCCCTCGCCAAACTGCACATTGGTGCGTTCATCCAAAACACCGGTTTTCCAAAAGGTTTCCACCTGCGTCTGCCGTTTATCCACATCTGCACCACGTTCCAGCACAATGGGGCAAAGCCCTGCCCGTGCCAATACATATGCGGCAAAAAGACCCGCAGGTCCGCTTCCCACCACAATGGGACGTGCCGGGGCACTTACCTGCGGAACGATAAGCCGTTCTTCCTCATATTCCTCGCCGGATTTCAGCGCATGCACACTGTATACAAAAGAAACCTGTTTTCCCCGTGCATCGATGGATTTTTTGGCAATCACCATTTTCTCGGGCATAAATCCCGCCTTTTTTGCCACTGCACGTTTTAGCTCATCCTCGCTATGGGCAAGGGGCAACTTGATGGAATGTATCAGCATCCTATCGCACCCCCAAACCCTGCGCCGCATGCATACCTGCCACTGCGCCTGAACTCCACGCCCATTGCAGGTTGTAGCCGCCGCAGTCGCCGTCAATATCCAGCATTTCGCCGGTACAATATAGCCCCTGCACCAATTTGGACTCCATGGTGGAGGGATTGAATTCCTCGGTACAAATACCGCCTGCGCACACCTGTGCCGCACTCCACGGATTTGTTCCGGTTATCTCAAAACGCCAGTCGCAAATGAGCTCTGCCAATCGGTACAGGTGGGTTCCGTTGAGCACGGTTGCCTGGGCGGTCATTTTCTGATCGGTAATTTCTTTGAGCAAACGCACCGCAACCAATTTGTGAAGCATACCGATAAGGAATCCCTCCAACGGCACATGACGATTGCGATTGAGCAGATGCGCATAGATTTCGTCTTTTGTTTTATCACTCATCAGGTTCAGCCCGATTTCCACCTTGCGCCCTGCTGCCGTTTCCACCGACGCAATACGGGAAAGTGCAAAAATGGGCGGACCCGACAATCCATAATCGGTAAATAAAATTTCGCCATACTCCTCTTGTTGCATGGTGCCGTCCACATACACACACGCCGTCCCCATGAATTTTACGCCCTTTACCGAGGCGGTATTCTCACGGGTTTTGAGTTGCACCAATGACGGATAGAGTGCCGTACGGGTGTGACCAAGCCATTCCAACAAGCCGTAGGAGCCGCCCTCGTCACCCTTGATACCGGCGATACTGCCGCAGGCAGCAATCACACGCTTTGCACGGAATGTTCTGCCGTCCTTTGCGCACACAACAAATCCCTCTCCCGCTTTTTGGAGATGGACACAATCAAACTCACATATTTCCTCGATACCGCGCATTGCCGTTGCAGTGCGCAAAACGTCCAGCACGCTCGATGCTTGCAGACTATATGGGTAAATTTTCCCCTCTTCGGTCCATGCCATCACGCCCAGACCTTCAAAAAAGTCCAATGTTGCCACACCATCCAACTGATGGAGCGCACTTGTGACAAAACGGGGATTTGCGCCATGATAGTTTTCCACCCGGATATCGGTGTTGGACAAATTGCATCTGCCGTTTCCGGTGACCAGAATTTTTTTGCCCACACGCCCGTTTTTCTCCACCACGCCAATCTTCAAACGGGGGTTTTGCTCTGCGGCAAAAATAGCGGCAACCAAACCGCTTGCGCCGCCGCCTATCACAAGGATATCATATTCTTTTGTATGCATCAAAACACCCCGCTTTCGTAACTGTTTTTTATACAGAGAGTATACCACATCTTCCCCATTTTTGCAATCGGCAATATGTATTTTCATGCAAAAAGCGAACTTGAAAACAAGACCAAGTTCGCTTTTTGCTTATTCCACTATCCATTCGCTGCTTGGAATAACCTCCGCCTCGCACAATGGTTTAAGTGTTGATAAGCTATCCCAAACCATTATTTTGATTGTGTCATATTTTTCAGAACATAAAATAGTCTCATCTAATATGATGATTCCATTTAGATTTGACTTATTTTTAAAATTCACCATTTTGCCATCTTCATATAACGCAATAATGCAAGAATAATTATTTTTATTTATATTAAGTTTTTTTACAACTCGCAGACTAGTACTATTCTGAATACAAAAAACTGATTTATCATCAATGACAATAAACTCTATCTTAGAGCTATCGCATCCCCCTAATTCATTATAACAAGTTGCATACACAGAATATATACCTAGTTCCGAAAACGAAGTTGTATATGAATTATTTGTTCCAATATTAGGGGTACTAATTCTCCCAACCCCTTTTTTATCTATGCCTAGTACATAATTAGTAGCATAATCTGCCTCTGATGTAAAGGTAATACTTTCTCCTGTGTTTACAACAGTTTTGTTGGCAGATATTTTGGGGTTGATTGCGGCGCTATCATAGACTTCAAAAGAAATATGATTCGAATCTACTCCACCCTCATGCGTGTATGCAGTTATATGAGTATAATATACTCCTTTTTTCAAAGGCTTATACTCGAACTCATAGGGTATATTACCTGAAAAAACAACATTTCCTTTTTCAAATGTGATTGTCATATATATCCTCGCGTAATACGCATTTGTATATGTATCAAATTTTATAAATTCTCCTAAACATAATTTAGATTTGCTTGCAGAAATTGTTGCAATCGTTGGCGGTTCTCCAAAAAAGTAAAAGTCTACCCAATTGGAATTCACAGAGCCTTGAGAGTTATAAGCAGTAATATATGCAGTATAATGCCCCGCTCTTTGAAAAGAATTAGAATATGTTCCTGATATACCACCAGAATCTACCACTTGCCCAGAATCAACATCTATTATTGACATATAATAATCGCAAGGTGAATCAGACTCACATGTTAAGGTGAATGTTTCCCCTAATAAGAAATTTTCTTTATTTATAGATAAAGTTGCATTACTCGGCGGGCTTGTGATTGATGAACCGTAATTTGGCTTTCCAAATCCAATAATATATCCACTGTCAAAGCTGGTAATTTTTCCCGTATCACGTTCAACACGCCGAATCGTATCACTTCTTACACGCCCACTCATATTTCCTTCAACTGTTGTAATCGTTACATAATTTCCATTGTAAATAGGACTTTCTCTAATAATTCCAACATGGTCAGCCCAACTCTTTTGCTCATTGCTAGACCAATTAAAAAAGACCAGATCGCCAATCGAAGGAACATATGCACCTCGATAATAATCATTCCACGTATAATACGGTACACCAAATTCCGTAGCACTTGAAGTAATTGTGTTTTTAATAACATCTGTCGAAATTCCAGCTTGTCGTGCACACCAAGAAACAAATGCTGCACACCATGCACCGCTTGTGCCATATTTCGTTCCATCTGAATTTCCAACCTCGTTCATAGCGACATCAACTAGTCCTTGCCCATTCCTCGCCGCATTTGCTACTATTGGTATTAACGTCACGGAAGCAACCAAACACACTACAATAAGCATACCGAAAATTTTCTTTAACACCAAAATTCCTCCTAAAATTAAAAAATGCGCCAGCCGAAGCTGACGCACGAAAAACACGCAGCTCCGATTGTCGCCAAACAAATCCTTACTCGCTATAACAAGTATGCAAAAAAGAGCCTGTGTTTTTACCAAAATAGCAAAACACACACTTGTTATACCAAGGCTTTTATTCAGATTTGTTTGGCAGTATTTATTATACCATCATTTTTCCGAAATTACAACACAAATTTAGGAGCATTTTCCCACACCGCCGATATCTTCTGCGCAACAAAAAAGCCCCCTATGTAAAGGAGACTTTCTTAATTATTTCAATCTGTGGTTATCCCCTGCTTATTTCCCAAATCCTTTGTAAGGGACAGAAAATTATTCTTTCTCAATCATCATATTGTTTCCACGTTCCAGTGCAACCACGCCGGTACGGCAGATTTCCGCGATGCCCAGCGGTTTCATCACCTCAATGAACGCATTGATTTTTTGCGGCTCTCCCGTCACCTCAACGCATATGGTATCGGTGGTATAGTCGATGACCTTGGAGCGGTAAATCTCGGTTGCCGCCATAATTTCACTGCGGTTTTCTGGCGTATTTCTCACCTTAATGAGCATCAGTTCACGCTCTACCGTCAGCTCATTTTCCAAAAGCTTTACTTTTTTTACGTTGTGTAGTTTTTTGAGCTGGTTAATCAGCTGCTCCCGGGCGTAGTCATCCCCGTTTATGGTAATGGTAATACGAGAATACGCAGGGTCATCCGTTTCGCCCACCGTGAGGGAATCGATATTAAATCCCTTTCTCATAAACATACCCGAAACACGGGTGAGAACACCATATTTATTTTCTACATACACGGCGATTACAAACCGTTTCATGGATTAGTCCTCCTTTGTTACGATGATATCGTCGATTGAGCCGCCCGGCGGAAGCATGGGCAACACAAATTCATCCGACCGGATGAGGGTATCAATCACATACGGCCCGTCCTGCGCCATGGCAGTTTCAAATGCCGCACGAAATTCCTCCACCGTTTCCGCCCTGCAACCGCTTGCGCCAAATGCCTCGGCAAGCTTTACAAAATCGGTCTTTCTATCCAATACCGAATTGGAATATCTCTTTTCAAAAAACAGAGTTTGCCATTGACGTACCATGCCGAGCACGCCGTTATTGACCACCACAATTACCACAGGGATATGGTAGGAAACTGCCGTGGCAAGCTCGTTTAAATTCATTCCAAAACTACCGTCTCCGGTAATGAGCACAGCACGAGCGCCGCTACCGATTTGCGCACCAATTGCCGCACCAAGACCATAGCCCATGGTGCCCAGACCGCCACTGGTGGCAAATCTTCTCGGGCGTTCAAATCGGGTATACTGCGCCGCCCACATCTGATGTTGCCCTACATCGGTGGCAACCACGGTGTCAGTGTCTTTGATGTCGTTGATGATGTTAAAAATCCGTTTGGGGGTGAGCTTGTCCGCATCCGAATCACCCAGCTGCTTGCCAATTCGTTTTTCTCTGGCAATCATCTCATCCACTGCTCTTTTCCATGCAATACGGGGGTTGGAACGACACCGTTCCAGAATACGTGAAAATGCCGACACCATATCGCCCACCAATCCCACGTCCACCCCGACGTTCTTATTGATCTCCGAAATATCCGCATCCAGTTGGATAATTTTTGCACTCTTGCAATACTTGTCCACATTACCGGTAGCACGGTCGGAAAACCGCACTCCGATTCCAATAATGAGGTCTGCCTCTTTATTTGCCATGGTGGAGGCATAATGTCCGTGCATCCCCTGCATTCCCAAAAACCGTTCGTACGAATCGGGCAATGCCGAAAGCCCCATGAGAGAGCAACCGACAAAACCTCCGATTTTATCGGCAAACGCCATGATTTCCTCGGTCATTCCTGCGCCTGCGGCACCGCCGCCGATGTAGATATACGGGCGTTCGCACTCGTTAATCATCTCCACCGCACGGTCGATATCGGCATCCTTGACCTGCTTTTGCGCAAAGGGTTCCTCTATCGCTTTTGGCACAAATTCGCAAGTAGCAACCTGCACATCCTTGGGAATATCAATCAGCACCGGACCGGGTCTGCCCGATTTGGCAATGCGAAACGCCTCTCGAATGGTATCGGCAAGCTCTTGCACATCACTGACCAGATAGTTGTGCTTGGTGATGGGCATGGTGATGCCGGTGATGTTAATCTCCTGAAATGCATCCTTGCCAATCATGGAGGAAGGAACATTTCCGGTGATTGCCACCATGGGGATAGAATCCAGCATAGCAGTAGCAATACCGGTTACCAGATTGGTGGCACCAGGGCCGGATGTGGCAATGACCACGCCCACCTTACCGGTTACACGTGAATAGCCGTCTGCCGCATGGGATGCGCCCTGCTCGTGTGCCGTAAGCACATGATTGATGCGGTCTTTGGCACGGTATAATTCATCGTAAATATCCAGCACCTGACCGCCGGGATAACCAAACACATCGGTAACCCCCTGCTCTATGAGCGCCTCAATCACAATGCGTGCGCCGGTCATCATGGTACCCTTATTTGCCTCCATGTTCCACCTCCAAAATAAACAAAAAACTCTCCCGTCTCTTACAATTTACGCAAGGAGACGAAAGAGGTCAAACATCCAAAGGATTTTACTGCGGCACTAATTTCCTTCATTTAAAAACGAAATGCCTTTTTGGGACAAAAACATCTAACGCTATAACAACTATCCCCTTTTGCTTACTCGTCCGCTTCATCATATTTTCGAAAATTATACCACATCAACATTTTTTTGTCAATACTTGAAATAAGAGTAACGTTGTAAATCTCACCAAAATCAAGTCCTAAACAAGACATTATAAATTCTACTTTCTCGTTATTTTTCCATTCTTAATATTAGAACATATTTCTTTTAAAATACCAATAATAAATTCCAACTCGATTTCATTCTTACCACGAAGTAGTTTAGATATTTCGTCATATTTTGCCTGAAAACTATCATTACCTATTAAAGTATCAATGGTTGTGTTCAATGCATTTGAAATTTTATAAACTGTTTCCAAACTTGGTTTCCGAACAGATGTTTCTATTTGACTTATGAAAACTGCAGAAACGTTTATTCTTTCAGCCAGTTGTTCTTGTGTCAAGTGATTTTTACTTCTTGCATATGCAATGTTTTTACCAAGAAGATTATAATCCATATCAACACCCCCATATTAGTTTAATATAATATTGCCACTAGTTTAATATGCTATTAGCTAAATTATTTTAGCTAATAGCATTGACAAAAGTGATTTTATGTGATATATTGATAAATGTAAATCTTAAGCAAAGAAAGGAAGATATGACAATGAGTTTACTTAGGGAAGTGATTTTTAGTGCAACAAAGCACGCCGACAACGCGATGAACAAGTGGGTCTCCGTCGAAAGTACCGAAAACGAAAATCACAAAACAGAAATCATAACTTTTAAAGCAAAGAAATTTCATAATAGGGCACTCAAGGTTTACCAAACAATGGTAGAAATCAAGAATGAGACCAATATTTTGGTCAAAAATCCTCATGGGGAATTCCGCTTTTTAAAATCGGATATTGCAGATATTAAGGTAAAAATGACCTGCTTATTTTCAGTTTTCTATACCGTTCTCTCCATTGTTGTTGGTGCCCTCTTGATTGCAGCAAGCATTTCTTCAGGCGATTTTACGCTTTTTATACCATCAATCCTTTTATTGGCAATCCCTTTCTATACCGCACTGATTAGAACCGTAACACTCAAATTGAAGAATGGAAACACTGTAAGAATTTACTATAACTTAAAAGAAGATTATAAAATTCTTCTCTCTAAGTTAAATATGTCAAACTAAATTTAAGAAAGGATTATATTTATATGGAAAAGTATTGCTCTTTGTGCGGAAAAAAACTAGAAGAAGGAATGCTGATTTGTCCCCAATGTGGCGCAAACCAATTTAAAGCAAACAATCCAAATTTCCCAAACAAAAAAGTCATTGGCATTATTACTATTATATCTGGTGCCATCACATCATTTGCAGGCCTTACAAATTTTTTCGGTTCAATCGTAGACTTTGGCTTTTTAGCAGCCGGAATTGGTTTGATTATGACGGGAATTCTTTTCTGTCAGGAAAGCAAATTGCAATAAAGCGGATTATTCCCATAAAAGTTATTACAAACATAAAAACACGGCACATCAAATGATGTGCCGTGTTTTTATGTTTCTTATCCTAACAATACGTCCGAAATGAGCATGATACAAAAACCTACCAGCAATGCATAGGTCGCACCACGCTGACTGCCGTGTGCATGGGTTTCGGGAATCATCTCATCACTGATGACATACAGCATGGTGCCGCCTGCAAACGCCAGTGCAAAGGGCAACACCGCCGTTGCCACACTGACTGCAAAATACCCCAGCAAGGTGCCCACAACCTCAATCAACCCTGTACCAAATGCGCAGAACAGGGTTCGTTTTGGGCTGATACCTGCCGCAAGCATGGGACCGATAATCACCATACCCTCCGGGACATTCTGCAGGGCAATACCGCCCGCAATGAGCAGTGCCTCGGCATTATTTCCTGAGCCAAATCCCACACCTGCCGCAATTCCCTCGGGCAGATTGTGGATGGCGATTGCCATAACAAAGAGCAACACATGGTCGATATTTTCATGATTGGGATGGGCTTCTCCTTCTGCGCCCACCATCTGATGCATATGCGGTACCAGTTTGTCAATCAGATTCAGGCACCATGCTCCCACAAAAATACCCGCCACAGTAATGACCCATCCGTACTCTCCGCCATACTCCACCGAAGGAACAATCAGGCCCAAAACCGCCGCCGCGAGCATAACACCTGCCGCAAAGGAGAGCACAATATCACTGAACCGATGGGAAATCCCCTTGAATATAAATCCGATAATCGCACCGATGAGTGTTGCACCGCCCACACCCAGTGCAGTTAAAAAAACCAATTGCATGGTATATAACCCCCAAAAATGGATTGCCGTAAAGGCTCATTTTATTTTATGCTACTCTTTTGAGTTTGGTACACAGATTTGTCTTATCCATGTACCATTTTAACACAATCTTCTCCATTTTGAATTATATCCTTTTGCAGGATAAAAGTCAAGTTTTGCAAAATAAAAAAGCAATCACTTCACTTGAAATGATTGCCCTTTTCTTATTCTGTTACAATCTGGTCTATTTCAATGACCTCATAATCGCGGTCATCGGCGATGCACTTGCCGCAATTATCGCAAATCTTTTGGGGGTCAAGGTCGCAACGGTCGCATTCACCACACTGGTCGCACACCTTTTCCTCATCCAGAATACAAAAATATCTGTCCAGCTGCATTTTGGTTATCCCTCCGTCACATTGCGCGCCGCCAGGAGCACCGCAATCTTTGCGCTCTCATAGGTAAGGCCACCCTGATAATAGGCAATATACGGCTCGCGTATCGGTCCGTCTGCCGAGATTTCGATGGATGACCCTTGCGTGAATGCGCCTGCCGCCATGATAACCTGATTTTCATACCCCGGCATATCCCAAGGCTCGGGCACCACAAAGCTATCCACCGGTGCACCTGCCTGAATCCCCTGACAAAATCGCACCAATTTTTCTGGCGCACCAAACCGGATTGCCTGAATGATGTCGGTGCGCTTTTCATTGGGTGCAGGACAAACTGCAAAGCCCAACTCCTGCATGAGTGCGCCGCAAAATACCGCCGCTTTCACACTCTGCGCCACCGTATGGGGTGCCATAAAAAATCCCTGATAAAGCATACGGTTGTTTTCCAGTGTTGCACCGCACTCCCGACCGATTCCCGGACAGGTAAGCCGATAGGAAACCTGCTCCACCGCCTCCTTGGTACCTGCCACATAGCCTCCGCTGCGCGCCAGACCGCCACCGGGATTTTTAATCAGCGACCCAACAATCAGGTCTGCTCCCACCGACGCAGGTTCGGTTTCTTCTACAAATTCACCATAGCAGTTATCCACAATGCAATAAATATCCTGACGGATGTTTTTGACAAACGAAATAATCTCGCCGATTCGTGCCACACTCATGGAATCACGCCACGCATAGCCCTTGGAACGCTGAATGAGTACCGCACGGCAGCTTGGGTCAATGGTTTTACGCAATGTGTCAAAATCCACACCGCCATCGGGAAGTAAGTCCACCTGACGGTAACCCACTCCAAACTCACGCAGAGAACCGCAACCATTTCCCCGGATGCCGATTACCTCTTCCAAGGTGTCATAGGGCGCACCCGTTGCCGCCACAAGGGTATCCCCCGGACGAAGTACACCATATAGGCAGGAGGCAATCGCCTGGGTGCCGTTTACAATACTGTGCCGTACCAGTGCATCCTGCGCACCAAATGTATCAGCATACACTTTATCCAAAGTATCTCGTCCCAGATCGTCATAGCCATATCCGGTGGTAGGGGCAAAATGCGTCTCGGAAATATTGTGCCGCTGAAAGGAACGGAGCACTTTTACGCCGTTGTATGCGCCAATGCGGTCCACCTCAGCAAGTTGTGGGGCAATTTTCTCCTCCACCCGTTCGGCAAGGTCAATCAGATGATCGTCCAAGCCATACTGTTCTTTTAACAACGCACGCATCATGCCCGATAAACCTCGTCGCTATCCATCACACGGATGCCACCGTCTGCCAATGCACGGATGGCGCCGTCAAAGTCGGACACCTTTGCGATAAATGCATTTTCCTTTTCCTTGCCGAGATAGGCATACATATACGATACACCGATACCGGCGTTGTCCAGCAGTTTCATCGCACCACCCAGGGCACCCGTTTCATCCGGCAGGCTAATGGCAATAACATCGGTTGCCTTTACCGCAAGACCTGCGCCACCAAGCACTTTCTCTGCCTTCTCGGGTGCATCCACAATCAGGCGTAAAATTCCAAAATTGGTGGTATCTGCGATGGACAGAGCACGGATACTGATCCCATTGTCACTCAAAATGCCGGTTACCAGTGCCAATCTGCCTGCTTTATTTTCCAAAAATACAGAAATCTGTTTAATCCGCATGGAAATCCCTCCTGTTTTTTTAACGATAACCCAATTCAAATGCCTTGAGGTTTACCTCTAAAAATTTCGCCGGAACAGTGTCACGCAGAGCGTCTAGCCACACCTGCTTGTCGATATCCAGATGCTTTGCCATCAGACCGATGAGGGCAACATTGACCGATTTCACATTACCGGCTTCGAGCGCAAGCGCCAATGCATCCACCTCGATTACCTCTACACCCTTTGCGGCGATTTTGCCAAGAATGTCGGACGGATACTGCGCCGCACCGGTAATGACCGGCATGGGGTCCATCTGTTGGGTGTTTACCAATAGCTTACCGCCCTTGCCCACATACTGCATATAGCGGTATGCTTCCAGTTGTTCAAATGCGAGCAAGATATCTGCCTCACCCTCTGAAATGAGCGGAGAATGTACCTTTTCTCCAAATTTTACATAGGTCACCACACTGCCGCCGCGTTGGGACATGCCGTGTACCTCGGACACTTTTACATCAAAACCGCACTTAATGGCAACATTACCGATGATACGGCTGGCAAGCAGGGTACCCTGACCACCTACGCCTACAATCATCACATTGGTTGTCTTACTCATTTGACCCACCTGCCTTTCTGATTGCGCCGGGCTTGCACACACGGGTGCAAAGCTCACAACCGTCGCACAACGACTGGTCGATGTGCATTTTACCGTCTTTATATACAATTGCGGGGCAACCCAGCTTCATGCACATTTTACAGGTCACACACTTTTGCGGATCAATTTCGCAAGGTGCACCATAGTTTACATTTTTGAGCAATGCGCACGGACGCTGTGCAATAATCAGGGAAGGCTCACCCGATGCGGTTTCCTCTTTCACCACACGTTCAAATTCTGCCAGGTCAAACGGGTCGGCAACCACCACACGCTTAATTCCCACTGCGTGCGCCAGATCAATCAGATTAACAGAAGAGGTGGGCTCGTTTTTGATGGTGTAGCCGGTGGTGGGATTTTGCTGATGTCCGGTCATGCCGGTGATGGAGTTGTCCAACACGATAACGGTGGATGCCCCCTGGTTATAAACCACATCAATCAATCCGGTAATACCCGAATGGATAAAGGTGGAATCACCCAATACCGCAACTGCTTTTTTGGAAAATTCTTTTCCACGTGCCTTTTCCATGCCGTGTGCCATACCGATAGAAGCACCCATGCACACACAAGCATCAATGGACGAAAGCGGTGCTGCGGCACCCAGTGTGTAGCAACCGATATCACCGCACACGGTAAGTCCCAGCTTGTGCAATACATAGAATGTACCACGATGGGGACAACCCGGGCACATAACCGGAGGACGGTTGGGAACGGGCTCATCTGCTACATTTGCGGCAGGGATTTCCTCACCCAGTACCGCTTTGCGAATGAGTGCAGGTGTGTACTCGCCCAGCAAGGTAAACACCTCTTTGCCGATCACATCAATTCCTGCTGCACGGCAAAATTCCTCAATAAACGGGTCAAGTTCCTCCACCACATACAGTTTCTCCACCTTGGAGGCAAATTCACGAATGAGATCGGCATTGATGGGATGCACCATGCCAAGCTTTAATACACTTGCCTCGGGCAGTGCTTCTTTGACATACTGATAGGTGATACCTGCGGCAATTACACCGATTTTGGTATCGTTTATCTCCATACGGTTCAAATCGCTTTCGCCGGCAAAGGTTGCCAAATCACGCATCCGCTCTTCTACAAACACATGACGTTTGATTGCCATGGCAGGCATCATCACATATTTGGAAGGGTCTTTTTTCATTTCTTTGAGCTCATACGCCTCGCGCTCATCCAGCTCTACCAACGACTGGGAGTGTGCCACACGGGTGGTCAGACGCACCATAACCGGTGTGTCAAACCGTTCACTGATTTCATAGGCACGTTTGACATATTCTTTACATTCGCTGCTGTCGGCAGGCTCCAGCATGGGAACTTTACACGCCTTGGCATGATTGCGGCTATCCTGCTCGTTCTGCGAGCTATGCATACCCGGGTCGTCTGCCACCATCAGTACCAAGCCACCATTTACACCGGTATAGGATGCGGTGTAGAGCGGGTCTGCCGCAACATTGACACCCACATGTTTCATGGCGGTCATGCTGCGTGCTCCTGCAATGGATGCACCAATGGCAACCTCGGTTGCCACCTTTTCATTGGACGCCCACTCGGAGTATATCTCGTCATACTTGGAAATATATTCAGTAATCTCGGTGCTGGGCGTTCCGGGATAGGAGGAAACCACCGTAACCCCTGCCTCATATGCACCACGGGCAACTGCCTCATTGCCCAGCATTAATTTTTTCATATCTTTTCCCCTCCTGCCTTATGCATTACGCAGATCAAGCACCTTTTTCGCCTTGCCTGCCGTGCGCTCAATGGATTTGGGTTCTACCAGACGCACCTTGGTTTCAATACCCAACACCGTTTTCAGGTTGTGTTTTACATCCCGTTCCAACTGCTCCAACGCGCTGAAATCCTCCAACAGACTATTGTCTGCCAGTTCCACCAAAACCTCCATATCGTCGGTGAACCCTTTTTTGCGTACCACCAACTGGAAGAAGGGTGCAATTCCCTGCATGCCCACCAGTACGCTTTCCACCTGAGAGGGGAACACATTAACACCCTTGATGATGAGCATATCGTCGCTTCTACCCTGAATACGCTCGATACGGGGGGTGGTTCTGCCACACTTACACGGCTCGTAAATGATACGGGTAAGGTCCTTGGTACGATAACGCAGTACCGGCATACCCTCTTTGGTGATGGTGGTAATCACCATCTCACCAAACGAACCCTCGGGCAACACTTCACCCGTTTCGGGATTGATGGTTTCAACAATGAAATGGTCATCCGAAATATGCATACCGCATTTGTGTTCACATTCACCTGCAACACCCGGACCCATTACCTCGGTCAAACCATAGTTTTCGGTGCAAAGAATGCCCCAACGATTTTCCAGCTCTTTTGCCATTTCTTCGCTGGTACCCTCACCGCCAAACATACCGATTTTTACCTTCAGATCCTTCTTGATGTCAATGCCCATCTCTTCTGCAACCTCGGATATGTACAGTGCATAAGACGGTGTGGAAACCAAAATGGTGGTGCCGAAATCCTTCATGAGCATGAGTTGTTTTTCGGTGTTGCCGCTGGACGAGGGAACAACCGTTGCCCCAACCTTTTCCAAACCGTAATGCAACCCAAATCCACCCGTAAACAACCCATATCCGAAGCACACCTGTGCAATGTCCTCATCGCAACCGCCTGCCTGCATCACAATACGGGCAATCAGTTCGGACCAGGTGTCCAAATCCTTTTTGGTATAGCCTGCCACAATGGGTTTTCCGGTGGTGCCGCTGGATGCATGAAGCCGCACCATATCTTTGAGCGGCGATGCAAACAAACCATAGGGGTAATTATCGCGCAGGTCATTTTTTACAGTAAACGGGATACGTTTTAAATCCTCCAGGCTTTTGATGCTATCGGGAGTCACGCCCGCCTCATCCAGTTTTTTGCGGTAAAACGGCACATTTTCATACACCCGTTTCACCGTTTCCTGCAATCGCTCCAATTGCAGTTGTTTGATTGTGCCCCGACTATTGCACTCCATTTCGGGATTCCAAATCATATTACTTCCTCCACTCATATCATAGATTACTTTTGTTTATTGCCAATCTCGACATAATATATCTATTATATCACAATAAATGTTGTTTGTCAAAAAATATTGTATATTTCCGGCAAGGTTCCACCGTTTATCGCGGCTATCATCACCACATTCAATACCACCGCCAACGGCACAAGAATGCGAAACTTCATTTTGGATGTTTTATGGTGAAACATCACCATTCCTGCCATGGCACCAAACCCACCAAACAAGAATGCGCCTGTGAGCAATGCAGTTTCCCGTATACGCCATCCGCCCTGCTTTGCAGCGAGCTTATCCAATCCGTATACCAGTGCCACCAATATATTCCATCCAATCAATATCGTTTCAAATGATTCCATACATACCCTTCTTTCCTGATAGATTGCAGTTTCTCTGTACCCAATTCTACCCCTAACCCCTCTGTTTGTCAATATATTTGCACAAAACGCAAAAGCCCCGAAGTTGTCCATACGGATAACTTCAGGGCTTTTATGCACATTTTTACCAATTAGTCATTGTTACGCTGATTGTTATTTTTCTGCTCGTTGTTTTTCTGATTGTTGTTTTTGTTATTGTTGTTGTTCTGATTGTTCTGGTTGTTTTTGTTGTTATTGTTCATATCCATAGTCGGGCACCCCCTTTTCAATTGGATTTCGATGTTATTATGAACAAAACGGTTGAAAAATATACAACCCAGCGCATAGAAGCGACAAAAGTACAAAAAATAACACCAACACCAATAGAAAAGAGGATTTCAAATTTATGCTTCTCATCCAAAACGGAACCATCATCACCATGGACAAGAAAAATTTTAAAAACGGGTGTGTGCTCGTTGCCGACGGAAAAATCAAGCAGGTGGCAGAGCGGATTGACACTGCCGGTTGCCGTGTCATTGATGCCAAGGGCGGTTGGGTGTTGCCCGGCTTGATTGAAGCGCACTGTCATATCGGCATTTCGGAAGAAAAAATGGGCACCGAAGGCAACGATTGCAACGAAATGACCTCTCCCGTTACCCCATATCTCAAGGCGCTCGACGCAATCAATCCACTGGACGCCGCCTTTGACAATGCAGTGCGTGCCGGCATCACCTCGGTCATGGCAGGACCGGGCAGTTCCAATGTGGTGGGCGGGCAATTTGTATTTTTGAAAACCCATGGCACAGTGGTGGATGATATGATAGTAAAAGAGCCTGCCGCCATGAAGGTTGCCTTTGGGGAAAATCCCAAAACAAATTACGGCGGTCAAAACACCATGCCATCCACTCGTATGTCCACCGCATCCATGCTCCGCGAGGAAATCCTTGCCGCCAAACAATACCGCACAAAAAAACAATCCGCCTTACAAAAAGACGAATTGTTTGAAATTGATTATCAAAAGGAATGCTGGCTACCGGTGCTGGAGGGGAAAATCCCACTCAAAGCACATGTGCACCGTGCCGATGACATTGCCACTGCCATCCGCATTGCCAAAGAACATGACCTTTCCATGACTCTCGACCACTGCACCGAAGGGCATCTGATTGCAAGTCTGGTAAAAGAAAGCGGATTTCCGGCCATTGTCGGTCCGTCCATCGCCTCACGCAATAAAATCGAGGTACGGTTTATGGATTTTAAAACGGCAGGTATCCTGCACAAAGCAGGGGTAAAAGTGGCAATCACCACCGACCATCCGGTTTCCCTCATACAATATCTGCCCATCTGTGCAGGACTTGCCGCACGGGAAGGACTGGGCTGCGAAGAGGCGTTGCGCGCCATCACCATAAATGCCGCCCAAATCTGTGGCGTGTCCGACCGTGTCGGAATGCTCAAGACCGGCATGGATGCAGATATTGCCATCTTTGACGGAAATCCCATGGAGATTTTTACCAAAACACTCTACACCATCATTGATGGAGAGGTGGTATACCGCTTTGACGATCGTGCATCAGAGTAATGCCGAAACGCTTGCGTATACTTCATCTGCAATTTCTTCCACCGTGCGGATTTTTCCGTCCTTTACACAGTGCACCGTCTTCCACCCGGACCGTTTTGCAACATACACTGCACTGTCGTATGCCGATTGCAGATGAGATGCATCACGTTCGTGGATATCCTTGCTCTGCGAATGGTCGATTTTATTTTCCCGCCCTGCCATGAGCTGCCGTGCATACTCGGGCGGCATATCCAGAAAAATAACCAGGTCGGGTTTGGGGAGTCCCATTTTCTCATATTCCAACTCGCAGGACCAATCCAAAAACGCGTCCCGCTCGTTTTGGCCTTTAATCTTGGATGCCTGATGGATAAGATTGGAGGGAGTGTAGCGGTCGGCGATTACCACACCGCCACCGAAAAATTCCTTTCTCCATTGACCCAGCACCGATGCAGCGCGGTCCGCCGCAAAAAATACCGAGGCAGTATAGGCATTGACATCCTCTGCCCGTTCACCAAAATCACCGCGCAGATACATCTTTACAAGAGCACTCGACTCGCTCTCATAATTGGGAAACCGTACCGAAAATACATCCTCCCGTTGGGCGCGCAGTCGTTCATACAGACATCTTGCCTGGGTTTCCTTGCCGCTTGCATCCACGCCTTCTATCACAATTAATCTTGATTGCATGATCCACCTGCCATATTCCGGAAATATGCTCTCTTTTCTGCCGCCTTGCCACAACTCATCGCACCCTCGGGGCAGGGTCCTGCCGCACAACTTGGACCGGCAGTTGCAAATAGCGTAGGAGCAACCCCCTTGACCAGTGCAAGCATCCGGGTTGCCATATCACGGATTTCCCACTGTGCTCGCTCGCAGCACCGGTGATGGAAAAAGTTCATGAGCGACCGTGCATTCATGGTAAGAATCAGCTTGGTCTCGCACGCATTGGGCAACACATATCTTGCATCCTCAATCGCCTTTTTCTCGGCGGCATTTTTTGCCTTTTTCTCCTCCATGCCGTCTGCAATCATATCTGCTACATGCTTTTCATACAGCATATCTGCCAATCGGTTATAGGAGGCAACATCCTCTGCCATTGCCCGTTCAAATTCCGCCTTTGCCTCGGGCAGTGCCGCAATTTCGGGCGGGGTGATAAATTCAAACTGCCCTTCCTTTACATAGCGTTGGCTTTTAACACTATAACTTGCAATGCGGTGACGGGTCAGTTGTGCCAGCAAACTGCGGCTTACCCCCTCCACGCCGAAGGTGAAACTGATATGCTCAATGGGACTTTCGTGCCCCATGCTCATCAACCGGTTTAAAAAGTTGGTTGTTTTTTCCTCGTCCAACCCCTGCAAAATACCGTCAATTCCCGAAGAGGAATAGCAAAGCTTTGCCGCCGCCGCAATGATTTTCTCCGGGTCTGGCGTATGGGAGAGCAATTCTACATTCATCGCATTTCATACCTTTCCGTAAAGTTTCCTTGGATTTTTGCCGCAATGGTTATCCCTGCGGATATTGTTTGCCTTTGCGCAATACCGTCCAGGCAAAGCGCGGCAAATCCATCATTCTGCCGATGCGTTTTGGTTCTTTGCACAACCGGTAAAACCATTCCAATCCGGTTTTCTGGAAGAAAAGCGGCGCACGTTTCACATTACCTGCCAGCACATCCAGACTGCCGCCAAGCCCCATGCACACATGGGTATTGAGCATTTCTCTGTGGGCATCAATCCACTTTTCCTGCTTGGGCGCACCCAGGCAAACCAAAAGCACATCAGGTCGTTTTTCATTGATATCGGCAATGATTGCCGCCTCTTTTTCTGCATCAAAATATCCGTCTGCGCATCCTGCTACGGTTACACCCCAACGGCGATTGATTTCCTCGCCGGCACGCTCGGCAATACCGGGTTTGGAGCCAAACAGATATACCGTTTTGCCTTTCTTTCCCATCTTTTCAAACAGTGTGCAGGCAATATCAAACCCCGCGGCGCGTGCGCGTAGCGGTTTTTTTAAGATGCGTGATGCATACACCACACCAATTCCATCCGCCGTGCGCAAATCTGCACGGTTTAAAATCTTTCGCAGTTCCTCATCGCGATAGCCCATCATGATGATTTCGGAATTGGGCGTATAAACCGCCCGTGCGGTGCCATTTTCCTCCAAATATCCCATGATGCAATCTACCGCCTCGGGAATGGTAACATGGTGAATGGTCACACCCAAAATATTCACATTATCCATCAAAAGCCTCCCGTTTGAATCAATAACCCAGTTGATCGGTCAGAGAATCGTCATGATCCACCCACTGTTCGGTCACATTGATGATTTTAAACTCGGTTTTGGTCATGCGTACAATCACCCGTTCAATGCCAGCATTAATGATGAGACGTTTGCACATGGAGCAGGAAGACGCATCGGGTACCAATGCACCTGTTTCCGCATCCTTGCCCACCAGATACAGGGTTGCGCCCATCATCTCCTTACGGGATGCACTGATGATTGCGTTTGCCTCCGAGTGCACACTGCGACACAGCTCATACCGTTCCCCACGGGGAATGTTAAGCTTTTGCCGCTGGCAATAACCCAAGTCGATGCAGTTTTTTCGCGCACGGGGCGCACCGGTATAGCCGGTTGATACAATCTCGTCGTTGTTTACAATGATGCTGCCGTAATTGCGGCGCAGGCATGTTCCTCTCTCTGCCACCGTTTCGGCAATGTCCAAGTAGTAGTTATGTTTGTCGGTTCTGTTCATTACACAAGACCTCCTTTTATCTCCTCCGCCTGCGTAAGCAGTTCTTCTGCGTTGCGGCGGGTGATATCGGTAATCACTGCTCCGCCCAGCATTCGCGCAATTTCTTCCACACGCTCCTGTCTGGAAAGCGGATATACCCGGGTATGGGTTCTGTCACCATCCACCTGTTTTTCTATCAGTACATGAGAATCTGCCAGTGCGGCAATCTGCGGCAAATGGGTAATACACACCACCTGCGCGCCGTGCGACATGGCACACAACTTTTCACCCAACTTTTGTGCGGCTCTTCCCGA
>SVJZ01000002.1:50593-208779 GCA_015068705.1 Oscillospiraceae bacterium
ACACCGGTATCCACCTCGTCAAACACCTCGCAAAGTGCACCGTCAGCACCCGAAAGGGTACTTTTGATGGATAGCATGATGCGGGAAAGTTCACCGCCCGATGCAATTTTTGCAAGCGGACGCGCCACCTCACCCACATTTGCCGAGATGAGAAATTCCACCTCATCGCAACCGTCCTCCCGACAGTCACACGGGGTAATCTCCACCGCAAATACAGTCTTTTTCATATCCAGATCGGCAAGGGATGCAGCGACCCCCTCCTCCAATCGTTTTGCAGCCTCTTTGCGCAATCCGGTCAGCTTGTCCGCCGCCTGTGTACGCTCCTGCCGCAATTGTGCAACTTCCTCTTCCAGTGCCGCAATCCGTTCATCTGCGTTGACCAGGGTATCCCGTTCTGCACAGATGTTGTTGTAATACTCCAATATCAGTTCCACCGTCGCGCCATATTTTCGTTTGAGCAGGGCAATCTGTTCCAATCGGGTTTCGATATCATCCAGTTCGTTAACATCATAGGTAAGCGAACCGGAAAACTGCTTTAAACTGCGCACCGCATCCGTCAACCCGTAACCCATTTCGGACAGGGTTGCATGCAATGCCGCAAGGGATTTATCATAATCAATGATATCTTCCAAAGCGTTGATGCCCTCCCACAAAAGGTCGTGGGCATTGGAGCCCTCTCCCCCATACAGGCACTCATATGCCCGTTCAGCACCCGATGCAATCTTTTGGGAATTGGCAAGGAAATTACGCCGTTCGGTGAGTTCTTCCTCCTCATCCACTTTCAGGTTTGCGGTATCAATTTCATCCATCTGAAATTCCAGCATATCCAATCGACGGGCGATTTCCTGTTCATCAAATTTCAATCGGGAGAGCGTTTGTTCCGCCTCGGTACACCGATTGTGCAACAGGCGATACTCCTCCAACGCATGAGCAAGCGCACTTCCGCCGTGCTTGTCCAACAACCGGATGTGCGTTTTACGGGAAAGCAAGGTGGCGTTATCGTGTTGCCCGTGTATATTGGTAAGCATGGTACCCACCTCACGCAGCATGGAAAGGGTTGCCGGCGCGCCCCCAATGCGTACCGTGTTTTTTCCATCCACATCCATGGTACGGGACAAAAGCACCTCGCCGTCCTCTGCCTCTATTCCAAACTGTTCGGATAGCAGCTGCGCCGTTTCTTCATCCACCTCAAACAGGCCATCCACCCGCGCACTTTTTTCACCGGTACGAATCATATCCTTGGAAAACCGTTCGCCCCGCAGTAAGCCCAACGCACCAATGATGATGGATTTTCCTGCGCCCGTTTCGCCGGTCAGCGCAGTAAAACCGCTGTCAAAGGATAGTGACACCGATTCAATTACTGCAATATGTTTGATTTCCAGGTGTTTTAGCATACCATATGCCTCCCGGTTATTCTTTAGCGAATATACTTCATCAATCTCTCTGCCAGAGATTTGGCATGGGCTTCGCTACGGGTTACCATCATAATGGTATCATCCCCTGCGATGGAGCCGACTACCTCTTCCCAAACAAACGAATCCAGTGCATATCCTGCCGCCTGCGCCGCACCCGAGAGGGTTTTAAGCACCACAATATTCATGGCGTAATCCACCGACACGGCACACTGGGTCAGGATTCCGCGCAGCTTTTCCTCCACACTTCTATCCTGCGAGGGTGTTTCACGCATCTGCGCATAACGATATCCATCGGGAGTAACCGTCTTGGCAATGCGAAGTTCCTGCAAATCTCTGGAAATGGTTGCCTGGGTCACGCGAACGCCGGCCTTTTTCAACTGGTCGGTCAATTCGGTCTGTGTAGTAATTGCATTATGTTCAATCAGGGCAAGAATCTTGGCTTGCCGTTCTTGTTTTTCCATGGAAATTCCTCCGTTTGGGTTGCCTGTTTTGTGGCAACAGTTATGATCTGCCACCAATTTTTTTGCGCAGTATCTCATAAAAATTCATATGATTCACCTTAATCAGGCGAGTGGTGTGCTCGGATCCGCGCACCACAATGCGATCGCCTATTTCAAGGGGTATCCCCTCCTGCCCGTCCACCGTAAGCATGGAGGCATGAGCGTACTCATCCCGGCAAATCACCGTAACCGTGCGATTGCTGGGTATCACCAACGGACGGGATGAAAGGGTGTGCGGACACACGGGGGTAATGATGGTTACCGCCATGGAGCTATCCACAATGGGACCTCCTGCCGAAAGGGAATATGCCGTAGAGCCGGTAGGTGTAGACAGTGCAACACCATCTGCCACATACGATCCAACCAAACTGTCATCCACATAAATGTCCATGGATACCACTCGTTTTACGCTGGCACTGGACACCACGAAATCATTGAGCGCACACGCCTGTGCTGCCACATGGTCGCCACGCATAACCTGTGCATCCAGCATATATCGTTCTTCCAATGTATAGTCATCATTCAAAAATTGTTCCAGACATGCCTCCATATCGTCCGGCTCAATTTCTGCCAGAAAACCGAGGGTGCCAAGGTTAATCCCCAGGATGGGCAACCCTTTTTTCGCAACACGCCGTGCCACGCTCAAAATGGTACCGTCGCCGCCCAATACAATGACCGCGTCTGCATCATCGCAAAATGCCGCACCGTGCTCCTGTTCCAATCGTACATTACAACGACCTTCCAGTGCCGCCGCCACACGGCGGGTAAACGAAAGGTCGGTATCTTTCTGCGGATTTGCCGCTATGGCAATCGTTTTCATTTTCCCACCGCCTTTTTAGAAAATAGATAGATATATTATACAATGATTTTTATAATTATGCAAGCCCTTATTCACTTATCCTCGTTTTCCCTCCAGGAATGAAACAGCGGTCAGGATGCCAAGCATCAAAAAGCAAGACACCATGGAACTGCCGCCGTAGCTTACAAACGGCAGGGTAATGCCGGTAAGCGGAATTAGTTTAATCACGCCCCCCACAATGATAAAGGTCTGGAACGCAAAGCTGATGGTAAGGGCAAAGGTAAGTGCCCGCAAAAATTCATTCCGTGCACCCAAGGCAATTTTAAATCCACGGTAGGAAAAAATAAAATAAATCAAAATGATGGCAATGCCGATAAACACGCCCATCTCCTCGCAGATTGCCGCAAAGATAAAATCAGAATGTACCTCGGGGATAAAATACGGGTTACCGTTTCCCAATCCCGTTCCAAACGGACCGCCCGAGGTGATTGCAAAAAGCGACTGGGTAATCTGAAAACCACGATTGCCTGCATCTGCCCACGGGTCAAGCCATGTGCTTACTCGCACCTTGATATGCGGCGTAAGAAAATAACCGCCCAACGCGCCTACTATCGCAAGTGTGCCATTGAGGATTAAGAGCTTTGCCTGTGCGTCATACAGGATTAACATGGTAAAATACATGAGGAAAAAAAGCACAGCGGTGCCCCACTCCCGTTGCAAAACCAAAAATCCGAGGCACAGATATACAAATCCCGCCAGTACAATGTCACGCACCGCAATCCCCCATACCTTTTCCTCCCAACGGGGGAATCGGGTTTCTTTACCGGAGAAAAAACACGCCAGGGTAAATGCATAGGCAATTTTGATAAATTCGCTCGGTTGAACACCACGACCACCAATCATAATCCAGTTGCGTGCACCACCTGAACTGGTACCCAGTACAAGGGTTGCCACAAACATCAGTACCGAAAGCACCATATAGACCACCGACAGGCGATCCCACCATTTAAATAGACGAAGTGCCATATAGCCGACGAAAAACACAATAATTCCGGCACAAAACCATATCACCTGACTATAACCAAATGTAACATCCAATCGCACCAACATGATAATGCCAAGACTGACCAGAATGGATACCATCAAAAACAGGTACACATCCCCCAAATCCAGAAAATACATCAGGCAATATACACCCACATTGATGGCACACACCATCAACCCTGCGTATAAAATATTTACATCCCACGGCTGCTTGAACAAAAATAACAGAGAAAATCCAATCACATTGAGCAAAAGCAGATACACCATGGGGCGCAATCTCAATTTGCTCATTCGGTTTCCTCCTCCTGCACCTCGGGCATAACAAACAAAAAGTTTAAATCACCCAGCGAAAGCTTGGCGCCATCTTTGAGCCGCACCGGTTTATCCAGAATTTTTTTGCCGTTTACATAGGTGCCGTTGGTACTGCCCATATCGTCTGCGTAAAATTTGTCATCCTTGAGGAAAATGCGCAAATGCTCTTTGGAAAGATAGGGATCATCGATGAAAACTTCACATTTTTTGCTGCGACCGATTATGGTCTCCTCTTTGATGCCATAGAGTTCAAACACCTTATAGCCCAAATTCTGCCGCAAGTTGATCAGTTTCAAATATGCCAGTGCATCCTCCATAGAGCGCCCATAACGACGGGTGTCTGAAATATCCAGATAAATCAGTTTCACAACACTGTAAATAAACAAATACACCACTACAACCAGTGCGTATTTTAAAACATCTGCAAGTATGGTATACATTTCCATCACCTCAAAACTATTCTATCATACTATTTCAAAAAAATCCATATCATTCTGCCAATTTTATTCGTGCACTTAAAAAAGGTGTACGCTTTCGCGCACACCTTTTCATCATATCTTTGTAATATCCACAATTCCAATATTTTCTTTGGTGCAACCCGATTTGAGTGCAAGCACTGCCGCCTTTGCGGTATCGAGCGAAGTGAAACACGGGATGGAACGTTCCACCGTCTTGCGGCGGATTTTAAATCCGTCTCTCTCGGGAGCACGTCCACGGGTGGGGGTGTTGATAACCACATCCACCGTTCCGTCGTGAATCAAATCCAAAATATCCGGCTTGCCCTCACCAATCTTCTTGACCGCATTGGTGGGAACAAAGTGCTTGTTCAGGCGATTTGCAGTGCCGCCGGTTGCATAGATGTCATAACCGAGGTCGGAAAACTCGCCAACCACCCACATTGCCTCTTCCTTATCGGTATCACGCACAGTGGCAAGCAGTTTGCCGGTATTTTTCAGGCGGATGCCCGAGCCGAGCAGACCTTTAAACAGCGCCTCCGAGAAATCCTTGGAAATACCCAGTACCTCACCGGTGGATTTCATCTCGGGGCCAAGGCTTACGTCCACATCGTGCAGTTTTTCAAACGAGAATACCGGAACTTTAACCGCAATGTGCTCGGCTTCGGGATAAAGCCCCGTGCCATAGCCCAGATCCTTGAGCTTTTCACCCAGTACCACACGGGTAGCCAGATTTACCATGGGGATATTGGTTACCTTGGAAATGTAGGGCACAGTACGGGAAGAACGGGGATTTACCTCGATAACATATACCGCACCTTCATAGATGACAAACTGGATATTGACCAGACCCACCACATGCAACGCACGGGCTAGACGTCCGGTGTAATCGACAATGACATCCTTTAAGTGCTGCTCAATGGTGCGGCTGGGGTAAACCGAGATGGAGTCGCCCGAGTGCACGCCTGCACGTTCCAGATGCTCCATGATACCGGGGATGAGCAGGTCTTCGCCGTCACAGATGGCGTCAACCTCTACCTCCTGCCCCATCATGTATTTATCCACCAGAATGGGATGCTCCTGGGTGTTTAAGTTGATGATGGACATGAATTCTACGATATCATTATCGTTGTAGGCAATTTCCATGCCCTGACCGCCCAACACATAGGACGGACGCACCAACACCGGATAGCCGAGGGAGTGCGCCGCTTCCAGCGCCTGCTCCTTGGTAAACACCGTGGTGCCTGCCGGACGCGGAATACCCGTCTGCTCCAGGATTTCATCAAACCGTTCACGGTCTTCTGCCGCATCAATATTCTCGGCAGAGGTACCAAAGATTTTTACACCCAGATCGTTGAGGGTTTTGGTGAGCTTGATTGCGGTCTGCCCGCCAAACTGCACGATTGCGCCCTCGGGCTGCTCGGTTTCGATGATATTTTCCACTTCCTCTGGAGTCAGCGGCTCAAAGTAGAGCTTGTCTGCCGTGTCAAAGTCGGTGGAAACCGTTTCGGGGTTATTGTTTGCAATGATGGTTTCATAGCCCGCCTCTTTGAGTGCCCACACACTGTGCACACTACAATAGTCAAACTCGATACCCTGACCGATACGGATGGGGCCACTGCCCAGTACCAGTACCTTTTTCTTATCCGAGGGAATTGCCTCGTTTTCCTCATCATAGGTGGAATAGTAGTAGGGTGTCTGTGCATCAAATTCTGCGGCACAGGTATCTACTACCTTATAGGTGTGACGGATGCCCATCTCATTTCGCAGATTGCGGATATCCCGTGCGGTGGTGCCTTTGAGGTCTGCGATGGCAACATCCGAAAAACCAAACTGCTTAACCTTTTTGAGCAGGTCATAGGTCAGCTCATTCTCGCGCACCTCGTTTTCCAGCTCCACAATGTGCATGATACGATCCAAAAACCACACATCCATGGTGGTCATATCATGGATTTGCTCCACCGTAACACCCTTGCGGAATGCCTCGGTAATGATAAACAAACGCTCGTCTGTGGTGGTTTTGAGCATTTCCAGCAGCTCTTCCTTGGTGCAATCTGCAAGCTTTTTCAATGCCAGCGTAGGTGCATTGATTTCCAGAGAACGCACTGCTTTTAAAATCGCCTGCTCGAAATTGACGCCAATGCTCATCACCTCGCCGGTTGCCTTCATCTGGGTACCCAGCTTACGGTCTGCCTTAACAAATTTGTCAAACGGCCAACGGGGGAATTTTACCACCACATAGTCGATGGTCGGCTCAAAGCACGCATAGGTGGTGCCGGTTACCTCGTTTTGGATTTCGTCCAGGCCATAGCCGATGGCAATTTTGGTAGCGACCTTTGCAATGGGGTAACCGGTTGCCTTGGAGGCAAGCGCAGAAGAACGGGACACACGGGGGTTTACCTCGATGACCGCATATTCAAAGCTATTGGGTTCCAATGCAAACTGACAGTTACATCCACCCTCAATGCCCAGTGCCGAGATGATGTTAAGTGCGGCATTTCTAAGCATACTGTATTCTTTATCGGTAAGGGTCTGTGCAGGTGCGGCAACGATGGAGTCACCGGTATGCACACCAACCGGGTCCATGTTTTCCATGGAGCAAACGGTGATGGCATTGCCCTTGCTGTCACGGATTACCTCATACTCGATTTCTTTCCAACCCGAAATACATTTTTCTACCAGAATCTGATGTGCACGGGAGGCACGCAAGCCATTGTGTGCAATCTCGTCCAGATCTTCCTCGTTGTATGCAATACCGCCGCCGGTGCCGCCCATGGTAAATGCCGGACGGATGATAACCGGATAGCCAATCTGATTGGTAAATTCCAGTGCATCCTCGTAGGTTTCTACCACCTTACTGGCGATACACGGCTCACCGATTGCCTCCATGGTGTCCTTAAACATCTGGCGGTCCTCCGCCTTTTTGATGGACTCCACATTGGTGCCCAAAAGGCGTACATTCATCTTTTCCAGATATCCCTCTTCGGCAAGCTCGGTGGCAAGGTTTAAGCCTGTCTGACCACCCAGTGTGGGCAGGATGGAATCGGGTTTTTCCTTCTCGATTACTTTTTTCACCGTTTCCACCGTAAGCGGCTCGATATACACGGCATCTGCCATGTTTTTATCGGTCATGATGGTTGCGGGGTTGGAGTTGATAAGCACCACTTCAATCCCTTCGCTTTTGAGCGTTTTACACGCCTGGGTGCCCGCATAGTCAAACTCTGCCGCCTGACCGATGATGATGGGACCACTTCCGATTACAAGCACCTTTTTGATTCCTTCGTATCTGGGCATTTAACGTGTCGCTCCTTTCATCATTTCCTCAAACCGCGCGAACACAAAGCCCGTGCCGGTTGCACTCTCTGTTGCATTGGGGTGAAACTGAACGCCAAAAGCGTTGGGAGTAAAACTCATTCCCTCGATGCTTGCATCATTGACATTAACATAGGTAATGTTATTCGCATCCACCGTATTGATATCCACCTGATAATCACGATTCTGATTGGTAAGATAGGTGCGTCCGGTTGCCTTGTCCAGTACCGGATGGTTCACCCCGTGGTGACCCTGTTTTAAGGGAAGGGTTTTTGCACCCGAGGCAAGTGCCATCAGTTCAAATCCCAGGCCGATACCCAACATAGGAACGCCGGTGTCCAGCAATGCTTTTGCCGTTTCCACCGCTTGGGTGTATTTTCCCGGATCTGCAGGACCGCAGGAGAGAATCACGCCGTCAAATCCTTTTGCATCATCTGCCTTGGCATCCGACGGCAACACGGTAATATCATATCCCCGTGCCGAAAGGGTATTTACCAGGCTCTTGGGTGCACCAAAATCATACATTACCACCCGATTACCGTTACCCCCAATATGTGCTTTTTCGCCGTAGTGTGTATTTGCTTGCGTTTCCACCCCACTCAGCGATTGTTTGTCATAATCGGGGTTGGTGGTGATAACTGCATTCATTCTTCCGGCAGAACGGATTTCACGGGTGAGGCTTCTGGTATCAATTCCTGCGATACCTGCTACACCCTGTGCTTTCAAAAAATCATTCAGTGTGCCGGTACAACGGAAGTTGCTAGGACGCTCGCATAGATTACGCACAATCAGTCCCTTTGCAGTTGCCTTGGGCGATTCAAAATCTTCTTCATTGACACCGTAGTTGCCCACCAACGGATAGGTCATAGCAACGAGCTGCCCTGCGCTTACCGGGTCGGTTAAAATTTCCTGATAACCAGTCATGCAGGTGTTGAATACCAGCGTGCCAACCGCATCCACATCAGCACCGATGTGCTCGCCGACAAACACTCTGCCATTTTCCAGCATTAAATAAGCCTTCATGTATGCATAGCCTCTCTTTCTTGGGATAATTACAGTATGGAATTGAGTTCCTCTCTCATGCGGATTGCCTCATCCCGTGCAGCCTGTGCAAACTGCTCGGGGGTATAATCACCCTTGCGATAAGCACACATGATACCACGGGAGGAATTGACAATCGCGCCACTTCCGTTTTTATCAAAGTTTGCCGCAACGTCGCTTGCCTTGCCGCCCTGCGCACCATAACCCGGTACCAGGAAGAAGGTGTGCGGCATGAGCGCGCGCAATTTTGCCGCATGCTCGGGATAGGTAGCACCAACCACTGCACCCACACGGGAATAGCCGTGTGCGCCGATATTATCTGCCCCCCAACCCTCAACCAATGCCGCCATCTTTTCACAAACGGCACCTCCTGCAGCAAGGTCCATATCCTGCAATTCACCCGAGGACGGATTGGAGGTTTTTACCAGTGCAAAGCAATCCTTATCATACTGCTTGCACGCATCGGTAAAGGGCTTGATACCATCGGTACCCAGGTATCCATTGATGGTTACCGCATCACAACCAAAGGATTCCTCATAGAGGTCACCGTCAATCTGTGTTTTCCCCAGATACGCCGTTGCATACGCCTCGGCAGTGGAGCCGATGTCATTTCTCTTTACATCCAAAAGCACATACAAACCGGCGGATTTTGCATAGTCAATGGTCTTTTTCAGGGTCATCAGTCCTGCGATTCCATACATCTCATAGTATGCCGATTGCGGTTTTACCGCCGGAACAATGTCGCACAGTGCATCAATGAGCGCCTTGTTAAATTCCCAGATTGCATCTGCCGCACCCAATGCGCCCTTGCCAAATACCGAAAAGCTCTTTTCACGAATGTGCTGAGGAACATAGTCAATCTTGGGGTCCAAGCCGAACACCGAGGGGTTTTTCATTTTGTTAATTGCATCAATCAATCTATCCACTTGCTCATCTCCTTACAGTAAGATACCCTGCCGTACCACCAGATGTCCATTTACAATGGTATACTCTACCGTGCCGGACAGCTCATAGCCGTTATAGGGGGAATTTTTGGATTTGGACAGGAATTTGTCCGTTTCTACCGTACGTTTTTTGTTTTCGTCTATAATCACCAGGTCGGCGTTCTTGCCCACCTTGATCTGACCCTTGTTCAGTCCCAGAATTTGCGCAGGGTTTACGCTCATCTTCTCAATCAACTGTGCCATGGTAAGGTGCCCTGCCTTTACCAGATAGGTCACACCCAGCGACAGTGCTGTTTCAAAGCCCACAATACCATTTGCCGCTTTGGCAAACTCCACATTTTTCTCATCCGGATGATGCGGAGCATGGTCGGTAGCGATGGCATCAATGGTGCCGTCCTTCAAGCCCTCGATGATTGCCTGCACATCGTCTGCGGTGCGAAGGGGCGGATTCATCTTTGCATTGGTGTCAAATTCCCCTGCTGCTTCCTCGGTGAGGGTGAAATAGTGCGGACAGGTTTCGCAAGTAATGGGAGCGCCCTGTGCCTTGGCATGGCGGATGATTTCCACCGAATTGCGGGTGCTCACATGGGCAATATGCACCGGCACCTGATAGGTTAAGGATAAGATCGCCTCACGGGAAACCATCAGCTCTTCGCTTGCACGGCTGATGCCTTTGAGTCCCATATAGGTGGACATATATCCCTCGTTAAGTGCACCTCCCTGTACCAGGGAAAGCTCCTCGCAGTGGGAAATCACCGGCGTGTCAAACATTGCCGCATATTTTAATGCATTTCGCATAATGGCAGGGCTTTCCACCGGTCTGCCGTCATCCGACACCGCTACAACCCCTGCAAATTTCATCTCGCCGATTTCGGCAAGCTCTTCACCCTTTAATCCCTTGGTGATTGTACCGATGGGATACACATTCACCGCACCCACCTCGCGCGCCTTGTTGATGATGTAGCTTACCATTGCGCCATTGTCAATCACCGGATTGGTATTGGGCATGCAGGCAATGGAGGTAAAGCCACCCATCGCCGCACTCTTGGTGCCCGATTCAATATCCTCTTTATATTCATAACCCGGCTCACGCAGATGGCAGTGCATGTCCACCAGACCGGGGGCAACCGTCAAGCCGGTTGCATCAATGATTTCAATATCCACACCCGACAGGTCGATGTCCTTTTCAATCTGCACAATCTCGCTGTTTTCCATGTAGATATCCATGATTTCGTCCAGACCGTTACTGGGGTCCAACACCCTGCCGTTTTTAATTAGAAGCCTCATTGCTACCTCCCTTTCTCGCCAGCATATAGAGCAATGCCATGCGCACTGCAACGCCGTTGGTCACCTGCTCGTCAATAGCACTGAAATCGCTGTCTGCCACTTCGCTGGTAATTTCGATGCCGCGGTTCACCGGACCCGGATGCATCACCAGCACATCCGGTTTTGCATAAATCAGGCGTTTTTCGTCCAAACCAAAAAATCTCGAATATTCGCGGTTGGAGGGTACGAATCCCTCACTCTGGCGTTCAAACTGCATACGCAGGTTGATGATCACATCTGCGTCCATGAGTGCTTCCGGGGTACTGCAATATACCTCGCAGCCCAGTCTTTCAATATCAGGGGGGAGCAATGTGCTCGGACCGCCCACCGCAACCCGTGCGCCCATTTTTTGCAATGCATAGATATTACTGCGTGCCACACGGCTGTGTGCGATATCGCCGATGATGGCAACCTTCAAGCCTTCGATTTTCCCCTTTTTCTCCTGAATGGTAAACAAATCCAGTAGGCTTTGGGTGGGGTGTTCGTTCATACCATCACCTGCGTTGATGATGGATGCCCGTACATTTTTTGCCACAAAATGCGGTGCACCTGCCATGGAATGGCGGATGATAATAATGTCAGCGCCCATCGCATCCACTGTGCGCGCGGTATCCAAAAGGGATTCTCCTTTTTTCACCGAGCTTGTCCCAACCGAAATGTTGGCGGCGCTTGCGCTCATATATTTTGCTGCCAGCTCAAACGAAAGTCTGGTACGGGTGGAATTCTCATAAAAGAGGGTAACCACCGATTTTCCCTGCAGATGAGGCGTTTTTTTACTGTTTTGCTGCAACACATATTTCATGGTGGCTGCATTTTTTAAAATCAGTTCGATATCCTCCGCCGCCAGGTCTTTGATGCCCAGCAGGTCTTTTTTATTTCCTATCACTCGTTTTCCCCTCCGCTCTGCTTGTCCATAATCACCACGCGGTTGCACCCGTCAAACTCGGCAACCTGCACCTCAACCACCTCACTGGTAGAAGTGGGCACATTTTTCCCTACATAATCGGGACGGATGGGAAGCTCGCGGTAACCGCGATCCACCAGCACCGCCAGTTGAATCATCTTGGGTCTGCCAAAATCCATCAACTGGTCAATCGCCGCACGGATGGTGCGTCCGGTATAGAGTACATCGTCCACCAACACAATGCGTGCGTCGGTAATCATAAAATCAATCTCGGTGCCGTTGATGACCGGAGAATAGTTGAGCAGGGACAAATCATCCCGATAGAGGGTGATGTCTAAAATACCCATGGGCACATCCACCCCTTCCACCTGCCGGATTTTTTCGGTAATCTTCTTTGCCAGGCTCACGCCTCTGCGCTGAATACCGATAATGGCAAGCGAATCGGTTCCTTTGTTTTTCTCAATAATTTCAAACGCAATACGACTAATGGCACGTTCCATAGCGGCTTCGTCCATAATCAAAGCCTTTTCTTTGAGTGTACTCATCCAACCCGACCTCCTTTGTAATCGCCCCTTCAAGCGGGCACAAAAAAGCCCTCATCCGATGCGGACAAGGGCTAATAATCATAGCTGAATAAGAGCGGGTATAAAACACCCTCTCCGGCAATGTATTTCACATGGTATCAGCCACCTTGCTAGCATCTCTGTACTATCTTAAAGGTAACATTTGCTTTCTTTTTTATATTATACACCCAAACGGCATATTTGTCTATACCAAAATCATATTTTTTTAAGAAATTATTTCACAATTTTTTTGTACACAATTTCGACAAAATAACATATGATACATCAGGGGACCCCAAAACACAAGAAATCATGTAAGGAGGTTTTTTTATGCCAACCAATCTGCCCAATCGGGCACAATTAACCTATACCTTTGGCGAAAATACCGACACCGCCCTTTCCAACCAGACCAACACCACCCTGCTCGACCAGTTTACCATGACGGCAACCAAGCTTGCGGTCAATGACGAGGTGCGTGCAGGAGGGGATGTGGCATATGTGATTCGTCTGGAAAATACCGGTTCGGGTGCACTCTACAGCCCCACCGTAACCGATGATCTGGGCACCGGAAATAATCCCGTATCGCCCCTGACCTATGTGGACGGTTCGGCACTTTTCTATTTGAATGGCAATGCCGTTGCCGGCACTGCGGTCGCCACCGGTAATCAGGTGGTTTTTAGCGCACCATCAGTGGTATTGCAACCCGGTGATAATCTCATCATTGTTTATGCCGCTACCACAAGTGAAACTTTCACCGCGCCAATTACCAACACTGCAGAGGCAACCGTAAATACCGGCTCTGCAACCGGCGAAACGCTTACCATAACTGCTACTGCAACCATCAATCCACAATCTTTTGCAAGTGTAACCATCTTTAAGGCGGCAGATAGCGACACAGTGGTTTCGGGCGATACCCTCACCTACACCTTTACCCTGATGAATATGGGCAATCAGGATGCAGAATCCATTGAATTTGTCGATGCATTCCCACCGGAATTTACCGTAACCTCTGTCAGCTACACCGTTGACGGGGTAACCGTTCCCGTTCCGGCAACCGACTACACCATCGCACCGCCCAATACACTCATTCTGCCTGCCGATACCTCCTCGCTGGTTATCGGCGTTCCGGCAGCAACAGCGGAAGGCCCCGGTGTAACGGTGATTACCGTTACCGGCACCATCGCATAATTTTTTAAAAAAACAACCCCCTCCGCATATGGAGGGGGTATCGTTTTTCTGCTTGTTCGGGGGTAATTACACCACGCCCTGAGCAATCATTGCCTCTGCAACCTTCAAGAAACCGGCGATGTTTGCACCTGCAATCAGGTCATCTTCCATGCCGTATTCTTTTGCAGCCGAGCTGACGTTGTTGTAGATATTTACCATAATGCCGTGCAATTTCTCGTCAACCTCTTCTGCAGTCCAGGAAAGACGCATGCTGTTCTGGCTCATTTCCAGTGCCGAAACTGCTACGCCACCCGCATTTACTGCCTTGGACGGAGCGATAACCACATTGTTTGCTTTCAGGTAAGCAACTGCGTCATCGGTGGTGGGCATATTGGAAACCTCTATGTAGTATTTTATGCCGTTTGCAACAATCTTCTGTGCGTCCTCGATGCGAACCTCATTCTGGGTTGCGCAGGGCATGATAACATCAAC
Source organism: Oscillospiraceae bacterium (assembly GCA_015068705.1). Lineage (GTDB taxonomy): Bacteria > Bacillota > Clostridia > UMGS1810 > UMGS1810 > SIG448. Next base: position 64,868 of record SVJZ01000002.1, read on the forward strand.
CTTGACACCCCACGGTTTTTCTCCCGGGAAGAACTCTGCACCGAATTTGTCGGCATAATCCTGTACCTTGTCACGACCGGACATACGCATCTCCAGCATGTAAGCTGCCTTGTCTTCTGTGATGCCGTCTTTGTCATATACATAACCATCGGGACCGGAAATGGTAAGCACCTTGCCGCCCAACTGGTTAATCTTGAGCACTGCACCCCATGCCACGTTGCCGAAACCGGAAACTGCAAAGGTTTTGCCCTTAATCTCTTCGCCGTAACGCTTGAGCACCTCAGCACAGAAATATACTGCACCAAAACCGGTTGCCTCGGGACGAATCAAGCTTCCGCCATAGGAAAGGCCTTTACCGGTGAGTACTGCGTTTTCAAAGTTGTTACGAACTCTCTTGTACTGACCAAACAGATAGCCGATTTCTCTTGCACCAACACCGATATCACCGGCAGGAACGTCTACGTGAGAACCGATGTGACGGCACAGCTCGGTCATAAAGCTCTGGCAGAAACGCATGATTTCGCCATCGCTCTTGCCTCTCGGGTCAAAGTCAGAACCACCCTTACCGCCGCCGATGGGCAGACCGGTGAGAGAGTTTTTGAAAATCTGCTCAAAACCGAGGAACTTGATGATGCCCTCATATACCGACGGATGGAAACGAAGACCGCCTTTATAGGGACCGAGTGCACTGTTGAACTGCACACGGAAACCGCGGTTTACCTGCACCTTTCCTGCATCGTCTACCCAGGGTACACGGAACTTAATGGTACGCTCGGGCTCTACTACACTTTCAATAACACCGCGCTCAATCAGCTCGGGTCTTTTTTCAACAACCGGTTCAAGGGACTCCAGCACCTCACGAACCGCCTGATGAAATTCAGGCTCTGCCGGATTGCGTTTCTCCACGCGCTCCATCAGACCCTTCAAATACTCATTTTTCAATGCCATCTGAAATTCCTCCCATTCCAATTCAAATCACGTTTCATTATACTGCAAACATTCCGGATTTGCAACATTTTTTTGAAAAAATTTCAATTTTGTTTAAAAAAAACAAAAATAGCGACCTTTTACACCATTTTTTGCAATTTTATTTATTTCTCGTTGCACATCCTACCCTTCTCCAATATCGGTTTCAGATACTGACCGGTATAGGATTCGGGACACGCCGCAACCTCCTCCGGCGTACCCGAAGTAACCACCCTGCCGCCCTTGTCGCCGCCTTCGGGTCCAAGGTCGATGATATGGTCAGCAACCTTAATCACATCCAGATTGTGTTCGATTACCACCACGGTATTGCCAGCATCCACTAAAATATTGAGCACATCAATCAGACGGTGGACATCTGCCGTGTGCAAACCGGTAGTCGGCTCGTCCAGAATATAGATGGTGCGTCCGGTGCTTCGCTTGGAAAGCTCGGTGGCAAGCTTGACACGTTGTGCCTCACCGCCCGAAAGGGTGGTGGAAGGTTGCCCGATCTTGATATAACCAAGACCCACATCATATAGGGTTTGCAGTTTCCGCTTAATTTTGGGGATGTTCTGGAAAAACTCCAACCCCTCCTCCACCGTCATCTCCAACACATCGTTGATACTTTTTCCCTTGTATTTTACCTCCAGTGTTTCGCGGTTGTAGCGTTTGCCCTTACACACCTCACAGGGCACATACACATCGGGCAGAAAATGCATTTCGATTTTCAGGATGCCGTCACCGTCACATGCCTCACACCGTCCGCCTGCTACATTAAAGCTAAATCGTCCCGGACCATAGCCACGGATTTTCGCTTCATTGGTATTGGCAAATATCTCGCGGATATCCGAAAACACACCGGTGTAGGTAGCCGGATTGGAGCGCGGCGTACGTCCGATGGGTGACTGGTCGATGTCGATTACCTTGTCCAGATATTCCATTCCTTCAATGGTTTTGTGTGCACCTGCTTTTTTTCGTGCACGGTTTAATTTTACCGCCAGTTTCTTGTACAATATTTCGTTGACCAGCGAAGATTTCCCCGAGCCGGATACCCCCGTAACCGCCACAAATTTCCCCAGCGGAATTTCCACATCGATTCCCTTGAGATTATTTTCCGAAGCCCCACGCACCGTCAATATCTGCCCGTTACCCTCTCTGCGTTTTTCAGGAACGGGAATGCACTTTTTGCCCGATAGATACAACCCGGTAATGCTATCCGGATTTTCCATCAGTTCCTGCGCCGTACCCTCGGCAACCACCTGCCCACCATGAATTCCTGCGCCGGGCCCAATGTCAATGATATGGTCCGCCGCAAGCATGGTGTCCTCATCATGCTCCACCACAATGAGGGTATTTCCGATGTCACGCAGCTCTTTTAAGGTTGCAAGCAATTTGTTGTTGTCCCGTTGATGCAGTCCGATACTCGGCTCATCCAGAATATAAAGCACTCCCATCAAGGATGCGCCAATCTGGGTCGCCAGGCGGATTCGTTGCGCCTCGCCTCCCGAAAGCGACCCTGCCGCACGGGAAAGGGTAAGATATTCCAACCCCACATTCATCAAAAATCCCAGACGGGCATTGATTTCCTTTAAAATCTGATGGGCAATCATGTGCTGTTGTTCGGTCAGGGTTAAGTTTTCAAAAAACGCCTTGCAATCACCGATGGACAGGTCACACACCTCGGTAATATTCTTATCGTTTACCGTCACTGCCAGTATTTCCGGTTTTAACCGCCTACCATGGCAAACCGGACAGGGGTTTTCCCCCATGAGCGCCTCAATCTCGGCACGGGAATAGGCAGAGGTGGTTTCCTGATACCGCCGTTGCAGGTTATTGACAATCCCCTCAAATTTTTGTTTCATGGGGAATCGGTAATTGACCTCAATCGGCTCATCCGCACCATACAAAATGATGTCCAGCACACCATCCGGCAGCTCATCAATGGGAGTTTCCAGTGAAAAATCAAACTGTGCGGCAAGGGCATCAAACCATGCACGACAGAAAGAGCCCTTGTCTGCAACATTATTCCAGCCGCTTGCGGTGATACCGCCCTGCAGAATGGATTTGGAGCGATCGGTCACAATCAGGTCAGGGTCAATTTCCATGAGCATACCAAGCCCCGTACAATGCGGACACGCACCAAAGGGGGAGTTGAAGGAAAACATACGGGGAGAAAGCTCCTCCAAACTGATGCCACAATCGGCACAGGCGTAGTTTCGGGAAAAGGTAATCTCCTCACCGTCAATCACGTCCACCACCATCAACCCGTCGCCCAAGTTAAGCGCAGTTTCCACCGAATCGGTCAGACGTGAGGTGATTCCCTCCTTGATGATAATGCGGTCCACCACAATTTCTATGGTGTGCCGATGGGTTTTGGCAAGCTTAATCGGCTCGTCCAGATCACGCACATTCCCATCAATCCGCACACGCACATATCCACTCTTTTTGGCATCCTCCAGCACCTTGACGTGTTCACCCTTTTTATCCCGGATCACAGGTGCCAGTATCTGTATACGGGTTTTTTCACCCATCTTTAAAATTCTGTCTACAATCTCATCCACGCTCTGCTGACGGATTTCCTTGCCGCACTTGGGACAATGCGGTGTACCCACCCGTGCAAAGAGCAAGCGCAGATAATCATATATTTCGGTTACCGTTCCCACCGTGGAACGGGGATTGCGCGAGGTGGTTTTCTGGTCGATGGAAATGGCAGGAGAAAGCCCGTCGATGTAGTCCAACTCCGGTTTTTCCATCTGCCCCAAAAACTGACGCGCATAGGATGAAAGCGACTCCACATATCGGCGTTGCCCCTCGGCATAGATGGTATCAAATGCCAGTGACGATTTTCCCGAACCCGAAAGACCGGTGATAACCACCAGTTGATCTCTGGGAATGGTAACGTCGATATTTTTCAGGTTATGCTCCCTTGCTCCCTTGATATAGATTTTATCCTTGGTCATGGTTTCCTCCTGTTGCCTTGCACCGCATCAAAGCACCTGTTTTTTGAGCAAATCAATTTCATCGCGGTATCTTGCCGCCTGCTCAAATTCCAATCGTGCCGCCGCCTCGTTCATGAGGGCGGTCAGTGCCGTAATCTTTTCTTCTCTGGTCAGCAGCTCATCCTTTTCTGCCGCCACGCCGCCCGAAACCTTCTGTTCAGGTGCCAGATAGGTCTGTATGATTTCGTGAACATCCTTTACCACCGTTTTGGGGGTAATGCCGTGGATGCGGTTATAATCCATCTGCATCTTGCGACGGCGTTCGGTTTCGTCAATGGCTCGTTTCATGGAGCCGGTAATGGTGTCGGCATACATAATCACACGCCCGTTCACATTTCTTGCCGCACGCCCGATGGTTTGTATCAGTGAAGTTTCACTGCGCAAAAATCCCTCTTTATCTGCATCCAGTATGGCAACCAACGACACTTCGGGCAAATCCAATCCCTCACGGAGCAGGTTAATACCTACCAGCACATCAAATGCGCCCAATCGCAAATCGCGCACAATTTCCATCCGCTCGATGGTTTTGACATCCGAATGGAGATAGCGCACCTTTACGCCGGCATCCCGCAGATAGTCGGTCAGGCTCTCTGCCATTTTTTTGGTCAGCGTGGTCACCAAAACACGTTCATCCCGTGCGGTGACCATATTGATTTCATCCAGCAGGTCATCAATCTGCCCCTTAACCGGACGGATGATTACCTCCGGATCCACCAGACCTGTCGGGCGGATTACCTGCTCCACCACTGCAGTAGAATGTTGTTTTTCATAGTCGGCAGGGGTTGCACTCACATAAATCGCCTGATTAACACGCCCTTCAAATTCTTCAAAGGTAAGGGGGCGGTTGTCAAATGCACAGGGCAACCGGAATCCGTAATCCACCAGAGAAATTTTTCTGGAGCGATCTCCTGCATACATGGCGCGCACCTGCGGAATGGTAACGTGCGATTCGTCGATAACCAAAAGATAATCCTCAGGAAAAAAGTCCATCAGGGTATACGGCGCACTTCCCGGTGCGCGTCCGCTGATGATACGGGAATAGTTTTCTATCCCCTGACAAAAGCCGATTTCCTGCATCATTTCGATATCATAGCTTGTGCGTTGGCGCAGGCGTTGCATCTCCAGTATTTTGTCCTGTGCCTCCAATTCTGCGCACCGCTCGTCCAGTTCCAACTCAATCTGTGCAATGGCGCGGCGCATCTTTTCGGGGGTGGTGGCATAGTGGGATGCCGGGAAAATCGCCACATAACTCCGATAGCCCAACACCTCACCCGTGAGCACATCAATCTCGCAGATGCGCTCAATCTCGTCACCAAAAAATTCCACCCGGATTGCCTTTTCGTTGGAGGAAACGGGGAAAATTTCCACCACATCCCCCCTCACCCGGAAGGTACCACGTTCAAACGCCATATCATTTCGGTTGTACTGGATTTCTACCAGTTTGCGAAGTAAAAAGTTGCGGTCGATTTCGTTACCCACCCGAAGGGAAATCATCAAATCCTTGTAATCCTCGGGGTCACCCAGACCGTAAATACAGGACACACTCGCCACAATGATCACATCACGGCGTTCCAGTAATGCCGCAGTGGCACTGTGACGGAGTTTATCAATTTCATCATTGATGGAGGCATCCTTTTCGATGTAGGTGTCGGTGTGCGGAATGTATGCCTCGGGCTGGTAATAATCATAATAGGACACGAAATATTCCACCGCATTATCAGGAAAAAACTCTTTAAACTCACTGCATAGCTGTGCCGCAAGGGTTTTGTTGTGTGCCAGCACCAGAGTGGGGCGTTGTACCCGTTCGATGGTTTTGGCAATGGTAAAGGTTTTGCCCGAGCCGGTTACACCCAAAAGGGTCTGACCGCGATGACCATGCACAATGCCGTCGGCAAGCTGCTCGATTGCCTTGCATTGGTCGCCCTGCGGCTCAAATTTTGACACCACCTTAAACTCCGGCATGCCCTTTCCCTCCTTGCTTTGTTATACAAAAAATTTCGATATATACCCCTGCACAAATACATACAAAATAATAATGGGCAGGATGTATGTGACATAAAAACGAATCTTGCGTGGGAATTTCAATCCCGTGCCTGCGTTTGCCTCTTCAATGAAATTGTCCCAACCCCAGCCGTAACGGGTAACACAGAAAATCAGATACACCAACGAGCCGAGCGGAAGGAGATTGTTGCTAACAATAAAATCTTCCAGATCCATGATGTTGCTCCCGGCACCCAACGGCGTGATACCCGAAAGCAGATTGAAGCCCAGCACACAAGGCAGGGACAGGATGATAATTGCCACCAGGTTGATTGCCACTGCTTTTTTGCGGGACCAGCCCCACAAATCCATGCCGAACGAGAGAATGTTTTCAAACACCGCAATCACAGTAGACAGTGCCGCAAAGGTCAAAAACAGGAAAAACAGACTGCCCCAGAGTCTGCCCAACGGCATGGAATTGAAGATGTTTGGCAGGGTAACAAATACCAGATTGGGACCGCTATCCGGCTGCACGCCAAACGCAAAGCACGCCGGAAAAATGATAAGACCCGACACGATTGCCACAAAGGTATCCAGCAACAAAATGGAAACCGACTCACCGGTGAGTGACCGTTCCTTACCAAGATAACTGCCGAAAATCGCCATGGAGCCGATGCCGATGGACAGGGTGAAAAATGCCTGCCCCATCGCAGCAAAGACCGTTTCGGCAAAGTTTTCGCCAAGCAATTTCTTGAAATCGGGTTTGAGATAAAATGCCAGACCTTCGCTCGCACCGGGCAGGGTGACAGAACGCACTGCCAGTACGCCCATAATGGCAAGCAGACTTACCATCATGATCTTGGTCACACGTTCTACACCCTTTTGCAGACCGCACACGCAAATGCCAAAAGATACCACAACCACCACAATCATCCAGAAGGTCATACTGACAGGCTCTTGCGTCATGGACACAAACGCCGCTTGCACTCCCTCCGGCGAAAGCCCGTCAAAACCGCCTGCCGCCATCTTGAACAGGTAGGAAACCATCCATCCGCCAATGGTGGTGTAAAACATCATGAGCAGATAGTTGCCTGCCATGGCAAAGTAGCTGTACCAATGCCACTTTGCGCCCGGTTTTTCCAGTACACGAAAGGATGCCGCCACACTCTTGCCGCTGGCTCGTCCCACCGAAAATTCCATTACCATAACCGGCAAACCCAGAATAATCAAAAACAACAGATAAATCAGCACAAACGCTGCCCCACCATACTTACCCGTAATATACGGAAAACGCCATACATTACCAAGACCAATCGCACATCCTGCCGAAATAAGCAAAAAGCCCAGACGGGATGCAAATTTTTCACGTTGTTGCATCAAAAATCTCTCCCCTCACAAAATATCGGTTATCTTTTATCATACTACATTTTGTCAAAAAATGCAATCATTCGCCACATTTTTTTGCATACATACACAGTATCCCCCGTGTGCATCTGTTTACACGGTATTTGTAAACTTATTGTAAATTTTATCGGTATTTACTTGACGAAACCGCCCCAAACGGATAAGATAAGGGTAATCACACAAAAAGGAAGTGTTTTTGCTTTGAATTGGTTATCACGTTTTATGATGGGAAGATATGGTGCAGACCAGCTTTCCTTTGCTCTTCTGGCACTGGGTCTGTTGTGTTCCATGCTCTCCCGTGTGCCCGCCTTGCGTTTTTTCTTTTTTCTCTCCTATGCGATTATGGCAGTCATGCTCTTTCGCATGCTCTCGCGCAATCCGGTCAAGCGCAGGATAGAAAACGAAAAATTCTTAAAAATCTGGAATCCGGTTGCCGCATGGGGAAAGCTGCAAATGCAGATTTTCCGCGAGCGCAAGGTGTATCGTTATTTCCGTTGTCCCAAATGCAAAAGCTATGTGCGCATTCCCCGTGGTAAGGGAAAGGTAAAAATCTCCTGCCGGATGTGCCGACACGAATTTTTGAAAAAAACCTGATATAAAATAAAAATCCACCCCTTCGGGTGGATTTTTTTGTATAACGAAAACCGCCAACTAAGCTGGTGGTTCCAAAGATGCTTTTTCCGTTGAGCAAATAAAGCCTTCTCCTAGAGTAAACGATGATGAAACGGTATTTTGTAGGGGACGGCCTCCCGGACGTCCCGTATTTCGGGCTGTCGAGGACGCCAGCCCCTACATTTTTAGATTAAATCAGTATTTACTAGAGGGGGAGCCGTTGGGCAAGCTTGCAAGTGTTAGATTATTCAGTGGGCTTTCAGCCCAGCTAGCAACAGCGGCTTACAGCTGCAGAGCAGACTACCGGCTTGGCGGGTAGTCATGACTATAATATTTCTGCGCTGTCCAACACCAGCGTAAAGGGTCCGTCATTCACCAGCGACACCTTCATATCTGCACCAAACACCCCGCATTGGGTGTTTCGAAACAGTCCCTTGCAACGGCTCAGAATATATTCATAAAGCTCCTGCGCCAGCTCTGCTCTGCCTGCATTGGTAAAGCTAGGGCGGTTTCCCTTTTTGCAATCGGCATACAGGGTAAACTGGGAAACCACCAAAATCTCCCCCTCCACCTGCTCGATGCTCAGGTTGGTTTTCCCGTCGGCATCTTCAAAAATACGAAGCCTGGACACCTTTTCTATCATCTTGTCGGCAATCTCGTGTGTGTCGGTATTGGACACCCCCACCAAGAGCAGATAGCCTCGTCCGATTTGTCCCGTAACCGCACCATCCACCTCAACCTTTGCCTCGGATACGCGTTGCAGTACAAATTTCATATTCATTCAACTCCATTTATCTGTTTTCTCACCACAAGTGCCGTTATCCCCATAGAGAGTAGACTCACCGTAAAATATATCAACGAATACACCACCGGAAATGCAGTTTGATAGGTAAGGGATGAAAATACCCAGAACAAAACTGCTGTTACCATAGGAGTAAACCAAAAATGTTTCACATCTTTTCCTGAAAGGAACCCTACCCAGGCAGAAATCGCGGGATATACCGCAAAGAAAAAGGTCAAGGCTACCAACATGCCTGCCTCTGCTTTCACAGTATGGACGGCAACGAGCGGAAGGACCAACATGGATATAACAATTATGGTCAATATCATGCCCATTCTTTTTATAAAACTCATACACGCCCCTCCTTTGTCTGGTTTGATTCAAGCCGGTATCAGTCCGGGGATAAAACGCTATATATCCTGCTTACAACTGCTCCATGCTAGTTCGTATCGCCTGGTCAGGGGTACACTTTTCCGCAAACACCTTATTCTTGTCTTCAACTTTAATAAATTCATGATAATAGCGCACGCCAAATTCCCGGAGCGATTGAGCCGAAAAATGGAGTTTGTCCGGATTTGACCCCAATCCTTCTGCCGAAACAAAACCCGTCATATCATTGTGCGCAGCCATGTTTTTCAGTGCATCATTTACCTTGCCGTAATTTTTCAGATTATCATCTAATGGGCATTGTGACAAGAAGTCGCCAAGACCGCCCAAAAGAAACGGCACATCATAAAGATTCAGCCGTTTGCGGAATTCATGCATGATATTGCTAAACTTTTCCTGATACAGGGGGTATAAATGCGGTGAACAGTCCGCCTCCCCCTGATGCCATAAAACCGCACAAATGGTGGATGTTCTCGATGCCAGTTCAGACAGATAGCATGCGTGGTCAAACAACAATCCACCAGGTTGCCATTGGTCGAGAGAAGTTCCGCCGTCGGCACACGGGATGATTCCAACATCCACCTGTTTTTCCTTTGCATAGCAGTCTGCAAAACTTTCTGCCAGAGATATTCCCGAAAAAGGGCGGTCGGGGTTTACAGGAAAAAACATGGGCTGCCATCTCCCGTTCCTTAGCACCATCAACCGTTCGTTTTGGATGGGTTCCACTTCGTCCTGAAACCCTCTCCCTGCCATGTTGGATTGTCCTATCAGCAATATAGAATGAATCATCACCATCTCTCCTTATTCTAAAAAAACAAGTCTGCTTTGTGGTTAATGTTGGTAAAAACAAAAATTCCTTTCCCCAACCAACCCCCATACAATCCACACCCATTTCTCCTCCACCATTCGGGTGCTACATCCATTCTACCACAAATTCCCTTGCTCTGCAAGCCATCAAAAAAACCAAAAGAGCACGGGGGTTTCCCATGCTCTTTGTTTGTATTTATTTTGCTTACAGGCCCAAAGTTTTCAGATATTCACGGCTCTTTTTCGCATCGCCCAGCGGATCGCCATCGGGGGAGTTATCCTGTTCTACCACCACATACTCCACGCCCGCCTTCTCGGCAGCCGCCAGAATAGCCGGGAAATCCTGAATGCCATAGCCTACCGGACGGAACTCAAAACCTTTTTCCTCCTTGGGCACATCCTTCATTTCCTTGCCGTTTTCATCGATAAGCGCATACACCGGACCGCCGCCCAGCTTGCTGCATACAAAATCCTTCAGGTGAAGCACCTTGATGCGTCCTGCGTATTTTTCCACATATTCAGCCGGATTTACGCCTGCATAGTGTACCCAGCAGGTATCAATCTGCGGCATGAGCACATCTGCCGAAATGGTTTCATACATCCAGTCGAGCAGATATTTACCATCATAGGTATTAAACTCAAAATCATGGTTGTGATACATCAGCTTGATGTCATTGGCCTTGAGCAACTCGCCCACCTTAGTGAAATTCTCCACCGTTTCAGCACGACCTGCATCATCCGACAGATTTTCAATCGGATACCACGGAATAGCGCAGTAGGTCGCACCGATGGTTTTGAGGTAATTTACCATATCCATCGCACCATCGCCCAAAAACGGATCAATGCCCTGGTGCACCGAGATACAGGTCAGACCGTGCTTATCCAGCAATGCCTTTACCTCATCGGCAGTTTTATCAAAATAGCCTGCAAATTCCACATAGTCATATCCCATTGCTTTCACTGCACCAAGTGCCGCATCCATATCCTTTTCCATGGCATCACGGATGCTGTACAGCTGCAGGGCAACCTTAAACTGTTTCATGTTCAAAACCTCCTGATTAATATTCGGGAATTTCAATTTCAATCTCGCGTCCCAGTGCACTCGACTTCATGATACCGTCGATGATAGCCTGATTGTAAATAATCTGGCTGGTGGGGATGGGGGCCTCGGTGCCGTTTTTCACTGCATCCAGGAAGGAGCGTATCTTTTTGTAAAACAGCTCATCCTCAGGTGCATCACCCGGTACAATCTCGGGAACAACGGTTGCCACAGGGCTGCCAGCCACATCATGGTAGATGGTCATGGGACCGCCGGTAGTGCCATTCCAGCACTCGGTGGAAGGAATGCGCAGACTACCCTTGGTGCCCATGATGATGGTATCGCCCGGGGTATCCAGGTGCATATCCCATGCAATACGGAAGTCCAGGGTAATGCCACCCTCCAGGCGAATGAATGCAGCAGCAAAATCGTCCACCGAGAATAAATCCGCATATTCCGGATGTTTGGGATAGGTTTTGGGGTTTTTACCAAAGAAATCGGTTTTGATACCGGTAACGGTAAGCGGCTTGGGATAACCCACTGCATTGAGCACCATATCCAGCGAATAGCAGCCGATATCACCCAAAGCGCCTACGCCTGCAGTTTTATCCTCAATGAAAGTGGTACCAAACGGGGTGGGAATACCCTTGCGGCGACCACCGCCGGTCTGGATGTAATAGATATCACCCAGCTCACCCGAATCTACAATCTTTTTAATCATCTGCATATTGGCGTCCAGACGGGGTTGGAAACCGACCGAAACAATTTTTCCACTCTTTTTCTCTGCACGGCAGATTTCTGCTGCCTCCTCGATGGTAACGCACATGGGTTTTTCCAACAGTACGTTTACACCCTTTTCCAGTGCATAGATGGTACACTCGGCATGGGTACGGTTGTAAGTACATACACTCACTGCATCCAGCTCAGGCTCTGCATCCAGCATTGCCTTGTGGTCGGGATAGCAACGAACACCCTCCACGCCAAATTTTTTGAAGAATTCCTCTGCCTTACCGGGCACTAAATCTGCGCCTGCGATGATTTCCACATCAGGCATCATCTTATACTGCTCAATGTGTGCCTCTGCAATCCAGCCGGTACCGATGATACCAACCTTAAGCTTTTTGGATGCGTCAATGCTGTTCTTTTCCTGATCAAACTTAAATGCGTCCAGACTTGCTGCTTTTGCCATAATTCTTCTCCTCCTTATTTTCCGGTTGCATTTCCGGAATTTCTGTGTTAAGATTATTATAACATCACAATATACCGAAAACAATGATAATATTATCCATTTTTTGAACAATATTGACTTTTTGGAGGCATTTGTATGAAATACGAGATTGTGCCAAACAGCCTGCCCAACATTCCAATCAGACTGGAAAATTTCTCAAAACCTTCTCCCATTCGCCCGGTCAGTGATCCCCATCTGCACGATGAAGTGGAGCTTCTCTATGTGCATCAGGGGGCAATGTCCTGCACCGCCGATAAGCAATATATCATCCCTGCCGGTGGGATAATGTTTCTGAATAGCCGCATTCCGCATAGCACCGATGTAGTGGAAAATGGTACCGTTTCAGCGTTGGTGCAATTTCGGGTGGATGCTTTTTCGGGCGATACCAATCCGGTACGCAAAAGTCTGGCGCAGTTTATCAGTGCAGGCGGTTGTGGCAGCTATCTGTTTGGCACAGGAGAAACCGAACTGCAAACCTGCATCACCGGCATTATGAACGAATATACCCACAAAGGTGAGGCATACGAAATCTACATACGCGGATTCATCTATCAGATTATGGGCTTTCTTTACCGCAAAGGAATTCTGGCAAGCACCGAACAGATGTTTAACCTGCGACTGATTGAACGGGTCTTTCCGGCACTGGAATATATTGATCATCACTATTCCGAACCCATTACCCTCGAGCAAATCAGCGCGCATCTGTCCCTCAATCCCAACTATTTCTGCCGTTTGTTCAAGCGAGCCACAAACCGCACCTTTACCGAATATCTCAATTTTGTGCGCATCTTAAAATGCGAGCCGCTACTTAGAGAAAAATCCCGCTCCATTGAAGAAATTTCTCAGGAAACGGGATTTTCATCAGCTTCTTATTTTAATCGTACCTTTAAAAAATACAAACACTGCACACCAACCGTGTATCGGAAACTCAAAAACGATTGATTATCTCTTTATGGTAATCTGGCACTGCTGCATGGTGGTCAGTGCCGCCTCGTGAGTTTGGGGGGTAACACCTGCACAACAGGTGGCATCCACCGAAATCTCTGCTTCGGGAAGATATGCCTTGAGCAATAGTGCATTGCTGACCACACAGATATCGGTACATAGCCCCACCAATTCAATATCGGTAAACATCCCCGCCGTCACAAAATCAGCAAGCATCAACGAGCCAAAGGTGGGCTTATCAAAAATGATTGCCGCTTCCCGTTTGAGCTCATCTGCCAGCTCCCAACCATGAGTATCCTGCACACAGTGTAGCACCGGGAGCTTTTTTCCCTCCATGGTATGCGGATAAAATGCACTATGGGTATCACGGGTATACACCACCGGTGTGCCCTCTGCCTCTGCACGGGCAACCTTTTCTGCCACTTTGGGCAATATTTCCTGTGCCTCGGGTGTGCCAAGCGACCCAGTGATAAAATCATTTTGCATATCCACTACAATCAACAGTTTTTTCATGAAATTCTCCTCATTTGCACGGATGTGCCGTTACACCAATCAATTCTATTTCATCCCAAATCCTTTTCGCCGATTCCTGCGCCTTGGCATAATCGGTGGAAAGGTATTTTTTACTGTCATCGGCAAACACGGTAACAAAGGTGCTGTCTGCGCCCAACTCCTCCTGTGCCTTCACACAACCCAGGAAATTGGCGCCCGACGAAACACCCACGCCCAACCCAAGCTTTCTGGAGAGCATCTGCGCCATGGCAATGGCATCGCCATCATCCACCGAAACCACCGAAGAAAGTTGATCCAGTTTTACAATATCCGGAATAAATTCATCCGAAATTCCGTAGATGCGGTGTTTTCCCACCTTATGACCGGTAGAGAGTGTGGGGGAATTTTCCGGTTCCAGCGGATGGACACGGCATGCAGGATTTTCCGCACGCAGACGGTTTCCCAGTCCCATCACGGTACCGCCGGTTCCCACCCCTGCCACCACCCCGTCTGCAGTAAGACCAAGTGATTTCAGTTGCCCTACAATCTCCTCCGCGGTGGTTTTTTCGTGTGCAATTACATTATCCTCATTGGAAAATTGGCGTGGCAGGTATGCCCCCTGTTTGCCCAACTCCTCTGCCATGGCAATGGATCCGAGAAAACCGCCCTCCTCACGGGAAACGAGTTTTACCTGTGCACCATAGCTTTCCATCAGGCAAATACGCTCTGCGCTCATCCAGTCTGGCATATAAATCACCACCGGATGCCCCAATAGCGTTCCCAATGCAGAAAAGGAGATGCCGGTATTACCGCTGGTTGCCTCGGCGATGGTCTGCCCGGGGACGATTTCTCCCATCTGGTAGGCACGTTCCAATATGTAATGTGCAACTCTGTCTTTGATGCTTCCGGTCATATTAAACCATTCCGCTTTGGCAAAGATACGGCGCAACCTGCCGCGGTAGCGGAATGTAATTTCCAGAAGCGGTGTATGTCCAATCATGGGCGCAATCCGCCCAAAGAGTTCCTGCATGATGTTTTCCCCCAATTTTTTCGTCTTATTGCTATTATAGAATCAGTACACAATTCAGATGCCAATTCTACCAGAAATAAAAATGCTTGCTTGCAAGGCCATTTTTACGCCACCGTCAATTAACGCAGCGGTCGCAAGACCGCCAAAAGCCGAATGGTTTTTGGGGATTTTATATTATAAAATCCCGTATGTGTTAATTATATGATTTTTTGTGCAAAAAATCAACCATTATTTGCAAAATAGCAAAAACAACGCACCCTTTTAGATGCGTTGTTTTTTTGTTTGTTCACTACTCCATCCACCAAAAACCTTCCAGTGGCTTTGGTTCAAGATATCATTGATATAATCTGTTATACGACCAGGAACTGCCCTGCCATACATACAAATGGTAACTGTCAGGACTTAATTCCCCTTGATACGCACCATCTCTGTCGGGTGCAGGGATATGTTCCATAAGCCTGTCATATTCTGCCTCCCAGTGCCCTTCACCCGTCGTTGCATTGATAAAATATCCTTGTCCCTTCAAATTGGTACCGGTACTGTCAACCAAAATTCCATAAATTTCTTCATCATACATGAAACGTCCGCCAGCCATCCCACCATTTGGACCTATCACACAGTTACCATGCTCATGATATACATTTAATCCCACATCAGGAGCAACCCCCTGACCGCCGCCTAAAATGCCATATTGGTCTTTTTTCAATACAATCTGTGTTCCATCTTTCTTGATGAAAATATCGCCCTCTTTGGCATTTCTGATACCTCTTGTTTGACCATATTCCCACTCATGAATGGTAAGCGGTTCATTCGGAACCTCACCCTCTGCCTTGCTGCTGTCAAAAGGTAAAACCTCGATTCTTTTTGACGGATTTACCAGCCTGTAAAGAATGGTAGCGCCCTCCGCTCTTGTTAAGGTGTCGTGTGGGAAAAAATTGCCCAGTTCATCCTTGCCGGTCAACAATCCTTTTTCGTAAGCAGTCAACACATCCGTCCTGAATGCCGACGAAATGGAATCATAGTCATGCACTCTGCCTTCGATTAATATTTCGCGAAAAGACTCGCCCATCTGTTTGCAGGCGCGTATTAAAATTGCTGCCACCTCTTGTCTTGATATGTTTTCTTCCGCATATAGCAACGCAGTATAAATATCCTGAGGTATCATTAACCCTTTATCCAAAGCCACGATATAATGATTCAGATACCAGATTTCTCCTGTATCTGCCGGCATACCTGCCAATTCATCCGAATACAATGCCCTTGTTACTACCGTGATAAACTCTGCCTCGCTCATGCGTCCGTTTGGGTCAAACATCGCCAAGCCCTGCTCATCAGGCGGCGTTTTACCGCTGAACAACCCTTTGTAACTGCCAATCGACATATCCTCAATCGCAGCCCTTGCCCATTCGTGGTTGCCCAAATCCGAAAAACCTTTCAGGTTACCGATGTCTTTCGGATGATACACAAAGGTGTCATTACTTACGTCATATTCATCATCAATTTCCAGGCTTTCTTTTACTTTTGAAACTGCTTTTAATACTTTTTCCACTGCGGAAGAATATCCGGTCAAATCTGCCACTGCGTTTTCTACCTCTTTGATTACAGAAACAACCTCCGAAGTAACCGGCTCATTATGCTTGGATATATTATCTTCCAATGTCAGCAACTGTGCACCCATTTCCTTTAAGTCATCATTGGTCAACGTGCCGTTTGATTTGCGTTTGTTCACGTCATCAATGATTTCTTGTAGCTTTTCAACATTCTCTGCAACAGATAAATCATTGATCTCATAAGGTATGATTCCTGCTATATTCAACGTTGCAGCTGATACAGAAAAAGATGACAAAAGCATAATTCCTGTTAAAATACCAACCAAAAATCGTTTCACTTTGAAAATCCCTCTCTTTTATGTAATGTGTTTCCTGCATGGTAGCACTATGCTTACTATTTTAAATTCCTACCATTATAGACGGGCAACCAATCTTTTATTAAAGAATTCCACACCAATTGTTTATCCTCTGAAATTTCACCATCATATTTTCCTTCTATGCCATTTTCAAGCATATAATCATAAGAAGCATTAAAAATTACACTCCATTCGTTATCCCAATGTCCTTCTCCTGTTAACGGATGAACATGGTAAAAATCACCTACAACATAACTGCCTATTGAATTAGTCCATCGTTCCGTAGCACCACCTGTAAACATTTTACCATCTGCTACTCTGGAAGTGTTATCATATGGTACGAAATAATAGAAACCCAAATCCGGCGCAACACCTTGTCCCTCGCCTAAAATACCATTAGGTCCTAATTGAAGAACCACCTGCGTTCCGTCTGCTTTGACAACGGTATCACCAACCCTTGCAAGTCTGTTTCTTCTCTCCTGCCCCTCATAGATTGTGATGGGCTGATCCAGATTTGGGGCAGAGCCCGTAAACTCTTCAAAAACCTTGAAATCCGGCATTTGTCTGGCGTGCGGATTGCGTATCCGATAAAGCACGGTTGCCGCCTCTGCCCTTGTTGCATTGGCTTTGGGGTCAAACAGGTTGCCTTCCTTTCCCTGTATCAATCCCAAGGTATAGGCAGTGGCAAAGTTGTCCCGAAACCGCTCATCAATGCTATAATAATCCGCTATCATGTCGGCAGTGCCCTTGACATTTGCACGTTCAAGATGCCCTTCCTTTTTTCTCAGACATTCCAACATGATATATACCATTTCTTCGCGGGTGATGTCGTTTTCCATCCGGTCTTTCGGGAAATCCGTTTCCCCTATCACACCCAGGATCACGGCGCAATTATAATAGGTTTCCCACCATAAACCGGTATCGGTCAAGTGATCGAAGTATCCGCTCTCTACTACCATTTCACCCTCTGGTGTGATATATCCGGATGAGTAGCCACTGGATATGTTTTTGGTCAGCGCGGCACTGGACTCAAAATCGGGAATTGCGGCACGCATGGCAATTGCCAGAAATTCACTTTTTGAAATATTCCGGTCGGGCTTGAAGGTGCCATCTTCATAGCCGTTGATGCTGCCGTCATTTACCATAGACAAAATGTAAGATTGCGCCCAATGCCCCTGTATATCCGAAAATTCTGCATTTACCGATACAGACAAGGAAGATATAAACATAATACCTGTTAAAACACCAACCAAAAATCGCTTCATTTTCAAAACCCCTCTCCTTTTATGTAATGCGTTTATAATAAATACGATAAGTAAAAATGCTTGCAATGGCATTTTGCGTAGCCGTCAATATAAAGTACATCAGCATCCAGGTCGTAAAAACTTGCCAAGCAAGGTTTACCGTGTATATTATATCATAAAAAGTCAAAGCGAATCAACCGTTATTCGAGAAATCATGAATGTTTTCTCATGCGAAAGCTTTTATCTTCCCCCAGTTTTACTGGAGACCATTCCCACGCCCAAAAGCACCAAATAAAAACAACGCACCCAAAATGGGTGCGTTGCTTAAATATTCAATCAATTACTCGATACCTTTGAGCTCTTTCACGCGAGCCTGCGCTGCAGCCAGACGTGCGATGGGCACACGATAGGGCGAGCAGGAAACGTAGTTCAGACCTACAAAGTGGCAGAACTCAACGGTGGAGGGATCGCCGCCGTGCTCACCGCAGATACCCAGTTTGATATCCGGGCGAGTCTCACGACCCAGGGAAGCAGCCATCTTCACCAGTTTACCTACGCCAACCTGGTCAAGACGAGCAAACGGATCCGACTCAAAGATCTTCTTGCTGTAGTAATCCTCCAGGAAGGAACCAGCGTCGTCACGGGAGAAACCGAAGGTCATCTGGGTCAGGTCGTTGGTACCGAAGGAGAAGAACTCTGCCTCTTTTGCGATCTCGTCTGCAGTCAGTGCTGCACGGGGGATCTCAATCATGGTACCAATCTTGTAGCTGAGCTCAACACCAGCAGCAGCGATTTCCTCGTCTGCAGCTTTCTTAACAACTTCTTTTACATATTTGAGCTCCTGTACTTCGCCAACCAACGGAATCATGATCTCGGGAACAATGCTCATGCCCTTCTTATTCACATTGATAGCAGCCTGGATGATAGCTTTTGCCTGCATAGCAGCAATCTCGGGGTAGGTAACTGCCAGACGGCAACCACGGTGACCGAGCATGGGGTTGAACTCGTGCAGACCCTCAACGGTGTTTTTCAGTTCTGCAAAGGACAGACCCATCTCTTTTGCCAGCTCTGCAATACCCTCATCATCGTGGGGAACAAACTCGTGCAGCGGGGGATCCAGCAGACGGATGGTTACAGGGAAGCCCTGCATTGCCTCAAACAGACCCTCAAAGTCGCCACGCTGCATGGGCAGAAGTTTTGCCAGAGCACGCTCACGCTGAGCAGCATTCTTGGAAACGATCATCTCACGCATTGCCATGATACGGCTTTCCTCAAAGAACATGTGCTCGGTACGGCAAAGGCCGATACCCTGTGCACCAAAGTTGAATGCAGTCTGTGCATCCTTGGGAGTGTCGGCATTGGTGCGAACCTGCAGGGTACGCAGCTCGTCTGCCCATTCCATAAAGGTGCCGAAATCGCCTGCCAACTGTGCTTCCATGGTTTCGATTGCACCGCCGTATACATTACCGGTGGAGCCGTCGATGGAGATATAATCGCCCTCGGCGATGGTTACGCCGTTCGCAGAGAATTTCTTTGCTTCTTCGTCGATGGTGATCTCACCGCAACCAGCTACACAGCAAGTACCCATGCCGCGTGCTACAACTGCTGCGTG
Source organism: Oscillospiraceae bacterium (assembly GCA_015068705.1). Taxonomy (GTDB): domain Bacteria; phylum Bacillota; class Clostridia; order UMGS1810; family UMGS1810; genus SIG448. The sequence continues at coordinate 84,300 of SVJZ01000002.1, forward strand.
AGAGGTCATGCCGCCACGAACGGTAAGGATACCCTCCGAAGCGTCCATACCTTCGATGTCCTCGGGAGAGGTTTCCAGACGAACCAGAACAACCTTCTCGCCATTTTTTGCAGCTTCCTTGGCGTCGTCAGCGGTGAAATAAACCTTACCGCAAGCAGCGCCGGGGGATGCGGGAAGACCTTTTGCAATCGGGATAGCCGATTTGAGTGCTGCCGGTACAAACTGCGGGTGGAGCAGAGAGTCGAGCTGCTTGGGCTCAACTTTGAGGATTGCTTCCTCTTTGGTCAGCATGCCTTCTGCAACCAGGTCACAAGCGATCTTGAGAGCAGCAGCAGCGGTACGCTTACCGTTTCTGGTCTGGAGCATGTAGAGTTTGCCATTCTCGATGGTGAACTCCATGTCCTGCATATCACGATAGTGTTTTTCGAGGTTATTTGCAATCTCAGTGAACTGTGCATAAACCTCGGGCATATCCTGTTCCAGATGGGAAATGGGGTTGGGGGTACGGATACCAGCCACAACGTCCTCACCCTGTGCATTCATCAGGTACTCACCATAGAGCTTGTTCTCGCCGGTAGAGGGGTTACGGGTAAATGCAACACCGGTACCGGACTTGTCGCCCATGTTACCAAATACCATTGCCTGTACGTTAACAGCGGTACCCCAGCTGCCCGGGATATCGTTCATACGGCGATATACGATAGCGCGGGGATTGTTCCAGGAACGGAATACCGCTTTTACAGCCTCCATCAGCTGTACACGGGGCTCCTGCGGGAAATCCTCGCCTTTTTCTTTCTTGTATAACTCTTTGAACTGTGCAACCAGATTCTTCAGATCGTTTGCGTCCAGCTCGGTGTCCAGTTTTACGCCTTTTGCTTCTTTCATCTCGTCGATGAGTTTCTCAAACAGGTGCTTGGGAACTTCCATAACAACGTCGGAGAACATCTGGATGAAACGACGATAGCTGTCGTAAGCAAAACGCTCGTTGCCGGTCAGGTTAGCCAGACCAACCACCACCTGGTCATTCAGACCCAAGTTGAGGATGGTGTCCATCATACCGGGCATGGATGCACGAGCACCCGAACGAACCGATACCAGGAACGGATTGGAAACGTCGCCCATTTTCTTGCCGATCTGTTTCTCGGTAGCAGCCAGAGCATCTTCGATCTGGGACATGATTTCTTCGCTGATAACCTGTCCATCATCGTAGTACTTGGTGCAAGCTTCGGTGGAAACCGTGAAGCCCTGGGGTACGGGGAAACCGAGCTTGGTCATTTCAGCCAGGTTCGCGCCCTTACCGCCGAGAAGGTTACGCATGCTTGCATCGCCTTCCGAGAAAAGGTACACATACTTGTTAGCCATTTGTAAATTACCTCCCGTTTTTCTCACAATTTTTTCATCACCCCACATTTTATAACAAAATGAGGAAAATATCCAGTGTTTTTTTAAAAAAATTGTGTTTTTTTTGCATTTTTATTAAAAAAATATGAAAATTCCTTTCATATTCTCTTATTATTGCCTACTTTTACCTACTGAAACCAAATTGATTTCAAATAATCAAGCGATGGAAAGAAAGTTTCAAACTGTACCGCAAGAAATTGTTCCGAGATGGCAGAGAGGGTATCCAAGACCTCATCTTTTAAGGTAAACCGGAATACCTGCTTCAAATCCGCCTGGGCAAGATATGTAATCGCCTTAACCTCGCCGGGGGTTACCGGGATAAGATTTTCCCGCTCTCCCCCACAGGATGCACACACCACGCCGCCCGAAACGCAGTCAAAATGTGTGTGCAAGCCGGGCGTGCCACAAAGTACACAGCATTCGGTTTCGGGCGCATACCCTGCCTCCACACAGGTTTTTAGTTCAAACACCATTTTGAGCCGGCGAAGCTCGGTGAGTAAATCTCCGTCCTCCTGCTCTGCCAGACGTTGTTCGGCATTCCCCAGCAGGAAAAGGGTATTTAAGATAAAGGAAAAATACCCGTCCGCATCCAGAAAATCCCGGGATACGGCATTTACCACATCCATCAGGTAGACTGCAAGGCTCATCTTTTCCACACTTTCACGGAGCGGATAAAAGGTTTCAATCGGCTCGGCAGAGCTGATGTAGTGCAAACCCGTTTTGTTGTCCAGCACCAGTGACGAATAACAAAATAGCTGCAATCCTGCAAAATCTTTATGGCGGATACTGCGCACGCCCTTTGCCATTGCGGTAATCCGCCCTGCATCACGGGTCAGTATGGTAAACAGTCGGTCATTGTCATTGAGGTTGTTCACCTTCAAAATCAATCCGTTGGTTTTGAGCGGCGGCATCAGAATCCTCCTCTTTGGTCAAATGGTCATATTCGTTCATCAACAGGTAGCTGTCTACACTACCCAGATTTTTAAACAAATTCCAATACATTTGGTTTGCCATGTCAACGCCCCCTTATTATTTATCTTATGATAGGGTGCGCCGCGGTGCGCCTTTTTATGTTGTCAAAAAAAGTCTATTTCAAAGCAAGCCTGCATATCTTTATTTATTGTGCTGTAAGCCGCAGGCTTATAGCACAATAAATAAAACACTTCCCCTCCCCGGGGAGGGGGCAGGGGGTGGGGTGTCAGCTTATCATAAATCGCTCAACCCAAACTCGCGCATGAGGTTGTTGGAGTTGCGCCAGTCTGCTTTTACCTTAACCCAAAGTTCTAAAAATACTTTGGCATCCAGCATCTGCTCGCACTCCACCCTTGCCATGGTGCCCACCTCTTTCAAGGTACGTCCGCCGGCACCGATGATAATGCCCTTGTGGGAATTTTTCTCGCAAAAGATATTGGCAGAGATATCGTATTTGTCGCCCTTTTGCTTCATCTTCACAATTTCGATGGCAATGCCGTGGGGCACCTCCTGGTCCAGCAGATTGAGCAGTTTTTCCCGGATGATTTCCGCCACCATCTGCTTTTCCTGTTGGTCGGTAACCATATCCTCAGGATAATACTGGGGTCCTGCCGAAAGATGCTCTTTGATAACCGATTTCAAGGTATCCAAGCCATCTCCCGTGCGCGCCGAAAGGGGTACCACATCCACAAACTCGTGCAAGCTACTCCACGCGGCAATCACCGGAAGCAGGGTATCCTTGCGCACCGAGTCTGCCTTATTTACCACCAACACAGTGGGAATCCGTCCCAGTTTTTCCAAAATCACCTGCTCGGCGCGGTTTGGTTCCTCGGTCGGCTCAATCACCATCAGGAGTAAATCCACATCCGAAATGGTTTCGTCCACTGCTTTTATCATATTCTGCCCCAGCTTGTTTTTTGGCTTGTGAAACCCTGGGGTGTCCAGAAACACCATCTGGCAATCCGGTTCGGAGGCAATTGCCAGAATCCGGTTTCGGGTGGTTTGCGGTTTGGGGGAAATGATGGCAATTTTTTGCCCCACCAACGCATTAAGCAAGGTGGATTTTCCCACATTGGGTCGGCCTACAATGCCGATATAGCCTGATTTGAATTCATTTGTCATTGGTAGCATCCTTTCCAAGGAATTATAAATATCTTTATTTATTGCTCAACTTTTTTTCCTCTGATAAACCAAGCACATCCCACCACATACAGGGCAATCGCTCCCCACATCCACGGATGCGCCACTATGTAACCGATCAGGGCACAAAGTTCTGCCTGCCGCAAAAACAACACCGCCGCAACCGCCACAGAAAACATTGCCGAAATCAGCACCGCACCTGCTGCAACGTCCTTGGCAATTTTTGCGTGCTCATTATACCCCTCGCATCCGGCATCCACCGTTTTCTCAATGGCGGTATTTACCATCTCCAGCAGCATCACCAGTGCAATGGTGAGCAACAGACAAATAGACTCGGCACGGGTAAGACGGTATCCGCCGCTGACCAGCAATACCGTAAGGGCAAATACCATATGAATGCGAAAATTCCGTTGGGTGCGGATGCAATACCACAACCCCGAAAACGCATATTGAAAACTCTTGCAAAGCGACCGGAACAACTTCCGTCCCTCCTTCCGGTTTGGCGTTATCTGGTAAGGGCAAGCTGCTCCAGCACTGCCTCTTCCCTCATGCGCATGTCGGCGCGTTCTTCCTCGTTTTCATGGTCATATCCAAGAAGATGCAATGTGGAGTGGCACACCAGAAACCCGACCTCCCGTTCAAACGAATGTCCGTATTCCTCTGCCTGTGCCGCCGCACGCTCCAACGATACAATGATATCCCCCAGCACCAGTGTACCCAGATAGGAATCGCCTGCCTCATCAATCACCCGTTTGTTGTCAAAGGTAAGCATGGGAAAGGAAAGCACGTCGGTGGGCGCATCAATCTGCCGGAAATCATTGTTGATTTCACGGATTTGCTCATTGTCCACAAACAGTACACTCACCTCTACCTTGTGGTCAAACTTCTCATATACCAGGGTCTGATTGATTACCTTTTCAACCAATCCGGTCAACGCCTCATCTACCTCGCGAAAGGATTGGGTGTCCTCCATAAAAATCTCTGCCTGCTTCATTGTGTTCTCCTTCCCCCGCCGGTGCGGGTCTCTTTTGCGGTGTTTTTTCGTGTTTCATGCTTTTCATATGCACGGATGATGCGTTGTACCAATTGATGGCGCACCACGTCCCGTTCACTGAGAAAACAAAACGCAATATCCTCAATATTTTTCAGGATGGTAATCACATCCCTCAAGCCCGACCGTTTCCCGTCCGGCAAGTCAACCTGGGTGATATCGCCGGTAACAATGGCACGGGAATTGAAGCCAATACGGGTCAGAAACATCTTCATCTGCTCGGGTGTGGTGTTTTGCGCCTCGTCCAAAATGATAAAGCTGTCATCCAGTGTTCTGCCGCGCATATACGCAAGCGGTGCAATCTCGATGCTCCCGCGCTCCACATGTTTCTGGTATGCCTCCATGCCAAACATATCATAGAGTGCATCATAGAGCGGACGAAGATAGGGGTCTACCTTGTTTTGCAAATCGCCCGGCAAAAAGCCCAGTTTTTCGCCTGCCTCCACCGCAGGTCGGGTAAGAATGATGCGCGAAACCTCTTTGTTTTTAAACGCCTTAACCGCCATTGCCACCGCAAGATAGGTTTTGCCGGTACCGGCAGGACCGATACCAAACGAAACAGTGTTTTTGACAATCGCCTCCACATACTGCTTTTGTCCCAGGGTTTTTGGCTTGATGGGACGCCCCTTTGCGGTAACACAGATACAATCACTGCCATAAAGCACCGTATCGTCGATGCCGTCCTTTGCCATAGAAATGGCATACATCACATTCTGGTCGGTCAGGGTTTCCCCTCGCTTTACAATCATGGATAGCGATTGCAACACATGCTCTGCCAGTGCCACATTTCTCTCCTCGCCGGTAACCCTTATGGTGCAATCCCGACTGATGATATTGACCGCAAGCTCTTTCTGGATGATATTCACATTCGCGTCAAAGTCGCCAAACAGGGCAATTACCTGCTCCATACTGTCAAATTCCAACATCTTTTCCAATATATCTTCCTCCGTTTCAATCGGATGATTTTTCGTTTGTTATTGCCGGAGAACCGGCACCTGCCGCCCGATTTCCTCGGTGCACTCATATTCCACCTTTACCTTAATATTGCCCGAATCGGTCAGAATATGACTATGGCTGCGGCTGACCACCTGCGTGTCGCCGTCAAACTCCGCCTCCACCTCGGCACACAGTTTTTCTTTTGCGGCAAATACTACCTCCTCCTCGGTAAGGGGAATCTCCACACGCTCGGTTTGGTGGTAGATATCCCGGTTTAAAGACAGGGGCAGATAGCGGTCAAACCCCAATGTTGCCCGATGCACTTTGGTTTCTTTTTCACAATACGCAAACGGTTGAGATTTGTCCAAATATAATTTTACCTCAAAACCAAAAAAATTGATAGTGTTTTTTGAAATTTTTTTACCTGTTTTTTGAAATTCCACCCGAACAGGCGGAAATTCACCCTCTTTTTCATACCAGGTGCGTGCCCGGATGCTCCCCATGGAGTGCAAAAACCGCACCCCCTCATACTTGGAATCGGTCACCCCCGATACCAACAACTCCCCCTCCGACACCACATCCCCCACCGAAACCATCTTTTCTCCCTCTGTTACCGCCACCTCGGTGAGCAAGCCGCCCCGTCTTGCCACAATATTGCACGGCTCACTCTTGTCCACCATTTCGGGAATGGGCTTTTTCTCACGCACCTCCACCGTCGCCTTGGTACCGTGAATATCCACCCAAAGCCAGGATAGCTCGCTCACATCCAGAAGCACGCGGTTTTGCAGTGCCAGCACATCCACCCCGAACCGAAGTCTCCCCTCGGAAAATCCGTGTGCCGCAAGACTCTCTGTAATGCGCGATGTGTCCACCGTTTCATTTCCGGTTACCTCAATTACCCACACAAACGAGGTAAGATAGCAAAATAACACCATCGCAATCAGTGCTCCCACCAAAAACGCCTTTCGTTTTCTATGACGGGCGATAAAAATGGGCAGACCACTCTTTCGAAGGATGGTTACCCTCGAATGGGTTTTTCTTGCAATGGGACGGATTTGCCCAAATCCTCTTGCCGACATATTCAGCTCCACACTCTCTGCACCCCGGCGGGTCACATCCCACAGATAAATTCCCCGATGCATGCAGATATTAAGAAATCGTTCCACAAAAAAGCCTCTCACACGAATCCGCACAAATCCACGAAACCAGTGCAGTAGTTTCATCTCTGTTTCCCTCCCTTTCGGTTTGCTATTGCATAAAACTCACCGATGCAATCTCGCCACACAGATGCAGCTCTTCTGCCGTGATGGAGCAAATCATCAGGTTTGTCCCTGTGACAGAAAGCGGCATACAGGCAGTATTTATCCGCACCAGTTCATCGGTATATTCGATGATTCCCTTATAATTTTCAATCCACAAATCGGTATTGGAATCCAATACCAGACGCGGCACATCCGCCACCAACTCCTGCGGAAGCTCCAACACAGAGCTGATTTTCTCTTTGAGCTTTTTCTTTGCCATGCCATTTTACCCTCCGTGCAACATACAGTGTGATTATATGGTAATTTTATGAGTGTGGGCACAGTTTTATGAATAATGGCAAACGGCACAAATATATATTAGTATGCCTTTTTAGAAAAGGGGGTAACTCCATGCGTAACCGTATGGCACATGTTCTGAAAACTTTGGTCTTGCTATCTGCAATCATTGCGCTTGCCTTTTCGTCCAGCGGAGTAACCCGGGCAGCACAGGATGCATTAAACACCTGCCTTACCGTGCTTTTGCCCACACTGTTTCCCTTTTTTGTGCTCACACGCCTTTTGGTTGGCTCGGGAGGGGTACAATTATTGGGTCGGATGTGCAACTGTATCATGCGCCCCCTCTTCGGGATACGGGGAGAGGGTGCGGCGGCATTTGTGATGGGGTTGCTCAGCGGTTATCCGGTGGGGGCAAAAACTGCAGCCGATTTATATCGGCAAGGTCTGGTGAGCCGGACTGAAGCACAAAATCTGCTCGGCTTCTGCAATAATTGTGGTCCGTTATTCGTCATTGGCGCAGTGGGGTCAGGAATGCTCGGCGACCGCCGGATTGGATTTTATCTGCTTGCAGTTCACATCGCCGCTGCAATTACTGTGGGGATGCTTTCGCGCATCTTTATCCAGAATCTAACCATTACCACACCAAAATCCAACCAAAAAGCAACCAAAACCGACCTCTTTACCCAGGCGGTGGAGAGTAGTGTGCAAGCGGTGCTAACGGTATTTGGATATGTGATTTTCTTTGCGGTTTTGATGGGATTGCTTTCCCAATACGGCATACTTTCCCTTGCAGGCAGGCTGCTTTCGCCCTTAAATCTCCCGGAATCACTGACAAGCGCACTCCTTTACGGATTTTTCGAATTGATGGGCGGCATTCAAAAAACGACAGAAAGCCTGAATGTCTCTCTGCCGTTTCAGCTTGTTTTTATTTCATTTTTTCTCGGTTGGGCAGGCTGGTCGGTGCATTTGCAGGCAAAAGGATTTATTTCCGGATGTGGTCTCTCCTTTCGCCGTTATGTCGCCGCAAAGCTTACACACGGCGGTATTGCGGCAGTATATACCGCATTCACCTGCCATTTTGTCACCCCATCCGTTTCGGCTCCCGTGTCGGTTCCTGCCCTTTCTACCGGCAGTTGCTCTCCTATGCTTTCGGGGTTTATGCTTCTTTCGGTTATTATTTTGGCTATGTATCTCATCCGTTCACGCGGTTCAGCCACCAGATCGTGGTGGTGAGCACGGTTGCGAATGCCACCCAGGCAGTAAACGGTACAAACAATATCCCCGCCGCACGGTTGATATTCCAGAATTTTATGGTGGTGATGATTGCCGCAATCAATATGAGAATCACCCAGATTACCGCCAACCCATACAGCCCCCAGCGAAAGAAGATGGGCGACCAGAAAAAGGTGAGCAGCAGGGTTACCCCATAATAAAACAATGCTTCACGCACACCGGGTTTTTCTCTGCCGTTTCGCCCCACAAGGTATGCCGCAATGCCAATGAGAATAAACAAGACCGTCCACACCACCGGAAACACCCACTGCGGTGGTGAGAAGGACGGTTTTTGGAGTGCCTGATAGGCTGCCGACGGGTCACCTGTTACTGCTGCAGACAACAAGCCTGTGCCAATACTGATGAGCAAACTTACCAACAGAAATTTAAATTGCTTTACATTGATTGCACGAATCATCATTCATTGCCCCTTTTTTGAATAGATTGATATTATCCATTCTATGGGACAAAGCATGGATTTATTCCGTAAAACGATACAAAAAGGTCGTGGTTTTGGAAACCACGACCTTTTATGCTACTCTAAAATATACACTTTTGCCTGACGGCGTCCAAACTGTAATGCCTCGCGACGGGTATTGTAAAACAGGTCAATGCGGTTTCCCTTGATGGCACCGCCGGTATCCTCTGCCGTACAAAAACCGTAACTCCAGCTTCCGTCTACTGCCTCTACATACAGTTTGCTGCCAAGAGGGATCACCCTGGGATCAACTGCAATGGCACCAACCCGTGCGCGGGTACCCATTGCCGTTAAACCATAGTATCTGCTTCCGGGACTTTGGTGCGAAGGGTCATACGCCGTTGCCGAACAGGTAATAACATCCTTGTAGGCAATCATATCGCCACTTGCCGTTACATAGGCATTATCGGTGCCGCGCTCGATGATTTTTGCAATCGGCTCACGCACGCGCTCTTCCTTGACTACAATATGATCCTGCTCCACACCATCGCAGTACATAATCTGCGTACCGCGCACCATAACGCCATCTTCGCCCTCCTGCAACACATTTTCGGTGCCAAAGGGGAGTTGATCGTTGTCGCGATACTCAACTTCATAGGGTAGTACCACATTTTCTTCGTAATAACCCAGTGTAACCCGTGTGACCAGAAGATTCATACCCTCTTCCACACGGTCTTCCAACCGACAGGAGAGCATATCGTGTTCATTTAAAAATATGCCGTTTTCTTCCAGTGCTTCCTTTGCCCTCATAGCGGTTGTGATTACCGAGCGGATTTTCCCCTTATCGGTAATGGTAATGCGCACCCCACGGGAAACGGTAATGGTGGTTTCCTCGCTAAGCAGTTGGTCTGCCGCAGGCTCTACCTTATCCAGTTCGCCAAGAAGAATATTGTTGTCTTTGAGCACCTCACCCACCGTGCTACGGGCAGTAAAGAATTCTCTCTTAATTCCATCGCAATAAAGGGTAATGCCCTTGATGGACGCCGCATAAACGGTTGCAACCGAGATCATCATCACGATTGCAGTAAGCAATGCCGTTGTTCTGCGTGTCCCTCTCCGGACGCTCCACTTCTCTTTTTGATTTTTCTGCATAAAATCCTCCTTTTGAATCGCAAGCGATGCATCATTCGGTTTTGTCATTGTAAGCGAAAGTTTTTGGTTTGTCAAATTTGTTTCCATTTTTTGGAAAAAAACCATGTGCATTTTGACCAACTTTTTCCATATTTTTTACCATTTTAAGTAAATTATGGAAGCTCTTCCTTTTTTTCTCAAAACAGTCGCAAAATCAGCTATCATCAGTATATGAAGATTTGTCCCAGATATTACAAAAATGTTACAACTTAAAAAGTTTTGTGCATTTATAACAAATTTTAAAATGCACTTTCGCGGTTGCGCGCCATTGCAAACGTGATTTTGCACATATTCTGTCCTTTTTTGCGCAAAAAATGCGGTGCAACCAACCGATTACACCGCACAAAAGCGAAAAACTATTTCTTCATAATATATTTACGGATATCAAATCCCACCGCCACCACAATGATCAAACCCTTGATTACAAACTGCCACTGAGGGTCTACCCCGATAAAGGTCAGACCATAGGTAATGATGGTTAAAAGCAGTGCGCCAATGACAATGCCCGACACCTTGCCCACACCGCCGGTGGTGGACACACCACCCACCACACACGCCGCAATGGCGTCCAATTCATAGCCGTCACCATAGTTGTTGGTTGCGCCGCCTGTTCTCGCCGCTTCTAAAATTCCGCCAAGACCGTACATGGATGCGGCAATCACATACACCAAAATAAGGGTAAGCATCACATTGATACCCGAGACCAGCGCCGCCTCTTTGTTCCCCCCCACCGCATAGATGTTTTTGCCAAGTACTGTGCGGTTGAGCAGGACCCATATGCCCACAATAGCGACCAGTGCGAAAATAACCACAATGGGAATACCCAGTATGTCCCCTGTACCCAGCGTGGTAAAATCACTGCGCAGGCCGCCAATCGGTTGGGAACGGTTTGGTTCCATATTAAAATAAAGGGAATTGATTCCGTATACGATAATCATGGTACCCAATGTGGCGATAAACGGCGGAATATGAAATCTTGACACCAGTATACCGTTAAGCGCCCCAAATATAACCACCGCAAGTATCGCAAGCAAAATGGGCAATATCACCGGAAGTGCAGGAAGATTTGGAAAAAAGCGGGCAGAGTATCCGGGATTTTGCAGCATGGATGCCGCAATCACCGCCGCAAACCCCACCATCCTACCTGCCGACAAATCCACACCGCCGGTAAGCAAAACCAGTGAAATTCCCAGTGCAATAATGATTTTGGTGGAGCTTTGCACCAGGATGCTCAATAATGAGTTACCCGAAATAAAATTAGGATCGCGGATGGTGATCACCGCCATCATGATAATCAGCGCAATCAAGAGTGCCTTATCCTTGACAAACTCTATCATGCCGTGCTTAGTAAACAACCGGCGAAAATATGCTATTGCCTTGCTAGGCGGTTGTTGTGTTTTGTCTGACATGGTTTTGTCTCCTTCCTTTTCTCCCGACCTTAAAAGAGCAGATTTCTTCCTTTATATAGCATTACACCATAAATTTTGTGGCAAGCGTCATAACCTGCTCCTGGGTAGCACTCTCGGCATCAATTATTCCTGCTACCTTTCCCTCGCACATCACCAGAATCCGGTCACTCATTCCCAACAGTTCGGGCATCTCGGAGGTAATCATAATTACACTCTTTCCTGCGGCGGCGAGCTGATTCATTAGCAAATAAATTTCATATTTTGCACCCACGTCAATACCACGGGTCGGCTCATCCAAAATCAAAATATCCGGTTCGGTAAGCAACCAGCGGGCAATGAGCACCTTTTGTTGATTACCGCCCGAAAGATAACGGATGAGGGTGTTCTGCCCGGGCGTTTTCACATTCATGGAGCGGATATTTTCATCCACCACCTGCCGGATTTTTCCATTGTTGACAAATACTCTCCCATGGGCAAATGCCGGTCTGTTTGCAAGCACGGTGTTTTCTGCCACCGAAAGCACCGGTACAATGCCGCTGACCCGTCTTTCTTCGGTGAGCAGAGCCAATCCGTGTTTTTTTGCGCAAATCGGGTCTTTGATAGGATAGGGTTTTCCCTTGATGGTTACCTTGCCGCTTTTTACCCCACGCAGACCAAACAGTGCCTCCATCACCTCGGTACGGCGTGCACCGACCAGACCGCCCACACCCAGAATTTCTCCTGCTCGCACCTCAAAGGATACATCCTGAAAGGAATGCTCCAGTGCAGAGGTAAGCCCCTCCACACGCATGAGAACCTCTCCAATTCTTCTGTTTCGTTCGGGAAAGCGGTTTTCAATCTGTCTGCCTACCATTTTGGAAATGATGGCATCGGTGGTCAGCTCCCTTGCCTCCCATGTGCCCACATATTTTCCATCGCGCATGATGGTAACATCATCACTGATACGCAAAATTTCCTCCATCTTGTGGGAAATATAGATGATGGCAACCCCCTGATCACGCAGACGATTGATGATACGAAAGAGAATCTCCACCTCACGGTCGGTTAAGGAGCTGGTCGGCTCGTCCATGATGATAATTTTACTGTTGTAGGAAACGGCACGGGCAATTTCTATCAATTGTATGGTGGATACGGTAAGATTGTTTACCATTTCCCTCGGGTCAACCTGAATATCCAGTGACTCAAACAGTGCCAGTGTATCCTCGTACATACGGCGATGGTCCACAAAACCAAGGCGATTTGGAAACCTGCCCAACCAGATATTTTCCATGACATTGCGGTGTCCCACCGGATGCAATTCCTGATGAATCATGGAAATCCCGGCATCCAACGCCTGACGGGAGGAGGTAAAATGCAAGCTCTCCCCGTTTAAACGAATATCACCGCCATCTCTGTGATAGATACCAAACAGACATTTCATGAGGGTGGATTTACCTGCACCGTTTTCCCCCATGAGCGCATGCACCGTACCGGCACGCACGCCAAAGCTGATACCATCCAGTGCCTTTACTCCCGGAAACTCCTTTACCACGCCGTCAAATTCCAGCAGCACCGTATCCTTTTTCATCCCTGCGTACCCCTTTCCAAAGGTGCACCATACACGGTGCATACGTTGTTTTGTCTGTTATTGCAGACTGTCCACATTTTCCCTGGTAACTTCCTTATAATCAATCCAAACATATCTGCCGTCGGTTACTTGGTATTCAAAATTATCTGCACCGGGCGTTTCACCCTTTGCCAGAATTGCCGCAAGCTCATATGCCGCCTTGCCCTGGTTGATTGCATCATTATATGCGGTACCATACATGGTACCGTTTTTAATTGCCTCTTTTCCCGCGCCGGTTGCGTCCACACCCACCACCGGAACATACTTGCTCTTGTCATCACCGAAAAAACCTGCCGCTTTGAGTGCCTCGATGGCACCCAATGCCATATCGTCATTGTTTGCGAACACCACATCTACATCCTTGGCATTGGTGCCGGCATTTAAAATGGTTTCCAGCACACTCTGTCCTTCGTTGCGGTTCCAGTTTGCAGTCTGTTCGGCAAGCTTGCTCACCCTCACCCCTTCTTGTGTCAAAGTTTTAATGGCATACTCGGTACGAAGGGTTGCATCCTGATGCCCGATTTCACCTGTGAGCATCACATAATCCAGCAAGCCATTGCCGTTTCGGTCACCGCCGCTCGCCTTATTTTTCTCCCACCATGCAGCAATCATTTTTCCCTGAATTTCTCCCGATTGCTCCGCCTTAGCTCCCACATAATATACCTTATCCCACTTTTTCATATCCTCAGCAAGCGGTTCGCGGTTGACAAAGACTACCGGCGTATTGGCATTTTTACATTTGTCAATGAGCGTACCTGCCGCCGTGCGATCCACCGGATTGATGGCAAGTGCCGGATATTTTTTGGTTAAGAATAAATCTACCTTATCATTTTGCACCGTCTGCTTATTTTCACTGTCTACAATATCTACTTTGTATTCGCCATCTACGGCGCTCTTTTGAATCTGGTTGCGTACCCCCGTCATAAAGCTATCATCATATTTGTAGATAGCAACTCCAATGGTGGATTCGCTTGCGGTGTCACCGCTGCATCCGGCAAGCATGCTCAGTGCACACACTGCCGCAGTTAATCCAATCATGCGTTTCATGATTATCCTCCTTTTTGGTTCTTTTGTTCCACCTCATTGTTTGCAAAATTACTTTTTTCTATGCGGTTAAATGAAATTTTATTTTGAACAAGCAAATCATACAAATTTTTCCGGAATTGTTGAAATGACCCGAATTTTCTGTTATACTTGATATATACAAAACTTTATTTTCGTCAAAAGGAGCCGACCCATGCATTACACACCGTCATACCATACCGTATGCAGCCATTGCAAAGAGCGCCAGCATGAGGTGCCGCAAATTCTGGATGTTTTGGACTTGGCATATTGTGCGCTTGACCGCACCGAGGTGATGGACGGCACCTTAAATTTGCTGGTGTGTGAATATTGTGGACGGTCTTTTCGATATGAAACAACCGTGCTCGCCGTGGATGCGAAAAAGCGCTATGCCATCTTGGTAGAACCGCGTCACAAAGGACGTTCCCTCGCCTTGGGAGCAAACCAGTTTTTACATACCATCGGCGCAGAGGGTTTTCAGTTTCGATTGGTGAATTACTGTGTGCAGATGATGGAAAAAGCGCGCATCTTTGATGCCGGTCTGGATGACCGCGTGATTGAATTAATCAAGCATCTGCACTGGGCAACCCATCCCCTGCCGGATGAGGACAGCTATATTTTATTTCACAAGCAGTATGGTGACCGACTCAAATTCCGGGTGGTGGACGAGCATGATACTCCGGTGGAATATCTTTGGTCGAACATTGCCGAATACAACCGCATTGCCGCTTTACCACAGAATACCCTTCCCACATCCGGGCGAAATATTCTGTGGCACATGATAGACCAAACCTGGGCGCAAACGCATTGCCCCCAATACAAGGAGGAAACCCAATGAGTCAAATGAAAAATGCAATCGTAGGGCAGTCGGGCGGTCCTACCACCGCCATCAATGCCACACTTGCCGGTGTGATCCGAGGCGTGGCAAAAACCGACCAGATTGGCACACTTTATGGTTGTCTGAATGGCATTACCGGTGCCATCAATGACGAACTGATTGATCTGTCTGCCTCGATGGATGATGGCAAATTGGCGCTGTTAAAGCACACACCATCTACCTATCTCGGCTCCTGCCGTTACCGGCTGGACAAGGAGGAGGACCTCGCCCGTGTGGTGGAAACCCTCAAAAAGCATAACATCGGCTACTTTTTCTATATCGGGGGCAACGATTCTATGGATACCATTTCCCGTCTGACCGCCTATGCAGGCGATAGTGGCATTCAATTCATCGGCATCCCCAAAACCATCGACAACGATCTTCCGGTTACCGACCATTGTCCCGGCTACGGCAGTGCTGCAAAATACATTGCCACTTCGGTACTGGAAATTGCCCGTGACTGTTATTGTTACAGCACACCATCGGTTACGGTGGTAGAAATCATGGGGCGCCATGCCGGTTGGATTACCGCGGCTTCTGCACTTGCTCGCACCTCATACAGCAGCGCACCCGACTTGATTTATCTGCCCGAGCGTGATTTTTCCACCGAACGGTTTATCGCAGACATACGCCAGGCACTGCGCCGTCGCAGAAACGTGGTGGTTGCCGTTTCAGAAGGCATTGTGGTACCGCAATATGATGACGATTGCGGCACCCGTGATGTGTTTGGTCACCGTCAGTTGGGCGGTATCGGAAAGGCATTGACGGATATTGTGAAATTTTATATTGGTTGTAAAACCCGTAGCATTGAAGTAAATGTGCTCCAGCGTTGTGCAGCGCACCTTGCTTCCAAGACCGACCTGGACGAGTCGGAAGCAATCGGAAAGGCTGCAGTACAGGCGGCGCTTGCAGGAGAAACCGGAAAAATGATGGTATATGTGCGCGAAGAACCTTATTCGGTTTCCTTTGACTGTGCCGACATCAATGGTATTGCCAATCTGGAGAAAAAAATGCCGGACGAATTTATCTCGCCTGATGGAAACGATGTTACCGCCGCATTTATCAACTATGTTACCCCCCTCGTTGCAGGCGAGGCATATCCACTTTACGAAAACGGTCTTCCCGTCTTTTTGGGAAGATAATTCAAAAGCCGATATTTTCCCCTTGGAAATATCGGCTTTTTTATGTTACGGCATTGACCATGCCCCGTTTCGACAAGGATTGACATTTTTTGCGTGCGGTGGTATAATTGGCGCATTGGCAAATTTTAGGCAAAAGAGGCGCAAATATGGAATTAATCAAGAAAAATGCCGTGATGTGCATCGCATTTGCGGCGGCAATCATTTCAGCATGTTTTGTACCGCCAGATGCGCAGTATATGGGATATTTTGATTTCAAAACACTCACCTGTCTGTTTTGCACCCTTGCAGTGGTAGGAGCATTTAAAAACATCCACTTTTTCCGGATTATATCGGCAAAAATTATATCGATTTTTACCACCACCCGTTCGGCAATCATTGCGCTTGTGTATATTACCTTTATCGGCTCCATGCTCATTGCAAATGATATGGCTCTTATTACTTTTTTGCCGTTGGGCTATTATGTCATCACCTCAACAGGAAACCGACGCTATCTGGCGTTTACCTTCATCATGCAAAATATTGCCGCAAATCTGGGCGGTATGCTTACTCCCTTTGGCAATCCGCAGAATTTATATCTGTACTCCTACTTTCACATACCAAACGGTGAATTTATCCGCATTATGCTATTACCCTTCCTGGTTTCAGTCACACTCATCACCCTGTGTTGTATGTTTGTCAAAAATGATCCGCTTACCATCGAGCAGGAGTGCACCCTTTCGCTCGACAAAAAAAGAACCACGATTTACACTATTCTCTTCGCACTTTCCATCGCAATTGTGTTTAACGTTGTGCCCTATTGGGTAGGGCTTATCCTTATTTTAGGCACACTATGTCTGTTGGATTTTCCTGCAGTTTGTAAGGTGGATTATCCACTTCTGCTCACCTTTTGCGCATTCTTCGTTTTTTCCGAAAATGTGTCCCGCATCCCTGCCATAAGTACCTTTTTGGGAAATCTCATTCAGCATCATACCATGCTTTACGGGATGCTTTCCTGCCAGGTGATCAGCAATGTCCCCAGTGCCATTCTGCTCTCTCATTTCACCGAAAATTATGATCAGCTTCTGGTTGCGGTAAACATCGGCGGTGCCGGCACGTTGATTGCATCACTTGCCAGTTTGATTACCTTTCGGGAATATGTTAAAAACGAGCCGGGTAAAGCAGGCACCTATATCAAACAATTTTCCCTATACAACTTTGGCATCCTTGCCATACTGGTTGTGGTAATGGGCTTTGTATCCGGATTTTAACAAGCAAAAAAGTGCGTACCGATTGGTACGCACTTTTCTTTTCGCTTAAATATTATCCAGCAGTGTGGTGTAAAACTGTGCATAATCCTTGCGGTCATTTGCGGTAAATTCAATCGCATCCCGCGGATGGCAGTTGAGAAGACCCGTAAACAGATACTGCAGGTCATATCCCCACACGACCCCTTGTTCTTTCAGGGAAAGCATATAGTTTTCGATAAAACCCAACACCCAATACAAGTTGTATTTGGGATTTTTCAAAAAGCCGAGCAACAACTCCACCGGACAGTTTCCTGCGCCTCTGCCCATTCCCTGCACCGATGCGTCAAGGTAGGATACGCCATAGGACAGTGTTTCGATGGTATTTGCAAATGCCACATTCTGATTGTTGTGCGCATGAAAACCGATTTTCTTTTCGGTTCCCTCCACCGCCTGAATATACATCTGGGCAAGTTCAGAGGCATTTTCGGGGTAAAGTGCCCCGAAACTATCCACCAGATAGATAACATCCACGCAGGAATTTACCAGCATCTCCAGCGCCTGTACCACCTGATCGGAATTTGCCTGCGAAACTGCCATGATATTGCAGGTGGTTTCATAACCCAGTTCATGAAAATGCTCAATCATTTCAATTGCGGCAGGAATCTGGTGGATATAGCACGCAACACGCACCATATCAATTACGCTCTCGCTCTTTGGGGCAAAGTCTGTTTTGTAATCGCATCTTCCCACATCTGCCATTACGGCAATTTTCATATCCGACAGGTTATCTCCTACGACGGCGCGCAAATCTTCTTCATCGCAAAATTTCCACTTGCCAAAATCACTCTTTTTAAACATATTTTTGCTTGCCTTATAACCAAACTCCATATAGTCAATACCACTTTTGATATTGGTTTTATAAAGTTCCTTTACAAACTCATCGGTAAACTCAAAATTATTACACAAACCGCCATCCCGGATGGTTACGTCCACCACCTTGATGTCGTTTCGCACGCTCATCAGATTTCCTTTTCTTAAATTCATATATGCTCACTCCTTCTGTGTATCTCATTGTAACGCAAATCCAACGCATATGCAAGAGGAAGGATGGATTTTTGGTGAATTTTTTAAGATTTCTATACCGCAGCAAATGAAATGAAATTTACCTTTTCATATGCATAGTATATTTCACTTGCCACAGGAAAATTTCATTGAAAAAAGCGACTTGTCGAAACAAGTCGCTTTTCTGGTACGCCCGACGCGATTCGAACGCACGACCTTCAGAGTCGGAGTCTGACACTCTATCCAGCTGAGCTACGGGCGCATACAACATAGGGTATTATAGCACATTCTTCCCCGTTTGTAAACACTTTTTTCATTTTTTGCCCGTATTTTTCTGCATTTACAATAAATATTCTCTCAAAAAAACTACAACTGCGCCTATGAAAATGCCTGCTTATATACTCTCTGCGCAAAAAAGAACACCCTTTTTGAAAGGGTGTTCTCGCTTCTTTTATTTTGTACCGAAAATACGGTCGCCCGCATCGCCCAAACCAGGTACGATGTAGCCCTTTTCATTGAGCCCTTCGTCCAGATTTGCACAGTAAATCTCCACATCGGGATGTGCTTCGGCAAGCGCCTTTGCTCCTTCGGGAGCAGCAATCAGGCACAAAAACTTAATCTGTTTTCCGCCGTAGGATTTAATCTGGGTAATGGCATCAATTGCCGAGCCGCCGGTTGCCAACATGGGGTCAACCACCACAATCAGGCGGTTATCGATGTCTGCCGGCAGTTTACAGTAATACTCATGCGGCTGCAGGGTTTCTTCGTCACGATACATGCCGATGTGCCCTACCTTTGCAGAGGGTACCAGATTGAGCAGACCATTTACCATACCCAATCCTGCACGCAGGATGGGAACAATCGCCAGCTTTTTGCCCTTGAGCATTTTCTGCTTGGTCTTTTTGATGGGGGTCTCAATCTCAACCTCCTCTACCGGAAGATCTCGCAGTGCCTCAAAGCACATGAGCATGGTGATTTCTTCTACCATCTCACGAAACTCCTTATTGGGAGTTTCCTTCTGACGAAGGATGGCGGTTTTGTGCTGAATAAGTGGATGGTCAAATACCGTAAGATTTTTCATATACTGTCACTCCTATTATTGTTCGTCCTTTGCCTTGGAAACTACTACATTTACGATGATACCCAAAATCAGTGCACATGCAATGGAAGTGATGGTGATTTTTCCAAATGTCAGCGACAGACCACCAATACCTGCAATGAGGATGGTGGAAACCACAAAGAGGTTTTTGTTCTGATTGAGGTCAACGCCCTGTACCATCTTCAAACCGGAAACTGCAATAAAGCCATACAACGCCATACACACACCGCCCATTACGCAGGACGGAATGGAATTTACAAATGCGATAAACGGCGATACGAATGCGATGATGATTGCAAGAACTGCCGCAGCGATGATGGTCAGAACCGATGCATTTTTGGTGATTGCCACACAACCAACCGACTCACCATAGGTAGTATTGGGGCATCCGCCAAAGATTGCACCTACCAACGAACCGATACCATCGCCCAAGAGGGTTCTGTGCAGACCGGGCTCTTCGAGCAGGTCTTTTTCGATGATGGAAGAAATGTTTTTGTGGTCGGCAATATGCTCTGCAAACACCACAAATGCCACAGGGATGTAAGCAACTGCCAAGGTGCTGATATATGCGCCGTTGAGCTCACCAAATCCTTTTACTGCAGTAAGGAAGGTAAAGTCAGGCACCGCAATGAAGGTAGAAAGTGTTACACCATCTGCAACCAGTGCAGCAAAAGGAGCGGTGTTTAAGATTTTCATAGCATCAATGCCTGCACTGTAACCGATGATGGTCAGGATGCCGGCTGCTGCATAACCGCCCAAAATACCAAAAATAAACGGAATGAGTTTACCCATCTTTTTACCGTAGGTGGAAGATACCACCGTAATGAGCAGAGTAATGATACCACACAAAACGGTGAGCAAGGGAGATGCAGTAACATCTGCAACACTGCCCTTGAGCATATCACCCACTGCATTACCTGCCAGAGAAAGACCGATAATGGCAACGGTAGGACCGATTACAGTTACCGGCATTACCTTGTTGATCCATTTTACTCCTGCAAATTTAACAATGATAGCAATTACCACATAAACCAAAGCGGCAAACGCTGCACCGATGATCAGCCCCAGATAGCCGAGTCCCATGGAAACGCCGCCTGCAAAGGCCGCAATCATCGAACCGATGAATGCAAAAGAAGAGCCAAGAAATACCGGGCTTTTCTTTTTGGTAAACAATACATACACCAGTGTTCCCAAACCTGCGCCAAATAATGCGGCCGCAGAACTCATGTTTGTTCCGCAGCTCTGGTTGATAACCACCGGAACCACCAAGGTTGCCGTCATGATTGCCAACAACTGCTGCAGCGCAAAGATGAGCAGTTGCCCGAACTTTGGCTTGTCTTCCACACCATAAATCAATTTCATTTCTAACCCCTCCAAGTAAAAAAATTAGGTTGATATCAGTATATCACACCCAAAATCATTTTTCAATATCTTGATGAATTTTGTCTGTTTTATACCATATATTGTATATTTTTTGTATATTTTGTCTATTGGTGTATGTTTTTTCTTTTTCAAAAAACAAAAAACAGCACATCCAAAAGGGATATGCTGTTTTTTTGATGGGTTGAGTAAGTCTGTAAGCCGAGTTCTGTATTGGACGGTCATCTATCTACGCCACGCCTCTCAACGCGGCTCCAGCCACCTTTGCGGAAAACGGTCGGGCAAACCGTTTTGACTCCCTGTACGGTGTTGCATCGGATGGGGTTTACACGGCCGGGCGATCTCCCGCCCGCCGGTGAGCTCTTACCTCACCTTTTCACCCTTACCGCATGGAATGCGGCGGTTTTTTTCTGTTGCACTTTCCTTAGAGTCGCCTCCACCGGGAGTTACCCGGCACCCTGCCCTGTGATGCTCGGACTTTCCTCGTGCACAGCCTTTCGGCTTGTACCCGCGACCGTCTGGCTTACTCAACGGTTTATTTTATCACGCCAAGCAAGGCTCTGTCAAGCCCTGTCAACCGGTTTGAAGCACCTTGCGGTTATATTCGGAGAGCACCCGCTCTATTCCCGGGAAATGTTTACTGAGAAACTCATCATAAAATTTTTGCACAATGATTTCGGTTTCATAATGCCCTGCATCAATCAGGCATAATCCTCTCTCATACGCCTCCCGTGCTGCGGTATATTTGATGTCACCTGTAATAAAGCAATCCACGTCCTTTTCATAGCAATAGCGCATACTGTCAGCACCGCCGCCGCTATTAACCGCAACACGCTTTATCAAACGGTCGGGATCTCCCACATATTTTACTCCGTCCAGTCCCAATGCTTGCTTGCACTGTGCAATTAACGCACCAAGGGGAATTTCCTGCGGTAGGTCGCACCAACGTCCAAAGCCCTGTCCGTCCGGGGTGGTAACCTCCAACACCTCGGTATGGTCAAGCCCTAACGTCTGCGCCAGAAAATCGTTCAAACCGCCGGTTGCCACATCCAGATTGGTATGTGCCGCATAATGACAGATATCGTGACGGATTAAGGTGCGGATGGCACGTTGCTGGGGATCATCCTCGGTCATGCGTTGTACTGCACGAAACATACACGGATGATGGGTAAGCACCATATCTGCTCCCGTTTCCACCGCCTCACGGGCGATGTGTTCATCCATATCCAGAGCAATGAGCACCCGTGAAATCATCTTGTCTTCGCGCCCTACCAAAAGTCCCACGTTGTCCCATTCCTCTGCCAGATGTTTTGGTGCAAGGGTTTCGATTGCCATCGCAATATCATTACAGGTTATCATCATTCTCCGTCCTTTCTGTTCGGGTCTTTTGCCTGTCTGTACATCTGCCGCAAATTCCGATAAAATTCGACATTTCCACCATCGCGCGAGCGTTCCAGACCGGCAATGATTTTCTCGTTTACATTTATTTTATATTCCAGATAACGTTCATAAAGTGGGTCCTCAGAAAGCCGACCCACAAAAACATCTTCCTCTGTATATGCGGTTTTCCCCTGGCGCACCGTCATAATATGATAGAGTTTTCGCCCCTCTGCAGCAAGTATTTCCCGGGCAATGCAATAGCTGTTTTCATACAGATACCGACGCAACTCCTCCACCGCAATCATGGGTTGCAGCACCAGTGTGGTTTGGGGAGAAATCCTGTCCGCCCCACGAGCGAGAATTTCACTGATCAACTGACCGCCCATACCGGCAATGACAATCACATCCGCCTCGTCCGGTGCAAGCCCCTCCAAGCCATCCGACAGACGGGTTTCAATGCAATCGGACAGTGAAACTCCTGCAATGTTTTCCCGGGCAATATCGAGAGGCCCGCGATTAACATCACACGCAAGCGCGCGCGTGGCTATCCCCTTTTGCACGCAGTAAATGGGGATATAGGCATGGTCGGTGCCGATATCGGCAAGGGTATCACACGGGGGGATGCAGCATGCGATTTGGTTGAGTCTGCCGGTCAGTTCCATGAAAATGCTCCTTTTTCAAATGAATATGCATTTATTGTAACACAAAACCCATTCCTTGTAAAGACAACAAAAAAGCACAGGCTTTTTTGCCTGCGCTTTGGGTTGATTACAGATTACGTTCATACTGTTCAATCATTTTTTTGACCATCTGCCCGCCGATGGGACCGCCCTCGCGTCCGTTTTGCGCGGCAGTTACATCGCCCTTGTAATGGTCATTGTTTTCCTTGCAATACTGAAGGTGTCCGATTTCCTCGGCACATTCCAGTTTAAAACGGGTCATGGCATCATATGCTTCGGGCACCAGCAGTCGGGATTTGCGGTAATTTTTGCTCATACATATCCTCCTTTCGGTCATTGATACCGATAGGATATGCCATTTTTCCAAAATGTTTGCACGGAAAATGTTACCTCAAGATATCATATGTGCATCCACTGCATAACAAGCCGTGAGTGCAACCACCCTGCGTGCGCCGTACATCTTCAGCATTTTGGCACATTCGTTTACGGTGGTGCCACTGGTAAAGGTATCATCAATGAGTAGGATGCTTTTGCCCCTGACATCAAATCCGGGATTGAACACATATGCACCACGCACATGGCTGCGTCGCTGGGTTAAGGTCATCCCACTGAAAGAGGGAATGTCTTTTCCCTTTTTGAGCAACGAAAAATTGCCCTCAATACCGGTTCTCCGTGAAAATTCCCGTGCGATTGCCTCTGCCTGATTATAATATCGCGCACGGTTCGGATGCATGGGCACACAGGTAACAAGATCAACTCCCGTAAGAAATCCCTCATCCTCTGCACGCCGGTACATCAGTTCGGCAAAGGTATCGGCAAGATATTTCATGTTTCGGTATTTGAGCTTTCGTATTGCCTGACGCACCATTCCGGTATAGGGAAGCAGAGAATATGCCATATCCAGTCCGCCGTGCAGATGGGTTTTCTGCCCGTAGGCACCGACTTTGGGCCTGCATTTGTCGCACAGGGCAATGGGAGTTCCAAACCGCACCGGTTTGCCACAAAAAATGCACTTTCGTACAAACAGCAAATCCAGTATCCGTTTTGCCTCAGAAAGGAAGGTCACCGAAAATCCCTCCCTGCTTACGCAATTTATCGCACAAACCCGAATACCGCTTTGCTTCTTTGTTGTTGTCCACCATACGGCGCACAACTTCCTCTCGTCCCACCAGTACCACCAACGATTTGGCACGGGTCACAGCGGTGTAAAACAGATTTCGGTTCACCAGCATATACGGTGCATCATACACCGGAATAATCACTGCAGGAAATTCGCTGCCCTGACTTTTGTGGACGGTTACCGCATACGCCAGGTCAAGCTCCTCCAGGTCACGAAATTCATAGGTTACCACACGGTCATCATACACCACC
Organism: Oscillospiraceae bacterium; assembly: GCA_015068705.1. GTDB lineage: Bacteria > Bacillota > Clostridia > UMGS1810 > UMGS1810 > SIG448. The sequence continues at coordinate 108,513 of SVJZ01000002.1, forward strand.
GTCATAGTTTTGAAATTTTCGTTGATATTCTGAATGACCCCCACATCACCATTGAAAACGCCGGTTCCCTTTTCATGCTCGGTAAGCGATTTCCAGGCAATATCATAATTGTTGCGGGTCTGCATTACCCTGTCGCCCTCGCGAAATACCACTGTGCCGAATGTGTGTTCCTTTTTATCCGGTGCAGGAGGGTTTAAGGTTTCCTGCAAACGTGTATTGAGATTGAGCACCCCTGCAAGCCCCTTTTTGGTGGGCGAAAGCACCTGAATATCTGCCGGTGAAAATCCATAGGCAATGGGCAAACGGGTTTTGCAAAGGGACAAAATATCCTCCACCCCTGAAATGGCATCGGGATGATTGACAAAGAAAAAGTCTCCCTCTTTTTGATTGCATATGGGATAATCGCCACCATTGATGCGATGAGCGTTCACCACAATCATGCTCTTTTCTGCCTGACGGAAAATCTCGGTCAAGCGAATAACCTCCACCGTGCCGCTATCGATGATATCTTTGAGTACATTACCGGGACCTACCGACGGAAGCTGGTTGACATCCCCCACCAAAATGAGCCGTGTACCCCGACGGATTGCGCGTAGAAGGCTTGACATGAGCACGATATCCACCATGCTCATCTCGTCCACAATCATCACATCGGTATCGATGGGACATTCTTCATTCACCTGAAAGGTAAGGTCGCCCTCCCCGTCGGTATAGCCCGCTTCCAGCAAGCGGTGAATGGTTTTTGCCTCCATATTGCACACTTGACTCATCCGTTTTGCCGCACGCCCGGTGGGGGCAGTGAGGGTAACGGTAAAGCCGTTTGCGTGCATCAGGGAAATGATGGTATTGATAATGGTGGTTTTTCCGGTACCTGGTCCGCCGGTAATGACCAACACGCCACATTCCATAGCGCGTTCCACTGCCTCACGTTGCAATGCCGCAAGGCAAATCCCCTCATGCGCCTCGATAGCGTTTATTTCCCGGTCAATATCCGCTCTGTTTATCTCAAAGGTCAGTTGGTTGATTTGTGTCAGCTGTTTTGCCACCATCTGCTCGGCGTAATAGTGGGAAAAATAATAGATTCTCTCCTCACCATCTTCGCCCGTTTCATTGATGAGGGTGCGTTCAATCAGCAAATCACCGATTGCCTGCTCCACAAACGACGGCGGCACCTCCAACATGGTTGCCGCGGCGTGCACCAACTCGGTGCGTGGCAAAAAGGTATGCCCGAACTGGGTATGAAAACGTTGGGTATACAATGCGCCTGCACGGATACGGGCATCTGCTTCCAATTCCAACCCCAACCGCATGGCAATGGCATCTGCCGTTTTAAAACCGATGCCATCTATCTCATCGCACAGAATATACGGATTTGCCTTAATCAGCTCCACCGCACCTGCGCCAAATCGTTTATAAATTTTTGCCGCCATTTTGACCGACACATCATATTGCTGCAAAAACATGACCAGTGTGGAGGCTCCCAACTGCTCGATATAGCTTTGCTGCATTTTGAGTGCACGGTCTTGGGAAATTCCCTTGATTTTGGTAAGCCGCAACGGCTCATGCTCAATCACCTGTAAGGTATCGGGACCAAATTCGTCCACCAGTTTTTTTGCGGTGGACTCGCGTACTCCTTTGATGATGCCCGAACCAAGATATTTTAAAATGGCGTGTTCAGAGGTGGGCATTTTCTTTTCATACAGCTCCACCTTAAACTGCTCGCCGTAGGTGGCATGGTTGACCCATCTGCCCTTTAAGCAAACTGTTTCTCCCTCGGCAACCCCCTGCAGATATCCCACTGCAACCACCAGATCGTCCTCGGTTTCCATCTCCAAAACCTTGTATCCATTTTCTTCATTCTGGTAGATAATATGGGCGATTTCACCCGTTATCTCCTCAAATTGTCTTGCGCCCATATGTCACCTCCGATATGTCTGGCATTGCTTTGACAAGTTTTAAAACCAGTAGGGCATTGCCCATGCCTTTTTCCCGTTCGTGTCCCGCAACTGTACCCAGATATACGGCGAACTTGCGCGAAGTCCCGAAATATCCAGCGTTACATCAGTAAGGCAGTCTGTCCGTTCTATCTCTACCGCCTTGTATGAAAGATATTTCCCGTGAACGTAAACACCGCAAACCGGTGAGCACTGTACATGGAGCATATTCCCCTCTAACCAGATGTTTTGAAATTCCGGACCGGTAGAGGCATAGAGTGCGCAATCGGTGATGCCCTGAATGAGCGCATCATAGGTCAGCTCGGGAGCTTTGATTACAGTAAAACCCTGAAAATACTCTGTAAACGGACTCCCATCCTCAAACCGCATATGGCAATCATCCCCCGCAATGGGAGCCGCTTTGCCGCCGGCGCGCAGGAAATATTCGTAAAATGCAGATTCATCCGAATAATTATTAAACATGGTATCAATGGAATTAAAAACTTCCACCCCATCCATCCCCTTGATTCTCAAAACGTCCTCGGTGGACATATCCGAAAACACGGGATGGTTAACCATGACGATGCAATCCATATCCTTCATCTCCTGCACTGTCTGATTAATCAAATCGTAGTCCAACGGCATGGATTTCTTTTCGAATTCGGTGTCAGGATTTTTGGCAATGGCATTGATGTGCACGGTTTTTCGCACATATCCGTTTTCGTCGATATAGGAAAAATCCAGCTCTGTTCCGGTTAATGCCACAAATTTCTCATCTGTCAGCCGGGTATGAGGCACACATTTTCTGTGGTCGGTAAATGCTACCGCATGATATCCCTGCGCCACATAAATTTCTTTTAGCTCTTCCGGAGTAAAATTGCCATCGCTTATGGTGGAATGGGAGTGCATGTTTACCTTATACAAATTCCCGTTTTCTGGTAAAATCCAGACTTTTTCCTTGGGCAGTTCACCCATTTTTTTCAATTTTTCGGTGGTACCAACCGGTGCAATAATCCGTTGCATATCCCATCCGCCTCTCCTTTAAAAAATTAAAATACAAAATACTCCAAAACACTGCTTACACGGTGTACACGTTTCTCTCCATCAAACCGCCCGTCATACGGCCATCTGTCAATCCATACCACGTCCATATCCGCATGAATGGCACCCATCACATCCGAATCGGGGTCATCTCCCACAAACACGCACTGTTCATTGGAAACACCCAGCATCTTTGCCGTGTGATGAAAGCCTCCGCTATTTCATACCATTCTTACTGCTCATATAACTGTTTGAGTTTGCCCAGCATTTTTCGTTCCATCCGGGATATATACATTTGCGATACACCCCACTGCGCCGCAATTTCTTTTTGGGTGCGGTTTTTATAAAAGCGTTCCACCAGCAGGGTTTTCTCCTTTGGATCAAGAGAACGCAGGCTGGCACAGAGAAATTCCTGTGTTTCAATCATCAGGAAAGAATCCTCCTCCACACCGATTACCTGCGAAAGTGCAATGCTTTCATCCGCATACAGTGTCGCCTCCAACGATTGCGGAGCAACCACATGCGGATACTCCAACGATTGCTCCACCTCACCGGTGGACACATTGAGTGCATTGGCAATCTCGTCGGTGGTGGGAATATATCCGTCATACTGTTCACGCGCCAACCGGATGCGGTTTGCCTTTTGAAACACTTCGTAAATCTTTCGGGGCAATTTGATCAAAAACCCCTTGTCACGAAAATAACGGCGCACCTCACCAAGCACGGTGGGGGTTGCAAATGACACAAACTTGATTCCCTTGTCGGGGTCAAAGCGTTCCACCGCATGAATCAATCCCACACATGCTACCTGATACAAATCATCATACTCCACGCCTTTTCCCACATACCGCTTGGTAATGATTTCGGGGATGTAGAGATATTTTTCTATAATCTGATTGCGCAGCTTCGGGTTGCGTGTTTGTACATACTGTTTAAACAACACGTCCTGCGCGCTGCTGTCTGTCTTTTTTTCCATTTCCGGCGCCCCCCTTTCTTCCGAATTGCTTTGACTATTTCGGATTACATCCAAGCAGATGTTCGATAATTTTGAGCGAACTTTCATATGCCGCATCGGCATTTTTATCACCAATATGGTCCAAGTGACGTGCCACGGTAGACAAATACATGGATTCGGTATCAAATCCGCATTCGCCAAGCAAAGTATTGCCGGCTAGCGAAATACCAACCGCGTCTCCCGTTTCTTCATCTACATAAATCTGTTCCCGGCTCAATCCATATTGTTGGGCAATGCCGCTCATGTCTTCAAAAATTTCCTGATCGCCGTATTCATCCAAGGTGCTCGCATCGGTCAGATAAATCACACTTGCACCCTCTGCCAGAGCGAGCATCACCTGTTGCTGTGCCATCATGTCCTGCTCACTTTTGATTTGCTCAGGAAGGGTAATCACCTGCAAAAATGCATCCTGCTTTCCGTCGCCGTTGATGTCCGGCACCACTCCGGCATCCACCAACTTCGCTTCCACCGCTTCGGTCATATCAACTGTTGCATGGGTGCTCAATATCGCTTTGAGCTGCACATCCGGTTCCACCCGTGTAGCGCAATCCCGCAGGGTTACCGCCAGTGCCAGAGCCACCAAAAGAATGACCAATACATGATATTTATAGTAATACCAAAAATTTTCCCACCTGCCTGCAGCGGTTTTTTCGCTTTGCTTCTTTTTCATCTTTATCTCTCCGTTTCTTCATGGGCAAACCCATGCCATACGCCAAATTTCTCCTCATTTTACCCCATTATACTACACCCTTTTTCTGCCGTCAAGCCGTTACCAAAGAGGAATACAAAAAAGGTTGCCCCAAAAAGGACAACCTTTTTTGTCATCTTTATCACCACAAAGGAGTTGATTTTCACCTCAGTGAAACAACCCCCTCACCATTTATTATTGATTGCCAAAACACCGTGAAAAGGCACAAATACTGCGGTCAAAACTTTCACTGCCGCCCACTTCCAAAAACACCGGGACATGATTTAACATGCCTTCACCCCATGCATAAAAGAATGACACATACGAAATCAGCGGACCAAACCACTCCTCGATTGCCTGATGGTTTTTCAATCCACCCTCACTGCGGGGCACCACCTGATGGATGTGATATGCAACCGTTTTATCACCCATCTGTTCATACCATCTGCTGATGGGATATCCCTCCGAAATGGACCCGTTGTTTCTCGCATGCCCCACATCCAGAGTATGCCCCACGCGGTTTTTCTTGCCGATTGCCCGGTTAATAGCATCCATCCAGGACAACACTTCTTCAGGATTACACCCAAAACCACGGCTTTCATCATCTCGTTCGTCCGGCTCCATATGTAGATTTTCAATACCGATTTTTACCTCATCGCCCATCATTCCCACTACATCGGTATATAACTTTAAAAACTCCTTCCATGCCGCACCGTCCCGGGTCATATCTGCTTTTTTTACACGCGGCGGATGCATGGTAAGTCCCTGCGTCCCCACCATTTTGGCGTATTCTGCCGCTTGATACCAGGTTTGCATTCCCACTAACGCGCCATTATTCCAGCGTACATTGGGCATGTGTACCGAAAGATATCTTCCCCCTTGTCGTCTCCACAAATCAATCTTGGGCAAAAGAGACAAATCAGGCGTCCAATCTGCACCATTGCAACGCAATTCGATGTATGGCACACCATGTTCTGTGGCATAGCTCACATCCGCATGATTGTCTACGCAGGAAATTCCAAAATGCGCACGCACATCCAAAATCATTTGGACCGGCAGTGTAATCAGCTTTTCCTCAAGCCAAATATCAGATCGACTCGCACGGAAAGGCACATCCAATTCTTCCTTGTCAAGACGGATGGAAGAGCAATCGTTTGCGTGTTCCACATGTTCCATTACAGCAACATCCTCAAAAGCTCCCATACGCACCATTGCAGATGAACCGGCGGTTTCATCCATATTCAGATAGGTGATACACGGGAAATTACCGATGGATTTATCCGGATCAAGTGCGCGCAATCCAAACACTCTTGACTTTCCAAGCTGATAGTCAAATCGCTTGTGCGCATGCGCATGAATGATGGTGAGCGCCTTCTGGTGTGCTACTCCCTCCAAATATGTGCGGCATTCCTCAAAAAATCCGTGAAATGCGTGGTGTAACAATAAAATGTCGCCATCATGCAAGCGGGAAATTCGTTCTCTGTCATGGGGGATAATTTGGGCAAACGGGGTGTTGATTCCCATCAGTTTTCTACCGCAAATCTCCAGTTCCAAATCCTCTGAAACCCGCATGAAATCATGGGTTGTGGCATTGTCTCGGACATCGGAATTTCCCAGAAGAAGATGGAAATGAAAGTCCTGCATCAGGGTCTGCAGAAGCGAAAGTGCTTTGGGCTGACCATAAGAAGTGCTATCGCCAAGGCATATCACCGTGTCGATACCGTCCAAACGCAGTATTTGTGCGGCTTTGGACAGAAATGCATATTGGGGTGAATGGGGATTTTCGGGCAGGTGCATATCGCAAATCAGTGCGATTTTCATGATTTTTTGGCTCCTTTAAGGTGTGATTTTTTTGACCGGAAAACGACTGCTTTCCGGTGTGATTTTGGTGTGGTTTTGGTGTGGTTTTGATGTGATTTTGATGTGGTTTTAACGTGATTTTGGTGTGATGGAACCGTCAAAGTGTTGCCGTCATACCATCCTCACAGATCATTGCATGACCCGAAAATTTTTCCTGTACTTTTTTTATGGATTGCTCGGGATAATTTAAAATTTCTCTGCCGCTATGAATGAAAAAGGTTTTGCCAATCTGTTTTCCGGAAATATATTCATGTGCGGTATCAATGCCAAAGTGACCGGTTTCTGTAATCAGCGCATGGCATCCGTCGCCAATCGCCTCATCCAGTTCACTATAGGAGGCTATATCACCCGAATAGACCACACGTTTTCCCTCACACTCCATTTTATAGGTAAAGGAATACGCCGTGGGGTCGGAAGGGCCGATATGCCCGTTTGCATAGGCGGTGACCTTCATGGTACCATCGTCAAACAGCACCCCGTCCTGTACCCGATGTGCGTGGATTTGGTAATCGGTTTTTTGTCCCACATCGGTGTGCTGCAAAAATTTCCAGAATCCATCCCACGCATCCATATTGGGCATATACAATTCCACATCTCCGTGAACGGGTTTTTTATTGTACAGATAACGCAGTTTTCGGATGTTAAAGAGCAGGTTGCCCAATCCGCCCACATGGTCTGTATGGGTGTGGGAAATGATGATTTTGTCCACCAAAAGCAAATCCAAGCCCATATTATGCGCGGTATACGAGCACCCCTCCCCTGCATCAAACCAATACAGGTGTCCCGCACTCTCTATCACAAATGAGGTGTGTTTACGATTTGGCATGGGTTCGGTTCCGGCACAGGTACCTAAAAAATAAATATTCATATTCTCTTCTCCTTTTGGATTTTTTCCATCATACACCGTCCGATTTTTTCGGCAAACTCCAATGCAGGCGCAAGCAGTGCATCATCTGCCTTACGAAGATAGCCCAGTATCTCAAAGGTAAAATCGCCCCGATAGCCGATTTTGCCAAGTGCGGCAGTGATGGCATCCCAGTTCATCCCGCCTGCATAGGGAAAAAGGTGCTGATCGGACAGATAGTCATTATCATGAATATGAAGTGCCTGCAAGATATCTGCATCCATTGCCGAAATCATGTCCTCCGGCTCATATCCGGTAAGAGAGGCATGGCCGGTATCCACGCAGATATTAAACCAATCCGACCCAAGCCCCCTCACAAATTCTATGTGTTCCCGGGGAGAGCCAAGTGCAGCGGTGTAGGTATCATTCGCATGATGAATATAGAGATTTTCCACCGAAATATGAACACCAAACTGCTCACAATAGGGCAGGAAACTTTTGTAAAATGCGGTGTTGAACCCGAACAAATCCACATGAGGCGGACAGTTGTTCTTTACCGCATGGATAATCAGATTTTTGGCGCCAAGAATGGACGCAACTTCAATGGAACGCACCAAACGAAGGTAGTTTCGGTTTGACAGTTCCAAAGTGTCTTCAAAGGTAAAATCATAGGGTGCGTGTGCCTGATTGCACGGGATACCGATACCATCGGCAATGCGGCGTACCTGTGCCGCGCGGGTGCGGTAATCCCCCTCCAACAAATCCCTCTCGGGCGGGGCATCGCACAGGGTAAAATCAAATGCATCAAACCCTGCCTCCTTAATCATGTGCAGGGCGGTTTCTACCGGAAACCGTTCTAAAAAAGGATAGGTGTCTACCGAAAGTAACAACGAAATCCCCCCTTCTTATTCGCTTTGTCAAAGCAGTGCAGGCTATCCGCCCAGCATATAAGCGGATAGCCTGACAAATGTATGATATTATTTTCTTGCCTGATAACGGTCGTATGCGTCCTGCATGATTTCCAGTGCACGGTCGATACCAATCTGCTTGATGGTAGCCTGGAACTCGGGGAATTTGGTGAGCGGCTCGGTGCCTGCAATCATCTTGAAGAGCATCTCCTGCTTATAGGTTTCGGCAGAAGTCTTGATCTGTGCAAGCTCCTGACCCTCCTCTACCGAATACTGCAACTGGGGAATGATGTGATCTGCCATATTGGTATTGCTCCAAACGCGGATGTTTTGCTTTTGTGCCTCAATATTGTAGAACTCATTCATATATGCCTCATGTCCGATTTTAGGCGCTCCTACAAAGCCACTTCCCGAGCACTGTCCAAGTGCCTGGCTGATGGACTGATTGCCGTTTTTCGCCGGATTGGTAATCAGCTCGGTGAGTTTGGGCAGACCATCCGAACCCATCACCCAATCACGGTCCTTTTTACCATACTGCATGAACAGCTGTCCGTCGGGAGTATATCCATAGTCAAGCAGTTTTGCAGCAAGCTCTACATTGGTGCAACCGGTGGTGATGACTGACATTGCCCCCTGGAATGAATTTTCCAGATGACCGAACTCGGGCTTTTCTCCCTTGTTGATTGCCGGATAGGGCAGGGAAACGAACTCGGCATCGGGGTTCTTTTCGGCGATACCGGGAAGCCATACGCCCCAGGAACCACCGTTGTTTCCGGAAGCAACTGCAATCTCTCCGTTGAGCACACCTGCTGTGTACTGATCAAATTCCATAGCAGCAAACTCTTTATTGAGCAGACCGTCTTTATACCAACGGTTCATGGCTTCCACAAAATCATAGTATTTTTCTTCCATGGGACCGTATTTTACCTTGCCGTTATCCACATAGAATGCGGAACCAACACCAAAGCCTCCTACAATGTTGTTGGTGGTATTTGCCCAGTTTGCAAGGTCTACATGGATGGGAATGGGAATATTGAGCTGATCTTTGAAGGCACGCAGTGCGGTTTCCAACTCGGCTACCGTTTCGGGCACGGGCAGACCCACCTTGTCCAGATAGTCCTTACGGATCATCATGCCGCTATATACGGATGAGGTGTTTGCCGATGCATTGGGGAAACCGGGAATCCAGCCCTCGTCGGTGATGAGGGATTTTTTCCATACCGGATCGGAGCCCAGCACTGCTTGGAGTGCGGGTGCACCGCCGTTTTCCAGAATGCTGTTTAGGGGAAGGGCAATCTTATCCATCACTGCACCTGCCGAGCCGCCATTTGCATAGTTACTCCAGTTAAAACTCATGATGTCGGGCAGATCTCCCGAAGCAAGCACGATATTAAACTGGGTAGTTTCCTGATCCTGCGGCGGATGGATGAATTTTACATTTATGCCGGTAGCGCGTTTGAGTTCCTCGGCAAAGGGAGTGTCGCCCAGGTTGCCGTATTTGGAGGATACATGAGTGAAAATGGGACACCACCACTCAAGGGTTTCCTCGCTCTGCACCGGATAGCCGTCCGGCATGGTTTTTTCGAATTCATACCCGATGTCGCCGACCTGATTGCCGCCGCAACCGCACAGCAGCATAACACATGCCAGCAAAATCAAACCAACACTTTTCCAATTCTTCATACTTTTTCGCTCCTTTTATAAAAATTTTAATGCAAACAAAGGTTAAGCTTCCGCCATTTAGCGGATATCCCACACACTGCGCAGTTTCAGTGCCGCGCGCAAGGTTTTTTCATCCTTGTCGGTTTGGGCAGATACCGTGCGAGTGGTATCGGTGAGATCAAAGTAGTTATCGCAGAAGAGTAAATCGAACTCTGCAAAATCCAGCTCCACTCCAAATGCCGGACAATCTGTTCCAATGGTGAAATATGCCACGTCCCCCTCTTTTTTCACAGTTGCCAAGAAGGTGGGCTTTTCAAACCGGAACTCTTTTGGTTTTACAAAAAGCAAGGTCTGACGGGAAATTACCTCTCCCTTTTTATCGATAAGGGTTGCCTCTACAAACCGCTCGGTTTCAAAGCCGGATAGGTATCCGGACAAATCCGCCTCGCACACATCGGTTGCCCCAAGGCGAGGTGCCGAAACGGGCATATCATCCGAGAAGATGACATGACCCTTTGCATCCAAAATACGATAGTGTATATCCCCTGAAAAATCCATCCTGCTCTCATTAGAAACATTAAATAGTACATCTGTTCCTTTATTATCAAGCGAAAGCAGCACGGGTGCATAAAAGCGTTTTGCCGCGTAATGCCCTGCTTTCCACCTGCCAAAGTAATCAATGGTGGACCAGGATGTGGAGGGCCAACTATCGTTGAACTGCCAGTAGAGAGTACCGGTACACCGTTCACGGTTCCGGCGCATATGCTCCACTGCACATTTCAAAGTGCTCGCCTGCACCAATTGGGTGGAATAGACCAGAGTGGCAAAATCCGACGAATAAAGATGATCCATCAGGTTATAAAACAACATCCGATTTGTACCACCCGGACAGGTTTGGTGTGCGCTCATCCCGGGCGAGCAGGCATTGATGGAATCGCCGCCTGAAATGTATTGTGCGGTTTTAATGTTGGCAAACGAATTCATGCCAAACTCAGACAAAAACCGGAAATGCTTTTTCTTGTAGTCCTCATACGGCTCCAGATTAAAGTATACACCCCAATAATGGGAATCACCGCAATCGATATTGCCGGGGTCATCAAAACCGCCGCCCGAGGTGGGCGAGGACGGAAGATAAAAGGTTTCGGGAGCATATTTTTCGCAAATGTCGGGCAAGAGACGTTCATAGAGGCGAACATAGTCGGTGACCATGAGCATATCCTTATCAAACCCAAACAACGGTGCAGAAATCTCCATCTCATTATTTCCGCAAAAAAGCCCCAGCGATGCATGATGGCGCAGGCGCTCTGCCTGCTCGATTGCCTCGGCAACAATATTTGCCTCAAAAGGTGCTCTTAAATATGCCTGAATGCAACCAAACATAAAATCCTGCCATACGATAATTCCTGCGCGGTCGCAGTAATCATAAAATTCGTCTGACGGATACAGACCGCCACCCCAGACACGGAGCATATTGAAATTTGCCGCCGCCGCATCGTCAATAAGAGATTTTGTCTTTTCCGGCGTAATGCCCCGCACCAGACTATCGGCAGGAATATAGTTTGCCCCCTTGGCAAAAATCTTTTCACCATTTACCACAAAGCAAAATTCCTTGCCATATTCATCCTTTCGAAACCGCAATTCAATGGTGCGAAGCCCAATGGTTTTTCGCATGGTATCGATTACCTTACCCTCGTGAATGATGGCAAAATCCAAATCATACAGAGGTTGATCGCCCATTCCGTTGGGATACCACAGACGGGGGTTATCGATGACCACCGTGCAGGTGCCGTCTACCACCGGATAGGTTTTCCCCTCCACCGAAACGGTGCATTGTACATCCTGCGTTCCCATCCATTCGGGAGTAATCTCCAACCGCACACTGCCATCTTCATGATACTGGCGGATGGAGGCGTTTTTCAGCCGTGCAACCGACCAAGAGAGGAGTGTTACCTTGCCGTGGATCCCCATATCGGGCAGGGTGGGTGCCCAGTCCCATCCAAACATATAGGACGCTTTGCGGATGTGCGCCGCACCCGGAACAGTATCGGGATTGGTATAAACAGGATACCTCGCCTCCATCTCCCTGATATAGCGCAGGGGAGATTGAATTTTTACTGTGAGTCGATTGCTACCAGAAACCAGCAGTCCCGTCACGTCAAACTCGTATGTACGGTGCATATTGTCGGTCTGCGCGAGGAGCGCATCATTCAAATACACACTGCAAAGCGTGTCCAGCCCCTCAAAGCGCAAAACCTGCTTTTCCTGCGCCAGTTCATCTTCGCTCACCTCAAAGGTGGTGAAAAACTCGCTGTCCAATTCCGAAAGTGACGTTGCCTCTTTACTGTTTGCCCCGATATAGGGATGATCAATCAGGTTATGGTCAATGAGGGTGCCATAGACCGAACAGGGAATCTGACATTCCAAACCGGTATGACCGTCAAAATTTAACTGCCATGTTTTGATTTCCTGAATATGCATGGTGTGTTCTCCTTTTCGGTGGTATTACAGGGAAACAACCACATGGTCGCCATCCCGTGTGACAGAGTAGGTATTGCCGTTCACGGTAACATACTCGGTACCATTTGGCGCATAAATGCGAAGGGTTGCGCCCACAATATCTTCGGCGGCGGAAATATTGATATGATAGAGATTACTATCCCACTCCACCGTAATGTTTTCCAGGGTGCGGTCTGCCTTTACCAGTTCCACGCCGTTTTCGGTGAGGCGGGAACCATATGCAAAGTTTGCGGCAACCGTCTGACCCGACGCATCATTTTCACACAACGCCACCTTACCGTCGAAGGTGTATTTATCAAAGGTTATCACAGGGAAACGGTCACCGGTCATATAGCTTAAATAGTAATAGTCATGGGTGACATTTCTGCCGTCATCAAAGGTAATGACCGAACCGGTTGCATCGTGCCCCAATTCGATTTTCTTCGCCGAAACCTTGGTGGAATCGGTGGACCGTGCCGGATAGAGAATGGTATCAAAGGTTGCCCTGCCGGCAACATTCTTGACCGAACGCATATACCGGATGGTACGCCAGCCTGCCACATAGGAGTATGCCGGAAGTGTTTCGGTGTACATATCGTCGGTATCCGACTGCACTACCTGAATGGTGGTACCGCTCACCTGTGCCTTGCCGTTATAATTGCCATATACCGAAAAGTCATTGGATGAATGCCAGTTTTGCTTGTAGTTATTGACTTTTGTGGTATCGTAGGGGTCGATGAAATCCGAAACAATCCAATAGGAGGGACGAACAAAGGTGACCGCACGATGGTGGAGAAATCCCTCGTTGGACGGGGTATCTCCATGCCAAAAATCAAACTCCTTCTGGGTGGTGAAGAAATAGGTTTCATTGGTACCGTTATCTACCATGGTATCCGAAAATTTCTGTGGTGCATTATTGATGGTGACGGTATTGTGCGCATCGGTGGTATAGCGGATATAGTTATCACGATCGGTAGCACTGTAGGTATCGGTACCCGCGTCGATGAGCAGGGTGTTTCCGTATGCTGCCACCGTGACGTGCAAATCGTCCGGATGACCATGACCGCCATAGCCGAAATCGTTATTGATAAACAGATAAAGGTCATCCCGATCCCATCCGGTACGCAAAAATGCCTGACGACGCAAAGGATAGTAGTGGGAATCTACCTTGGGAGGTGTACCTTCTTCGCCATGGGAATAAAAATAGAGCAATTCATCTTCACGGATGTGATCCAGTACATTACGCAGGGTGCCACGGCTATCCGAACCGGGACCGCCTGCACCGGGGGCGTCGCCATAGCGCACATCTTCGCCTGCCGGGGAAAGGGTTTGCATACCAACATACCGTGCCCACTCTACCAGCATATTTTCAAATCGTTCGCGGCGTTCGGTTCCCTCGGGAATAAATTGCAGAAATTCTGCCACCGTACCAAACGAGCCTCTCGAATACAGGGGACCCGATTCGCTGACCGCGCCGTCCTCTAAAATAAAACGATTCCGGCTAACCCATTCTGCACGGTCGATGGCAAGGTCCAACCAATGTTGGGCGTAGGTATATTCGGGGAAGGACTGTGCCACCGCCATCATACCCTGTGCCTGATAGGTTGCCCAGTTATTTGCCGGGCCGTAAGCTGCATACATGGTATCTACACCATCGATTACCTCTATCTGATCCTTATCGCGCAAAAACTCTACGCAGATGTAGAAATTTTTTAAGAGTTCGGTAAACCGGTCGGCGGTCATGTGTTCGCTCTTCATGGTGTATTGTACCAAACGAATCATGGCATACAAGCGGTTTGCATTGCCCAGAGAATTTGGCCAGCCGCCGCCCTGCAGGGCGTTACCGCCGGTATACTGATAAATGTTCAAACTCTTGCCCTGATCATAAAACATATCCAGCAGAACCTTGAGTGCGGTTTCGGCGTAAAGCTCATCACCGGTTGCAACATATTCGGGAATGAGGGTTTTCCAAATCTCCATACGGGAAATGGTTGCAAAATATGATTCAATAGAACCCTCCGGATCCGTCCAGTTGAATTCCTCCGCAGTAACACCATTATAGTTATAGGATTTGGTAATCTGATTTCCCCAATCCGGGTTGGTTGCCGAAGGGTTTTCTGCCTGACCGAGCGGAAGAATGATTTCTTCCTCGGTGTAGGATTTTACATAGATCTCCATCACCGCTCCGTTTACCGTTTCGGAGGACAAAGAACTCAGGTCAAAAATGAAATAGGGGCGGCTGCTGTTTTCATTATACGGCATGCCGCACTCACGCAGGGTGAGAATTTCGGGGTTCATATCGGTATGTTCGGGAGATACGGTATATACCCGACTTGCCTCGATACGCATGGTGATGCCACCGATACTCACGATGATGGCAGGGGTCATATCTCCGCCCATGCCGCCGATGAGAAATGCCTCATCCGATTTTTGCAAGGTGGTGCACCAAAGACCGGTTAAGGTGCGGTTTCCGCTGACATAGTCGGTAACATCAAATTGCACCTTCTGCCAGTCGGTACCACTGACCATCGCCTGGGTAACATACCCGCCTTTACTGTCTGTCTGGTTGAAAAACATCATGTTTGCAACCAGATTGGCAAGACCCGGCTTACGGTCGGGCAATTTAGCGGTATACCACTCTTTATCATTTTTGTAGTACTCAAACACCACATTGCTCGCAGAGGAATAATCGCCCTGCTTTACATATTCCTCCGCTGCCTGCAGGGAAGGGTGATAGGAATAATTGAGTTTGGGTTCTTCGGTCCATTGGGTACCATCCCACACACCGAAAAACTTTTCATCCGATAAATTGGGACGAATGGCAAACCAATCTGCCGCAAAGGCGGTGGTGCAGGTGAATATGCCAAGAATGATGAGAAATGTAACTGCAAGAAGAATCACTTTTTTCATATGCATCCCTACCTTTCAAGCCGGTGCAAGATTGCACATGCCTCGGCACGGGTGAGCGTTTTGTCCAAAAGGAGATCGCCGTTTTCGTCACCCTTTAACACCTCGGTGCCAATTTCCAATACATCTAAAAATTCGCCACGGGTGATATACGGAGTTTCTGCCCATGCAGGTTCTGCGACGCCGTCAAAACGACTCTTTAAAATCTGTGCCATGCGAAGGGTTACGAGACCCTCGGGTTCAAACAAATCCTGCGATACGCCCACAAACCAACCATCCGACACTGCCCACATGACATCGGCATAGAACCAGTCTGCGGTGGTGACATCACGGAAGGTGGAGTTGTTGACGGTAAGGAATAAGGATTCTACGCGCTTATCGAAAATTTCCCCATAAGGATTTTGTGCAGGAACGCAGAGTTTGAAGGATTTTCTAAAAGTTTCACCGTCTTTTTCCATGGTCATGGTGAGGGTAACATATTTGTTTCCGCCCTCTCTCGGCTGGGTTACTCTACCCAACGCAGTTACCACCGTGGTGTCGGTGGAGCTCCAGGAGATGGCAATTCCGTCTACCGATGCGGGCAGAGAAAGATCCTGCGTAATGGCGGTGTTTTTCTGACCGCTGATGGTTTCCATGGTGACTTTGGAAGCGGCAAGCATGAGCTCTTTTCCTGCTGCGGTGAGTGCATTGGGCAAGCTCAATGCCGCTTCGCCCTTGACACCCTCAATGGTAACCGGGGTAACCTCAAACTTGATATACTTATTTCTCATCTGGGGTGTGGGAGTGTAGGTAAGAGATGTTTCACCCGGAATGGGAATATACTGTCCGTCTTTGGTATCGCAATAGAGCCAGCGATATTTGCTGGCACCCTCGCGGAAGCTGTCAAATGCGGTATACACATAGGATGCGGTGAGTTTGATACCGTCATCGGTATAGCACACATTTTGTGCAGAGGGTTTGAAGCGGTGCATATACGGTTCACTGATAACCGCCTCGCCATAGATACCGTTGTGGTCAACCGGAATTACCTCAAACTGGAACCATTTACCCAGATCGTCCTCACCCATGTTGTAGGTAACATCGGTAGCACCCGAAACAGGGGTATAGGTTCCGAGCTGGGTGTTGGAACGATACCACTGCACTCTGGTTGCGCCCTCGGTAGCACCCAGTTCACTGAAAAATGCATAGTTACCGCGGAGTAATCCCGAATCGTCTCCCGAGATACGAACACCGGTTGCCAACGGCTCGGGTTCGCTTACTGCAGGCAGACCACCCAGGCGGAAGTTATCGAAATACACCGGGGTATTTTGGCAGTTGATATGGAATGTAACGATTTTACCGGCACCAAAACGGATTGCCGCCTCATAAGGGATGCCGTTTACTTCCATATTCATAATATCATACACACTGCTGCCGGGGGAACGTTCAAAGGTAATCTTGAGTTTATTCCAGGCATCCACCACCATGTTTTCACAAACCGTCATGCTGCCTGATGCCATCTGGGCAGAAATGACATTGTTTTTAAAGATCAGGTTTCCGTTTGGTGCATCAGTTGCACTGTTGATACGGAACTGGGTTTCCGATCCGGTGGAAGGATACATGAGCATTTCAAATACCAGTGTCCCCTTGGCATTGAAGGAACGGCGGATACCGCTACCATCCAAAATGCGAAGGGCATAGCCATCTGCATCCCATCTGTCATCTGCCGGTGCATCGGCGATGAGGTAGTTGCCCAGGGTGGTTTCGGTATTAGTGGTCCTATACCATAGTCCATCATTTTGTACATCAATTTCGCCCGGGACAAATCCGGTATCGGCATTAAAGGTATCATAGAATACCGTGAGTTCATCAAAGTTACTCACATATTCAAATACATCGCTTCGTGCGGAACGTGCGCTGTCTGCATACAAATCGCCGCCGTCACCGAGTGCGATGACATCAGCGGAGTATTGACCGCTACCGATATCAAAGAGTTCCATCTCTGCGTTATACGCATTTTTCACAGTTTTAAACTGCTTGATGGGGGTATCGCCATTATAAATGGTAACCTGGTAGCCGGTTGCATTGGCAATCTCATCCCACTTGACCACCGTGCGGAACCACACCGGCTTGGAAGGTGTGGTGAGCACCGTCGGCGGAACATATACATAATTGTATACGCCTGTTGTGGCAGGAGCACTGTCTACCGAGGTGAGGGGTTTTCCCTTGGCAACCACCTCGGCGGTGTAGCTGCCGTCGCCATTGCGTGCCAGATCGGCACCAAAGTGATAGCTTTTGTTATCTGCCGTAATGGTGTAGCTTTCAACTACCGTGCCGGATTTTAACAAGTTTACCTCATAGGCGGTTGCACCTTCTACCGGATCCCAATTGATTTGCTTGCCATCCCATGCAAGATTTGCCGGAGCGGACAGTACATTGGAAACCTCCTCCGATTCTTCCAGACTGACCTTCATCCAGTCTACATACATGGTGGTGCCTGCACCAATGGCAAACAGCAGCTTGGTTACCTTTACCTGGTCGCTGGTGGAATAGCGGGGAGTGAGACCGTCAAACACCTGCACATACTGGGTACCATCCCACTTGTACAGATCAAAGGTATTGTATACGCCCGATTGATTGGGAACATTGACAAATTTGAACTGATGCCAACCGGCATTGATGCCCGAATGAGTAGGATTAGTACCCTCGCCGCGGATAACACCGTTGGTTAAGAAGTAAATTCTGGCAAGGTTATCGCCAAAACCCAGTACCGTTTCGGAAACCGCATCCCAGTGGAAACGGATTTCAAACGAAACCGGCTCGCCGGAAGAGGTAGAGGGCAAGGGATAATACGCATTGCCTCCCGCACCGGTGAGTTTCATTACATTGCCGGTGGCACCTGCCGGATACCCTTCCGAACGAGGAGTGAGCACCTCCCAGGTGCTGACGTTATTATCGGTAAAGGGGCCTTTACTCATGACATTGGGTTCCTCGGGTGTATAGGGATAGGGCGAGGAAAACTGTTCGTCCAGCACCAGTGACGATGCACCTACCGAAACGGGAAATATCATCATCCCCACAAGAATTGCTATAATTGTAATTGCAGAAATTAATTTCTTCATGATAACACCTTCCTTTTCTTGATATATTGAACGTGGTTTTCTTATTTGAGAATAACAACCGTTTTTACATCGCCAAAGCACAGTTGTACCACCACATCGGATGCAGAATCACTGCTTTCCATGATGGTGATGATGTCGATCGGATCGGCAAGTCGTGCGATTGCCTCACCGTTTGCATCACGGCTGTTTCGTTCATATACATAGAAATTGGTCGTAATATCATCGGAAATATTGTAGCTGCGGATTTCACTGTAGTCTGCCTTATACACCACATCCAGGCGGGTTACCATGGTGTTTTTGGCCGCTTCCAGCACATTTTCTTCTTTATGATATGCCTTACCGAATACAACCTCGGTTTTACCGCGTGCACCGCTTCTGTACCAGGGGGTATCCCCTTTGAGGTCTTCAAGGGAAGCAATCATGCGGTAGTTATCGATATTGCCGTCCACATCCACCGAAAGCTGTGCCAGTGCACCCACCTTGAGGTCGGACAATGCCGACTGGGGCAGATCTTCGTGGAGGGGATATTCTTCGTACATACCGTTGGTAAGTCCGTAAACCTTACGCACGGCAACTCCGTTTTCATTGAGCATATTGGTTACCTTGGTGATGATGGTAGCCGGTGTGGAATCACGCAGCATACCGCCCTGATGTGCTACTGCTGTGGTGGAAACAACCGCCGCAAGCGCCACCGGACAACCATTGGAGAACAAATATTTTGTGCCGTATGGTTGTATGGTGATGCGGGCACCATCCATAACCTGAAGCTTAATCTCATAATCTTCGGGGTCTTGCGCAGTGGTCGGGATGACAAAATACAAGGTGTCATCATCGCCCATGAACGCGCCGTTGTTGCTGCCGGTGGAGAAGGTTTTGTATTTTCTGTTGTAATAACGCAGGGATTTGCCCTGACCGATTTCCAAGGATTCCATACGGGACAATTCGCCGTTTTCGTTGATCCAGTATTCCACCACCTGATTGAGCGGAACATCCTCGGCTCTTGCCGCTTTCACACCGTTTACACGGACATTTTCTTTTGCTTTTACCACAAAGGGCTTTTTGCCGGTAAGCACATCGGCGTATACCTCGGTGATTTTCTCTTCGCGGTTGTGATCCAGCGTAATTTCCGGCTCAGCGGGTACAAACTTGACACCTTCCAGCAACTGAACCTCCATGCCCTTCATACCCAGATTCTGTGCGGCAAGCACATAGGCATAGCCGTGTGCGGAAATTTCACCCTCGACGGGTTCACTCATGACCTCGGTGGTATCTACCCCGATGAGTCTGCCAAACACATCGATATACCAGGTGGCATCATAGTCCATGATAATATCCTGATAGGGAACGGCAAATCTGCCTTCGCTGTAGGCAAAGAGAGAATACGGGGTACCGTTTATCTCAATCTCGCCTTCGTTATAGGCAACCGAATTTGCTCTGCCCACCACCTTGTTGTCCGAAAGGATGATGACGGTGGTATTTTGGGCATTATCCCACAGTACGTTTACAATATCGCCCGGTTTGAATTCGGAAATATCTTCCATCTCCCATTTGCGTGCGCGCTCGATGATGGAAACCGCATCGGTGATGTCCAACGGTTCATGGGTTCCCTTGTGGTTGATGAAATAATAGTTGCGGTCCTTATCCTCGTATTGGATATCCATGGTCTGCTTGGAAACCACATTATCTCCACGGAAAGAAAGGAGATTGTTGATGACATCTGCCTGCAGGAGCACATAGCTCTGGTATTCGGTGATGAACACCACATCAATGGTGCCGTTGCCGTTATTGTCAATCAACTGAACCGTACCGTTATTGACCAGAAAACTGTCCGAAGTAACCTCCTGAATACCGGTGCCGTTATAAATCAGGCAGGCGGCGGGGTCGACCGTGATGGTTTCCTCACTGCCCTGCTCATTTGTGATTTTATACCGGTAATCGGTGTAGGAAATAATATCATCTGCATTGATTATGGTGACATCATTTTTGCCCGGCATGAGCGCGATGGATTTTAACACGAAAGCATCTCTGTCGCTCACATCTGCAAAGGCAATAACCTGTTTGCCAAGATAGGCAAAGGGATTTAAAGAAAGATCGGTTTTGCATATAATACCGTCAATTTCCACGCAGTCATCCGCAAGGTTGGAAATGCCCACCATGGAAGATTTGCCAATGGTATTGACCACACCCTCCAAAAGCTGAATCCCCTGGGAATTACGGAAATTATAAATGAGTGTACGACCGTCAAAAACATGCGAATCGGTACCATCAGTGGAGGTATTGTACATCAGATCTACATCCAATGCATTGTAGAGGATGTGAAACATATCCCCACGGGTCACATTGCCATCGGATGCACCAAGATGCTCATTGAGCCCCAACTCTGCGGCGACTGCCAGATAACCGCCGGGATAACCGCCGCGTGCAACCGCTGCGTTTTTATAACCCAGTGCGGAAACTACCATTTTATATGCCTCAGAAAAGGTGATGACCGAATCCGGTTCATACATACCTCCGCCGGTGCCGTCTACAATTTTCAAATCATATGCGGTGTTGATATTGGCACAACCCCAATGATCGGCAGGCACATCACCAAACCGCTGCTGACCTGCGCCATCCTTTGCCACGCCGATAAGCCGGCAAATCATGGCAGCAAATTCTGCACGGGTAACATCACTTTCGGGGCGGGCGGTGCCGTCCTGATAGCCTTTTACCACACCATAGCCCGAAAGCACCAGATAGGCACGTTCGGTATTGGCATCCGAGAATTCATTGGATGCCACGGATTGCTCCAATGCAGGCTCCTGCAAGGGAGTAGCCGTATCGTCAGCAAATGCTGACGATACGGTGAGGATTGCTATCATTAAAAATGTGAGAACTTTTTTCATGGGAAAACTCCTTATTACTGAGGGATTGTAATGGGTTCAATTGCATTGAGCGGAATGGGATTGGTCACTGACTCTACTGTCATCATCTTGACGGCAGGTGCAGTAAAGTCTGCCAAATCAACCGTAAGCGACAAGATTTCGCCTGCGCCCAAAGCTGCAAGAGTTTCTGCGTCAATGTCTTTGATATCTATGCCTGCCAGTTTTTCGCCATCGTATACAGGCAGGAGAAGCGCAAGATTGGTGCCCTCGTTATTATTGATACGGGTTACGGTACCTCTCACGGTGAGCTTGTTGCCATTTTTCATGACATATTTTGCAAATTCGTAGGGGTAGCCCTCGCCATGCATGGTCTCGGGCGCCACAACCTCTGCGCTGTTTGCGGTGGTAGTCCAGTTACCCTTTGCACAAACGCCTGCACGGTAAAGTGCACGAGTGCCGCCTGCTGCAATCTCTGCCGAAAAATCCACTTCGGTGGTGCCGGCAGGAAGGGTTTTTGTGCTGTAAATCTTACCGCCGCGATACAAATATGCAGTGTGAACTGCGTCTGCGCCTGCGAAGGACAGTTCGCCATCTGCGAAGGAGACATTGGTAGGCTGTGCTAAAACGGTGCGTTCCTCCACACCATAGTCACTCAAAATGATATTATCAATCATGATGCCGGTACCGTTGATGGAAAGGTCGGTGAATGCGCTGCCGTCGGTGTGACGAACGGTGGGTTTATCCAGGGTGTCCAGTTTTACGCCATCAAAATAGTATTCGCCGGTTGCGTACTTTCCGGTGGAAGCATCTTTGGTGAAGATGACCTCAAAGGTATGCCATCCGCTAATGCAAATGGGGGTGCCGCCGAAATCACTGGTGTTGCTATTTGCATAGAACATGAGCGTTCCGGGATAGGTTTCATGATTTTCACGTTTTGCAATGAACTGACCCAGACGATTTCCGGCAGCGTGACCGGTGTAAATGAGCTCGGTATCTGCAGTTGCACCCTGCGGAATGTAGATATCCGCCTTCACAGAGAAGGAATGTGCCTCTGTGCGGGGCAATGCGATGCCGGTGCCTGCCAACAGGCTAAAAGGCGAGCCGGCGACGGAAGTATTGATGGCAAGTACATTGCCTCTGCCACCGCCATTGGAATTTGCCTCATTCACCACCACTGCAGTATGGTTTGCGTTAGTGCCTGCCAGCGATGTACCAACCTCGGCATCCTCAAAGTCAATTACTTTTGCGACACGTTTGTAATCTTGTGCGTTCAGGTTAAATGCTGCGGATTTTTCCGACTCTGCACCATAAGTGTCAGTAGCAAAAGCGGTAACGGTTGCGGTATAGGTTGCAGTGGAATCTGCTAGGAATGCGGAAACCACTTCGCTTGCATTCACACTGGTGCCGTCGGTTACATGGTAGGAGTGGATGATCTCTTCTCCTTTATACAGGTTTACTTTATATGCCTCTGCATTGGCTACTGCAGTCCAGGAAACGGTTGCACCGTTTACAGCAGGAGCATTCGGGGTTGCAGGGGTGATACGGGTGTAACCATTTGCCTTAATCCAGTCGATGTAGAGGGTGTCTGCTACACTCATCTGCAATTTATTAATTATCGTCTGGTCGTGAGTGGTATATCTGGGAGCAAGACCGGATTTTGCCAGAACATATTTTTCGCCATCCCACTTATATACCTCATAGGTGCTGTACACCGTTACATCCGGCTGACTGGAAGACGGGGAAGGTGTTGCTACAAATTTGAACTGATGCCAGCCTGCATTGATGGTATTGGAGGCGAAAACTCCGGTACCCATATTGGTATCTGCCGAACCATATAAATGGAAGAAGTTCACATACGAATGGTGGTTGGAAAAACCAAGGCGGAAATCACCCTGTTTGGGCCAGTATACACGCATCTCGAAAGAAGCACAGTTGTTTACATTGATATCACCGGGCAAAGAATAGTAAAACATACTGTTTGCATCTGTACCGGTGATTTTCATGACATTACCGGTGGCACCCTCGGGATAACCTGCAGAGGAAGGCGTGAGCACGGTCCAGGTATTGCTTGTACCGCCCGAGAAGGGAGCAGGAGCACCGGTGTAGGCACTGTCGGTTGTGTATGCAGTAAACTCATCTGCATAGGGGTAGTTATCTATCACACAAGCCGGAGATGCCGCACTCAAATGGCTATCGGTAGCATAGGTGCCCTTGGTGACAACTTTTGCGGTGTAGGAGCCGGGCATGGTGATGATGTTCGAAAAATCATAGCTCTTGTCGGTTGCAGTGTAAGTGTTTACCAGGCTGCCATTTTTATAAAGGGAAATCTCATAGCCGGTGATATTACCGCCTGTTGCTTCCCAGGTAAGGGTTTTGCCGTTCCATGAAAGGTTGGTGGGGGCATTATAGGCACGATTAATTTTCATCCAGTCTACATAAACGGTCTGACCTGCCGCCACATTGAACATCAGCTTTTCCATTTTGGTCTGGTCGGAAGATGTATACTGCGGTGTGTAGGTGGACTGATACACATACTTGGTGCCATCCCACTTATATGCAGCGAAGGAATCGTATACGTTGCCGTTTGCAGGGTTGGGGATGCTCAACAATTTGAACTGATGCCAACCGGAAGAAATTCTAAATGATGTTCCCTTGGAATGACCACCGTAGAATTCATCTGTAGTACCATCAAGTCTCAAGCGGCCACGATTATTGCCAAATCCAAAATCAAAGTTCTTTTCTGCACCCCACCAGAAACGCAGTTCCAGAGAAACTACCTCGTTACTCACACGGCTGACGGCATACTCAAATTCGGTAGAGGCCGCATCGGCAGCAGAGGTGAGTTTCAATACATTGCCGTCACCGCCCTCGGGGTAACCGGCGGAATCCGGGGTAAGTACCGTCCATGTTACGCCGTCACCACCATTAAACGGTGCAGTTGTGGTGGGATTTTCCACATCTGCGGTATAGGAAAACTGCTCGTCAATCGGGATGGTGGAGGCTGCTCCCACCACCATAACACCTGCCAAACTACTGAATAAAACTGTCATTACCAGGATTGCGGATAAAATTTTCTTCATTTTTACTGCCTCCTTAAATTTTTTCAGTTTTTCTCATTTTCTTTCCGTTTCTTGCTACTTGCTATCTATATCTATCAAACGTCCAACCACCGGTAAGGCGTTTTGAGTGCTTTGATACCCGTTTCACGGACACTGATGACATCCACTGTCTGCTCATGCGGTACGGGGATTTCGCCCGTATCAAAGAATGCAAGCATATTTGCAATGAATGCGCCGAAGAAATCTGACTCGATGGGATATTTGCTTGCCTTGTTTTCTCCATCTACCACCGTGATGCAAAAGTCCAGTTCTTCACCCTGATAAAGCTGGGCGTATCTGCCATCTTCAAACTCGATGATAAGAGAGGGATGGCTCAAATCGCCCAGACCCATCACTCGTTTGACACGGCAACCCATGAGTTTGATAATCGGCTCAATCTGGTGGATAGAATACATCTCATATGTACCGGGCCCTTCCGAGTAAATCTTTTGAATTTTTGCCTTGTCGATGGTATCCAGTTCGGATGCAAAGCGCAGTGCCGAGGTGGAATAGCACGCCGTGCCGTTTGCATCGGCATTTGCAAAAATGCGTTTTGCCGCTTCCCTGTCGGGAGCAAAGGTCTTGTCCACATAGGTCAGCTTACCCGATTTTAACGGCAGGTCGGTAAGTTCTTCGTGCATCTCAGGATTATCCGGCGAGAGCACCACCAGCACATCACTTTTCTCAATTACTTCCTCGATGCTGTCTAACAACTCCACTCCATGCTTTTTCGCCCATTCTTTATTTGTAATGCCGCCAATGGGACTATCGATGTGACCATATGCATAGCACACCTCATAACGTCCGCCCGACTGTTCCCGGATCATGGCAGGATATTCATTTGCATGCCATTCATCCAGGTAATAATCGATAAAACCTATCTTTTTCACAACACCACCTCCTTATGCTCGTTTGCCGAGCGATAGATGGCATCCATCATCTGTGCGGTGATGATATTGGTATCAATGTGTGCCGGAAGCTTTTCACCCGACTCCACACAATCCACAAACGCGTCAATCTCGTTTTGAAACATTGCCGAATCGGCGGTCTGATAAGATGTTGTGGAAAGCATACCGTTTTGCGTGGAATAGAAAACGAAATCTGCTCCATACTGCAACCGGATACCACCCTTGGTGCCCACAAAGTCGATAAACATTTCATCCTCGCCGATATTTTGCGCCCATGCACCGTTGATGTTGATGGTGGGACCGTCGGTGCGGATGATACCGCTAACACCCTCCTCTACATCACAAACGCCATTCAAAACGGGAGGACCTGCCCACATATCGGTATATACATAGTCTTTGATAGGATTACCCAGTTTACAAAACTGCTCTGCCGATGCGGTGAGCGGTTTGGGGTCGCCACAACAATACATGACGATATCTAAAAAATGTACGCCCCAGTCGATGAGTACGCCGCCGCCTGCAATATCCTTGGTGGTGAAGGCACCGCCCAAACCGGGAATACTGCGGTGTGCACGGAAGCTTACATATACATAATAAACCTCGCCCAGTGCACCCGAATCGATCATCTCTTTGAGCTTATTTACATTTTTATTAAATCGGTTTACCACGCCGATATTTAATGTTTTACCGGTTTGGTGCTGTGCTTTTTGCATTTCCAGTGCATCTTCATAGCGATGCGCTGCAGGCTTTTCACAAAGCACATGTTTGCCTGCCTTGAGTGCCGCAATGGCAATCTCGGAATGTACTTTATTGGGCGTACAGATGGAAAGTGCCTCAACCTCTGCATCTGCCAGCACCTCACGGTAATCGGTAACGGCAACGCCGCAACCGTATTTTTTTACCGCTTGTTCGGCACGCTCGGGAAGAATATCACAGAAATATTTGATTTCTGATTTTTCATTTGCCATGTACGCAGGGATGTGTGCGTTGTTTGCGATGGTACCGCAACCAATAACTGCAATTTTCATAAAAATCCTCCATATTTCCGGGACGAAAAAGCTCCGCCCTGATTTGATACACGGGGCGAAGCTTCATGACAAGTCCACGCACCCATTTTCTTAAGAAAAGTATATCAAATGTCGGTACGGAGGACAATGTGTTTGGTTGCGATTATGAGGGATAAAATTTGCGGTGCTACTGTTTTCGATATTGAGAAGGAGCACAACCCGCATACTGTTTGAATACACGGCGAAACACACGCGGTGATGCAAATTTCAAATGGTCCGATATTTGCTCAATGGTTAAATCACACTGTTCCAAAAGTTCGATGGCATGTGCGATTTTTTTCCGGTTTAAATACTCCTTCATGGTAATTCCCATCTTTTCCCGAAACAAGTGGGACAGGTAGTATTCACTATAGGAAAGCGACTCTGCAATCTGGGAGATACTCTCAATCTGCAAATATTCACTATCCATGTAACGGAGCACCTTATACAAGGCATGAGAGGCACTTTTTTTGCTCTCGCGGCTATAAAAAGATTCCGATTTATTATTCAGAATACGGGTCATGACAATCAAAATCTGGGCGATAAACCGATCCACCATATCGGCGGTTTGTTCATCGCAATTGTAAAATTCACGGACCATCAGCTCGGAAAGGCGTTTGACATAGCCATTATCACTGATGACAAAATGGTTCTTCTCTCCCGAACTT
This sequence comes from Oscillospiraceae bacterium, assembly GCA_015068705.1. Taxonomy (GTDB): domain Bacteria; phylum Bacillota; class Clostridia; order UMGS1810; family UMGS1810; genus SIG448. The sequence continues at coordinate 135,553 of SVJZ01000002.1, forward strand.
CGAATAAAAGCTGCCACATCGGCATTTTCGGTATTGGGGAGAAAGCCCACACATACATAGCGGAAGTTGTTTTCCGGCTCCACCACGATACGATGGCTTACCCCTTTGCGAATGTAATGGATTTGTCCGGCAGAGAGCAATTCGCAATCATTATCCGAATAGATTCGAGCCTCGCCCGAAACAGCATAGGTGATTTCGTCGCACAACTGTTTATGTTCAAAAAATTCACTGCCCTTCTCCAGTGAAACCTCTGCCACTTGAAACAAGTCGCCCACGTCAAGGTGCAGTTCAAAATCGTGAAACATATTTTCAAAACTGAACAGCCGGTTTATATCATTCATCTTTCTGCCTCCTTGGCGTTTTTGGGAATAGATGGGATAAAATTTGTCGTTACAGTTTTCCTGTATAGTAGTAATATAGCATATTATTCGACTGTTGTCAACAAAGCGAATAGGTCAAAACTTGCCTTTTTCTGTACCAATTAAAGGATTATAGCATAAAAAAAGCCATGCTTTCGCATGGCTTTTGGATTTTATTTGTCCAGACTTTTCATGGTCGGAAAGAGCAATACATCACGGATGGCAGCAGAATCGGTGAGGAGCATACACATACGGTCGATACCAAAACCGATACCGCCAGTGGGAGGCATACCGATTTCCAAAGCTTTCATAAAGTCCTCGTCGGTGGTATTTGCCTCCTCATCACCCATGGCAAGCAATTCTTCCTGCGCCTTAAAGCGTTCGCGCTGGTCGATGGGGTCATTTAACTCGGAGTAAGCATTCGCCATTTCCCAACCATTCATAAAGAACTCAAAACGCTCTACATATTCGGGATTTTCGGGCTTTTTCTTGGTGAGCGGGGAAATCTCGATGGGATGATCGATAACAAAGGTGGGTTGGATGAGGTGTTCTTCTGCGTACTCTTCAAAGAACAAGCTTAAGATATCACCCTTCTTGTGGTGCTTTTCAAACTCCACATGCTTTTCCTTTGCAATGGCTTGCGCCTCTTCCAAGGTATGAATCTCATTAAAGTCCACGCCTGCATATTTTTTGACTGCATCCACCATAGTGATGCGTTCAAAGGGCTTACCCAAATCCATCTCAATGCCATTGTAGACAATTTTGGTGGTGCCCAGAACCTCTTGCGCCACATGACGATAGAGATTTTCGGTTAAATCCATCATACCGTGATAATCGGTGTATGCCTGATACAACTCCATGAGGGTAAACTCGGGATTATGACGGGTATCAAGACCCTCGTTACGGAACACTCTGCCGATTTCGTACACCTTTTCCAGACCGCCTACAATCAGGCGTTTGAGGTAGAGTTCAAGAGAAATGCGGAGTTTGAAATCCTCGTCCAGTGCATTGAAATGGGTTTCAAAGGGGCGCGCCGCCGCACCGCCGGCATTGGAAACCAGCATGGGGGTTTCCACCTCCAAAAATCCCTGACCACTCAAATAGCTACGGATGGCTGCAATGATTTTAGAACGTTTGATAAAGGTATCGCGTGCATCACCATTCATAATCAAATCAATATAGCGCTGACGGTATCTCAAATCAGTGTTGGTCATGCCGTGGAATTTTTCGGGCAAGGGCTGGAGGGACTTGGTGAGCAGGGTCACATTTTCCGCACGCACCGAAATCTCGCCGGTCTGGGTGGTGAATACCTCACCCGTTGCGCCGACGATATCACCGATATCCAGCTTTTTGAAGTGCTCATATTCCTCTTCGCCGAGCACATCTTTTTTGACAAACAGCTGAATCTGCCCTTCCATATCTGCAATATGGATAAAACCAACCTTACCCATGCCACGTTTGGACATGATACGTCCTGCAACCGTAACGGTCTGCCCGTCGATAGCGGAAATTTTTGCCTTGATAATTTCCACCTCGTCCGAGCCACGTTTGGTAAGCTGGCGTTCTTCCTCGGTATAGTTGTCCTTAATCTGTGCAGAGGAATGGGTGCGTTCGAATTTTGTAATCATATACGGATCGCGTCCCTGTGCCTGCAACTCTGCAAGCTTTTCTCTACGCACTTTTAATATCTCATTTAATTCCATTTCCTGAATCTGTTCACTCATCGCAGTCGTTCCTTTCTTCTTTGGTAATGCGTCTTTTTATTTGCCGATTTCTAAAATTTTATACTGAATCATGCCGCCGGGAGTTTCCACGTCAACCGTTTCCCCTACCCGATGTCCCATCAGTGCTTTGCCGATGGGAGATTCATCCGAAATTTTATTTTTATTCGGGTCCGCCTCGGTGGAGCCAACCAGGACAAATTCCTCTTCCTCGTCAAATTCCACATCCAGCACCTTTACACGGGAGCAAATGCCAACCTGATCGGTATCTACATCTGCCTGGTCTACCACCCGCACATTTTTGAGCATTTTTTCAATCTCCGCAATGCGAAGTTCCATCTTTGCCTGCTCATCCTTTGCCGCATCATACTCCGCGTTTTCGGACAGGTCTCCAAACGAACGCGCCTCTTTGATTTTATCGGCAATATCCTTGCGTTTGACCGTTTTGAGGTACTCGATTTCATCCTCTAATTTTTTGAGTCCCTCCGGGGTCAAAATCACCTGTTTTGTTTCTACCATTGTTTCGTTTTCTCCCTTCAATTTATGATAAAACGTGTCTATCACGAGATGTTTCCATTCATATTATTATAATAAAATGTACAGATGTTGTCAACCAAAACATTTTATTTTTAATCCTGACCGTCCGATTGCTTCGGGTGTAAGGGCATCTCCAAGCACTCCTTCGGCAATCGCCATATCCAATTGTGTGCCATCCGGAGTGATAAGGGTAATGGTATTAACGGCACCATCTATGGCTTTTTCGCCCAGATTGACCGAAACCAAGGCACCTTGTCCCTGAACGCCGCACCATACCGCCATATGCGCTTTTTGCGGCACACACAGAGAAACCGTCTGCCCGGTCATCTCCAGCACCTCATCCGAAAGTACCTGCGCCGCCATTTGCCCGGAACCCATCAGGCACACCTGACGGGAAAACTGTACCGCATCATACACCGCACGGCGGCAAAGGGGTTGAGAAGCATCTCCGTAAACCACAATGGGTACCGACGGGTCCAACCCGTAATTTTTCTGCAAGGAACGCAACATATCCGGCAACATCAATGCCATGAGTTTTTTGCCGTGAAACACCGCAAACCCTGCATCAACCAAGGCGTTTTTGAACTGTTCGGGAAAGTCGGCGGTGATTGCCACACCATCAACACCCAGTTTTTTCAATCTCCGCACCACTGCACGGTAGGAACGGGTTCCATAATATTCCACTTGGAGTGCGCAATCGCCCAATATATTGCACGGTTGCGTCGCAATCGCACCAAACAACGGCTTTTTGCCGTTACCCTGCGTAAAAAAACAAACCATATCCACTGCCTCCTGCCATGCATACGGTACAGTGTATGAATACGAGGGGGTGGATATGCATACAGATTAAATTTCCCGTCTGCCCTCCAGCGCTTTGGCAAGGGTTACCTGGTCAGCATACTCCAGATCGCCACCTACCGGAATGCCATATGCGATACGGGTTGCCTTGATGCCAAGAGGTTTGAGCAGGCGGGACAGATACATGGCAGTTGCCTCTCCTTCAATGCTGGGATTATTTGCCATAATGACCTCTTTTACCTCACCCGATTGCAGTCGGGCAAGCAATTCTTTGATTTTTAAATCCTCTGGTCCAACCGAATCCATGGGAGAAATTGCCCCGTGAAGCACATGGTAACGCCCAAAATATTCCCGTGTTTTTTCCATGGCGATAACGTCCTTGGGTTGCTCCACCACACAGATGACACTATCGTCACGTTTGGGATTGGAACAGATCTCGCACGGCTCGGTTTCGGTTAAATTCTGACAAATGGGGCAATAGCGGATTTTCTGCTTTGCCTCCAAAATAGAGCGTACGGTATCCTCTGCCTCCTCGTTTGACAAGGACAGAATATAATATGCGATTCGCACCGCGCTTTTATGCCCGATTCCGGGCATTTTCTGGAATGTTTCAATCAGTTTGGAAAAGGCTGCTGTATAAAGCATATCTCATTCTCCTTTTTGTCAAAAACCAATTTTTTGAAGTGCATCAATCACATCCGACGGCGTGGCGGCAAGCACATCTGCACCTGCGCCTATAAGCTCTGCCTCGTCACGAAAGCCCCACACCGCACCAACGCAACGGATATTCGCATTTTTGGCGGTGGCAATATCCGTTTTGGTATCACCGATGAGCACCGCCTCGCCTGCATCCATGCCGAAGGTATTTAAAATATGGGTAATTCCCACAGGAGATGGTTTGGCGGCAATCTCTCCACCAATACCGCAAACCAGGTCAAAGGTACCCTCATCAAACAGGGCGCAACACACCTGATTGGAAAATTCGTTTGCTTTATTGGAAAGCACTGCGATTGTTTCGCCTCGTTTTTTTAACGAACAAAGCAGTTCTTTGATTCCATCATACGGGCGGCTTTTATCCACCAGATGATGGGGATAATACGCATCAAATTCTTCCTTGATTTCATCGATAATTGCATCGGTACGCGCCTCTTCAGGCAGGGCACGTTCGATGGTTTTTTGGATACCGTCACCCACAAACACATAATATGCCTCATCCGCATGGGTGGGGTATCCGCGTTTTGCAAGAGAACGGTTGCAGCTATCAGCAAGATCTGCAATGGAGTTGACCAGAGTGCCGTCCAAATCAAAAATACAAAGCATTTAAAATCCTCCGCATTACAAAATTACATACGCAGATAGTATAACACAATTTCAATAAAAAGGAAAGGATTATTTTTCTTTCAAATATATTTGCATTTTCCCCTTGCTATATAATGAATTTTCTGCTATACTGTATCGAAAAGAAAGGGGCGAATATGTATGAACATCTGGCACGACATTGACCCGACCCGCATCACGCCGACCGATTTTATATCGGTAATTGAAATTCCATCGGGCAGTAAGAAAAAGTATGAACTGGACAAGGAGACCGGTCTCATTATTCTTGACCGCATTCTCTATACCTCCACCCGTTATCCTGCAAATTACGGGTTCATTCCACGCACACTTGGTGAAGATGATGACCCATTGGATGTATTACTGCTCTGTTCCGAGCCGCTTGACCCGCTCACACTGGTACGTGGCTATCCGATTGGCTTGATTCGCATGATTGACAACGGGCGAAATGACGAAAAAATCATTGCCATCCCGTACAGCGACCCCACCTATAACGTATATACCGACATTTCCCAACTGCCACAACACGTTTTTGAGGAAATGCGGCATTTCTTTTCGGTGTATAAAGAGTTGGAAAACAAGCAGACTGCAGTGGATGAGGTAAATGGTCCTGATCAAGCGATTTCGATAATCCATGACGCCATGGAGCGATATGAAAAGATTTATGGTTAAAAGATAAAAACAGTGCAGACCGATGGGTTTGCACTGTTTTTTTGATGATTAAAGTATCTGTGCACGAAGCTGGTCTGCACTTTTGGGAGAAAGTGCGCCGAGCGGAATGTCGTATACCGTGCGTGCGCCGGTTTCGCCCTTTTGTGCAAGGCGGTACACCGCACGGGCATATGCTACCAGTACACTGGAGGTAAACTGGGGATTGCTTTCCAGTTTCAAGGAAAATTCCATAACGTGACGAGTCTTTCCGCCCTCACCCGTTCCACCGCCGCGGATGACAAATCCGCCATGCGGCATGGCACTGTGGTCACGCTTTAACTCTTCCTCGGTAATAAAATGCACAATGGTTTCATAATCGGCAAAATAGTTGGGCATGGACTTGATTTCCTGCTCAATCTGTGCTTTATCTGCCCCATCTTCGGCAACCACAAAGCACTCACGAAGATGCTTCTGACGGGTGGTAAGGGTAGGGTTGTCACCACTGCGTGCAGCATCTACGGCACTTTCCACCGGAATGGTATACTGAATGCCATTTTTCACGCCTGCCACACGGCGAATGGCATCCGAATGTCCCTGACTGACGCCCTTGCCCCAAAAAGTATAGGTTTCGCCTTCGGGCAAAGCGCTTTCAAACAAAAGGCGTTGCAGAGAAAACAGACCGGGGTCCCAGCCCACCGAAATCAATCCAATATGCTCTGCCGCTTTTGCCGCCTCGTCCACTGTTTCAAAATATTCAGGGATTTTGGCATGCGTATCAAAACTGTCCACCGTGTTGAAAAGTTTTACCAGTTCCGGTCCCTGTTCGGGAAGGTCGGTTGCCGAGCCGCCGCACAAAATCATCACATCCACCTCATCGGCGTGCGATGCGGCATCCGACATACGATATACCGGAACGCCTGATGCAGTCTGTACTCCCTCGGGGCCACGGCGGGTGAATACCCCCACCAGTTCCATATCTTTGTTCTGGGAAATGGCAAGTTCCACACCCCGTCCCAAATTTCCATAGCCTGCAATTGCCACTCTGATTTGTTCCATTTTGAAATACTCCTTCCATTTATATATACTCACACACCGGATTTTTCCAGGTATGTGCTCATAGCAAACAATAAATCCGACATCCGGTTAAGTGTGATTTGTAACGATTTCCCTCCATAACAACACCCCACTGCCGAACGTTCGGCACGGCGCACCACTGCACGGGCAAGGTTCACCATCGCCGCACCACGGGTTTTATAACAGGTTACAAATCCTTCAAACCCGCCGGCTTTCGCCTGATAAACATCGATTTTCTCTTCCAGACGATGCACCACATCCGCGGGCAAGGATACTGTCGCACCTGCCGCCACGCCACCCATTTCAATTAAAATTTCCTGCAAAAATGCAATATCGCACTCCACCATGCCATCTGTGATAAAGGTTGCCGCCGCACATAGTGCCGCACTGCTTTCGTCCAGATCGCCCAACAGGTCAAACACCGCATCGCACTTAGACACACATTTTTTGCAGACCAGATTGCTCTCGCCGCCATCCCCCATGCCGGTATAGAGTTTCATGCGCTCACTCCTTTGTCTTTCCCTTCAAATGTTCCTGATATGCACGGAAACTATCCTCGGTCTTATTGTTGCCGGGATGGTAGTAGACCTTATCTTTTAAGGTGTCCGGGAGATACTGCTGGGGCACATAATGATTGGGATAGGCGTGGGGATATTTGTATTCGGTGCCATGACCAAGTTTTTTTGCACCGCTGTAATGTGCATCCTTTAAATGGTCGGGCACCGAGCCGGCACGTCCGGAACGGATATCTGCCAAAGCATCGTCGATGGCACAAATACCCGCATTGGATTTTGGCAGGCAGGCAAGCATAATCACCGCATCTGCCAACGGAATGCGCGCCTCGGGCAGCCCCAGTTGTAGTGCCGCATCCACACAGGATTTTGTGATAGAAATTGCCTGCGGATAGGCAAGGCCAATATCTTCTGCCGCCGTTACCATAAGACGTCGGCACACCGAGGGCAGGTCGCCCCCCTCAATCAGCCGCGCCAGATAATGCACTGCCGCATCCGGATCCGAGCCACGGATGGATTTTTGAAAAGCACTGACCACATCATAGTGACTATCGCCGTCCTTATCGAAAAAGAAGGCAGATTTTTGAGTTGCCTCCTGGGCAATCTGCAGGGTGATGCGGATGTCGCCCCCATCTACATACAGTCGGGATTTGACACACATTTCCACCGAATTGAGCGATTTTCTCACATCACCGAATGCGGCATACGAAATATGCCGGATGGCATCCTCGTCAAAGGTGATGGATTTGTCCGGATAATCGGCACAAATCATCTCCACCCCACGCCGTACTGCACGCTCGATATCCTCCTCATCAATGGGCTTGAATTCAATCACCGTGCAACGGGACAGGATGGCGTTATACACATAAAAATACGGATTCTCGGTGGTACTGGCAATGAGGGTGATTCTGCCATTTTCGATATATTCCAAAAGGGATTGTTGCTGCTTTTTATTAAAATTCTGTATCTCGTCCAGATATAGCAAAACGCCGCCGCGATTCTGGAAGGAATCCAGATTGTCGGCAATTTCTTTGATGTCCTTGGTGGAGGCGTTTGTGGCGTTGAGTTTATAGAGGGTTTTATCGCTCACCTTTGCACAGATGTTGGCAACAGTGGTTTTTCCGGTGCCGGACGGACCGAAAAAAATCATATTGGGAATATCCCTGCCGCCAATGATATTGGATAGCAGTTTTCCCTCACCGATGATATGATGCTGTCCCACCACCTCGTCGATGGTCTGTGGACGGATACGGTCTGCAAGCGGTGCAATCATGCCTTCACCTCCCCTTTCTTTTGGTATATACAAAGCGCGCACGCCGGCTATGGGCGTGCGCAAAATAGGTTTTACTGATACAACGGATATTTTTCACACAGTGCCGCAACCCGTGCACGCACTTCGTCTGCCTTTTCATCATAGGACTTGAGGGTCATTTCAATCAGAGTTGCAATCTCCTCCATGTCCTCCTCCTTCATGCCACGGGAGGTAACTGCCGGTGTACCGATACGCAAACCGCTGGTAATGAACGGGCTTGCGGGGTCAAACGGGATGGTGTTTTTATTTGCAGTGATGCCAACCTCATCCAGCATATGCTCTGCTTCTTTTCCGGTAAGACCGGTATTGCGTACATCGATAAGCATCAGATGGTTATCGGTACCACCCGATACGATGGTAAAGCCCTTTGCCATGAGTGCCTCGGAAAGTACCTTGGCATTTTTGACAATCTGAGTCTGGTATGCTTTGAATTCATCGGTAAGTGCCTCACCAAAGCAAACTGCCTTTGCAGCGATGATGTGCATGAGCGGACCGCCCTGAATACCGGGGAATACCGCTTTGTTGATCATCTTGGCATGCTCTTCCTTGCACAGAATCAGACCGCCACGGGGACCGCGCAGGGTTTTATGGGTGGTGGTGGTAACAAAGTCTGCATAGGGAACCGGATTGGGATGCAATCCTGCTGCAACCAGACCTGCGATGTGTGCGATATCTACCATCAGGTATGCGCCCACCTCTTTGGCAATGGCGGAAAATTTCTCAAAATCAATGGTGCGGGAGTATGCACTTGCACCTGCAATAATCATCTTGGGCTTGCACTCGAGTGCCAGCTCACGGAGTTTGTCATAGTCGATACGACCGGTTTCCTCTTCTACGCCATAAGGAACAATGTTGAAGTATTTACCCGACATATTAACCGGGCTGCCGTGAGAGAGGTGACCACCGTGGGACAGGTTCATGCCCAGTACGGTGTCGCCGGGGTTGAGGCAGGCAAAAAATACTGCCATATTTGCCTGTGCGCCCGAGTGGGGCTGAACATTGGCGTGCTCTGCGCCAAAAATTTTCTTTGCGCGCTCGATGGCGAGATTTTCTACCACGTCTACGCACTCGCAACCGCCGTAATAACGCTTGCCGGGGTAACCCTCGGCATATTTATTGGTAAGCGGGGTACCCATTGCCTCGATTACTGCATTGGATACAAAATTTTCGCTGGCAATCAGCTCAATTTTGCTGCGCTGACGATTTACCTCACTCTCGATGGCAGCAGCAATCTCGGGGTCTCTTTTTCTGATTTCTTCGGTACTGTACATATCATTATATCCTTTCTGAAAGAGAAATTTTTGCATTTGCTTTTATTATAAATGAAGTAAAAAATTTTTTCAAGGGGTAAACATGCAATTTTAGAAAATTTATACAAACTGCCGTGCAAGGATATGCCCTGCACGGCAGTTTATGATAGGATATTCAAAAATTACGGAAAATCTCTGTGTGCAATTACCGCACCATTTTGGTCATATGCCCTGACCATTTCGGGATTTACCCCCTTGCCCTCCCAGAGCAAAAGGAAAAGTCCATCGTAAAACCGATCTGTTTGCAAAATCTGCCCATCCGACAAGGTTGCCTCGATGCGGACAATGCGTGCATCCTGCACCTTGCCGTATATCTTCCCTTTATCCAGTGCACTATCCCAGATACAATCCATGGGTTTATCTTCTTTAAACAAATATCCAAAACTATGATTTCCCTTACGCCAGAATATTCCAAGCGTCCGATGAATGGTATCGCACGAGATGAGGGAATCATATCGGCACAAAAAGTGCCGCACGCCTCCAAAATCCTGCACATGTACCACCTCACTGGGACCGTAGTGCAATCCGCTTTCACTGGCACGATGGGCAGATTCGGCACTGAAAAACAAGCCGTTTGCAGACATGAGCACAAACCCCATCAACGCAATGGCAATTGCGTTTACCAGTGTTTTTTTCAGCCGTTTCACTGTGTGCCCCCTCCCTCCAGTGGAATAACAATCTGATAGTATCTCCCGAATCTATCATAAGTCAGCACAAGCGTATCACTTTGGGGCAAATCACCGGATACCACACCATAGCAAATCCAACCGCCATTTTCTCCTCGTGAGATAGCAGAAAGCGCATTCCCCTCTCCATCGGAAATCTCGCCAACTGTACCGAGCGACCACCCCGACCCAAGCCATCGTTTACTGTAATGGTGATAGGTGAGGTAAAATTTTCCTGTATCATCGCATAGCAATTCATCAAACGTCAACACCCGTTCATCCATCTCGACCGTCCTGTCAACCGGGATGATGCGTTCCATTGCATTTCGGTCGCGCCGGCTGATGGGTCTGGAAAACAATGACCCCATTCCGGTCAGCAAGGTAACAATGCAACACACTGCAAGAATGCGCACCAACCAGTTGCTCACCCGCCAAAGCCAACCAATCAGCGGATGATGCACACGGTCGAGTGCCCTTCCCACCTCCTGTGCATCCCCCATAGAAGCAATCGCCGCGCGATTTGCCGCATCCGGAGCCATTCCACCATTACAATACCATTCGGTCGCATCCTCCAGATGCGCCTGCAGTTCATCCCGTATTTTTGCATGGTCAAACCGAAACCGCACCCGTGACAGAACCAGTTCTATGTACTGCCGTTGTTCATCCATGCGCATGAACGGCACCCCCAATGACCCGTTCTACCGAACCACAGAATTTTTCCCACTGTTTTTTCTCATCGGCAAGTACCGCCCGTCCTTTTTTGGTAATACGATAATAGCGACGGCTTTTGCCCGTTTCCCCCGTTTTGAGGTATGCCTCTACCAACCCTGCGCTCTCCATCCGGTGCAGAACGGGATAAAGGGTTCCCTCCTTGAAACGAAACGCCTGCTCGGAGCGTTCTTCCAGCTCGCGAATCATTTCATATCCGTAGCGTTCTTTCTCCTCCAGTAGTGAAAGCAACATCATGGGCGTGCTGCCACCCATCATTCCCTTATCTCCTATCACTGGTTCCCCTCCTCATACATAGATTATCTATGTATATTATACATCGAGCATCTATGTATGTCAAGCATTATCGGATGAGATATTTCTTTTCCTTGCCCCTGCCGAGCAGAAGTGTATTGAGCAGAGGTTCGGCAAGCCCCAATCCCAGTACCGGCAACCACAGTTTTGCACCGATGGGTACCGTGCCAAACACCCCTGCTAACGGCGGAAAATAAATGACTGCCAGTGTAAGCAGGAAGGACCCAACCACCGCCGCAACCAGAGACGGATTATCCATCAGGCGGATGTGCAGCAGACTTTTGTATTCGCTCTTACATTCAAAGGAAAAAATGAGCTCTGCAAAAATGAGTGTGGCAAAGGCAACCGTCCGTGCTACTGCAAGGTCACCCGACATGATGCGTGCCACGGCAAACGCCACCAGTGCACTTGCACCGATGATAAGACCTGATGCCGCAATCCCCCCACCCAGACCATGCGAAAAGATGGATTCATCACTTTTTCGTGGAGTTCTGCGCATGATATCCCCATCCGGTGGGTCGATGCCCAGCGCCAGTGCAGGTAGTCCATCGGTAACCAGATTGAGCCACAAAATCTGAATGGGGATGAGCGGAAGGGGCATACCCAAAAATGCTGCCGCGCCCATCATGAGTATTTCACCAAGATTGCACGCCAACAGATAACGGATGAATTTCCGCACATTGTCAAAAATCATCCGCCCCTCCTCCACCGCGGCAACAATGGTGGAAAAATTGTCATCCAGAAGCACCATATCCGCCGCCTCTTTGGCAACATCCGTGCCACATTCACCCATGGCGATGCCGATATCCGCCTCTTTGAGAGAGGGTGCATCGTTCACCCCGTCGCCCGTCATGGCAACGATATTCTTACGCCGTTTGAATGCACGGACAATACGCAATTTGTCCAGAGGCGATACCCGTGCAAATACATTGACACCCACCACCGCATCTGCAAGGGCGTCATCGGTCAGTGCCGCAATTTCTGCGCCTTCCATGGGTTCTTTCCTGTGTTTGAATCCTAGGTCCAACGCAATAGCACGGGCGGTATTTTTGTGATCCCCGGTAATCATTACCGGCTCAATTCCTGCAGCATAGCACGCCGCGATTGCGCCCTTTACCTCGGCGCGGGGCGGATCCATCATTCCCTGTAATCCAAGAAAGGTAAGACCGCTCTCCAATTGCTCGCAGGTGTATCCTCTCCAATCTCCTTCTATCCGTTTGCAGGCAAAGCCCAACACACGAAGTGCCTTGGCGGTCATGCGGTCATTTGCGTTTCGTGCATCCGATTGTTGAGAAAAATCCACCGCACTGCCCGACATGATTTTTTTGGTGCAACGAGGTAAAACAGAATCCGGCGCACCCTTGACAAATACCCAAATTTCGCCCTTGGAATTTTTGCAAACAACACTCATTCGTTTTCGCGCCGAATCAAACGGTTGTTCGGCAAGCCGTTCAAAATCCACCGGATAATCGTTTGAAATCCCTGCCTTTTTTGCCGCAACATATAGTGCAATTTCGGTGGGATCGCCGGTAAGCTCTCCCTTTCGGTAAATGGTGTTATTGCACAGATATCCGCACAGGAGCAAACGGGACAGTGTATCATCCGCAGCGGGAGAAACCGGCATATTGTTTATGGTAAAATTACCCTCCAACTGATACCCGTTTCCACTCACCTCAACTGTACGGCCACCACACCATACCTCAAGTACCGTCATTTTGTTCTCGGTTAACGTACCCGTTTTATCGGTACAAATCACATTGGTACTTCCCAGCGTTTCCACGGCAGGCAATTTCCGCACCAGTGCATTTCGTTTGAGCATCCGTTCCACCCCGATGGCAAGCGCCACCGTTACCACCGCAGGAAGACCCTCGGGAATCGCTGCAACAGCGAGGCTTACCGCCGCAAAAAACATATCATATACCGTTTGCCCGTGAAAAATGCCTGCCACAAAAATAAGCACGCACACGCCAAAGCAGATGAGCACCAGTTCTTTACCGATTTTATTGAGGGTGCGTTTTAAGGGGGTAACAGAACCACCGGTGGTTTTGAGCATATGCGCAATCTGCCCCATACGGGTTGCCATACCGATGGCGGTAACCTCTGCCAGGCACCTCCCCACCGTGAGGGATGTACCCATATACAATTGGTTGTCACCCTGCAGACTCTTTTCCACCGCAACCGATTCGCCGGTTAAGATGGATTCATTTACCTCGACATTGGTCCCCTCCACCATGCGGCAATCGGCACAAACCCGATCACCAGCCTCCAGCACCGCAATATCTCCTACAACCACCTCGCGTGAAGGGATTTTTATCTGCTCACCGTCACGCATTACATTTGACATGGGGGCAGAAAGCTCGGCAAGTGCCTCCAGGGACTTTTCTGTTTTGTATTCCTGCACAAACCCCAAAATACCATTGATGAGTAGAATGACCAGTATGGCAACCCCGTCCGACACCTCACCCAGAAAAAACGAGATCAGGGTTGCACCAATAAGGGTAAGGGTGAGCACATCCTTAAACTGTTCCAAAAACAACCCCGCCCGGGATGTTTTTTTACTGCTTGCCAACTCATTGTAGCCTCCCCGGAGCAACTGTTCATGTGCCTGTGCCCGGGTGAGTCCTGCGTGTTTTGAGTTATTTGTCATCCGCATTTCCTCCCATTATGTTGTGTTATCTCCATTGTATTCGGACAAGCGGTGAAATATGACCAGACATTGCCGCAGATGCGAATCACAAAACTCGCGTCCGCCCTTGACCCATCTGTTTTTTTGTGCTATGATAAAAATGATTTTTCCCAAAAGGAGCAAATGCATATGAAACCATTAACCAAAGAGTTTTGTGCAGGATTTCGCCTGGGCATCCCGGTGATGCTGGGCTACCTGCCGGTATCTTTTACATATGGCTCGGCAGTGGTGCGAAACGGGTTATCGCCATTGGTATCGGTGATTATCTCGGCAACCAACCTTACCAGCGCAGGGCAATTTGCTGGAACCAACATGATTCTGGCAGGCGCAAGCTATCTGGAAATTGCGATCACGGTACTCATCATCAATATCCGCTATATGCTTATGTCTTTGGCACTGTCCCAAAAAATCGACCCACGGATGCAGGTGGGCAAGCGTGCCCTGGTATCGTTTGGCGTCACCGATGAGGTGTTTGCATTGGCGGCAACCACAACGCATCCGCTTACCTTCTCCTTTTTACTGGGGCTGATTGCAGGACCCTTTCTGGGATGGACCGCGGGCACGGCATTGGGTGCATATGCCATCGGGTTTTTGCCGCTTGCCGCACAAAATGCCATGGGAATTGCCATCTATGGTATGTTTGTGGCAATTGTGATACCGCCTGCAAAAAAATCCCGACCTGTTCTCACAGTGGTGCTGCTCGCAGTAGTGCTTAGTTGTATTCTTACCTACACACCTGGGTTAAACCTGCTCTCATCAGGTTGGGCAATCCTGATTGCATCTTTCATTGCCGCAACGGTAGGCGCGTTGTTGTTTCCCATCAAGGAGGAAACCGCCCATGAATAGAATTGCGATTTGTATCCTGATTATGGTATTGGTTACCTATCTTCCAAGAGCATTGCCCCTGCTCCTTTGCCGCAAAATCCAATCCAGATTTGTGCTTTCCTTTTTAAGCTACATCCCCTATGCGGTGTTGGCGGTCATGACCTTTCCTGCCATTTTGGACGCCACCGGCGACATCTACTCGGCAAGTGCAGGGCTGATTGTTGCAGTGGTAACGGCATATTTTGGCAGGTCACTGCTCACGGTTGCGGTGTGCTCCACCCTTGCCGCCCTTGTAGTAATGCTGGTGTGTGGGATTTAAAAAACCTGTTAAAAATATAACGTATCAAAAACCCTTGATTTTCCTGTTGGTTTGGGATATACTAATACTATCTTTTTGAAGGAGGCATCATGCCATGAGCGAATTTTTGAAAGGTAAAGCAGCGGTTATCACCGGCGGTGGCGGCGTTTTATGCGGCGAACTTGCCAGAGGTTTGAGTAAATGCGGTGTAAAAGTTGCCCTGCTGGATTTAAACAAGGAGCGTGCAGACCAGATCGCAGATTCTATTACCAAGGATGGTGGCACCGCAATCGGTGTGGAGTGCAATGTGCTCGACCAGAGCAGCACCCAGAAGGCATACCAAACGGTAATTGACGCGTTTGGCGATTTTGACATCCTCATCAACGGTGCAGGCGGAAACAGTCCGAAAGCCAGCACCACCAACGAGGTATTTGACCTGAAGGATATGGACAACCCCGACACAGTTTCGTTTTTTGACCTGCCCAAGGAAGGGTTTGAGTTTGTGTTTGGGTTGAACATCATGGGTACCCTCATTCCCACTCAGGTGTTTGGAAAGCATCTTGTAAAAAAACAGGGCGGAAGCATTTTGAATATTTCTTCCATGAACGCCTACACACCACTCACCAAAATTCCGGCATACAGTGCCGCAAAAGCTGGCATTTCCAATTTTACACAGTGGCTGGCAGTGCATTTTGCACCGGTGAATATCCGTGTAAACGCCATTGCGCCCGGCTTTTTCCTGACCGAGCAAAACCGCACCCTGCTCACCAATCCGGACGGGAGTTTAACCCCGCGGTCGGATAAAATTCTTACCCATACCCCCATGAAGAAATTTGGCACTCCAGCCGACCTAAACGGTGCGGTGGAATTTCTGCTCGATGATAACAAAGCAGGATTTGTAACGGGTATCATTCTCCCCATTGATGGCGGATTCTCGGCATATTCTGGTGTGTAATATCTTTTTCAAACATACAAAAAAGGTTGAACGAATTTTCGTTCAACCTTTTCTTTTTGGGGAAATTAAAGGGTAATCAAACCAAATGCATTGAGCACCGAGCTTACCAGAATTGCAACGATACAAATGGGGGCAATGTACTTGGTCATTACCAAAAACAGCCATTCGCGTTTGAAGGGAGAAGAAAGACGTACCTCCTCCGAAATGACCGCCGGCTTGATGACATAGCCCACAACAATACTGGTGATGAGCGCGGTGATGGGCATAAGCACCGAATTGGTGATGAAATCCATCATATCCAGTATGCTCATGGAGGCACCCGATGCAGTGGTGATGGAAATCTTGCTCCACACACCAAATCCGAGCGACGAGGGAATCCCCAGTACAACTGCCAGAATGAGCGCAATCACACATGATTTGGTACGGGAAACCTTCCACTGGTCGCAGATGACCGATACCACCGCCTCCATCAGCGAGATGGAGCTGGTCAGCGCCGCAAAAAGCACCAACGCAAAGAACAACACGCCAATCACAGTGGAAAGTCCCATTGCCTCAAATACCTTGGGAATGGTCTGGAACATCAGCCCGGGTCCTGCGTTAACCGCATCTGCCTTGCCGCCCGAAAAAGCAAACACGGCAGGGATTACCATGAGACCTGCCAAGATGGCAATTCCGGTGTCAAAAATCTCAATACGGGATACACATTGCTCCAAA
Organism: Oscillospiraceae bacterium; assembly: GCA_015068705.1. Lineage (GTDB taxonomy): Bacteria > Bacillota > Clostridia > UMGS1810 > UMGS1810 > SIG448. Next base: position 152,328 of record SVJZ01000002.1, read on the forward strand.
TCATCCTCCTTACGCAGGTAGGAACCATAGGTAATCATGATGCCCATGGCAAGAGACATGGAATAAAACATCTGTCCGAGTGCTGCAAGCACCGTCTGGGATGAGAAATCCGCAAAATTGGGAAGGAGATAAAACTTGATGCCCTCCATTGCGCCCGGACGGGTAACCGAGTATGCGGCAATGATAATTGCCAATACCACCAATACCGGCATCATGATACGGCTTGCCTTTTCGATACCGCCCTTGATACCACGCACCACTACGATAAAGGTGGCAAGTAGGAAGATGGAATGCCAGACGATGGGTTCTACCGGCTTAGAAATATAATTGCCAAAGAACGCTCCATCTGCCACTGCAGCATGACCTCCGGTGATATACATCGTCAAGTACTTGAGCACCCAACCACCGATCACCGAGTAATAGGGCAAAATGAGGAATGCAACAAACGCCGCAATCACACCCACGAAGGTGAATTTTTTACTTAACTTTCGAAACGCACCGATGGGACTCAATCCCGTTTTTCTGCCAATTGCAGTCTCGGTGATCATCAGTGCATAACCAAAAGTTACCACCAGAATCAAATATACCAGAAGGAAAATACCGCCGCCATATTTTGCAGCCAGATAGGGAAAACGCCAGATATTCCCCAACCCTACTGCAGAGCCTGCAGCAGCGAGAACAAAGCCTAACTTACCTGAAAATGTACTTCTTTTTTCTTCCATAAAACCCCTCTTTTCTTTTGTGATTTTTATACACCCGGCAGATGCTCAGGACGACAGATAGCGTGTACACCCATGTCAATCCGACGGGTTTTACGCGTTCCGCTCTCATACAGCTCGCCATTGGTTTTTAAGTAAACAATCCTCTTGGTTGCAAGCGGATCAACCGACACCACACCGGTATCCAGTGCCTTTTTATTTCCTCTGCGAAAACGGGTAAGCGTTCCGCCTTGCGCACCATCATACCAATCCAGGAAATAGAGGTCGCTTCCCCAGAATGCATACTGACCGCTTGCCGTACGCTCGGATACCTGATAGATTTTCTTCCCGTTATACAACGACAACTGAGGAGTATCAACATTCCCTCCCTCCATGACCACGCCACCGCTTCCAATGGAAAATGTATGGATGCCGGTAGTAATAACCTTGCGGTTATCCAGTTTATTGTTCTTTACAGTGTAACGGCAAAGGGTATCGTTCCCTTGTCCTTCCAACTGATAATAATATTCACCTTTTCGGTCCGTGCTGCCTTGCGCTCCCACGCCGTCAAGCAAGGTACGTTTTCTACCCTTGGCATCTGCAACCCAAAGCGCGCCATCCTTGCAATAAAACAGGTTGTCCGTCATACGCAACTCACAAGCCATACGGGTGATACTGGTGTCAATCAACTCCAACTCCCCATTTGAACAATGCCAGCGATAGAGTGAAAAAGTACCGTCTTCTGCGTAAACAGTATACACCACTGTTTTTCGATCGCCACCCACAGCAAATTCGGCTGCCGCAGGAGCAATCTCCATTTCCTTCTCCCCGTCGGTATAAAAGAGCGCACCACCACGGGAAAACACAACGAAATTGCCAAAATCCTCTATGGAAAATGCGGTGACTTCCTGCGAAACTACCTGCTGCCCGGTAGCAATTTCTTTTGTGGGGCAGGTATACAGAGTAAAGGCACCATTTTGCTCATTTGCTCCATAAAAGAGCTTCTTTCCGTTTGCAGTAATCTTTACCATATCCACATCCGATGCCGAAACTGCACCGGCATCTTCATGCAAACGTGCAACCGCAAGAGGTGTTCCCTTTTTGGGTGCCATATACAGTTGATTATCCTTTACATAAAGCGCCCCGTGCGATGTACGATTGACACTTTCTACCGGTTTGGTAAGGGTGTGAAGACCACCCAATACAATCAAAGCGGTAATACCGAGTAGCGCAAGACCCACCATCCAGGCAGCAAACTTTCCCGAAATACCGTTTGCCATCATTGCCTGTTCTGCTTGTTGCCGTTGTTCATTACAAGTCAAACCAATCACCTCCGATGCAGTGCATCAATCTAATGCATGTGCAACCCTGATCATACCGGATACACCGGTATCTACCGGAACAGCCTGTCCGGCTCCTTTTTTGTAATACAGGTCGCCTACGCCGGTTTTGGAATTATAGTTTTTCAAGATTACCACAGAATTTGCACTGCGGATATCGACATTGCTGATGCCTGCTTCCACCAGACGGGATTTGCCGCCTTTCCAACGCCACAGGTCACCCACGCCATTCTTCATGTTTTCAATGTAAAACACCGCATCCTCTTCCACCATAAAGCCGTAAACTTCGTTGGTGAGCCGTTCATAGCCCTTAGAGGTATAAACACCCATCTCGTGTTGTGTGTGAAGCACCACATTTCCATTAAATTCCTTATAATCCTCCACATCGGCAAACAGTTCGGTGCGTTCGCTCAATTCATTCTTGCCCACGCGATAGCGGCACAACATGGTCTGGGGTGTCTCCTGCCCGGTTTGTTCGATGATATAAAGGTATTTCCCGTCCTCGCTCATCGAAAGGGTATCCAGGTTTTTCGCATCGGTCAGCGCCTGATAGTGCTCGCCGCCCTTTACACCGACATAGACATTGAGTTTGGTCTGATCGCTTTCGTCTGCTCTTGCATAACAGAGCACGCCGTTTTCGTACCATGCGGTGCGATTGCCCATAGCACCGATGGCAACATTTTCCGCCAAACGCACTGCATCAGTGCCTTCTTTTTTCAGATAAATGCCATCCTCTTTGGCATAAATCATTTCTCCATATTCATCCCAAGGTGTTTCGATGGAGTAAAGATTTTCGTCCAGTCGCAAGGGAGCATCGTTTTTACCCGTACCACACCAGTATACAACGCTTGCATCTTCCTCATTCTTGATGTAGAGCACCCGTTTTGCATCTTTGGATACCGCAAGCACTGCGCCCTCACCGGTATCAATCTGCCGGGACTCGTTTCCATCATAAACATAGAATCCGCTCTCTGTGGTATAACCTGCCACCTTGCCAGCGCGGTCGATTTCAAAGTTTTTCACCCCGTCCGCAATTTTTACGCCCTGCGCTGATGCCGAGGTAATGTCGCGCCGATACAGCTCGGCGGAATAGGTTTCCAGATTGAAATTTTCACCATAGTAGAGCACCTTTCCATCAGAGGAAAATCTGGTGTAATCTCGTGCAACCATGGTGAGGGGAATCTGTCCGGTGGACATGGTATTGCTCACCGCATAGGGTGCAGGCTTTACGCCGGCACTGATCATCAGGGTATTATCCTTGATATAGGCAAGGGGGGCATCGCTCGAAAAGACACCCAGCATCGCCGAAACAGCCACCGCTGCAACAAGCAGAATTACCACCAGTGCCGCAATGATACCGCCATGCTTTCTCTTGGGAATTTCGGGGAGCTCGTCCATAAAAACATACTCGCCGTTTTCGTCCAAAACAGCCTCCTCCGGAAATTTACCGTCCATTGGCTCAAGCGCCTCCAGCTCTTCCAGAACTTCCTCGTCTGCCCACTCCTCTTCCGGCAGTTCCTCCTGAACGGGTTCCTCTACAAGCTCCTCCAGCTCTGCTACCGGTTCTTCCTCAGCCGGAGCAAGTTCCATACCGCAGGCAACACAAACGCGTGCGCCCTCTTCGTTTTCTACACCGCAAAACTGACAAATCATCTTCAAATCTCCTTTATCGGGAAAATCCCAAAATACAAATATTACATATTATTATATCAATTTGACTTTGCTTTGTCAATGAAAAAGCCCCTTACACGCACTCTTTTCTTACATATATTTTTATACAAAATGACACTTGCTTTTTACTTACCTTGGTAGTATAATGGCATCTGTATGATTTTTGAAATATATGTCAAATCTCTTTGACAGAACGGAGAAAGCCATGCTCAAAACCTTTCTTGCCACACTAAATCCCATGTTGGTGATTTTTTTATGCCTGCTCACCGGTTTTATTCTGCGCCGTACCAAACGGTTGCCCGAAAATTCCGACAAGGTATTATCACAACTGGAAACCTATGTACTGGTGCCGGCTCTGAGTTTTTCCACCTTTCTGGAATATGGCACACCCGAATCACTTATGTCAAACCTGACAGGAATCATGTATGCCTCAGTTGCGATTTTGCTGGCACTGGGTATTGCCATCCCACTGAGCAATCTGTTTCCCACCACCGATTACTATCAGCGAAACATCTACCGTTATTCCCTCACCTTTGCAAACTACGGTTTTATGGGAAATGCCATTGTTCCTGTGATACTGGGTGGTCAGGAATATCTGTACCGTTACCTGCTCTTTACTCTCCCCTTTTCCTTTGTCATCTATCTGTGGGGGCTACCCATTCTGATCCCCAAGGAGCACCGCAAGGGAAATGTGCTGAAAAATCTGTTTAATTTCCCAATGATTATGGTAATGGCAGGGTTATTGTGCGCACTCACCGGATTGGGGAACTATCTGCCCGGCTTTGTTACCACCACCGTAGGAAACTTAAAAAACTGTATGGGTCCCATCGCCATGGTGCTCACAGGTTTTGTCATCGGTGGGTATTCATTTAAAGATATGTTAACAAACAAAAAAGTTTACATTGCAACAGGGTTGCGTCTTTTGATATTGCCTGCCATTATTCTTGGGGTATTGTATTTACTGGGTGCATCCAAAGACATTCTCATGCTGGCGTTCTTCGCCTTTGCCACACCATTGGGCATGAACACGGTGGTATTTCCCGCAGCGTTTGGCGGCGAAACCAAAACCGGAGCATCTATGGCAATGATTTCTCATGTGCTTTGCATCATTACCATTCCTCTTTTATATGCACTATTGAGCATACTGCCCATTTAAAAACGGGCTTTATCATAAGTGTCTTATTACAATCAAAAAGTTTGGAGAGATTATCATGAGTACATTATTATCTGTTTCTGTAGCATTATTGGCGGGCTTGCTGATGACCCGTGCATTCAAGCCCCTAAAACTCCCCTCGGTAACCGCATACCTCATCGCAGGTATCCTTATCGGTCCCTATTGTGTGGGTAGACTTGGTATTGACGGTTTGGGATTTTCTTCCGCCGACGCAGTGGGAGCATTGGGTTTGATCTCGGAGGTTGCGTTGGGCTTCATTGCATTTTCCATCGGTAGTGAATTCCGACTGGACGATTTGAAAAAAACCGGAAAGCAAGCATTTGTGATTGGCGTTTTTCAGGCACTTACCGCAACATTACTGGTTGACCTTGCACTGTATGCAGTACATATCGCCATGCCGGACAAACTCACCGTTCCACAGCTCATCACCCTCGGCGCAATCGCAACCGCAACTGCTCCTGCTGCAACATTGATGGTAGTGCGCCAGTACAAGGCAAAAGGTCCGCTCACCGACCTGCTTCTTCCCATCGTTGCGTTGGACGATGCGGTGGGACTGATTGTATTTGCCGTTTCCTTTGGTATTGCAAAAACACTGATGGTTGGCTCGGTAGACATGATTTCCATCATCATCAATCCGTTGGTGGAAATTGGCTGCTCTCTCCTGTTGGGCGCAGTAATGGGTTGGGTTCTCACCCAGTTGGAAAAAATGTTCAATTCCAATACCAACCGTCTGAACATGACCATCACCTTTGTTTTCCTCACGGTTGCGCTTTCCATGATGGATTTTCACATCGGTCCGGTACATATCAGCTTTTCTTCTCTTTTGGTTTGCATGATGCTGGGCACCATTTTCTGCAACATCTGTCCCCTCTCGAATGACCTGATGGAAAAGGCAGACCGTTGGACATCGCCCTTGTTTGCACTCTTTTTCGTGATTAGTGGTGCAGAGTTGGAATTGAGCGTATTTACCGATTTTGCCATTGTGTTTATTGGTGTGGTATACATCATTTTCCGTTCGCTGGGCAAATATTTCGGAACCTTTGCAAGTGCGAAAGCAACAAATTGTTCGCCAAATATCTGCAAATATCTGGGCATTACCCTGCTGCCGCAAGCCGGTGTTGCGCTTGGTATGTGTGCCATTGCCGCTTCTACTCCAGAAATGGCGGATCAGGGCGCACTCATCCGGAATATCACCCTCTTTGCCGTATTGATTTATGAATTGGTAGGACCGCTTCTCACCAAGGCTGCATTGACCGCCGCAGGCGATATCCAGCCCATGTCCGAGGAGGTAAAATTCCGTCGTCATCACAAACTGGCATTGGCAAAGAGCAAAAAAGAAAACGAATCAGCAAAATAATTTCCATGTAGGGGTCGATGCCCACATTGACCCGGGAGTATTTCTACAAAAAACACCCCGAAAGCAATTGCTTTCGGGGTGTTTTGGATTTTCTTCAAAATTTATCTTGCGGTTTTACGCAAGCCAATCAATCTTACAATCACAGGACTGAGTACGATGTTTGCACCGAGTTCCACCAGAAAATTCGTGCCTACCAATCCAAAAATCATATACCGCGCAACATCGGCACCCAAGCCTGCCGCCTGTGTCCATGCAGAAACCGTGTCCATGAAAAACACCAGACACCCCAGTAAAAAGATACCGGTATTTACCACCGGACAAACCACTGCCGCAACCGCAACCGCTACATACCGATTGTGCTTTTCAATCAGCCGGTATGCAAGCCCTGCAGCATAGCCACACGCAATACCTTTGGCAAGTACCGTTAAAATGGTACCGGGTACATTGACCGCCAGGAATGCCGCCGCATCACCACTGGCAAGCACCACCGCGCCGAACACCAATCCAAGCCATGCTCCTGCGCCTGCACCACACAGTGCCGAGCCGATTACAATAGGCACGAGCACCAGTGAGATGGAGAAGGGACCAAGCCGCACAAATGCGCCCATAAACTGCAACAATACCACCAAAGCGGTCAGGATTGCAGTCATTACCATGGTCTCGGTTGACATGTTCCTTTTTTCCTTCATAAAAAATTCCTCCTTGCTGTCGTCCGCAATGCGGTACAACGCATGATATTTATATTAGTTCCAAAAGGAATTAATATCAGATATTCAACTGTTTTTCCGATAAAGAATGTTCAATCCTTTGAGCAACAAATCCGGGTCATGGATGATGTTATGCTTGCAGTGGCACAGAATGGTTCCTGCAAGACCACCGGTTGCATAGATGGGAAGGTCTATCCCCACCTCTTCATTAAAACGGTCAATCATCCCATCTACCATACTTGCGTTGCCAAACACCACGCCCGAACGCATACAATCTGCGGTGTTTTTTCCCACCACCGAGCGAGGAGCTTCCAGGCTGATTTGGGGAAGCTGTGCCGTACCGCTGGCAAGGCCTCTTAAACCCATATTCACACCGGGGGCAATGGCAAGACCGGTGAATGCGCCGTTTTGGTCCAACAACATAATTTTGGTGGCAGTACCCATGTCCACAATCAGGGCAGGGCTGCCATACAAATGTTGCACTGCTACGCAGGCGCAAATCAAATCCGCACCCACCGAGGCAGGATTATCACAACGAATGCCGATACCTGTCTTGATACCCGGCCCAACCATGATTGCATCCACGCCATAAATGAGTTTGATTGCCTTTTTCATGACCATATTCAAGGGCGGGACAACCGAAGAAATAATGGCGCCGCTGATTTCAGTTCTGTGCACCTCGTGGAGGGCAAGAACACTGCGGATTTTGGTGGCATATTCATCTTCTGTTTTGGTGGCATCGGTGGCAATCCGTGCCACAAATGTGAGCGCATCATCCACAAAGCCGCCAAATACAATATTGGTATTACCAATATCTATGGTAAGTATCATAACGATTCATCCCTTTCGCCGGATGGCGTGAGTTTCTACGCATATTCTATCAAAAATGCGCAGAGGTGTCAATGGTTTTTGGTGTGGCGCTCCTGCATTCTTTGGGGATTTTTAAAAAATGAAAAAAGCGTACTGAAAATCAGTACGCTTTTTTCGTGGTGACCCATGGGGGAGTCGAACCCCCGTTATCGCCGTGAAAGGGCGGTGTCTTAACCACTTGACCAATGGGCCATATGGTAGCGGCAACTGGATTTGAACCAGTGACACTACGGGTATGAACCGTATGCTCTAGCCAACTGAGCTATGCCGCCATGCGGTTGCGTCAAAAGACTTAACCATTATAATACAAAACAAAGAGGTTGTCAAGCTTTTTTTTGAAAATAATCCAATTTTTTCGCAGAAAATGCCACTTTTTTCTTTTTTAATGTCTTTTTTCGACTCACGCTTGCGCTCTGTTGCATTGTAAAACGGCAGTTGTGCACAGTTTTCCCGAACATGACGGGGATTATGCGTTTGAAAAGGTACAAATTTCACTTGGCGGTGCAACCCGCACCAACACATCCGCGCCTGTGCGAATACCATGCAGTTCCAAAGCGGCGGTTACAGCAGAAAGTGCAAGGTCGGGAGTGTTGTTCTGCTCACTCAGATGTCCGAGAATGATTTTTTTGGTGCCCCACACCGCAAGTTGCACGGCAAGATGGGCGGCACTCTCGTTGGACAAATGTCCTTTTTCGCTTAAAATACGTTGTTTGAGCCGATAGGGATATGGACCTCTTTTCAGCATCTCCACATCGTGATTTGCCTCAATGAGCACAGTTTCGCTTTTACACAGGTGTTTGAGCAAATTTCGTGGCAGGCATCCCAGGTCGGTTGCAACCGAAGTATATTCATCACCACTGCGCACGGTATAACCCATAGGAGCTACCGCATCGTGCGGTGTGGAAAACGGATAAATTTCCATGTCCCGTATTTCAAACCTCCCACCTGCACAAATTTCACGCAGGTTGCTTTCGGAAATATTACCTGTAACCGAAAGCATTTCCAGAGCGGTATCATGGTTTGCATAAACGGGTACATTGTATTTGCGGCTGAGTGTTCCCACCCCACCGATATGGTCCCGGTGCTCATGGGTAATCAGAATTCCGTCCAGTTCGTACGGCTCTAGATTTACCTGACGCAGCGCCGCACAAATCCGATTGGCACTGACACCGGCATCAATGAGCAGATTGGTATTGCCATTGGTAATCAGAGTGGAATTTCCTTTGCTGCCGCTAAACAAGGTGCACAGTTTAATCATTGTTGCGACTGATGTTTGCGCCGAGCGCAGTGAGTTTTTCCACAATGCGTTCATAGCCACGATCAATATGGCGGATATCGGTTACGGTGGTGGTACCCTCGCACGCAAGAGCTGCCACAACAAGCCCTGCACCTGCACGCAGGTCGGTAGCGCGTACCGTCGCGCCGGTGAGAGGTCTTCCCCCCTCGATAACTGCAACACGACCGTCCACCGTGATATTTGCACCCATGCGGTCCAATTCGCCTGTGTATTGGAATCTGGAATCCCACACGCTCTCGGTTACAATACTGGTGCCAGGAACGGTGGTCAGAAGTGCAACCATCAGCGGTTGCAAATCGGTGGGAAATCCGGGATATGGCAAGGTTTTTACATTGACGCGGTTGAGCGGTTTATTGGCAACCACACGCACCTCGTCGTCACCTTCCCATACCTCAATGCCCATCTCCACAAACTTGGCACTGACTGCCTCCAAATGCTTGGGAATAACATTTTTAATCACCACATCGCCACGGGTGGCGGCAGCGGCAAACATATAAGTACCTGCCTCAATCTGGTCGGGAATGATGCTGTAAGTACCGCCGTGCAGACGCTCCACACCACGAATTTTAATAACATCGGTACCTGCTCCCTTGATGTTGGCACCCATGGAGTTTAAAAAGTTTGCAAGGTCTACCACATGCGGCTCTTTTGCGGCATTTTCCATCACGGTGAGCCCGGGGGCAAGGGTTGCTGCAAGCATGATATTGATGGTAGCACCTACACTCACCATATCAAAATAAACTTGTCCGCCACGAAGATTTTCACCCTCCGCACAAATCACACCACCATTAACCTCGGTGGTACAACCAAGCGACTGCAAGCCCTTGAGGTGCTGGTCGATGGGACGGGTACCAAAATTACATCCGCCCGGCGGCGGCACGATTGCCTTATGGAAACGGCTAACCAGTGCGCCCAGTAAGTAATAGGAGGCACGCATTCTGCCTGCGCACTCCTGATCCACCTCATAAGTATCAACATTGGTAGCATCGACACGCAGGGTGGACTCGTCCAACCACGAAACCTCTGCTCCCAAAGCTTTTAAAATATCAGCAATCACCCGTACATCACTGATGTCGGGTAAATTTTCTATGATGCACTCGCCTTCCACCAAAAGTGCAGCGGGAATGATGGCAACAGCCGCATTCTTTGCACCGCTGATATTCACCTCGCCGGAAAGCGAAATTCCTCCGTTTATAATCAGATTTTCCAAAACTACACCCCACTCATGTGCAGAATACTCCATAATATGTATTATTGTACCACGAATTATGGCAAATTGCAAACAAAAATTTGGTGAAAACTCAAAAAATTTAGCATGCGCTCATTTTATTTGTTTGCGATCATCAAATTATTTTTGACAAAACGCAAAAAGATGACCCGAAAAAAGGCCATCTTTTTAATCCTGATACAACACGTGTAACTGTTCGGGAGTGAGGGTAATATTGCATGCGGCCAAGGAATTTTCCAACTGGTCAAGAGTACGGCAACCCAGAAGAGGAATGGTGGAAAAATCGCCCCGTTGCATGAGTGCGGCAAGTGCCACCTGCCCTGCATCCGCCCCTACCGACTCCCCAATCCGGCAAGCACGTTGCCAACGTCCAACACTGATATCATTATGATAACGAACCACACATTTTTCACTCAGTGCCTCCTCACCGCCTGCCGACATTTTGGAAAAATACCCCTTTGCCTGAGATGCAAATGCAAACACCGGCAACCGTGTCGTGCGGTAATACTCATATTCCACTTCATCCATCGGCACGATGGTAGGGTCAAGATTGGCATAATTCGGATGGGCAAAGCTATACTGAATCTGGCTTGCCGCAATGGGTGAAAGGCCATGCGCAGCGGCATAAGCATTTGCCTCTTCTATGCGCGCGGCACGCCAGTTTGAAACACCGAAAAATCGGGTCTTTCCGTTCTTTACCAATTCGTGCATGGCTTCCATGATGGGACCAACCGGCAAGCACTCATCATCCCGATGCAGCCAGTACAAATCCACATAATCGATACCCAGGTAGGAAAGACTCTCCTCCATGTCGGAAAAAATTTCCTCGCGCGAAAGTCTGGAAATGCTCATTTTCCCCACCGGAGGATGACCACCCTTTGTGGCAATCAAAAGCCGGTCCCGGTTTTTCCTCTCTCGCAGATAGCGTCCGATCATCTTCTCGCTCATCTGCGTTTCCCCATCCGGAGAAATGCCGTAAAGATGCGCAGTATCTATCATATTTCCGCCTGAATCCAGATAGCGGTCAATCATGGAAAATGTATTTTCTTTGTCAAATGAAAAGCCGGTGGAATCGGCGCCCAAAATCAGTGCCGAAATATCCAACCCCGTGCAAATGCTAATTTTCCTCACCGGTATGTTTCCTCCGCATAAAGTCTTCGGTAAATTTCCATTCGTTTTATCACCTTATCGACATAGGTTCGTGTTTCCTCAAACGGAATGGTGTGTAGGGTTTTGCCATCTGCAGAATAGGCAACATCTGCCAGCCATTTTCGTACATTTCCCTGCCCTGCATTGTAGGCAGCAAGCACTGTTTGTGTTTGCCCGTCAAAAGTTTCCATCAAATAATCCAGATAGGCGCAACCAATCTGAATATTGACCTCGGGCAGGTGAATCTGCTCTGCGGTGGCAGGAATATCGAACTTCCCAATGCACCACGCGGCGGTTTCCCCGGTTATCTGCATCAATCCTCTTGCATCCTTATGGCTCACCGCCGATTCTTCAAATCGCGATTCGGCACTGATTACCCCCATGACCAAATAGGGATCCAAGCCATATTTTTCGCTATATGTATCAATCCATTCGCGGTGGCGCAACGGAAACAGTGTGTGCAAAATCGGCATGGTACCAAACACAATGGCAAGTACCACCGCCGCTACAAGCATCGTAGTGACAATTCTTTTTTTTCTTAAAACAATCAGCATAATTCCTCCGTTAATCGGGCAATCACTTCCTCCGTGCGCTCCAAAAGCGCTTGGGGAGTGGTGTTATTGACAATGCAGTAGTCGCTTTTCTCTTCATACCATGCGTCCGGGTGCTGGGATTTCATCCGGGCAAGTGCGTGGGATTCGTCCATCCCGTCACGCGCCATAATGCGCTCCATACGGGCGTTTTCGTCTGCCAGAACACAAACAGTGGCATCGCACATGGATTCCATTCCCGCCTCAAATAGCAGCGGTGCATCCAGTAAAATGGGGTGGTTTTTGGTTATATAAAGGTTTTCTTTTGTTTGCACAAGGGTTTGATTTGCTTGTGCAGGAGAGTGGGTAGCTTGTTCAGGAGGCTGATTTGCCTGCGCAAGAGAGTGGGTTGCTTGTTCAGGGGTTTGATTTGCCTGTGCAAGATATTCTTTTTCTTGCACAAGGGTTTGATTTGCTTGTAAAAAAGAGTGGGTTGCTTGTTCAAAAGGTTGATTCGCCTGTACAAGAAATTCTTTTTCTTGTGCAAGAGGGTGATTAGCCCGGGCAATATATTCTTTTGTTTGTGCTATGATATACTTATGGGTGATATGATTGAGTAATTCCAGTTTTTTCTCGTCGGCAAACACAAGATCGGCAAGTGCACGGCGATTGAGCACCCCATTTTGGGTCACTCCCGGAAACGCCCGTTCCACCTCACGGACACATTCGCCACCATCTTCATAAATGCCATGGGCAATTTGGTCCATATCCAGCACCATAAACCCATGCGCGGCAAATACCGAGGCAACCGTTCCCTTACCTGCACCGGTAGGACCGGTGAGACCGATAATCATACCAAATCCCCCTTTGACTTAATGCGCATCATACCAACTATCGCCCCTGCCGGCTTCTGCAATAAGCGGTGCGCGCAAGGATGCCGCGCCCTCCATACACTCGACCAGCAGTGCCTGTACCTCATCTGCCTCATCCCGGTGAGCTTCGATAATCAATTCGTCATGCACCTGCAAGATAAGGCGGGATTTTAGCCCCTTTTCCTGCAAGGCACGATACACCTTTACCATAGCAATCTTGATGATATCTGCCGCAGTGCCCTGAATGGGGGTATTCATCGCCATCCGTTCACCGGCGGCACGAAGCATGTGGTTGGTTGAGGTGATTTCGGGGATGTAACGCCGTCTGCCAAAATCAGTGGTAACATATCCTGTCTGGGTTGCATCGGCGATGGTTTGATCCATAAACCGTTTTACCCCCTGATATTTTGCAAAATAGTTGTCGATATACTCCTTTGCCTCGGCGGTGGGGATATGCAAATCCTGCGACAGTGAAAAACTGCCCATGCCGTAGGCAATACCGAAATTAACCGCCTTGGCACGGGAACGCAAAAGGGGCGTAATCTCGGATTCTGCAACATGAAATACATTCATGGCGGTATTGGTGTGGATATCCATGCCGCTCTGGAATGCTGCAATCATATTTTCATCCTCTGCAAGGTGTGCTAAGATTCGAAGCTCTATCTGGGAATAATCCGCATCTACCAGTGTGTATTCGGGGGAAGATGGCACAAACATTTTGCGTATCTCCCGTCCGAGTTCGGTGCGCATGGGGATGTTTTGCAGATTGGGTTCGGTGGAGGAAATGCGTCCGGTAGCAGTGACAGTCTGGTTGAATTTGGAATGGATTTTCCCGTCTGCCCCGATGAGGGGGGTAAGACCATCTGCATAGGTAGATTTGAGCTTGGTAAGTTGACGGTATTCGATGATTTTTTCAATGACCGGATGGTCGCCTATGAGTTTTTCCAGCACCTCTGCATTGGTGGAATATCCTGTTTTGGTCTTTTTGATGGCACGCAGACCCAGTTTATCAAACAACACCTCGCCCAACTGTTTGGGAGAGCCGATATTAAATTCGCAACCACAAAGTGAGTAAATGTCACCCTCCAACACATCAATCCGCTCGGAAAGCATGGTGCCAAATGCGGCAAGTTGTGCCTTATCTACCGAAAAACCGGTAGTTTCCATGGAGGAAAGCACACGAATGAGCGGAAATTCTATCTCATAAAGCAGCTTACTCTGTCCCAGTTTTTCCACCTCGGTTTTTTGATGGCAAAAGAGCGCATACGCCGCAACCAGTTCGCCCGACACATAATGCCGGATTTCGTCTTCGGTTAATTCTTCCATCTCGCGGCGGCTCTTTCCCTTGCCAAACACCGCCTCATCATCCGGCAAGTTCATGGACAAAAATTCTGCTGCAATGGAGCCGATGTCATAACTGGTACGGGTGGGGTCAAGCACATAGGCACCCACGCCCACATCAAAATACGGGTCGGCGTATTGCACACCATATTCCGCCAAAAGGGCAATATCTTCCTTGACGCCATAGGTAATACGGGTGCAGGAAGGATTTTCCATGACGGGTTTGATTGCCATGGCAATTTTATCCTGGGTCACAACCATAGAACAGGCAAGATAATATACGGTATTTTCGGTTAAAAATGCAAAGGCATACAAATCGCCCCCACTGACATACAGGCGGTAAATCAACTCATTTTCCGCCTTGCCCAACGCGTCAACAAGTGCATCGGCATCTTCCAGTGCGACAAAGGTTACCTCGGGGGTATCCTGTTTGGGAGAACCCGCCAAATCCAATTTCTTTAGAAAGGCATGGAAATCCAGATTTTCAAACAGTGAAGCCAATTTTTCGTTATCATACGCGCCATGTACATCCTCCGCAACCGGAAAATCACCCGGCACAGCACGGTCGATGGTGGCAAGCTCCAAACTCAAATATGCCGATTCCCTGCCCTCTTCCAACTTTTTGCGTGCAGCAGGCTTGATGGCAGGGTCGGAGAGGTTGGCATAGAGATTATCGAGGGATTTGAACTGTCCGATGAGTGCAAAGGCGGTTTTTTCACCAATGCCCGGAACACCAGGAATATTGTCCGAGGTGTCACCCATGAGTGCCTTTACATGGATAAATTCCTCGGGGGTTACACCATATTCTTCTGTCATACGCGCACGGTCAAATACATTTGTTTCTGTGGCGCCACCGCGCGATACGGTGAGCAGGATTTTGGTGTTGTCTGCCGCCAGTTGCAGGTCATCCTTATCGCCGGTTAAAATCAGACATTCCATCCCCTGCTCCTGGCAAAGACGGCTGACGGTACCAATGATGTCATCCGCCTCATAGCCCTCCTGCTCATAAATTTTAATATTCATGGCACGCAGCACTTCTTTTACAATGGGCATCTGCATGGCAAGCTCCTGCGGCATACCCTTGCGTTGCGCCTTATAGAGCGGATATTTTTTATGGCGGAAGGTGGGGGCTTTTAAGTCAAATGCCACCGAAACACAATCCGGCTCATACTGTTCCAGGTGCTTGAAGAGAATACTCAAAAAGCCATATACCCCATTGGTATACACGCCGTGTTTATTGGTAAGCAGTTTGATGGCATAGAATGCGCGATTGATGATACTGTTTCCGTCCAGAATTAAATAGCGTTTCATTATGTTCCCACCGTTTCGTTTATGGTAATGAAAAATCTTTTTTCCATTATACTATATCTTTTTGCAAATTACCAGTGGTTTTGCAGGATTTTCTCGGCGATTTCATCAAAAACCGGCACACACGCCCTTGCCCCCTGCCGACCATTTTCCACAAACACCGCCATGGCGTAGCGCGGCGCGTGGTAGGGGAAATATCCCACAAACCAACCATGTACCATGGTTTCATCCCCCACTGCCCAACCCGTTTCGGCACTGGAGGTTTTTCCTGCCGCCTCGGCACCCTCCAACCGCACACCCTGTCCCGTGCCGGTTCGGGTTACCTCTAGCATCATTTCACCAATCTGACGGGAAACGATTTCGTCGGTTACCTTGCGCAGGGAGTAGCGACGGGGATTTTGGATGAAATTACCTTCGGCATCCACCACGCCATCTACCAGATTGATGCTCTTGCGGTAGCCGTTATTGGCAATGATACACGCCACATTTGCCGCCTGCAAGGGGGTCATCATCACCCCACCCTGACCGATGGAAAGGTTGGCAACCTGAGTGTCGAGGTATTGCTCGGAAAAGGGGATATTTCCCTTGTGCTCGGGCAGCGTGCCGGGGGCAAGCAGAGGTTCTCCCAAGCCGAATGCACGGGCGGTTTCCCGGATGCGTTCCCCCGAAACGGCAGAGCCAAGCTCATAAAACACGCAGTTGCAGGACAAGGCAAACGCCTGCCGCATGGAAAGCTCGCCGTGCCCTTCCTCTTTGAGGCAACCAAATCGCAAACCGTGTATCTGCCGAAATCCGTTACACCAAAACAGGTCATCCGGACGGCAGACGAAGGTGCCGAGTGCCGCCGCAGAGGTGATGATTTTGAAAACGCTCCCTGCATCATAGGCGCACAGGGCACGATTTAGCAGCTCCCCACCATCACTATCCAGATACTGGGTAAGGTGATTGCGGTCAAAATCCGGCGCGCTGACCATGGCTCGCACATCAAAGGTTTGGGTATCCAGCACCACCACCGCACCCGTATGGCCGGTGCGGTAGAGTGCATCCTCCGCCGCTTTCTGGATGTGGTAATCCAAGGTAAGGCGGACACTGCGTTGTGGCGTGAAGGAAGCATTTTGGGCACTCGCCCCGAACGCGGCAATCCGCTCACGGCGCGCATCTGCAATACCTGAAATGACATATGACGTATCGGTGGCAAGCACATGGTCGTAGGTCTGCTCGATACCGCTGATGCCCTCATTTTCACCATTGACATAGCCCACCACATGGGAAGCAACACTTTGCTCATCATAGCGCATGGGCAAAAGAAAAGGGATTTGCCGGTGGTTGACCGCACCGGTTTGCGGAATAATACTGTCGTCCTCATCAATCACATGGGGGTGACTGCGCGCATCCACCAGTGGGATTCCGTTTCGGTCGGTAATGCCCCCTCTCCACTCTTTTACGGTGATCTCGCCTGCACGTTGGGATGCGGCACGGGTGGCAAGCTTGCCGCTTTGTATGGTGGCAATACTGACAATGACCAAAAGCAACATTCCAAATACCATAAGGCACAGGACAAAAAACAGATTTCGACGAACGGGCGACATGAAAAACACTCCTTTTTTCGGATAAAACTATCTTTTCCGCTCGTGGAAAAAGTATGCAGGCAGCAAAAAAGAGAAACGGAAATCCGTTTCTCTTTTTTAAAATCTTATTGAGGATTATGCGCATAACTTTTGCATTTTTAAGTGTGTTTCCTCGATTTTCTTGTGGTTTTTGAGAATTACCGACCAAGGGATCAAAGGTTGAACTTCTCCTTTGCTGCGGCAAGTGCCTTATCAAAGGTAGCCATCATCTCATCCACATTTTCTTTGGTGAATACAATGGGAGGTGCAACAACGATCAGGTCATCATTGTTTCTCATAATCAAGCCATTGTCATAGCAGAAGTCATTGATAAAGGTACCCACATGGTAATCGGGATTGAGGGGAACAAGCTCGTCATCTTTGGTGTAAGCAAGCTCGATACAGAGCATCAGACCAAGTCCCTCATAGCCGGATACGAAATCATATTTTTTCATCAGCTTTTCAATGCCCTCTTTGACATAGGCGCTGAGCATATTACATCTTTCTACCAGTTTGTTTTCCTCGATATAATCCAGGGTCGCAATGGCAGCGGCGCAAGCGAGGTTGTGTGCGCCAAAGGTATTGCCGCTTACAAACTCATTGCCCGGTTTCTCACGGAAGCAATCCATGATTTCCTGTTTCATTGCACAAACGCCCATGGGCATCATGCCGTTGGTAAGGGATTTTGCGGTGGTGAGAATGTCGGGAGTTACGCCAAACAGTTCGGATACGAACATGGCACCGCTCTTTACGATACCAACCTGAATTTCGTCGAAGATGAGCAGGATTCCAAACTCGTCACACATCTCTCTGACCTTCTGCAGGTAGCCATCGGGCGGAACGGGATAGCCCGAGTTGGAGCCGGGCAGCGGATCCATGATGAGGCAGGAGATGGTTTCGGGATCGTTGTCAATGATGGTCTGTCTTAACGATTCGATACAGTCCATATGGCAGGTTGCTTTCTTTTTGCCCAGATGGCAGTGCTTACAGTTTGCACCGTTTGCACGGATGACAAAGTCATTTACCATGGGCTCATAGTTCTTTCTGAAATAGTCGATACCGCAAGCCGACATGGTGGAAACGGTGGTGCCGTGATAGGAACCCTGTCTGGAAATCACTTTATAACGTTTGGAATCACCTTTGTTTAAGTGGTAGGAACGAGCCATCTTCATGGCGGCGTCATTTGCCTCCGAACCACTGGAAACAAAGAAGAACGACGAAAGACCCTCGGGCATTACCTTTTCCAGACGTTTGCAAAGCTCTACCACGGGTGTGCAGTAGTCATCGCCAAAGTTGGGGAAAAAGTCGATCTTCTTGGACTGCTCCACGATGGCATCCATGATGTACTGATTGTTGTGACCACAGATGGTGGTGAGCAGCGAACCAAAGGTATCGAGATAGCGTGTGCCGTGGATATCGTACACATACACGCCTTCGCTTCTATCGTAAATTTTCGGGTGTTTGTCAATATCTGCATTGACTGCATAGTGTGTGCAAATATGCTTGGCAGCATATTCTTTGATTTCCTGAATTTCTTTTTCGGTATACATGATTACCCTCCTATATTATAACAAAAATGAAGCGTTACCCTCTCCCCTTACCAAAAGAGGAGGGGCAAGCGGATTTACTTATTTCAAAAGACCCATTCTGGACTCTATGTAGGAAATGCTATCGAGTACCCAACCCGAGAAGCATGCAGCGTGGTCAACATAGATGAGAAGAATGTCCGGCTCGTCATCGTACCACAGACCGCCTGCATATTTACCGTCTTTGTCCGAAACTTTTACCTGGGTTTCTACCACAAAGTCGATGAATTTTACAGCAGCTTCCATGGCTCTTTCGTCGCCGGTGAAGGAATAGTACATTGCGCAACCGAGTGCCGCTTTACCACTGCCCCAGTAGCTCCAGGTGTCCTCTGCGCAGGTGAAGAGGAATTCCATATAGCGTTTGGTGTAGCCGAGATATTTTTCGTCTTTGGTAATCTGGTACAGGCGGTTCATCAGAATCATTGCAAAACCGCATTCCCAGTAGCACTGTTTGAGTTTTTTGGTATCGATAAATTCGCCACCGTCAGCCTCCAGCGCGAGCTTTCCGTCCGGCGTGGTCATGTAGTAGAATTTGCTTGCATCGGGCTGTGCTTCCAGCACATTGATGCACCAGTCGGCACATTTATTTGCCAGCTCCAAATCATTGAAATAGATAGCGGTGGTGCCAACCCAAGCGGTTGTCATCATGCGCGCCAGCGGCATTCCTTTGTGAAGCGGGAAACCGCCACAGGGCATGGAGAGGGTTTTTAAGAAATTGTAGATGGGATAGGAAACATCAAAACGTCCCATACGATGTGCACCCTGGCAAGCCCATGCATGCTTATATACGTCTACATTATTTTCAGTATCATTGGGGTCCTCGGTGAGTATCAGAGAACCGTTTTCACGGATGCGGGTGTCTCTGATCCAGGACAGCAGGCGATGTGCCTCTTCGTTATTGCCCACCAGGTTCCAGGAATATGCCTGCTTATGGAACGCATCGTGTGCATAGCCCTCCCAATCGTAGCCGCCGTCTTCCTGCAAAAAGCCCAGCTGAAAATCAACTGCTTTGCGGATGGCTCTGCGGCCTGCTTCAAATTTTACTTGTAATTCTGCTTTGGTCATGATTGCCCCTCCTATAATCATTAAAATTTTTGATTAAAAGTACGTCAATAAACGAACAAGGACATTATACAACATTGTAAAACGTTTTGCAATAGTTTTTCGAAAATTTCTATATTTTTCTTTTTCAAAAACAAGGCGGTATTATGCATATTTCCGCTTGTTTCATGATGTTTTCTTGCTTTTTGGCTTGAAATTGGGTCGAAAATATTTTGCGGAAAAACGGGTAATTTTTGTAAAACGTTTTCCTGCTGTTTATGTTTGACACTCCATTTTTGGTATGGTATAATTAAAATGAAATGTAGGCAAATATTTTCGAAAACAATTTTTCCTTCTATTATAAATAGTTCGCATAAATACTTTAAAAGGTAGGATCAATCATGGAGCAGAAACGAATTACCATAAAAGATATTTCCGAGCAGCTCGGGGTTTCCTGTGCGGTAATCAGCAAGGCATTAAACAACAAGAGCGGTGTAAACAAAGAGCTACGGGAAAAGATTCTGACAACTGCAAATGAGCTTGGATACCGCATCAACAAGGTGGCGCAAAGTATGGCGAGAAACACCATTGTGATTGGCGTTGTGATTCCGGCGGCGACCCACGATTACTTTTCCTTTATGAAAAAAGGGCTGGACACCGAGTTTGAGCGGTTGCGCGATTACAATGTGGAAAAGCGGTATTATGTGATAGAAAATCTCTATTCGAGTATTGACACCATCCGTGCGCTAAACCAATGTATGGAGGATGGTGTTCAGGGCATTATTCTGTGCGACTTTTTCCCCAGTGGACTTGACAAGGTATTTGGTGAACTGGAAAAGAGAAACATCCCCATTGTGTTGATGGGGGATTCCCAATCCACCACAAGCAAATATCTATGCTCGGTGCAGGTGGATGCCTACCGCTCAGGGCAAATGGCAGCAGAGCTGCTACGGCTATGCACAAAAGAAAACTCGAATGTTGCTATTTTTGTGGGAAACAAGGACAATGTGGAGCACAAGCTCAAAATTCAAGGGTTTGTGGACAGCCTAAATACATACGGGCTAAACCTTGTAGGGGTTTACGAAACGCATGACGACGACACCATTGCCCTGCACCTGATGAAAAAGATTTTGGGCGATTCCAAGAATCTGCACGGGTTGTATTCTGCCACCTCGAATTTTGCATCCATCGGCAGAATCATCCAGGACGAGCAGTTGGATTTGAAGGTGGTTTGCACCGATATTGACAGTGCAGTGGCGTATTATCTCAAGGCAGGTATTGCACAGTGTACCATTTTTCAGGATTTGGAAAAGCACGGCAGAACAGCGGTACGTCTGCTATACGAGCACATTGCCGAATACAGGGAAATCGACAAAACTGTTTACATCACCCCTCTGGTGGTGGTTAGAAGCAATCTGGACGCCTATCTGGATTCGTAAAAAAACATCAAAAAAACCGTGCCAAAAGCACGGTTTTTTCTATATGGTTGATTATAGCATATATACCGGAATGTTTTCCTCATTCTTTTCGGGTGCCATACGATAGCTACGGGGGGAAAGTCCCGTTTTTTGTTTGAAAATATTGGAGAAATAATGCTCATCTGCAAAGCAAAGCTGACGGGCAATTTCTTTGACTGACAAGCAGGATTCCTCAAGCATAAGTTTTGCCGCGCCAATACGCCGGTCAAGGGAATAGTTGTAAGGAGTCTGCCCATAGGCGCTTTTGAAAATACGGATGGTCTGGGAGGGAGAGCGCCCGATGAGTTTTGCAAGCTCTTCCACTGTTACCTGCTCGCACACATGGGCATCCAGGTAGGATTTGATACGCAGCGCATCCCCCGTTTCTGCCGGAATCATCCGCTCTGCAATCCGGCACAGAATCCGGTGAAAAACCAATGCGTTCAACGCGGTTGCCTGTTCTGGGTTCCGACACGCATTTTGCACAAATTCCTCAAACAGCTCCTGTGCATCCACCCCTTTGACATGAATGACATTTTCCAAACCATACGCCATCAAAAGATGTTCCACCAAAGAACCATCCACTGTAAACCAGGCAATCTCCCAAGGCTCGGACGGGTCGGCGGCACAAACATGGTCATCCTCCTTGTGGAGTATAAACACATCCCCCTCCTCGGGACGAACGGTCATCTCACGGGTGGTTACCACACCCTTTCCCGAAATCACATACCCCATGCAGGTGACAGAAGATTTGTTTCTTACAATGCGATAGCTGCCGTCACAGTGGGAAATGGCAGCAAGGGAAATGCCAAACGGGGCATCCGTCAGGTCATCCATGATACTGTAAATTTTCTCGTTCATGCGCAAAAACCTCACTTATTTTTCGATAAAATCCGTTTATTTGTAATTATTATAGCAGGAAACTATAAGAAAGTAAAGAATAATTTGGATTTTTTTAAAATAAATGATACCAAATGGGGCATACTATACGAAAAATGAGAAACGGAGCGGCAGGCATGGACGGAATGCTATCGGTTATCATCCCTGCATACAACGAAGCGGACATCATTGTCAAAACCCTTGATGCAATTTTCCTCACCCTGCACCAACACAATATTCCACACGAGCTGATCGTGGTGGACGACGGCTCTGTCGACCACACCTGGGAGCAGATCACCGCCTTTGCAGACCAAAATCCAAATGTGGTAGCGATTTGTTTTTCCCGTAATTTTGGAAAAGAGGCGGCAATCTTTGCCGGATTGGGTGAAGCAACCGGAGATGCGGTTGCGGTGATGGACGGCGATTTACAGCACCCGGCAGAGCTTTTGCCCGAAATGTATACACTGTGGCAGAAGGGGTTTGAGGTGGTGGAGGGAGTAAAGGCAAATCGGGGGAAGGAAGGGATATGTAGCAGACTTTGTGCCCACTCCTTTTACCGGATATGGAAAATATTTACGCACATTGATCTATCCGGCGGAACAGATTTTAAGTTGATGGACCGAAAAGTGGTGCAGGCTTTATGTTCCATGCCCGAACGCCACACCTTTTTCCGTGGCATGAATGTCTGGGTTGGATACCGCCGGGCACAAATTCCATTTGAAGTGCCGCCACGTGCAGGAGGAAAAACCAAATGGTCTTGGTGGCGGTTGTGTCGGTTTGCTCTCAATGCCATTACCTCTTTTTCCTCGGCGCCCTTACAATTGGTGACCACCGCTGGAGGAATCTTTTTTGTATTTACCCTGGTGATGGGTTTACAAACCCTCTGGAACAAATTTTCAGGACGTGCCATTGGAGGGTTTACCACCGTGATTTTGCTTTTGCTGATGATTGGAAGCATCATTATGCTGGCACTGGGGATTATCGGCAGTTACCTTGCCAAAATCTACGAGGAGCTTAAAGGGCGGCCGCGCTACCTGATTACCCGCCGACTGGATAGGCGTTGACTTTGCAAAAGAGACATGTTACAATAAAAAAGATGTATCAAAAAGGAGGAAATTTCCATGTCTGAACTTATCATAAAAAACCAACAGCTGACCATTACCATCAGCACCAAAGGTGCAGAAATACAAAGTGTGCGCACGGCAGACGGCACCGAACTTTTGTGGTGTGGCGATCCCAACGTGTGGGGGTGGCATGCACCGGTGCTCTTCCCCATTGTGGGCGGATTGAAGAATGATACCTACCGCTACAACGGTATTGATTATACCATGAAGCGCCACGGATTCGGACGCACCAGTGAGTATCAAGTGGAATGTGCAACCGATACCAGTGCAACCTTCCTTCTGTGTGACAATGAGCAAACACGGGCGCAGTATCCGTTTTCCTTTGCGTTTCGCATTACCTATACACTGGAAGGCGACAGCCTGAAGGTAGCGTATCAGGTGGACAATGCAGGCGAGGACACCATGTATTTCTTCTCGGGTTCCCACGAGGCATATGCCTGCCCCAACGGAATTGAGGAGTACAGTGTGATTTTTGACAAGCCGGAAGACCTCTATGCCCATGTGATTGAAGGGGGAATTATCACCCGCAAAATGGTGCACATCCCGACCGAGGGGCAGGAATTAAAGCTTACATACGACTTATTCAAGGTGGATGCGCAGGTATTTCCGGGCACAAATTCGGATGCCGTTACCCTGCTCCATCGCCCCAGTGGCAGAAAAATCCGTGTGGAATTTCCGGGATGCTCCCATCTACTTCTGTGGACAAAGCCGGGCGCAAACTACATTTGCATCGAGCCATGGCATGGTCTGAGTGAATTTGAGGGAAACAGTTTGGAGCTGGACAAAAAGGACGGGGTGCTTTCCCTTAAAGCAGGGGAAACATGGAGCGCCGAACACACCATTACTTTTTAATGATTTCCCGACAATACCTTATCACCGCCTGTAGCGGAGCCTCTCCTCAAGTGAATACTGATTTAATCTAAAAATGTAGGGGATGGCGTCCTCGACAGCCCGAAATACGGGATGTCCGGGAGGCCGTCCCCTACAAAATACCATCTAATCATCGTTTACTCAAGAAAAAATCTTTGAAAATTCATATTTTTCATTTCTTGCTTGACATGAGGATAGTAAGGGATATCGAATTTTGGCGAAAGGAAGATAGAAAGATGAAAAATATAAAAATAGGAAATAAGTTCGGAGCATCTGCTGTTTCGCTTGGTTGTATGAGAATGGGTAATCTAAACGAAAAAAAGGTTGATGCTATTATAGATACAGCCATGAAAAATGGCATTAACTTTTTTGACCATGCGGATATTTACGGCGGTGGAAATGCGGAAAAAGTTTTTGGAGAATATTTAAAACGCCATAATGGGCAAAGAGAAAAAATGATTATTCAGACAAAGTGTGCGATTCATGACGGACAGTTTGATTTTTCAAAGGAACATATTTTAAAATCTGTAGATGGGAGCCTTTCTCGTCTTGGAGTGGATTATGTAGATGTTTTGCTTCTTCATCGTCCTGATACGCTTATGGAGCCGGAGGAGGTTGCAGAGGCATTTGATAAATTAGAATCAACAGGAAAAGTAAAATATTTTGGAGTATCAAATCAGAATATGATGCAGATGGAACTTTTAAAAACTGCTGTAAAACAACCGTTAATTATAAATCAGCTTCAATTTTCTGTAACTGAGGCAGGCATGGTAACTTCAGGGATGAATGTGAATATGAAAAATGCTGAATCTGTAATGCATGACGGCTCTTTCTTAGAATATAGCAGAATTAAAAATATAACAATTCAGGCATGGTCTCCTTTTCAGTATGGATTTTTCAAGGGTAATTTCGTAGATAGCGGTGAATTCCCTGAACTTAATGAAAAACTTGCTGAAATCGGAGAAAAATATGGCCTTACAAAAACTGGTGTAGCGGCAGCATGGATTCTTCGTCATCCTGCAGATATGCAATTGATTGCGGGCACAATGAATACCGAACATCTCATAGAGATATGCAAAGCATCTGATGTTAAACTTTCGCGCACAGAATGGTATGAAATTTACCGCGCAGCAGGACATATGCTTCCATAATGATGTGTAATATAATTTTTTTGTTCTTAAATTTATATGAGCAATCAATAAAAAGATTGGCATCTAGATTATACAGTCTTTATATAATAGGTAGAAAGGACGAAATCCATTGAAGCAATTTAAATCAACTTTATTGCTCCTGATGACGGCAATGATATGGGGGTTTGCGTTTGTAGCGCAACGTGCCGGATCGGAATTTTTGGGGGCATTTGCATTTAACGGGTTACGGTTTGTGCTGGGAGCAACCTCGCTCATCCCGGTTATCCTGATATTTGAACGGGAAGAAAGAAACAGAGCAAAATTCAAAAAGACGGTGCTGACGGCATCCCTGGCAGGCGTAATTCTCTTTACCGCCTCCACCTTACAGCAATTTGGCATTGTGATTACCCAAAGCGCAGGAAAGGCCGGATTTATCACCGGGTTATACATGATTATCGTACCCATCGCATCCCTGATATTGTTTCGCCGGAAAACCAATCTGCTCACCTGGTTGGGGGCGGCGTGTGCAGTGGTGGGATTGTACCTTTTGTGCATCAACGAGCGTGAGCCTGCGGGTTGGGGCGAAGCGGTGCTACTGATCGGATCATTCTTCTGGGCGGCGCACATCATGGTAATTGACCGCTTTGTGGAGCAAATCAGCCCCATCAAATTTGCCTCGGTACAATTTTATGTATGTGGTATTCTGTCGCTGATTTGTTCTGCTTTTACCGAGCAGACCACCATCTCCGCGGTGCAATCGGCACTCATCCCCTTCCTTTACAGTGGTCTGATGTCGGTAGGCGTGGCTTATACCTGCCAGATTATCGGACAAAAGCATGCCGACCCCACCTTTGCGTCCATCATCCTCTCCACCGAGTCGGTATTTGCGGCAATCGGCGGGGCGATTTTGATGAATGAAACCATGACCGCTCGCGGGTACATCGGGTGTGTGATTATCTTTATCGGCATTATACTGGCACAATTGAAACCAAACAAATCCGAACATTCCATACAGGCATAAAAAACCGGTATCTCTATCTATCGCAGAGATACCGGTTTTTTCATTATGAAAAAGCTTACGGACCGTCGAGGACGCCGGTCCCTACATCATATTTGCGAAACAGAAAGGCGCTATTCCCCTACAATTGCAGCGATGGCTTCTTTTACCGATCTGACGCCCACAAGCTCAATTCCCTTGACTTCTTTTGCCGCCTTGAGGTTATCATACGGGATGATACACCGTGAAAAGCCCAGTTTTTTTGCCTCGGCAATCCGCCGGTCCACAAAGCTTACTCCACGCACCTCACCCGTTAAACCAACTTCACCCAAAATGATGGTATCGGGCGGAATGATAAAATTTTTGTAGTTGGATGCAATTGCCAGAATGACCGCAAGGTCGGTTGCGGTTTCCACCATACGCAGACCGCCCACCACATTGATATACACATCCTGATTCTGCATGCTGTAATGCAGTTTTTTCTCTAAAATTGCCACCAGAAGCACCGCACGGTTATAGTCCATTCCGGTTGCCATACGACGGGGATTGCCAAAACCGGACGGAGAGGAAAGTGCCTGCACCTCTGCCATGACCGGACGGGTTCCCTCAAGGGTACACACCACTGTGGAACCGGAGGCATTGGTCGGTCTGCCGGAAAGGAGCATGGCAGACGGATTATCCACCGGCACAAGACCGCTATCCTTCATCTCAAACACGCCAATTTCGTTGGTGGAGCCAAACCGGTTTTTCACGGTACGCAAAATGCGATAGGATTGTTGCCGTTCCCCTTCAAAATAGAGCACGCAGTCCACCATGTGCTCCAGCACACGAGGACCTGCGATATTACCCTCTTTGGTTACATGACCTACAATGAAAACAGCAATTTTGTTTTCCTTGGCAAGCCTCATGAGAAAGTGGGTTGCCTCGCGCACCTGACTGACACTTCCGGGCGCGCTTGCCACATCGGGTTTAAAAATGGTCTGGATGGAATCGATAATCATCACACACGGTTTTATCTCGCCGGCGTGATGGAGGATGTTGTCCAGATTGGTTTCAGCAAGCAGGAGCAAGCGGTCGGAATCTATTTTCAGGCGGTCGGCACGCAGTTTTATCTGGCTTGCCGATTCCTCACCCGACACATAGAGCACCGGTTGGTCGGTTGCCACACTATGGCAAATCTGCAAAAGCAGAGTGGATTTTCCAATACCGGGGTCGCCGCCCACCAGCACCAACGAGCCTTTTACAATGCCACCGCCAAGGACACGGTCCAGTTCGCGGTCGCCGGTACGGATCCGTTCATCTGCATCATAGTCAATTTCCGAAAGACGTTTGGGACGTGCCGCAACCGAAGTATCAACCGGTACGGCGTCAAACCGCCCTTTGGGACGTTCCACTTCTTCAATCAGGGTATTCCACTCGCCGCAGGAGGGGCATTTGCCCAACCATTTGAGGGATTCATAGCCACATGCCTGACAGATATATTTGGTTGTTGCTTTCAAAGCCTTTTCCTCCCCGTTTCTGTAATAGCAAGAATGTTTCCTACATAAATGTATAATAGATTGCGACAAATGTCCATTGGTTTTTCCGAAAATTGAGCATAATGTATAAAAAACAGAAGATAAATCGTAAAAAATGACCAACAAGGTGGAAAAATAGGGTTTTTATGCAAAATTTGCGCCCTTGTTGCTATTGCATTTTGAATTATAATCATATATAATACAAAATGTTGAATTGCGCAAATATAAAATTGATATGAAAAATTTTAAAATGAGGTGAGGATTGTGCCGACTTTTCAGGACGCAAATCCGGTGATGTTTGTCATCAGTCTGGTTTTGCAGGTGCTTTCATTGACGTATGGTGCGTATTATTTCCTGGTATCGCTCTTTGGTTGGTATAACAAAAAAGGCGACGCTAAGGGAACAACCGACAAAACGCATACCTTTGCGCTGGTGGTTGCCGCACACAACGAAGAGGCTGTAATTGCCAACATGGTAAAAAGCCTGAACACGCTCAACTATCCCCGTGAAGCATATGATATTTTTGTGATTGCTGACAACTGTGATGACAACACCGCAGCCATCGCCCGTGAAGCAGGTGCGCTGGTGTATGAGCGCACCAACACAGAACTTCGTGGCAAGGGATATGCGCTGGAATGGATGTTTGAACACATCTTCAACATGGAAAAACACTACGATTCCATTTCCATCTTTGACGCAGACAATCTGGTAAACAAAGAATACCTTGCCGAGATGAACAAGGAGCTCAACAAGGGCTACAAGGTGGTACAGGGCTACATCGACAGTAAAAACCCCTTTGATTCTTGGATTACCAGTGCCTACTCCATCTCCTTCTGGTCCATCTCCCGTCTGTTTCAGAATGCCCGCTATAATCTGGGCATCACCTGTCAGCTTTCGGGCACCGGCTTTGTGATTGACACCGACTTGCTCAAACGCATCGGTTGGAAAGCAACCTGTCTGACCGAGGACATGGAATTTACCGCACGTCTTGCACTGGAAAACGAAAAGGTCGGCTTTGCCTACCATGCAGTGGTATATGACGAAAAACCGCTCACCATGGCACAATCGTGGCGGCAGAGAGTGCGTTGGATGCAGGGTCATGCAGATGTGTGCAGCAGATTTTGCATCAAGCTGCTCAAGCAGGCATTTGAGAAAAAGGATTGGTCGGCATTTGACTGTGCCATCTACCTGATGAACCCGCTCAAAATCATCATGACCGGTATGATTACCTTTATGGCTTGGTCGCAGACCTTCTTCCCCGACGGAAATTTAGGATTTTTCCAGATGTATTATATGTTTGAAAGTCCGTTGGTGTGGAACATTGCAGCGTTTGTGAGTTTCTTGTATATGCCGTTGGTTATCACCATCGAGAGAAAAGTGTTCAACAAAAAGCTGCTCTGGTCCTATATCACCTACTCGATTTATTCGCTCACATGGGTGCCCATTACCATTCAGGGTTGCCTGAACAAAAACAAAAAAGAGTGGTGCCACACCCAGCACACCCGTCAAATCAGTATCGACGAGATGGAAAAAATTTCGTAATTACACACGGTGTTCTCCAAATGGAGAACACCGTTTTTTATGCGGATATGGCAAGGCGGGAGATATTTGTTGGCATTGCTTTGCCCCCAGTCAGCCTATCGTCTGCCAGCCCCCTTTGGGCAAGGGATCTTTGTCCGTTTGCGGTAAAACAGAATATACAGGGAAATCATATCCGGAAAAAGGGGCGCATATACTGAAACCACAAGGGGTGGTTTGTGTGTTTATTGCATTACGACTTAAATCGGTTATCATCGCAGTGCTTTGTATCATTGCGGCAGGGGTAACCTTTTCTTTATGCGTATTGCCGCCGTATCTGGCAACATTTTCTGAGCAGGAACAGGAGCAGGAGAAAGAAAAAGATTACATCAAATGGGTGGATTTTAACATCCCCTATGAGGCAATGGAAAAGGCGTTGGAATGGGACATTAAGTTGCATGACACCGACACGCCGGTCTGCTGGCTGGATATATTGGCATACCTATGCACCCGATACGGCAATGATTTCAAAAAATACAAACCTGCCGATATGGATGGATTGGTACAAAAGTTAAAAGCTGGCGAAACCATGGAGCAATTAACCGACGGGATGAAATATTACCCCTACTATCGGGAAAGCTGCCAAGCGGCGTTGGGCGGTTTTGTGGGAGATTACCGGGTGGAAATCAGCGAAAAAAACAGCCAAGAAAAGCACTGGGAGCAGCGGTATGGGTTAAAAGTGTTTTCCCCCATCGCACGAGGGTATCAATTCGGACACTATGACGATTTTGGAAACAAGCGTTCCTACGGCTTTGCCAGAAAGCATCTGGGTAACGACCTGATGGGAAGCATCGGCACACCCATTATCGCCGTAGAATCGGGCACGGTGGAGGCGATTGGCTGGAACCAATACGGCGGATGGCGCATTGGCATCCGCAGTTTTGACCGCAAGCGGTACTATTATTATGCGCATCTTCGCAAAGACCGTCCCTATCATGCGAATTTGCAGGAGGGGCAAACGGTAAAAGCCGGGGATGTAATCGGCTATCTGGGAATGACGGGATATTCCACCAAGGAAAATGTGAACAACATCAATGTGCCCCATTTACATTTTGGAATGCAACTGATTTTTGACGAATCACAAAAAGAGGGCAACAACGAGATATGGATTGATGTGTATCAGATTGTAAAGCTATTGCAAAAAAACAAATCGGCGGTATATCGGGTGGATGAGACCAAAGAATATTACCGGCAATATGATTTCATGGAGGAAGCATTGGAGGGGTTGGAGTGAAACGGTGGGAACACTTATGGCTGTTTGCATTGCTATTGACCGTGCTGACCATGGGATTTGCGGCAGGGCAGCAGTGCACCGAGGTGTTTGAACAGGCGGTGGAAACCGGCAGCAGAGAGGGCATTACCCTACCCATCATCATGTATCACAGTTTTTTAAAAGACCCGGCGCGATGGGGGAAATATGTGATACCACCCGACCAGTTTGAGGAGGATTTGGTGTTTTTGAAAGAAAAGGGGTATGAGGCGATAACCGTTTCGGATCTCATCGCGTATGTGGAGCATGGAACGCCGTTGCCTGACAAACCGGTGATGATTACCATAGATGACGGATACTACAACAACTACCTCTACGCCTATCCCATATTGCAAAAGCTGGGGATGAAAGCGGTGATTTCGCCCATCGCAGGGTGTAGCGACCAATATACCCAATCAGGTGAAACCAACGCATACTACTCCCACATCAAATGGAATGAGGCGGCGCAGATGGTTGCATCCGGTCTGGTGGAACTGCAGAACCATTCGTATGATATGCATTCCCACGGGGATGGGCGCAAAGGAGCACGCAGGATGAAGGGGGAGTCGCCCGAAGCATACCGGGAGGTGTTGGAGGATGATCTGACCCGTGCTCACCGCACCATTTCCGAGCGCACAGGACAATCTCCCACGGCGTTTACCTATCCGTTTGGCGGGATATCTGCCGAATCGGGTGAGGTGGTAAGGAAGTTGGGATACAAGGCGAGTTTTTCGTGTGAAGAAGGAATCAACCGCATCACTCGTGATGCCGAATGCCTGTATCTGCTCAAGCGGTACAACCGCCCTGACCAGATCAGCACTGCGGATTTTTTTCAGAAAATCATAGAATAGGGCATGAAAAAAGCTGAACGGAAATCCGTTCAGCTTTTTTATATTTTATTTATACATGGGACCGTAGGTCTGGCACGCTCTGTAATCCTGCCCCTCTTTATCCATGCCGAATGCATTCCATGCCGCCGGACGGAATATTTTTTCCTCCGGAACATTGTGCATACACACCGGAATACGAAGCATGGAGCACAGGGTAATCAAATCCGCACCGATATGACCATAGCTGATGGCACCATGATTGGCACCCCAGTTGTTCATCACATCATAGGCGGTTTTGAATGCTCCCTCGCCGGTTGTTCTGGGGGCGAACCAGGTACATGGCCAGGTGTAGTCGGTTCTCTTCCACAAAACATCCGAAACCTCATCCGGCAGGTTGATGGTCCACCCTTCGGCAATCTGAAGTACCGGACCAAGTCCTTTTACCAGATTGAGTCGAATCATGGTGGCAGGCATTTCACTTCTGGTCAAAAATCTGGAAGAAAATCCGCCCCCTCTGAAATAGCCAAGGTCTGCCATATTCCAGGTGGTTGCTGCCATAACGGCATCCTGGTCGGCGGCGGTCATCTCGTACCACGGTTTCATGACGCCGTTGCCCTGCTCATCCTTTACCTCGCCGCAGGCATCCAGACAGCACGCACCCGAATTGATGAGGTGGATAAATCCGTCTGCCTCTTTTGCCTTGCCCTCTATCTCATAGCCGGTTGCCTTTTTCACTGCATCGCCGCTCCAGTAGGTGCGCACATCGGCAAACATCTGTGCCCGATTGGTGAGCAGTTTACCAAACAACATACCGATGCCATTGAGCACGTCATTTTCGGTTGCCAGAATATACGGCTCTCTGGCGCCGTTCCAGTCAAACGAGGTGTTGAGCATTGCCTCGGGGAAATCACAGTTGGGGTAAAAATCCGTCCACTGTCTTTGACCCTGAAATCCTGCCGCAATGGCATTGTGCCCCACCTTTTCCTCCTCGCAACCTGCAGGCAGATTGTCATTGCCGTTCATCAGGTCTTTGATGATGCACATCATCTTGACCACAAATGCAAACTGCTCTTCTTTTTCCTGCTCGGTTCTCTGCATTTCTGCGGGGTTTTTATCAAATCCCATATTGCACTTTTCCTTTGCCCAAGCAAGTGCTTTTTGGTATTCTTCCTCATCATAGATACCCTCGGTCATGCGGCGGATGATTTCCACCTCGTCCACCGATTCGACACGCATACCCAGATATTCTTCCATGAATGCAGGGTCAATGATGGAACCGCCGATTCCCATGCAAACAGAACCGATTTGCAGGTAGGATTTTCCACGCATGGTCGCTGCCGCAACTGCTGCGCGTGCAAACCGCAGTATTTTTTCTTCCACATCTTTGGGGATGGAGGTATCGGTCGCATCCTGCACATCATGTCCGTAAATACCAAATGCGGGCAACCCCTTTTGTGCATGGCTTGCCAGCACTGCCGCCAGATACACCGCACCCGGGCGCTCGGTGCCGTTAAATCCCCACACGCCCTTGATGGTCATGGGGTCCATATCCATGGTTTCAGAACCATAGCACCAGCAGGGAGTAACAGTAAGGGTAATATCTACCCCTTCTTTTTTGAATTTCTCCGCACAAGCGGCCGCCTCTGCCACTCTGCCGATGGTGGTATCGGCAATGACCACCCGAACCGGCTCGCCATTGGAATATTTTAAGTTGGCAGTAATCAGCTCTGCCGCTGCCTTTGCCATATTCATGGTCTGCTCTTCCAGAGATTCTCTTACCTTTAAGGGACCTCTTCTTCCGTCAATGGTAGGACGGATGCCAATCACCGGATAATCACCGATGAGCCTGCTTTTTGCCATAATAATTCCTCCTCTATTCAAAAATAAATCGATTTACTTTTAGTTTATTATAGGATATTTGCCTGTCATTGTCAAGGTGAACACCATAAAAAAATAGTACACAATTTTTCTATAAATTTTTGATAGAATTAAACAAAATATGCAGTAGTATATTGAAGATGATTATATAATATGATATACTGATAACGAACATAATAGGGAGCTTTATCCCGGTTAAAACAAACTTTTTAAGGAGGAGAACACAATGGTTAATCTGATTGTCGGCGAGAAGGGAACCGGAAAAACCAAGGCTATGATCGATGCAGTAAATAAGGCGGTTGATGACGAGCATGGCAATGTGGTATTCATCGGCTATGGTTCGCGGCACATGTTTGATTTAAACCACGGTGCGCGTCTGGTGGACGCCTCCGCAATGGGCATCAGCGGATATGAGATGTTCGAGGGTTTCATTCAGGGTGTTATCTCGCAAAACTACGACATTACCCATATTTTCATTGATTCGCTTTTCAAGATTTTTGACGGTGAGCTGGCAGAATTGCCTGCATTCATCAACAAAATCAAGGAGATTTCGGCGGCAAACAACATCAAATTTACCATCACCATCAGTGCGGCAAAGGATGCACTGCCCGGCGAGGTAAGCGAGTATATCGCATAATTCATTCAAAAAAGAAAAAGCCTTTCTTTTCTGCAATTTCAGGAAAGAAAGGCTTTTATTTTTGGGTTAGTCGAGTTTTTCTACCTTTACGCCCATACTCCGTTGCTTGCGTTCCCGCCCGTCACGCAGCAATTCGCGCAGCATATCTTCATCCTGCTGTGCAAGGGCGGTGCGGTATTCACCCAGCCGCTCGGCAAGGTAGTCTATTTCAAACAAAAGTGCCTTGCGGTTTGCCAAAAACAGGTCGGTCCACATATCCTCATTTAATTGGGCAACACGGGTAAGGTCTGCATAGCTGCCTGCCGAAAAACCAGATTCCTTTTGGTTGGTGGGGCTTTTGACATAGGCGTTGGAAACCACATGCGCCAACTGTGAGGTAAATGCAATTACACTATCATGCTCCTCTGGAGTGGCATGCACCACCCGTGCAAAACCGATGGTCTGTGCCAATTCACATACGGTAGCAGTTGCGCTTTTGTCGGTTTCTGCGGTGGGGGTAACAATAAAACTCGCCCCGTCAAAGAGGGTTTCGAGCGCATAAGAAAAACCCGAAAACTCCCGTCCTGCCATGGGATGCGTGCCCACAAAACGTACTCCGTGTGCAACAAGGGGTGCGGTGAGTGCGGATACAATCTCGCCTTTGACGCCGCATACATCGGTTACGATAGAGCCGGGACAAAACTCTGCCGCATGGGAAAGTGCAAACGCTACCGTCTGACGCGGATGCAGTGCAATAATCGAAAGGTCAGCTTGGTTTAACTGGTCAACCGTGATTGCCCGGTCGATGGCTCCGCAGGAAAGCGCGGCATCCAGGGTTGACTGATTGGTGTCCAGCCCCAGGCAGGTGTGCGCAGTGCGGGCTTTGATTGCCTTGCAAAGGGAGCCGCCAATCAGCCCCAACCCGATTACTGCAATATTCATTGTCATCGCCTCCTGCAATTAAAAATCAATATGTTTCACTCTAACAATTATTTTTTTATTTGTCAACTGTTTTTGTTGTAAATTTCGCCATTTTTTTGTATACTGAATATATATCAATGCACAAGGAGGGGAATGAGGATGGAGCGAGTCATTTTACATTGTGATTTAAATAATTTTTTTGCCTCGGTGGAATGTCTGTCCCACCCCGAATACCGTGATGTGCCCATAGCGGTTGCAGGCAGCAAAGAGGACCGGCACGGCATCATCCTTGCCAAAAACGAGCTTGCCAAGGCGCGTGGTGTGGTAACCGCAGAGGCAATCTGGCAGGCGGAGAGAAAATGTCCGGGGCTTGTGCTGGTGCCGCCCCACTATGAGGATTATGCACGTCTGTCCCGGATGGTGACCGAAATTTATCTGGAATATACCGATCAGGTGGAACCCTTTTCCATCGACGAATGTTGGCTGGATGTAACCGGAAGCCGTACCCTGTTTGGGGATGGAGAGCACATTGCCCACACCATCCGAAATCGTGTAAAAAACGAACTGGGACTTACTGTTTCCATCGGGGTGTCCTTTAACAAGGTGTTTGCAAAGTTGGGCAGTGACTACAAAAAGCCGGATGCGGTTACGGTGATTTCAAGAGAAAATTACCGGGATATTTTGTTTCCCCTACCGGTAAATTCTCTGCTTTTTGTAGGAAAATCCACGGTGGGGAAACTAAATACCTTTGGCATCAAAACCATTGGCGACCTGGCAGGGTGCGACAAAGCACTTTTAACCGACCTTTTGGGTTCGCACGGCGAAACCCTTTACACGCATGCAAACGGCTTGGACAAAGAACCGGTGCGGCGGTTTGACGAAGAGGATGACCCAAAATCGGTGGGAAAAGGCATCACCTTCCGCCGGAGTCTGATTTGCGAAGATGAGGTGCGAATCGGGGTGGTTGCCCTATCGGACAATGTGGCGGCGCGCCTGCGCAAGCGGAATATGTGGTGCAATTGCGTGCAGATTACCATCAAGGATGACAATCTGCATTCCATCAACCGACAGAAAAAACTGCCCTCCTCCACCAATTTGGCACGGGATATTTGTGATGCCGCCATGGGATTGGTTACCGCAAACTGGAGTTATAAAATACCCATCCGCATGATTACGGTTACCGCATGTGACCTTACCGGCTCTCCCCGTGCGGTGCAGATGAGTCTGTTTGATGCGCCCGAGCCGGACGAACGGGCACAGGCAATCGAACACTCCATGGATGATATCCGTTCCCGGTTCGGAAAGGGAGCGGTGCAGTTTGGAACGGTACTGGGCAACGACATCGGAGTAAATACCGGCGAAAAAAAGGAGAAAACGGATGAAGATTAAATTGATATGTGTGGGAAAACTAAAAGAGGCATACCTACGTGATGCAGTGGCAGAATACAGCAAACGATTGGGGCGGTTTTGCACCCTTGAGGTGGTGGAGCTGCCCGATGAAAAAATTCCGGAACGGGCAAGTCAGGCGCAGATGGAAAAGGTAATCGCCACAGAGGGTGAACGGATTGCCAAGCACATTGGCGCCGGAGAATTTGTGGTGCCCATGTGCATTGAAGGAAAGCAACTCGCATCCGAACAATTTGCTAAAACCCTTGCAGAGGTTACCTTGCGCGGGATGAGCACCGTTACCTTTATCATCGGCGGTTCGCTGGGGATTGCAGACCACATCAAAAAACAAGGCGATTTTAAGTTGAGCCTTTCAGCAATGACCCTGCCCCATCAGTTGGCACGGGTGGTACTGCTGGAACAGATTTATCGGGCGTTTAAAATCAACGCCGGTCAGGAATATCACAAATAAAAAAGGGGCATACCGACCGGGTATGCCCCATATTTTTGGGGTTTAAATCACAAGACCGCCATTGACCGAAAGCACCTGGCCGGTCACAAACGAGGAGTCCTCGCTTGCCAGATACCACACCGCGCGGGCAACCTCTGTGGGATTCCCCGTCCGTCCCAACGGGGTCTGGTCGGCAAGTGCCGTTTTATCTTCGGGGGTTAATGCGGCGTTCATCTCGGTGTCAATAACTCCGGGGGCAACACAATTTACCCGCACGCCGGCAGGTCCCACCTCCTGGGCAAGTGCCTTGGTAAGCCCGATTACCCCTGCCTTTGCGGCACTATATGCCGCTTCACACGATGCACCGCAAATGCCCCACATGGAGGAAACATTTACAATGCTGCCTCCGCCCCGTGCCACCATATGCGGAAGCACTGCGCGGCAACCATAGAGTGTGCCAGAAAGATTGATGCCGCAGATGCGTGCCCAATCTTCATCCGAAAGGTCGGTAAGCAATCCCTGATGGGCAATTCCTGCGTTGTTTATCAGAATATCAATCTTCCCGAATCGCTCCAGTACAGTATCCACCATGCGATTGACATCACCGGATCGGGATACATCACCCTGCACCGCAATACAACCGGGTAACTCCTGCAAAAGTGAATGTGCCACTTGTTCATTTGTATGGTAACCGATGGCAACCGTTACCCCATTTTCATATAATACCCGTGCGCAAGATACGCCAATTCCGCCCGAAGCGCCGGTGATGAGTGCTATTTTGGACATGCCAGACCTCCCTCCCCCGTCTTTTCGGGAGCTTATTTAGGATTATTATACAACAAATTCATCCGCAATACAATGGTTGTTCATATTTTATCCATTGATTTTTTCAAATTCTGTGATATAATAGGTAATAGACTGTAATGCGAGGAGGATATACATATGGGATTGTTTGGCGGCAATTTTACCAAGGAAGGTCCGGGCGTATCCAAAGAAGCACCCGAAAAGCACCGCTTTTTCCTATTTTTCGAATTATTTTTTCGTAAATTTACCAAACTCATCTGGCTCAATGTGATTTACTTTGTGACCATGATTCCCGTTTTACTGGGTATTTATCTGTCATTCCGGTTTGACCCCGAACTGGTTACGGCACTGGCAGAAGGTGCATCAGAACAGATTGCACATCTTTTAAACACCCAGCCCCCTATCCGCCTGTCGGGTGATGTGGTAGGGCTTGGACTATTGGTGTTTTCGGTGTTTATCGTGGGCCCTGCCACGGCAGGTTTTACCTATGTCATCCGCAATTTCCAACGCGAGGAACATTCGTGGGTTTTCAGTGATTTTCGTGAGCAGTTCCGAAAAAACTACAAGCAGGGTCTGCTCATGGGACTTTTGGATCTGGCAGTGGGCCTTTTGCTGTTTATCGGTTTTAATTTCTACCGCTACACCATGCCGGTGATGATGCCCGGATCTGCTATGCTCTCGTCGATTGCCATGTGGGTAATGGTGGTACTGGCAGTGGTATTTATCATGATGCACTATTACATCTATGTGATGATGGTTACATTTGAACTCAAATTCAGGCAACTGTTGCGCAACGCCGCAATTTTTGCACTGGCAAAACTTCCCATGAATGTGCTTATCACCATCATCATCGGCATCATTTCATTTGCTTGCATGCTCTGGCCCATCGCCTTGATTCTGGGATTGCCCATTCTGTATTTTTCATTGGTTGGATACATTGCCGTTTTTGCGGTATATCCGTCCATCGACAAGCACATGATTTCGCAGGTGGAAGACCGTACTCCCACCGTTTACGATGAAACCGAACAGGATTTTACCGATACCATTTAAGTAATATATACAAAAAATGAAACATATCACCCCAAACAAATGCAAATAGTTACAAATCAGGTAACATACCTGATTTGTTTTTTGCCAAGTGGGTATATAAAGAAAGGGGATGGAGGCAGGTGAAAAAGTCGGTAGAAGTTTTTACTGACGGCGCATGCTCGGGAAACCCGGGTAAGGGCGGTTATGGTGTGGTGCTTCGATATGGCGCGCATCAAAAAGAACTGTCCGAAGGATTCCTGTCCACCACCAACAACCGCATGGAAATTCTGGCGGCAATCAAGGGTCTGGAAGCACTTAAAGAGCCTTGTACCGTTACCCTGTACAGCGATTCCCGTTATCTGGTGGATGCCATCAATCAAGGATGGTTGGCAAAATGGAGCAAAAATAACTGGATGCGCACCAAAACAGAAAAGGCAAAAAATGTGGATTTATTTACCCGTCTGCTTGCGCAACTGGAGCGGCATCAGGTGGAATTTGTGTGGGTAAAAGGGCATGCAGGTCACCCCGAAAACGAACGGTGTGACGAACTTGCCACCTCTGCCATCAAGGGAGAACACCTATCCGAGGACACCGGTTTTTCAGAATAAATCCCCGTTTGGTTGCAAATGCTATCCTTAAAAAAGGAGTGTTTGCAAATGACGGTTGCGATTGAACAAGGTTTGGAGCAGGTGGGGGATTTTCTGCAATGCGCAGGTTACCGCGTGGTTTCCCTTACCGACATGGATGAAATGGTGGATGCGGTGGTATACCGACAAACCCTGCCCGACAGTGCGTTGTTTGAAATGGACGCATGGCTATCCGAACGAGTACGCAATCGTTTTCATGGCATATTTATGGTAAATGCGGGTGATAAAACACCCGAGCAGATAGATATAATACTAAGGTCAAGGGTTTATTCCCCGTTATTTTGAGGGAACCCCAAGGGAGAGGATTTTTCATGATATATTTTGATCACGCCGCAACCACTGCGGTAAAACCCCAGGTGTTGGAAGCGATGCTTCCGTATTTTTCCGAAAATTACGGCAATGCATCGAGCATTTATACCATCGGTCAGCAGAGCCGCGCGGCAGTAGAGGCAGCACGCGAACAGGTGGCAAGTGCTCTCTCCTGTCTGCCCCGCGAGGTGTATTTCACCGCAGGCGGAAGCGAGTCGGACAACTGGGCAATCAAGGGTGCAGCATTTGCAAACCGCAAAAAGGGCAACCACATCATTACCTCCTGCATCGAGCACCACGCGGTGCTTCACACCTGCCAGTATTTAGAAAAGCAGGGATTTGAGGTAACCTATCTGCCGGTAAACGAATACGGCGAGGTATCGGTGGAGGATGTAAAAAATGCCATCCGCGAGGATACCATCCTCATTACCATCATGTTTGCCAATAATGAAATCGGCACCATCCAACCCATCAGCGAGATTGGAAAAATTGCCGCAGAGCACAAGATTTTATTCCACACCGATGCAGTGCAGGCTGTGGGTGCAGTTCCCATCAACGTCAAGGAAATGGGCATTGATATGCTCTCCCTTTCGGCGCACAAATTCGGCGGGCCCAAGGGAATCGGCGCATTATATATCCGCGGCGGTGTACGGGTGGATAATCTGGTACACGGCGGTGCACAAGAGCGCAACAAACGTGCCGGCACCGAAAACCTGGCAGGTATTGTGGGTCTTGGCAAGGCAATCGAGCTTGCTACGGCAGACATTACCACAAAGAGCGAGAAAATCGCAGCAATGCGTGATTATATTATGAACGGAATTTTGACCAAAATTCCCTACACCAGATTAAACGGTCATCCGACCAACCGTCTGTGCGGTAATGTGAACATTTCGTTTGAGTTTATCGAGGGCGAGGGTATGCTCCTGCTATTGGATATGAACGGCATTGCCGCTTCCAGTGGCTCGGCTTGCACCTCCGGCTCACTCGACCCGTCCCATGTATTGCTTGCCATTGGCCTTCCCCACGGGATTGCACACGGGTCGCTGCGTATTTCTCTGGGTGAGGAAAACACCATGGAGGATGCAGACCGTTTGTTGGAGATCCTGCCCGGTATCATCGACAGATTGCGACAGATGTCGCCCTTATATGAAGAAGTAGAGAGGGGAGAATAACCATGTATAGTGAAAAAGTAATGGACCATTTTGCCAACCCCCGTAATGTGGGTGAGATTGAAGATGCCAATGCGGTAGGTCAGGTTGGTAACGCCAAATGCGGCGATATTATGAAGATGTATATGAAGATTGAAGATGATATTGTAAAGGATGTCAAATTCAAAACCTTTGGTTGCGGCGCTGCCATTGCCACCAGCTCCATGGCAACCGAACTGGTAAAGGGCAAGACCATCGATGAGGCACTGGCACTGACCAATCGTGCAGTGATGGAAGCGCTCGACGGACTTCCGCCCCAGAAGGTACACTGTTCGGTACTGGCAGAGGAAGCAATTGCCGCCGCCATCCAGAACTACTATGACCGTCTGGGAATCGACAAAAAGGTCGCAAAGCATTGCGACGGACATTGCGAAAGCTGCAGTTGTCACTAAACAAAAACCCCCATATGCTGCGTATGAAAACGCCACATATGGGGGTATCGTTTTATTCTGATAAAAATTGCTGTTTCAGTGCCCGGTATACGGTATCTGCATCCGCATCGGGAATGAGCAGAGAAATTTCATTGTCTGCTGTGGTAATCAGCCGGGTTTCCCCTCCACTTTCCACAACCGTGGCAAGCACCTGCGCCGCCACACCATATGTACGGTACATTGCCGCTCCCTGCACGGTGAGTTTGGAATTATCTGCGCTGATATCACAAGAAATTCCCGGGATTTTTTCTTTCCATCGCCCCATCAGCCCCATTGCCTCTCCCACCAGATGATTTTCGATGGTAAAGGACAGCGTTGCTCTGCTTTTGCAGGAACGGGCAAGGCTAATCATATCCACATTGATGCCACGCTCCGCAATCCGGGCAAATATATCCGGGATGAGTGAAGCATTGGCGTCCGGATGATGAAGGGTGATGAGTGCTATGTTATCGGTAATGGTAATATCGCTGACCGCGCGCACACGGTCGGGCATGTGCTACCACTCCTTTCTATGAAAGGCTGATCAGATCCTTCATATCATACATACCTGCCTGCTTACCGGGCAAAAATTTTGCCGCAGAGATGGCACCCACCGCAAATACTTCCTTACTGGAAGCCTTATGGGTAATTTCAAGCACCTCGTCATTTCCGGCAAAGAGCACGGTATGCTCGCCCACAATGGTGCCGCCACGCACTGCATGGATGCCAATCT
The DNA here is from genome assembly GCA_015068705.1 of Oscillospiraceae bacterium. GTDB lineage: Bacteria > Bacillota > Clostridia > UMGS1810 > UMGS1810 > SIG448. The sequence goes on from SVJZ01000002.1 coordinate 194,127, forward strand.
CATGGGCATCTCTTTTTTTGCGCACACTATGGCGGTCATACACATAGGCGTCCTTTTCCTTTAAGGTGTCATTGATTTCATCTGCAATCATGAGTGCCGTTCCACTGGGTGCATCAATCTTCTGATTGTGGTGCTTTTCGATAATCTCGATATCAAACTTGCCCTCCAGCACTGCCGCCGCCTTTTTCACCAGAGAAACCAAAAGGTTTACGCCCAGCGACATATTTGCCGAGAAAAATACCGGCACTTGCTTTGCCAATGTGTGCAGACTGTCAATCTGCGTTTCCGAAAGGCCGGTAGTGCATACCACCGCAGGTACACGATTTGCACCGCAATAGGAAATGAGGGGAGCAAGCATATCGGGGTGGGAAAAGTCCACCACCACGTCTGCGTGTCCGGTAAATTCGGCAGGGTTTTTCACCACCGGGAAGGAATTTTTCTGCTCGGTATTCACATCCACGCCACACACGATTTTTGCACTGTCATCCTGCGAAAGCAGACGGGCGATTACCTGACCCATCTTGCCGTTGCAACCGCAAAGCATGATATTTATCATGAGTATCTCTCCTTATCCAAACGGCTGACCGTTTTTTCGGTCAGCCGCTTATCATTGGTAAATTTTATTTGAGCAAACCATAGCGTTCCATTGCGCCCTTGAGTTTTGCAAGGTTTGCTTCTTCCATCTCGCACAAGGGCAGACGGTAGCCGCCCACCTCAAAGCCCATGAGGTTGAGTGCCGCCTTGACGGGGATGGGGTTAACCTCGCAGAAGAGCGCGTCTACCAGTTCCAGCATTTCCAGTTGCAATGCCAATGCCTTTTTGGTATCGCCTGCAAGGTAAGATGCCACCATATCATGGGTCTGACGGGGAGCAACGTTTGCCACTACCGAGATAACACCCTTGCCACCCAGTGACAGGAGGGGTACCACCATATCGTCATTGCCCGAATATAGGTCAAAACGATCGCCACATAGTGCCATGATGCGCGCCGCCTGCACAATATCACCGCTTGCTTCCTTGATACCTACGATGTTTTCCACATCTGCAAGTGCCAACATGGTTTCGGGTTTGATGTTTGTGCCGGTACGGCTGGGTACATTATAGAGAATGCAGGGAATATCCACTGCGTTTGCCTGACGGGTGTAGTGCTGGATTAAGCCCTTCTGGGTTGCCTTGTTATAGTACGGGGTAACCATCAAAAGTGCATCGGCTCCTGCATCCTGTGCCATTTTGGAAAGCTCTACCCCATGCGCAGTATCGTTACTGCCCGTGCCGGCAATGACCGGCATACGTCCGGCAATCTTTTCCACTGCATAACGGATTACCGCAACATGCTCGGCATCCGGCATGGTGGATGATTCACCGGTGGTGCCGCAAATGATTACGGCATCGGTTTGATTGGCAACATGAAATTCGAGCAGTTCGCCCAGCTTTTCATAATTGACGCCATCTTTGGTAAAGGGTGTGACAATGGCAACACCCGAACCTTCAAATACTGTCTTTTTCACTGAATATACCTCCCTTGATAAAAGACTTTATGCCTCCTGCTGCCAGTACTCGATGAGTTTCTGGGCAATCTGCACGGCATTGGCTGCTGCACCCTTGCGGATGTTGTCTGCAACCACCCACAGGTTTACGCCGTTTTCTACGCTCTCGTCACGACGGATTCTGCCAACAAACACTTCGTTTTTGCCGGTTGCATCAATAGGCATGGGGTAAACTGCATTGTCGATATCGTCCACCACTACGCAGCCGGGCATATTTTCCAGGTCACGGCGCAGTTCGTCAAGATCAAACGGTTTTTCAAACTCAAGATTGATGGACTCGCTGTGGCTATTGAACACAGGTACACGCACGGTGGTAGCGGTGATGCGGATGCTATCGTCGTGCAGGATTTTTTTGGTTTCATTGACCATCTTCATCTCTTCCTTGGTATAGCCATTGGGCAGGAAGGAATCAATCTGCGGCAAGCAGTTATTTGCAATGGGGTGATTGAACTTTTTGGGAGCCTCGCCTTTGAGACCGTTTTCCAAATCGTTCCAACCGCCTACACCTGCACCGGATACTGCCTGATAGGTGGAGTATATGATACGTTTGATCTTGTATTTGTCATGCAGGGGTTTCAAGGGAACCATCGCCTGGATGGTGGAGCAGTTGGGGTTTGCGATGATGCCGTTATTCCACTTGATGTCCTCAGGGTTTACCTCAGGCACTACCAACGGCACCTTTTCATCCATGCGCCATGCGCTGGAGTTGTCGATTACCACACAGCCTTTTGCTGCAGCGATGGGAGCAAACTTTTCACTGGTGGAGCCACCTGCGGAAAACAGTGCGATATCGATGCCGCGGTCAAAGGAAGTTTCGGTAAGCTCCTCTACCACATACTCCTTACCGAGCAGGGTCAGTTTGGTACCTGCCGACCGTGCGGAAGAAAACAAATAATATTGGCTTACCGGCAGATTCAGCTCTTCGAGCACCTGCAAAAAGGTTCTGCCTACCATTCCGGTTGCACCGACAACCGCTACACTGTACTGTTTCATTTCAATCAATCCTCTCGTTTTTACATTTTCTATAACAAAAGCCGGTGGGAAACCGGCTGCATTATCATGAAAAACGTGCAACAGTGACACGTTAATGCAGATAGCACTCCGCTTTCGTCAAGCGACAGTAACGCAGCTGTTCGCCGACGTTCCCAGGCACACCCGAAACAGGCGGGCAAAACCTTCGGCACTTTCCCCTTTTGCGGCACATCACAAAACCCCGTTGTTCTCCATGCCGTTACTAATGAAAAGCGCGCCTCTATCCTTTGCTATAACTTTTCGAATATATCATACCACGAACTGTTCCTTAAGTCAAGCGCCGATTGCCAAAAATTTAACCCATTCCGCCCCTTTCTTTTGTGGTAAATGTTGTATGCGACAAAAATATTTCATTTTATAAAAAGGGCTTGACGAATGCGCAAATGTATTCTATCCTATTATTATAGGAAAGGAGGACGAGCCTCATGCGAAAACTGCTCATCCTGCTATGTATGGCAATGCTTACCCTGCTCCCGGTATTATCTTATGCGGCATTGCCCCAATCTGACACAATAAAAATCGGATTATTTTATGGTTCTGCCGCAAAGGCTGAAGTTACTCTTACCAGCGGCATCGGGTTTGATATCGGATTTGAACGCGAAGGGGAATTTACCTCCCTCATCAAGCATACCCAATCCACTGTGAAGGTGTGCATACAAGAAGGAAAAATTATCCCGGATCTACCGGTGGAAATCCCGCAAGACGGCATCCTGACCATCTACCCCATGTCGGGCACCCTCACGATAGAGGGCACCGAATACCGTGGTGCGGCGCAATTTTTGCCTGCCGAAAGCGGTATGACGGTAATCAATCTGGTGGACATCGAAGAATATCTCTACGGCGTGGTGGGGCGCGAAATGAGTCCAAGCTGGAATGTGGAGGCACTCAAAGCGCAGGCTGTGTGCGCCCGCGGGTTTGTATACACCAACTGGAACAAATTTGCCTCCTATGGGTTTAATCTGGACAACACCACAAAAAGTCAGGTGTATGCAGGCGTTTCTGCCGAAAAAGGCAATGTAAAGCAGGCGGTGGATGAAACGCGCGGCATGGTGCTGACCTATGAGGGCAAGACCGCGCAGACCTTTTACTTTGCAACCGATGGCGGCGCAACCGCAGATGTGTCCCATGTGTGGGGGAGCGACATCCCCTACCTCAAGGGCAGAAAAGACGATAATGAAAATCCCGACAAGGCAACCCGTTACCAATGGGAAATTACCCTGACCCCGGATGAGGTCAAGCAATGCCTTGCAAACTATGGTGCCGACGTAGGCGAGCCAACTGCCATCACTGCAGTTACCACAGACGAATTGGGCTATGTGACCGAGCTTACGGTTTCCGGTACCAAGGGCGATTACACGGTGAAAAACTCCAAATGCCGTGACCTGTTCGGGCAAAAAATTTACAGCCAACGCTACACCGTTTCGGGCGGTGCCACCCCCACCGATACACGCTACATCCGCCGTTCGGGTGGACTGGAGGCGTTTGACCTTGCCGGAACCTATGTACTCAGTGCATCCGGCACCACCTACATACCGCCCAAGGGCGACGGAAACTTTGTCTTTTCGGGCAACGGCTGGGGACACGGAGTTGGTATGAGCCAGTACGGCGCACTGGGTATGGCGGAAAACGGGCATACCTATGAGGAAATTCTGGCATTTTATTTCCCCGGCACCACCCTTACCGAATACTGATACAGAAAGGCTTGGAAACCATCTTGAAAACATCTGATTTTTACTATGACCTGCCACAGGAGCTGATTGCGCAGACTCCGCTCAAAGACCGCGCTTCTTCCCGATTGCTCTGCCTGGACAAGCACACGGGAGAGATTGCACACCGCACCTTTTCAGACATTGTGGATATGTTGGGCGAGGGAGATTGTCTGGTGATGAATGACACCCGGGTGCTCCCTGCACGGCTCATTGGCGAAAAAGAGGGCACCGGCGGAAAAATGGAATTTTTGCTGCTCAACCGCCGTGCTGCCGACGAATGGGAAATCATCGTAAAGCCGGGCAAGAAAGCAAAACCCGGCGCACGGTTTGTATTTGGCGGCGGAAAACTGGTGGGCGAAATTTTAGGCACCATCAATGACGGAAACCGCATTGTACGTTTTTTCTATGACGGTTTATTTGAACATGTTTTGGACGAGCTGGGCGAAATGCCTCTGCCGCCCTACATCACCGCGCGTCTGGAGGACAGAGAACGCTATCAGACCGTCTATTCCAAGCACAACGGCTCTGCCGCAGCACCCACCGCAGGACTGCATTTCACCGAAGAATTACTCAAAAAATTGGAGAAAAAGGGCGTTACCCTTGCATATGTGACCCTGCATGTGGGGTTGGGAACATTTCGCCCCGTCAAGGTGGATGATGTGGCAAATCACAAAATGCACTCGGAATTTTATGCCATTTCGAAAGATACGGCAGACACCATAAACGCCGTGCGCAAGCGTGGCGGACGGGTGATTTCGGTTGGCACCACCTCCAGTCGTGTGCTGGAAACGGTTGCCGATGAACATGGGATGTTGCAGGAACAGACCGGTTGGACCGACATCTTTATCTACCCCCCCTACCGGTTCAAGGCGGTGGATGCGCTCATCACCAATTTTCACCTGCCCGAGTCCACCCTGCTCATGCTGGTAAGTGCTTTGGCAGGCAAGGAAAATATCCTTGCGGCATACCACGAGGCGGTGGAAGAAAAATACCGGTTTTTTAGCTTTGGAGATGCGATGTTTATTGTTTAGCAGATAAAATGTATCCTGTAAATTTTAAAAGTGATTACCAAAAAGGAGATACTATGTTTGAATTATTATGCACCGACGGTAATGCACGTCGGGGACAATTTACCACCGTTCATGGTGTGGTACAGACACCGGTGTTTATGAATGTGGGCACCCTCGCCGCCATCAAAGGCGCAGTATCTGCCGAGGATTTAAAGGAAATCGGTTGTCAGGTAGAGCTTTCCAACACCTACCATCTGCACCTTCGTCCGGGTGACGAAGTGGTGCGGGATTTGGGCGGATTACACAAATTTATGAACTGGGACCGCCCCATCCTCACCGACAGTGGCGGTTTTCAGGTGTTTTCGTTAGCATCGCTTCGCAAAATCAAGGAAGAGGGCGTTACCTTTGCCTCCCACATAGACGGGCGCAAAATTTTTATGGGTCCCGAAGAGAGTATGCAAATCCAGTCCAACCTCGCCTCTACCATTGCCATGGCATTTGACGAGTGTGTGGCGTTGCCTGCAAAATACGAATATGCCAAGCAATCCCACGAGCGCACCATCCGTTGGCTGCACCGTTGCCGTGACGAAATGAAACGGCTCAACTCCCTGCCCGGTACCATCAACCGCTCCCAGATGCTCTTTGGTATCAATCAGGGTGCCACCTTTGACGATTTGCGCATTGCAAATATGCAGGAAATTGCCAAACTCGACCTGGACGGCTACGCCATCGGCGGTCTGGCAGTAGGAGAAACCCACGAGGAAATGTATCACATTTTAGATGTTACCCTGCCCCATGCACCCGAAAACAAACCCCGTTACCTGATGGGGGTGGGTACACCCATCAATATTCTGGAAGCGGTGGACCGCGGTGTGGACTTTTTTGACTGCGTGATTGCAAGCCGCAACGCACGCCACGCAAACCTCTATACCTCACATGGTTACATGAACCTGATGAACGCAAAATACGAGCGTGACACCCTGCCCATCGACCCTGATTGCAACTGCCCCGCCTGCCGCAATTATTCCAGAGCATACATCCGGCACCTGTTTAAGGCACGTGAGATGCTGGGCATGCGCCTTTGTGTACTGCACAACCTATGGTTTTACAATCACCTCATGGAAGATATCCGCACCGCCATCGAACAGGGCAACTACAAGCAATTTAAAGAGGAAAAGATCGCCGCGTTTTCCAAGCGGTTATAAAAAAGAAAATACCTCTCCCATAAGGGAGAGATATTATTTTGCCCCGCTATTCCAAAAACGCACAAAATTTTAACGAAACCTCTTGCATATTGTTTGCAAAAAAGGTATAATATTCTATAACGATGGGGGCAGATGCCATCCATCCGGATAACGACAATTAAAAAACGGAGGTAACACACAATGAATTTGTTTTTGATGACAGCATACGCAGAGGCAGGCGCAGCAGGTGCGAATGCAGCGGCAGCAGGTGCAGGAGGCATGCTTAGTGCGTTGATTATGCCCATTGCAATGATTGCAGTACTTTATTTCATCCTCATCCGTCCCCAGCGCAAAAAGGATAAGCTCACCAAAGAGATGCTGGCAGGATTGATTGTGGGTGACCGCATCATCACCATCGGCGGTTTGTATGGCAAAATTGTTTCCATCAAAGACGATACCCTGGTGATTGAAATCGGTCAGGGCGCAGAGAAAGGCACTTTGAAGATTGCACGTTGGGCAGTTCGCGAGGTAGAAAAACCTGCCGAGGCGTAAATCCGTCATATTTCCCCCATCTGCCGAATAGGTTGTAGTAATATCAAAACCGTTCGGAGGGGTTTTTATGCAAAAACAGGATTACAGCGTGGTGGATATCCGTTCTTCTCATACGCACCGGATCATTCACATCGCAAAGAGCATCGCGATTGCACTGTTGTTTACCATACTGGTATTTGTTATTTTTGCGTTGCTCATTACTTATACAAATGTTCCCGAAACTGCCGTAAGTACGGTGGTATTGCTTACCACCCTGTTTTCGGTCATGCTCTCCGGCATGCTGGTTTCCGGAAGGGCAACCAACCGCGGATGGTTTCATGGTGCAGTAGCAGGGCTTTGCTATATGCTCATGGTATATCTGGCAGGGGCAATCCTCTTTACCGGTCCGGTATTTGACCGCCGGGTGGTATGGATGATTCTGATTGGCTTTCTGGCAGGAGCGTTTGGAGGCATTATTGGAATCAACCTCAAAAAACGATAATTATCACACCTTACATTTTCACATACAAAGGAGAATTCAAATGGAACAGTATCAAAACTTAGTAAAATGGCGTAAAAAATTACTCTCGCCGGTGAAAGGATTGGATTGGGCAAGCGAGATGGTATTAAATCCCGCTATCGTTCAGGATCCCGAAACCGGACGCATTCATATGTTGGTGCGCACCACCGGTCCGTGGCCGCAGGCACAGTTGCCCGGCAAACCGCTCCCCTTCCCCATTTTCTTTGGCTACGGCTGGAGCGATGACGGTGAGAATTTCGAGTTTGATTTAAGCCGTCCGGCACTTTCACCCGGATTACACTTTAAAAAGGAAGAAATTTATGTAGAGGATGTCTACGGCAACCGTGTGGTGGATTATTCCAACGGCTGCATCGAAGACCCCCGCATTTTCTTTGTGGACGGCGTGTGCTACATGAACACTGCCTGCCGTATGTTCCCCGCAGGTCCCTACTGGGATCATGATGAACCCACCCAGTGTGCACCCGAATGGGCACTGACCGAGGAAAACACCTTCGGCACCCGTGCAAACCCCACCGTAAACGTACTCTATCAGGTGGATCTGAAGGCACTGTCCAACAAAGATTACGAAAATGCGTTCCGTTATGTATGCCACCTGACCGACCCTGAAAAGGGCGAGGACAGAGATTTGTTCTTCTTTGACAAAAAGATGGTCATCGACGGCGAAGAATGTTTTGTGATGCTGCAACGTCCGCACCATCCCGACCGTTATGGTCTTGCCGACAACCGTCCGTCCATCGTGATGGCAGCAGCAAAGGATTTGAGAGATTTCGCCACCGATAATGTGGTACGCCGCACCCTGCTCCTTACTCCCGATTTGGATTGGCAGGAGGAAAAGGTTGGTGCGTCCACACCTCCCATTTCTCTGGGTAATGGCGAATGGCTGTTAAATTACCACGGCAAGCAGGATTTGGTGGCAGGCTATGCACAATCGTTTATGATTCTGGAAGAAAAAGAGAATGACTTCCCGGTTATCAAGCACATCTGCAATGACAAGATGATTGTTAATGAAGAGCCTTGGGAAGCACCTTCCAAATTCAAAACTCCTTGCGTGTTCTTTACCGGACTCATCGAGTATGACGGCGACCTGCTTTGCAGCTATGGTGCCGCAGACGAACACGTGGGACTGATGCGGATAGACTATCCCATGCTCATGGACATTTTAAGAAAGTGCGATAACAAATAAGTTTGTCCGTATTTTCCCAAAAACGTTGCTTGTGCTTTTTGCAAAATACGCAGAAAGCCGACATATAAAGTTTTAAAATAATTTTACATATTTCAAAAGGAGGAAACACACATGAAACACATTAAATCCCTCAACAGTGCAGTTTTGAAGGAGAGCATGAAAAAAGGCGGATGCGGCGAGTGCCAGACTTCCTGTCAGTCTGCTTGCAAAACCAGTTGCACAGTAGCAAACCAGAAGTGCGAAAGCAAACATAACTGATTGCATTTGTAACGCAAACAAACCATGCGGCGCAGGCGAAAAGCTTGCGCCGTATACCATGCATGGGGAATTTTCCTTTTTGCAAATGATGATTCCATGCCACTGGATAGGGGGTCCCTCCATGGAGACTCCTTTGGTGCCCTCTTATACCCCGTTTTTGGGGACGCAAGAGGATACCGCCCCCTACAACAAACAATGAAACCAGTGTTTACTTTTATGGCAAAAAAAGAGAGGCGAAGGATTATGATACATAAATTTTGTATGGACGATGTACGCATTGTATGCGATGTATATAGCGGCGCAGTGCATGTAGTAAGCCCGGTGGTATATGACCTGCTCGACCATGTGGACGAGCTGTCCCCTGCCCTCACCGACGAGGCACTCAAAGCCCTTTCCCCCGTTTATGGCGAGGAAACAGTAAGAGAGGCGTTTGACGAGATTGACGAGTTATACCGCGCAGGCGCACTTTTTGCACCCGACGGTTATGCCGAAATTGCCAAGCATTGGAGCAAGCAGCCGGTGGTAAAAGCCCTGTGTCTGCACATCACCCACGATTGCAACCTGCGTTGCAAATACTGCTTTGCAGATACCGGCGAATATGGCGGCGGAAAACGCTCCTTCATGTCCCCCGAGGTGGGAAAAAAGGCGATTGATTTTGTGATTGCAAACAGTGCTAAGCGCAAAAACATTGAAATTGACTTCTTTGGCGGCGAACCGCTGATGAATTTTGATGCGGTAAAGGAAATCCTCGAATACGCCGAAGAGCAGGGAAAGGAGCATGATAAGCACTTCCGCTTTACCATCACCACAAACGGTCTGCTTTTAGATGACGAAAAAATTGCCTATATCAACGAGCACATGGGTAACATTGTGCTCTCCATTGACGGGCGCAAGGAGGTCAACGACGCAGTGCGTACCCGTGTGGACGGCACCGGTTGCTATGACAAAATCCTGCCCAGATTCAAGCAGGTTGCCGAAAGTCGCAACCAGGACAACTACTATGTGCGTGGCACCTTTACGGCAAATAACTTAGACTTTTCGCTGGACGCTCTCCATCTTGCGGATTTGGGATTTGAGCAGATTTCCATTGAGCCGGTTGTATTGGCAGATGGACATCCCCTCGCCCTGAAAGAAGAGCACCTGCCCAAACTCTATGACGAATACGAATCCCTTGCCCGTGCGTATGTGAAACGTCGTGCAAACGGACAGTTTTTCAATTTCTTCCATTTTATGATGGACTTTTCGCAGGGCCCCTGCGCATACAAACGTCTTGCCGGATGCGGTGCAGGATGCGAGTATGTGGCGGTTACCCCGGACGGGGACATCTTCCCCTGCCATCAGTTTGTGGGCAACAACGATTATAAGATGGGCAATGTATTTGACGGCAAACTCAACCCCGAACTGCAGGGCAAATTTGCCGCTACCAACATCTACACCAAAGATGCCTGCCGTGATTGCTGGGCAAAATTCTATTGCAGTGGTGGTTGCATGGCAAATGCTGTCAATTTCAACGGGGATGTTAACAAGCCCTATGAAATTGCCTGCGATCTGGAGCGCAAGCGTGTGGAATGTGCCATGTATATTGCCGCAAAGGAACAGGGGTAATCCGGCATCGGATATAATACTTGACTTTTGACGCATTTCCAAGTAAAATAAAAGAGTATGAGTTTTTTGAGAAAATGGGGCAGACAAGCATGCAAAAACGTCAAACCGTAAAGTGGCATATCTTGTTGTTTTCCGCCGTTGTACTGCTGATGGCGGTAGCTGCCGTGTGCCCTGAGGCAGAATCCCACGAGGGTGGCAAATTGCTATACTTTACTGTGGGCTATCAGAAAAAAGCCCCTGCTTTCACCAATTGTCTATACCCCGACAGTCTTTCCCGTCGCCCGGCACGGATTGTGGCATATCTGCCCACTGCTGATGCGGCTGGTACGGGAGAAACTTTTGCCGTATTACCCGAATGCGGCAAAAACGTTCAAACGGATTCACAGCCGGCTTGTACCAAATCGGACAACCCTTCCGGCTTTGTTTCAACAAACAAAAAGGTGTTTTACCTGCTGATTTGATGCACAAACCGCAATACGGCATCAAATCAAACAAACAAAAGGAGGATTATTCATGAAATCAAAGAGTATTGCAAAATTCAGCATCGTCGTACTCATCATCGCAGTGCTTGCTTATGTGGCATCCTGCGGTCTGGTTATCGGCGATTGGGGCATCCCCAGTGCACTTGATCCGGAAAACGGTATCAAACGTGGTCTGGACCTTGCTGGCGGCTCCATCATTGTATTTGAGGCACAGGCAGAAGAGGTTACCGAGGGCGATATGAACGCCGTGGTACAGGTTCTGCGTAATCGTCTGGACAGTCAGGGTTACTACGAGGCGATCGTTTCCAAGCAGGGCGACAAGCGCGTTCGCGTGGAAATCCCCTCCATCGAGAACCCCGAGGAAGCAGTTGCTATGCTGGGCGCTACCGCCAAGCTGGAGTTCAAAGACGCCGAGGGTAATGTAGTTCTCACCGGCGGCGAGGACGTAAAAGCTGCATCCGCAATTGTTGAGCCCATCGACGAAACCGGCAGAAAAGGCAGCGTGGTAAAATTGGAGCTGACCGATGCAGGTCGCAAAAAGTTCTCGGATGCAACTCAGAAGATTGCAGCTCTGCCCGAGGGTCAGAACATCATCGCAATCAGCCTGGACGATGTTACCATCTCTGCACCCCGCGTGCTGGAGCACATCGACTCTGCAGAGTGCCGTATCACCGGTGAATTTACCAACGACGAGGCAAAAACCCTTGCTGCACAGATTCAGTCTGGTCAGTTGCCCTTTACCTTAAAAGATGTTGAGCTGCGCAGTGTTGGTCCCCAGTTGGGCGAAAAAGCACTGGAAAACAGCTTGCTGGCAGGCGGCATTGGTCTGTTGCTGGTTATGATTTTCATGCTGCTGTTCTACCGTATGTGCGGTTTTGTAGCTGATATCGCACTGGTTGGTTATGTTTCCATCGTTGCCATCATTCTGGCACTGCTCCGCGTTAACCTCACCCTGCCCGGTATCGCAGGTATCATCCTCACCATCGGCACAGCGGTTGACGCAAACGTTATCATTTTCGAGCGTGTGAAAGAGGAGCTGGCACTGGGCAAAACCCTGCGTGCTTCCATTGAGGCAGGCTTTAACCGTGCATTCTCGGCAATTCTGGACGCAAATGTTACCACCATTATTGCTGCAGCCGTTCTTTATTTCTTCGGCACCGGTACCATCAAGGGCTTTGCAGTTACCCTGTTCATCGGTACCATCGTAAGTATGTTTACCGCAATCGTAATCACCCGCTTCCTGCTCCGTCAGATGGTCGGGTTTGATGTCAAAAATCCCAAGCTGTACTGCGCAGTAGCAAAGGAGGCTAAATAATGTTTAACATCGTCGCAAAACGTAGCATTTTCTTCATTATTTCCGGTCTGGTAATCATTGCCGGAATCATCGCAATGGTCGCTTTTGGCGGTCTGAACACCGATATCGACTTCACCGGCGGTACCGCAATGTATGTAAACCTCGGTGCAGAGTATGACGAAGCCGGCATCCGCGATGCGCTTAAAGGCGTAGAGGGCGTTTCCGTCTCGTCGGTTCAGAAAACCGGCGATCAGGAGGCGGTAATCAAAACCGCAGAGCTGGCAACCGAACAGCGTGTTGCTGTGGAGGAGGCACTCAAAGCAAAATTTGCTTCCGCTTCCATCATGTCGGTTGATAATGTAAGTGCAACCGTAGGTCAGGAGCTTTGGGGCAACGCCGCAAAATCCATCCTGATCGCAGTTGTGCTCATGCTCATCTATATTACCTTCCGTTTTGAGCTTCTGTCGGGTATCTCTGCAGTGATCGCACTGGCTCATGACCTGCTGGTAATGATGGCAATCTATGCCATCTTCCGTTTCCCGGTAAACACCTCGTTTATCGCGGCAATGCTGACCATTCTGGGTTACTCCATCAATGCGACCATCGTTATCTTTGACCGTATCCGCGAAAACACCCGTTTCCTCAAGAAGGAAACCTTCCGCGATATCGTAAACAAGAGCATCTGGCAGTCCATGGGACGTTCCATCAACACTTCGCTCACCACCCTGCTCACCATCGTAATGGTGTATATCCTGGGTGTGCCTTCCATCCGTGATTTTGCTCTGCCGCTCATCATCGGTATTGTGGCTGGTACCTATTCCTCCATCTTTATTGCAGGCCAGTTCTGGGTACTGTTTAAGGGTAAGGATAAAAAGGATATTGCAAAAGCAAAAGCGTAAGAATTTGCATCAAAACGGCTCTGCATATGTAGAGCCGTTTTTTGTAAAAAAATATTGACAAATCAGGGGAAATATGGTATATTAATAACAGTTACTAATATTGTTATTGGGAGGGGTTGTATGGCAAACCTCAAATATTCCAGACAACGCGAGCTGGTATTACATACCGTAAAGAATGCGATGCACCACCCCAATGCTGATTGGGTATATCGGCAGGTCTGCCTGCAAGACCCGAAAATTTCCCTTGCAACCGTATACCGCAACCTCAATTTGCTCAGCGATCTGGGTGAGATTAAAAAGGTTGCAGTAAATGGCCATAGCGACTGCTTTGACCGCAACACCCACAACCATTACCACATGTATTGTAGCGGATGTGGTATGGTATATGACATTGAGTTGGACTATCTGGCGGATATCGACCATATGATAAGCAGTCGGTGTGGATTTGACATCACGTCCCATGATTTGAGTTTTGTGGGACTGTGTGATAAATGTAAAGGCAAAAATTAATGACGAAAAGGAGAGTTTGACCATGGAACTGAAAGGATCAAAAACCGAACAAAATCTGATGACTGCTTTTGCCGGCGAGTCGCAGGCACGCAACAAGTATACCTACTATGCTTCTCAGGCAAAAAAAGAGGGCTTTGTGCAGATTGCAAAGTTCTTTGAAGAAACCGCAAACAACGAAAAAGAGCACGCAAAAATCTGGTTTAAGCTGCTGCACGACGGTATGCCCAATACCGACGCAAACCTGTTGGATGCTGCAGAAGGCGAAAACTACGAATGGACCGATATGTACGCAGGTTTTGCGCAGACTGCAAAAGAAGAGGGCTTTGACAAAATCGCATTTCTCTTTGAGGCTGTGGCAAAAATTGAGAAAGAGCATGAGGCTCGTTATCGTAAGCTGCTCCAGAACATCGAGGATGGCACTGTATTCTCCAAGGACGGCAAGGTTGCTTGGCTCTGCAACAACTGCGGACACATTCACTTTGGAGAAAAAGCTCCCGAGATGTGCCCCGTTTGTGCACATCCCAAAGCATACTTTGAGCTGCACAGCGTAAATTATTAATCCATACATAAAGCATCCCCTCTGCGATATTGCAGAGGGGATTTCTTTTTTAAAAATTTTTTGAAAAAAATGAAAAAAACAGTTGAAATCCTGTAAAAAGTGTGATATACTATAACACGTGGTGAATTTCGGGGTGTAGCGCAGCTTGGTAGCGCACTTGACTGGGGGTCAAGGGGCCGCAGGTTCAAGTCCTGTCACTCCGACCAAAAAAACAGTTTCCGCATGAGCGGAGGCTGTTTTTTTCTGTTTGAAAAGGACTTGAACCTTAAGAAGGCGCAACGGGGTCAAGCAAAGGTGCCGGTGGCTCCT
>SVJZ01000033.1 GCA_015068705.1 Oscillospiraceae bacterium
CTTTTTTATTCCAAGGGGATAACTATCCCCTTGGAGAACCCCTTTCTTTTGCGTCTTGCTCATTGGCAAATTGCTCTTTCGCTCCATCCGTTTCAAGCGGTCGCGCAAACGGAACACCCAGTTCCGTTGCGCTAAAAACGCCGCTATGTTGTATAAGGAAAATAATCGCGGCGTTTTTCCCGCAAAACGTCCATCGCTCACGGCAATTTTTATGCCAATTCGCGCGAATGCAAAAGGTAAAAAACAGAAAGGGAAAGCGAATCGGTAGCCGAAAGAACAATCCCTCAGGCACTTCGTGCCAGCTCCCTTTACACAAGGGAGCCTTTTTTACATCGCACCCTACATCACCGGTTTTGCCCCGTGGCGTAGCCGTGGGGCATTGTCGCCGTGTGAAACGTGGCGGTTCTTCGAAGGATGGCTTCCCTCGGAGAGCGTGGGGGACCGGGGGTATCGCACCCCCGGCGCCTTTCGGCAGTTCCGAAGGAACTGTTGTACTTTTTCGGTGGTCGAAAAGTACCAACTGCATGTTTCGCCCGCAGGGCGTAAAACTTCTTGCGGGGTTTGGGGCAGAGCCCCAATATAATAAGGGGATAGTTATCCCCTTGGAATAAAGTAATAGTATCCCTATGGCATAAAAAAAGTGCACGGGTTTTTCCCGTGCACTTTTTTGTATGAATATGATTTTTATTCCGCCAACTTCTCCTGTTCTTCCTGAATTTCAGGAATGATGGAAAGCATGGGCTTGATGTCCTTTCCGCGCAGTTTTCTGTCTAGATAGTTTTTGGTGATTTTGCGCACCGTTCCCGACAGACATACCACACCGATGAGGTTGGGAATCATCATCAACCCGTTGAAGGTGTCCGAAATGTCCCATGCCAGTGACGAGGTGAGCAGTGCACCCGAGATGATCATGGCAACGAAAATTACCTTGTATACCTTTACTGCTTTGGTGCCAGCAAGATACTCCACTGCTTTGGAACCGTAGTGCGACCAACCGAGTACGGTGGTAAATGCAAACAGGAAGAGTGCAATGGAAATGAATTTAGGTCCAAATCCGCCGAATACCGTTTCAAACGCTTTGGCAACCAGTGTGGCATCACCCTCGGTGCCTGCTGCGAGCATGCCTGTTTGCAGGTCGATTACACCAGAGGTAAGCACCACCAATGCGGTCATGGTACATACCACCATGGTATCGGCAAACACTTCAAAAATGCCCCACATACCCTGACGTACCGGCTCTTTTACATTGGAGGAGGAGTGCACCATAACCGATGAACCCAAACCCGCCTCGTTTGAGAACACACCGCGTTTGCAGCCTTGTGTAACAATTTCCTTTACCGTTACACCTGCCACGCCGCCCCAAACCGCTTTGGGGGAGAATGCACTTGTGAAGATGGCAGACAATGCAGGGAGAACATTTTTGGCATTTACAATGATAATCACCAGGCTTCCCAGCACGAATGCAACCACCATAAAGGGAACTACTTTTTCTGCAAAGTTTGCAATACGCTTGAGTCCGCCAATGATAATCAGACCGCCCAGTATCACCAGAAGTACGCCGATGATAAGGTGGTACATGGTGATGTCACTGTACAAAATCCAGGAATTGAGCGCGTCAATCCGGAATGCAGAGGTGAAGTTGGTAACGATTTTGTTTACCTGACCCATGTTGCCGATACCAAAGGATGCCAGAATGCAGAAGATGGAAAACAGGATGGCAAGGATTTTGCCGATGTATTTACAGCCTTTGAAGGAGCCGAGTCCTTCGTCCAGGTAATACATCGCGCCGCCCGACCATTCACCGTCTGCATTTTTGCGGCGGTAGTAGATACCCAGTACATTTTCCGAATAGTTGGTCATCATACCTAAAAATGCAGCAATCCACATCCAGAAAACCGCACCCGGTCCGCCGCCGGTGATTGCTGCCGCAACACCTGCGATGTTACCCACGCCAATGGTTGCGGCAAGGGCGGTGCACAGTGCCTGAAATTGGGAGATGGACTTGTTTTTGGTGTGACCAGAAACGCTTTTGTGAAACATGGAACCGAGTGTTTCCTTAAACCAGTGCCCGATGTGCGACACCTGAAACACTTTGGTGAGCAAGGTGGTAATCAAGCCCACACCCAACAACAGATACAATCCGTTGTTCCACACGAAATTGTTGATGCCCGAGTTAAAATCGGTCAGCCATTGAAAAAAACCGTTCATTGAAAATCCCTCCGAACATAAAAATAAGAGAGCCGCTTGCGACGGCTCTCCGAAGTGTTGGAATTTGTTCTGCACACAAAATGCCATTTTGCGTGTAGAAACGCAAAAACGCATAATAAATTCAGTTGCAGAAAATCAAATCCGTCCTTTTGCCTGAGAGATTGCATCAAAGATGCTTGCCCCTTCGGCCCCTGATAAAACAGGCTTCTCCGGATCGCCATCCGAACTGCTGTCCCTACCGCAAAACGCGGCACCTGAGAGTGTTACTCCTTCGGTAAAGCTTATGCTTTTTTCCAGCAGCCGTCACTTGGCTATGGATAGAGTGTATCACATGATGTCGAAAAATGCAAGAAAAATATTGTACTATTTTGAAATATATTTTTTTGCCTTTTCAAGCCAGGTGGTATAACGCTTGAAATCAAATGCCGGGAATCCGCACACAAAGTGGTTGTATGCGGTTTTTCCGTTTACCATCCATTCGATAACCAACCATCTGTGGTCGGAATAATATACCGGGAATTTTGCGAGGATTTTATTCTGGTTGATACCTACCTCAAACTCACCTTGCACAAGGGTTTCGTCGGTGTCGATATCCCATACACGGTAACTTCCCTTTTGGGGGATTAAGGTGTCATTTGCGGCAATGAGGTCGATGCACCAGTCGTGGATTTCACTGCACATGAGTGCAAAGTGCTGCTGACATTCCTTAATATAATGGTAGGCAAGCTTTTTATCGTAGTAATAGCCCACCACGGCGTCTGAAATCTGTGGCCAACCATCCATGAGGTTCCACCAGATGATGCCGGTTTTCTGTGGCCTGCCACACCGGATACGCTCGATGAAATATTTCATTGCCTCTGCCTGAGAAATCTGTGATGCAAGCACAAAGTCCTCTATCTGCTCCGGAATTTCGCCAAAAAGCTGATACACCTGCTTGTTGAGCTGCTTTATGCGGTAATCATCCCCCTGGAAATCGGAGGAGTGAAGCACCCATTGGGGGTCGCCGTCATTGGGCCAGAGGTGATCGGGCTGGATGAATTTTTTTAGTTCTGCCACATCGGGGCAACCGAAATATCCTGTTTCGCTCACAAAATGTGCTTTGGATGTGGCATAATATTCACTCTTGAAATAGTCACGGGGACCCCAAAGGTGCGCCTCGGGAAGTGCGCCAAATTCGTTTTCGCCGCTGCGTTCCTTGATTTCCAACATACCCTTGCCAAAATACGGCGAGCTTGCAATATAGGGGCGGCTGCCGTCAAAACGGGAAACGGTTTGGGGCAGAATTTCACGGGTTAAGCGATTGGTGTTGGGGTCGGTGTGAAATTCGTAATACATATAATCACACTCATTGTCGCCCGACCATACCACCAGAGAGGGGTGGGTTTTGTAACGGCACACAATGGCCTCTGCCTCTTTGCGCAGTACCTCGGCAAAGGTGTCATCCTGCGGATAGGCATGGCACGCCATGGAAAAATCCTGCCACACCATGATGCCGTGGCGGTCGCAGTAATCGTAGAAGCAATCCTCCGGATACACATTGCCTCCCCAACAACGAACCATGTTGCAGCCAATGTCCGAAAGCAGTTCCAACGCAGGAGCGTAACGCTCGTGTTCCTTGCTGTGATAGGCGTCCAGCGGCACCCAGTTTGTGCCTTTGCACATGATGTCGGTATTGTTTACGATAAAACGGAAATCGCCGTTTTCACCATCGGTGGTGTCGGTGTGGCGCAGTTGGATGTTACGCACGCCTACCTGCAGGTTTTTTTGTGCAAGCGTTTCGCCATTGCAGGTAAGGGCAACTACGGTATCATACAGATTTGCCTCGCCATATCCTGCAGGCCACCAGAGGGCAGGGGTTTGGATGGTTGCATCAATGTATCCTGCGCGGAAATAGAGCTTTTTCTCGGTGTGAAAGGTACGGTTGCCGCACTTGCCCGAAATGGTCAGCATGGTGTTTTTCCGGATATCGGCACGGGTGAGGGTGGTATCAAAATGAAAGCGCATGAGTACCTCGTCTTGGCTGAAATTGAGAATGTGATAGCCCAAATCGGTGATTTCCACTCGGTCATGGAGGATGAGGGATACATCACGCCAAAGTCCTGCACTGACGGCACGCGGAAAAATGTCCCACCCGTACATGTGCGGTGCCTTGCGGATATGATGGGATTCAGGGGAGTGAAAACTCCAGGCATTGCGCAATTCAAAGGGTTGGTATTCGCAGTGGTAACATTCCAGGCACACCGAGCGCAGGCGCACCGTGAGGGTGTTTTTGTCGCAAAGTAGCCCTGTTACATCAAAATCCACCGGGACAAACATATTGTCCGACTCACCCAGATACTTGCCGTTAAGCCAGTATTGTGCCAGGGTGTCTACCCCTTCAAAGTGCAGACTCACCTGTCCGTTTTTGTAAGCGGTATCGCAGGAAAATTCTGTTTTGTACCACCATTCATAGTCTTCATACTTCTCTGCCTCGCGGATTGCCTCGCCGTAGTAGAGGTCGGCGGGCAGGACACCTGTCGCCGACAGGTCATGCTCCACATTACCTGGAACGGAGCAGGGAATGGGGGATAAGCCGTTCAGCCCATCAGGGTGGGTGATATCCTTTGTACCTTGTTCAAAATAGTACAACTGCCATTTGCCGTTGAGCGAAATTTCTTTCATAGGAGTTCCTTCCTCTCATGTGTATTCAAAAGATTGTGATTTTTATTGTGATGATATCATTAATATACTATACAGTTTTATTGCGCGCATTGGTTTTTTGCAAAAAAAGATTGCATTTTTTACGGTTTTGGAGTATGATGGTAAAAAGAGGTGATGGCAATGAGGCAATATGAGCGTGTGCCCAAGGAGCATATCCGGCAAAAAGAACGCATTGAACTGCGACACGAAACCTTTTCGGATAGCTTTGAAACACATTGGCATGAATTTTATGAAATGGAATTGATTTGCGCAGGCAACTGTGATTATGTGGTAAACGGCGTATCTCACCATGCGGTTGCGGGGGATTTGTTTTTTCTTACACCGGTGGATTTTCATTCGGTGCGGATTGTCCAGCCGGTCACCATCATCAGCTTAAAATTTGACGGGCAGCAGATGGATGACGAGCTATTGTTTGCTCTGGTGCGAAATGAGGCAAGGCGTATGCGTTTTTCGGGTGATTCTCTGGATGAACTGCATGGTCTGCTTGGTATGATAGAGCGGGAATGTGCACGGCAGGAGACCTTTGGCGGCGTATACCTGCGCGGTTTGCTCAATGCGGCGGGCGTGGCGGCTTGCCGTGCGCTTAGGGGCAATGGTACAACCGAAATGGATGATTCTGCACACCCTGCCAGACGTGCGGCACTGTATATGCAACTTCATTTCCAGGAGCAGCTTACCCTTGCCGATATTGCCGAAAGTGCCGGAAAAACCGCATCATACCTGAGCGGATTGTTTCACCGGTATATGGGGATAACGGTCAAGGGCTATCTGACAGGGCTTCGTTTGTCCTATGCTGCAAAAATGCTCACCTTTTCGCAGCATTCTGTTACCGACATCTGCTATGCCAGTGGATTTGGTGATTTCTCCTGCTTCTGGCGTGCATTTTCGGCACATTATGGTTGTTCGCCACGGGATTACCGCACATCGGCGCGACGTAACCGCGTTCTTGCGGTACCATCCGGAAAGGATGCCGAGATGGGGGAGTGGCTGTGTGCCGAGATGCCGTTGCAGGCATCGGTTGCCGGAGAAAGATAGACATGGCATGCGGCGCATGAAAAGGGCATAAAATATTTGTTGTTTGAATTGTGGAAACGGAGGAAGAAATATGAGATACATCGGAGTAGATATCGGCGGCACAAAATGTGCGGTAGTGTTGGGCAATCAGGACGGAGAAATTTTGCAGAAAATCCGGTTTGAAACCACCACACTGGAAGAAACCATGGAGAAAATCCGTGGGGCAATACGCGAATTGGGGGAATGTGATGCCATCGGCATCAGTTGTGGCGGTCCGCTCGATTCCAAACGGGGTGTTATCTTGTCCCCGCCCAATCTGGTAGGGTGGGATGAGGTGCACATCACCGAGGAATTTGAACGGGAATTTGGTGTTCCGGCATTCTTACGAAATGATGCAGATGCCTGCGCACTTGCCGAGTGGAAATTTGGTGCAGGACAGGGGTGTGAAAACATGATTTTTCTTACCTTTGGTACAGGGCTTGGTGCAGGGCTTATCCTAAACGGCAGGCTATATAGCGGTACCACCGATTCGGCAGGTGAGGTGGGGCATGTGCGGCTGGAGCGGTTTGGTCCGGTTGGTTACGGAAAGAGCGGTTCGTTTGAGGGATTCTGCTCGGGCAGCGGCATCGCGCAGGCGGCGTCCATCATGGCGCGTGAGGCATTCCAGAGTGGACGAAAGGTTTCTTATTGCACCGGAATGGATGCACTGGATGCCATTACTGCGAAAACAGTTGCAGATGCGGCAAATGCAGGCAATGAGGACGCACTGGCGGTGTATCGGCAGTGCGGTGCCATGCTGGGACGTGGCTTGTCCATACTGATAGATGTGTTAAACCCCGAGCGGATTGTCATCGGCAGTGTGTTTGCGCGCAGTGAGAATCTGCTCCGGGAAGAAATGCAACGGGTCATTGATGCCGAGTGCCTGCCCATTCCTGCGGCGGCGTGCAGGGTGGTGCCTGCGGCATTGGGTGAACAGATTGGCGATGTGGCGGCACTATCGGTGGCGGCACAGGGAAATCAGAACTGAGAGGAGTAATATATTATGAAAGAATTGTTGGAACGTTATCCTGCACTGGAGGTATGTGCGCAGCAAATTGGTGCGGCACGGGATTTGCTGATTGCCACGTATGAGGCAGGCGGTAAGGTGTTGGTGTGTGGCAACGGTGGCAGTGCGGCGGATAGCGAGCACATTGTGGGAGAGCTGATGAAAGGCTTTTTGTCCTGCCGAAAGGTGTGTGATGAAAGAATCCCTGCGCATCTGCGTGATGGGCTGCAGGGGGCGTTACCTGCCATTTCACTACCCAGTCAGAGCGGTATTTTGTCGGCGTTTATTAATGATGTTGACCCGGATATGATGTATGCGCAATTGGTGTACGGCTATGCAAAAGAGGGGGATGTGCTCATCGGCATTTCCACCTCGGGTAATTCCAAAAATGTGGTATATGCTGCAGAGGTTGCCAAAGCATTGGGAGCAAAGGTGATTGCACTGACCGGTGAGGGTGGCGGAAAGGTGGCGGCGCTCTCGGATGCGGCGGTAACGGTGCCTGCGTGTGAAACCTACAAGATTCAGGAGTATCACCTGCCGGTGTACCATTATCTGTGTGCGGCGGTGGAGAAACACTTTTTTGGATGAGAAGATAACGCTTTTCTCTATGTGGCTTGTTGCCACATGGATAGGAACTGCCGATGTACTATTATCTTTAAGAGAGCCAAAGGGCTCTCTTTTTTTATGTATTTTTCATGGTAAAATACCCCCGAATTGGTGTCAATTACATGGAAGGTTGACAAATAATCTACTGTTTTTTTGCAGTTACCCATGTTATCATATAGGTAGGAAAGTCCAAATTTATATGTGAGGTGGAAAGAAATGAAAAAATGGACAAAGGTAATGGCAGTTGTGTTGTGCACCATGTTGTTTGTGAGCCTGTTTGCAGGCTGCGCGGACAAGGATGGAAGCAACGGCGGTAAGACCACCGTTTCTTTCTGGAGCGGCAACACCCACTCGAGAGTTTCGCTTGAGCAGATTGCACATGAGTTCAACGAAACCATCGGTAAGGAAAAGAACATCTACTTTGAGTACATCGTCAAAGAGGGCGGCTCATTGAGCCAGGCGATTGACGTTGCACTGCAAAATGGCGATGCACCCGACATTCTGGGCACCGGCGACACCGAGCTGATGATTGCCAACGATCAGATTATCGCTATCGACGACCTGCCGGGTGGTCCGGAGCTTTTGGCGGAGCACAAGGACCATGTGTGGCCCAACTCCAACATTTACTATGGTAAGACCTACACAATCTCCACTCAGGCTACCACTCAGGGTCTGGTGTACAACAAAGACATGTTCCGTGCAGCAGGTCTGGTGGACGAGAATGGCGAGCCTACTCCTCCCGAAACCTGGGACGAGGTACGTGAGTATGCAAAAATTCTCACCAACACCTCCAAACAGCAGTACGGTATCATCTTCCCTGCAAAGTGGGGCAGCGGCAATGGTTGGTTCAACAGTGACATCCTTTCGCCTGCTATGAGCATCAACGGTCACTTTGGTTATGACCCCAAGACCGGCAAGTATGACTACTCGGCTACCGAGGAAATCATGAATGTGATTCTGGGCATCAAAGAGGACAAAACCTTCTTCCCGGGCGCAGACAGCCTGGACAACGATGCAGCCCGTGCACAGTTTGCAGCAGGCAACATCGGTATGAAGTTTGCTTTCTCGTTTGACGCAGGTGTATTTAATGACCAGTTCAAGGCAGTGTGCGACTGGGGCGTAGCTCCGTATCCGACACTGGATAAGGGCGAGCGTTATGGCTTGAGAATGTCTAGCAGCAGCGCGTTGGGTACCATCAACAAAAAGTCTGTTGACGAGGGCAAAGGCGAAGCCATCATGGAGGTTATCAAATATCTGTTGTCGGATGAGATTACCTTGAGAATGTATGAGGACGGCGTGGGTATTCCGATTGATGCCGACATCATTGAAAAATCCACCAAAACCGACCTGCCCACAGGTTGGGAGGATTTTGCAAAACTGGTTGCAATTTCTCAGCGTTACCCGGTTACCCCGAGCGACGATATGGGCTCGGAGCTGCAGATTGGCGAACGTTTTGTAAACGAGGTATGGTCGGGTCAAAAAACTCCGGCAGAGCTGATTGCAGACTGCAACCGTGTGAAAGAGGAAGCAATCGCACGCTACGATGCACTGCATCCGGAAAATCAATCCTCGCTCTACATAGATAAAGACTGGGATCCCCTCAAGTGGACCCTGGACGATTGGAAGAACCTGAAATAAGGGAGTGTAACATCATTGCGTAATGTATCAATTGGCGACTCGCTTGCGGCAAAACGACAGTTAAGCCGCAAGACGAGCACCACCCTTCAGTGCTACATCATGCTGGCACTACCCATCATCGGATTTTTTGTATTTACCCTTTATCCGATTTTGTGGTCATTTCGTTGGTCGCTGTTTGCATACAACGGTGTGGCGCATGAAGCACGTTTTGTGGGACTGGACAATTTCATAAGCGTATTTACCAAGGATGCCGCCTACTGGACATCCTGGAAAAACACCATCCTGTTTGCGGTTTTGAAGCTTGCGCTTGAAATTCCGCTCGCCATGATTCTGGCACTGATATTAAATCAGCGGTTTAAACTCACCGGATTTTACCGGTCGGTTTATTATCTGCCGAGTGTGGTCAGTGTTGCCATCATCGGTCTGGTGTTTTCCAATATGTTTAACTATTTTGGTATCATCAATGCGCTGTTGCAAAATCTGGGTCTGATTGCAGAGCCGATTGACTGGCTGGCAGACCGGGAAAAGGCGATTATGGTAATCGTTATCGCATCGGCGTGGAACACATTTGGTGTAAATACCATGTATATTCTTGCGGCACTTACGGGTGTTCCCCGTGAGGTATACGAGGCGGCGCGGCTGGATGGTGCATCTCCCACACGCACCTTCTTTTCCATCACACTGCCGCTCATCATTCCGGTGTTCCAGACGGTACTTCTTCTGGCAATGCTTGGGTCATTGAGTATTAACGACTTTATCCTCACCTTAACGGGTGGCGGGCCGTCGGGCAGTACTCACTCGGTAATGAGCCATATGACCCGTCAGTTTGTACCCGGATTTACCGAAAACGCGCGCCCGGCAATCGGCTATGGTTGTGCGATGTCGCTGACCACCACAGTAATCTTAAGTTTCATCACGGTGGGGTATAAGCGACTGGCAAATTACTTAAAGGAAAAATATTAAGGAGGATAAGATGAGAAGAAATAAAATCATCCGGTATGCACTGTCCTATCTCATACTCACGCTTGTCCTCGTGGTGGCGGTATTTCCCATTGTGTATACGGTTACCGCATCCTTTAAGACAAACCGTGAAATTCTCACCAACCCCGGCAGCTTAATCCCTGCCGAGCCTACACTGGAAAACTTTAAGCTGATTTTCACATCAGACACATTTAATTTCCTGCCCATGCTCTTTAACAGCATTTACTACACCCTGGCAAATGTGGCAATCATGGTGGTGCTTTCCTCCATGGCAGGTTATGTGTTTTCCAGAGGAAAATTTCCGGGACGCAATTTCCTGTTTGCGTGTTTTTCGCTTCTGATGTTTGTAAAAACAGGCGGAATTGAGATTTACCCCAAGTTTGAGATACTGGGACTGTTTCATTTAACCAGAGGGCTTCCGGCACTGCTCTTTTTGAATATGTTTGCGGTACCGGTTGCCAATATGTATCTGGTCAGGGGCTATGTGGATGCGCTCCCCAAGGAGCTGGACGAATCGGCAGAGATGGACGGATGTACCTTTATATCCACCTTCTTCCGCATCGTGCTCCCACTCATCAAGCCCATTCTGGCAACCATTGCCATACTGACCTTCCAGGGGTCGTGGAACGATTACCTGATGCCTACCATCTTTACCATCAATAACCCCGAGCAGCAAACCTTGATTGTGGGATTGATGGCACTCAAGAGTTCATCGGGCGCGGACCAACTGGAATATCATGCTT
>SVJZ01000006.1 GCA_015068705.1 Oscillospiraceae bacterium
CGTCTTTTCCTTAACAATATTTTGCAGACCGAAGCAGAAGATATTGCTTCGGGCGGTCTTTTGATGTATCAAAACAGCGACAGAGCCGTAAAGAATGGCACTCCGCTGGAACTTGGCACCCCTGCAACCGAATTTGACAAGGTGCTCTATGCCCCCGTGCGCTTTACGGTGGAAAATCTTGGCGGCGAGGTTACCTGGAATAACGAAGAGCAGGCGGCGTTCATTATGTTTGGCGATAAAACCCACAAGCTCAAAGAGGGTAAAAGCGCAGTTTGCGTGGATGGTTCGCCGGTGGAAATTGCACACCCAATCAGGAACCACAATGGTTCCATGTATATCGCAGCAGCAGACCTGGAAACCATTATGAACGTTCCGGTGTATCAGGATCTTGGTTTCCTGATGATTGACGGAGAAGAGCAACTGTATCAAAATGCAGTGGACCTTGTCCGTGATGAAGTGAAGAACATGATTAAATACCCACGCCCCAACGGCGAGGAGCTTTATTCCGCCCTGATGACACGTTTTTCGGACAATGCGCATCCAAGACTTCATGGCGGTGCGGCAGATTTTGAACGTATCAAACAGTATATCCAAACTGATAGTGTGATGCAGGGGATGTTCAGCTATATCAAAAACTGGGCAGACCCCGTGCTTAACACGCCTGTTACCGAATGGGCACAGGTAATGGATAAGCGTGACGAGGCATTTCATGACCGTCCTATTTATCTTGGCTTTATGTATCGGATTACCGGTGATGAAAAATATGCCGAGCGTTGCTGGGAAGAGATGGAACAGGCTTGCAACATCCAAGACTGGCACGAACCGCAAAATCCGAATGACCCCTATGCAAAAGATGCAGATACCCTTTCCAATATGAATATTTTAACCGGCATGGCGTTTGGCTATGACTGGATTTATGACTGGATGAGCGAAGACCAAAGAAAACTGGCAGAAGAAACCATGATGAAACGCTCCATGGAGCCGTTCATGAAGGCGTTCAAGGGTGAAATTTTGAGAACTTCCGGTGGCGGTTGGGCATACTGGATTGACGACCCGCTCAACTTTAACCCCGCAGTAAACGAAGCACTGATTACAGCTTCTATCGCACTGGCAGAGGTGTATCCGGAGTTTTGTGCCGAAATGATGGAGTATGTGGTACGTTCTCTGGAGTGTCACTACAATTTTTATGAGCCGGACGGTGCCTGGATTGAGGGACCTGACTATGGTTATTCTACTCTCAACAGTACTTGCGCGATTGCAAACCTACTGGAAACTGCATTTGGTACCGACTGCGGATTTGCAAATGTTCCGGGTCTTACCGAGGCGGCTTATTACTATCAGTATGTATTAGGTCCTTCCGGATTCTTCAATTTTTCGGACGCCGGTAAGCAGACCCAACCGAGATATTCCTTCTCCTTCTATCTGGCAGACAAACTGAAGGATACCGATATCGGATATTTCCGAAAAATAGGTCTGGAGGAGAGCAACTACATCACCGCACCGGAAGAAATGTTTTACTATGACCCTGCGTTGATTGGCGATTCGGTAAAATCACTGGAGCTTGACCGATTCTATCGCGGTGTGGAAACGGCGTTCCTGCGTTCCTCCTGGGATGATGATGCCATCTTTGCAGGATTGCACTCGGATTACAACCGTCAGCAGCACGGACATCTGGACATGGGTACCTTTGTCATTGATGCAATGGGAGAGGAGTGGATTTGTGACCACCGTTATGACCCGTGGCATTATAGTTATATGGATTATCTGGTATACCGTACCAGAGCAGAGGGACATAGCACTATCGTGATAGACGATACCCCGTATTCTTTGTCAAAGACAGAGGATGGTTACATCAATTACAAAAATTATACGTTTGAAGATTATGACATCGGTTATCAGCTTCCGCAGGGTGTTGCTACGGATGAATTCCGTCCTACCTATGGTGGAACGGGCAGTATTACCATTGTTCAGGATCCTGACAATCCGGACAACCGATATGCGATGATGAGCGGCAAGGCTACGGGTGAAGATGCCGGTTCTTCCGGGATACAGCTTAATTTGCCCGAAACTTTTTATTCCAAGTATCAGATTTCTTTCAAGGCAAAGTGGGAGGATTTCTCTGATTACGAAGATGCCAGCAACCACAACGGCAAATTCCCCGAAATCAACTCCAGCAAAGGCTCCAGCACTGCGGATGGTTTCTATTTCCCCTTCCGTTTGGATTCGGCCGGAGTACTTCGCGGGAATGTGGGTGGTAACGAAAGAATCATGCTCGAAGAATTTAAAACCGATGTATGGTATCAATTTACCATTCAGGGCGACCTCAACACCCAGACATACAGCTTGTATGTGGATGGCGGCGAAGAGGGCGGATATGCTGAAATTGTAGGCGTGAATGCGTCAAAGGTTCCCGATTTTACCGGTACAAGATTTAACGCAAGAACCAATATTCACTTTGATGATTTTGAATTAAAACTTGACCCCACCGCAAGCGATATGGCACTGACCGCTGCAAGACGGGATGACCAGTACCGCTATGCGAATGCAAAAATCGACAAGTTTGAGACCAAAGCCAGAGGTGCATATGCCATCACCGATATGAGTGAAGCATTCCCCACACAAGCAGTATCTGCTGTTCGTGGTCTGATGCTGGGTGAAAATCGTTCTGCGGTAATCATTCGCGACGAAATCAAGCTCAAGAAAAAATCGGATGTACACTGGTTTGCACAGATGAACAAATTGGTGGATGTGGAGGTTGCCGAGGACGGAAAATCTGCCATCCTTACCCGAAATGGCAAGAAGATGTGGGTTGGTATTTTGTCGGATGTAGATGCAGTAATCGAACGAAAGGATGCTGTGCCCATGCCCGGCTCGCCCAATCCCCCTGAACAATTGGCAAACACAGATATTCACAAGCTTGCCATTGTAGCAGAGGGTGTAATGGAACTGAATCTCTCGGTTGCATTCGTTCCCCTTGGCGCAGGCGAAACAGCTCCTGCAAAGATTCCTCAGGAGGTTGCACTGGCAGACTGGAGTATTCCGGATGGAGAGATGCCTAAGCTGACCGGTCTTACAGTGGATGGTGCTCCGATTGACGGATTTGATGTAAATAAGACCTATTACAATGTGATGCTCTATGATGATGCGATGAATCGTGTTCCTGTGGTTTCTGCTACTGCAGATGCAGGTACTAACGTTAGCATTACCCAGGCGACATCTGTTCCGGGCAGTGCAGTTATAACGGTTGAAAAGGATGGTATCACCAAGACTTACACCATAGGTTTTGACGGCAAGGTGCTCAAACGTGGCGTGATTCGCGGTCAGGAGATTACCGAGTTGGATATCACTGCAAGCCGTTGGGAGACAGAAGATTCTGCACCGATATTCATTTTCGATAATGACTTTACCACACGTTGGTGTTCGTATCCCAAAAACCAGTGGATTCAGATTGACCTGCATAATACAGTTGAGATGAGTGACCTTGACATTGCATGGTATCAAGGTGCAGAACGTAATTATGCATTCCAGATTCTCGTATCCGAAAACGGCGTTGATTGGAATATTGCCTTTGACGGTAAGAGCAGCGGAAAATCCGACCAGTATGAGACCTTTGTGTTGAACGGCACTTACAATGCTCGATATATCAGAGTGGTATGTAATGGTCATGCTACCGGTGAATATAACAACATTTCTGAAATCCGTTAATGGGGAGGAACACGATGAAACGATTTTTGATTTGTCTTTTGTGTGTGATCACGCTCGGTATTTCGAGCGTGGCGGCGCAGATGGATGAACCTGCGGCAGACAGTAATACCTATGCGTTGACCCTTTCCGGCAAAAGTGAAACGGCAAACGGACTTTTATCGGTTGTGGTTACAAAACCGTCGGTTACTATCGAGCAGGTTAACTTAAATACCATTGTAAATCAGACCGCTCTGGTGTATGAGATACCCACGGGAGCGGACGGATCCTGGAGCGAGCAATTTATTCTGCCCGCTCCCCAACAGGATTCGGATTACGGCTGGTACAGTGTATATGTAAAAGGCGAGGCAATGAAACAGTTTTATCTGGCATCCCGCACCGAAATAGTAGGTGCAATTTCTGCAGTGCAGGGTGCAACCACTACGGATGAACTGCATGGTGCATTGGTTACATATACCACCAATAAAATCCTTCCCATGGATCTTAGCAAGGATTATGCCGTGTATACCAATACACCGGAAAAGAAATCATTTGTGCTCAACTCTATGCGCAATTTTGTAGACGAGTATGAAACCATGGAAGGGGAAGATGTTACCCTTTGCTTTGAAAAGGCACTGGAAACGGCACGATATGCATATGGCGATGATATGGCAATCGAAACGGCACTGACCGATAATTTGTTGGAGATTACTTATGACACTACGGTGGATAAGGCGGAAATTGCCGAAAGATATGTAACGCTTCGTGCAGATGAAACTTATGATGCAGACGACATTAAAACGACCATTCGCTCTGCCATTGCACTGATTAAAATCAACAGGGCAACCAAGGGTGAGATGACCGATATTTTTGAAGAATACAACGACGTGCTGGAGCTTGATCTGACAGGCGATTATAGCAAGGTAAACAAGGTTAACGTGAATAAGGAACTGTTGGATGGCAACTTTGAAACCTTGGACGCGTTTCGCGATGCGTTTGATGTGGCAGTTTCCAAGGTAAAAAAGAGCCAGAACACCAGACCCACCGGAAATTCCGGTGGTGGAGGTGGTGGCGGAATGGGTGCTACCATTGCCAATGTGGAAATTACCAATCCGGCGGCAAATGACAAGCCAGTGGTGGATATTCCTGCCGTTACCAACGACAGATTTGATGACCTGGCAGATGCCGATTGGGCAAAGGATTATATCAACGAGCTTGCACAAGCCGGCGTAATCAATGGGGTGGGCTATCGCGAATTTGCCCCCAACCGCACCGTTACCCGTGAGGAATATCTGAAGATGTTAATGGGTGCTTTTGGCGTTGCGGCAACGGCAGGGGAAACTAATTTTGCCGATGTGGATTCAACTGCATGGTACGCGCCTTACATTGCATGGGCGGTGGAAAACGGCGTGATTAACGGCGTGAGCGCGGATGCATTTGGCGTGGGGCAACCCATTACTCGCGAGCAGATGGCGGTAATTACCGCAAGAATGATGGAAAAGCGCGGCATTTCGTTGGCGGCGGAAGAGGCAAGCTTTACAGATGGCAGCAACATTTCGGATTATGCAAAGGATGCTGTAAATAAGATTTATTCTGCACAGATTATCAGCGGAATGCCTGACGGCAGTTTTATGCCGCAGGATAATTTAACCCGTGCACAGGCGGCCAAGGTAGTTTGTCTGGCAATGAAGGCAGGTGATTTGAGTGAATAAGCGTATTATCAGTTTGGCTCTGGTGTTTTGTGTATTGTTAACTATAGCAAGTTTTGGCTCGGTTGCACAGGCGCAGAAGGATTATACCAAGGCGGTGGAATTACTGGACGGGCTGGATATTTACCATACCGAAAACGGCAACAAGGCGATTACCCGAGGCGAATTTGCTCAAATGGTATCCAATATTTTAAATCACAATATGCCCCCTGCGGTAACGAATGGGCATTTTGGGGATGTGACTGCCGCAGACAGTTTCAGTGGTGCAGTTTATAACCTGGCACAGCGCGGCATCATTTCGGGTTACGATGCTACAAGTTTTCGACCGGACGAGCCGGTGTTGCTTGAACAGGCGGTGAAAATTCTCCTGTCTGCAATGGGGTATGATACATATATTAAGGCACAGGGCGGGGCATATCCTGCACACTACATCACTTTGGCAACTTCCAATGATTTGTTTGAGGGGATTTCCTGCGCAATCGGTGAGAGTATGACCGGTTATGAGGCAATCCAGCTGGTGGCAAATGCATTGGAAATGCCTATGTTTGCTCAAACCGGTTATGGAGATAGTGAGTCATTTGCAATCCGTGAAAATTACACCATGACTACCGAATTTCTAAAGCTGGAGAAAATCGAAGGTGTGATAACCGACAATGGTATTACCGCACTGACAGGAAATTCTGCAGTAAAGAGCGGTAATGTAGTGATAAACGGGATTGAGTACTGGTCTGGGGCCTCTAATGCGGAAGAACTTTTGGGATATGCGGTGGAGGCGTATGCAACCAACCAAGGCAATAGCAAGGAAACCATTGTATTTGCGCGACCAGGCGCCCGGGTAAATGCCATGGCAGTAAAGGCAGACAGACTTTCGACAGGGGATAGCGACTTTTCCGACACCAATATCGTTTTTACCGATATTTACGGTAATGAGGATGAACTGGAGATTTTAAAGGGTGCCGATTTTATTTACAACGGCAAGGCGTACACCAATTTGAGAGCCAATGATTTAAAAATTACTGCAGGCGAACTGATTTTGCTAGACAACAACAATGATGGTGTCTTTGAGGTGGTATTTGTATATGCCCCCACCATTAATGTGGTAAGCACCACCAACGTCGGCGCACAAGAGATCTATGTGAAAGGTAGCAAACTTCCCATTTTACTGGGAGAGGCAAAGGATGTTAAAATTATCAAAGACGGAAAAAATGCCGATTTGTCTGCCATCAATGAGTGGGATGTGGTAATGGTTTACAAGAGCAAGGATGGTCAGCTCATTACCATAGATGTGTACTCGGAAAAAGTGTCCGGTACGGTGGATAGCTTTACCAAAACCTCTCACACCATTGGGATTGACGGAGAGTACTATCATGTCAGTGATGATTCCGTTTTCGACGAGGTTGTTTTGGGTAAAATTTATGAGTTTTGCGTGGATGGCGAACGCAACATCGTTGCAGTGAAGGAAATCAGCAGTAAGGGAAATTCTGTGGCATATTTTGTGGATGCGGTAAGCTTGGGTGGACTGTTTGGCGGTCTTGAGGTAAAACTGTTTACCGCAAACGGCATTCATGTTGTGTACTCCTGTGCGCAGAAGGTGAGCGTAAATGGCGACAATAGCATGACACATGAAGAACTCGAAATCCACCTGAAAGACAATGCCTCGCGCAAGCTGGTTATTTACAGACTCAATGCTGAGGGAAAAATCAGCGAAATTAACCTGCCTTTTGTGGGGGCAGAGTTACCCAGCGACCGATCGGGTGATTTGCATTTGTATCACGATCAGGGTGGGGAGGAAATCAACTACTACTCGCCCGGCAGAACTTTTAACGGAAAAGTTGTTATGAGTCCGAGCGTGAAGATTATTCAGGTACCTTTGACAGATGGTGCACCGGACAACGAATATTCGGTCAACGGGCTCAACTATTTCAAAAATACCAGTAAGTATAAGAATTTTGTTGCATACAATTTTGGCGATGAGGATGCAAGAGCGGATTATATTCTTCATTTTGCCGAGGCAAAGAGTGAGTATGGCTATCCGGTCGTGGTGTCTTCGATAAAAAAGGTATTGACCAGTGACGGTGAAAATCGTGAGTGTATCACCGGTTTTACCACTTCGGGTGCTGTGGAATATACGTCGGCAGAGGAAAAAACATTCTCCAGCAAAAAAATTGCCATAGGTGATATCGTGCGTTGTGCGCTCAATATCAATGGCGAGGTTGCGGATGTAATCAGAAACTTTGATGGCACCCAAAAAGTGGTGGACGATACCACCAAAATTGTAACCTCCATGCCGTACAATCCCGATTCGGGCTTTGTGGGAGATGTTTACCACAACTATGATGGTTTGATTGGTCTGACGACATTGGATATGACTCAATCTACTGCTACGGCAATCAAGAACAGTCTTCTCCTGACCGATGTGTCAGCATCCAAAATTTATGTGTTTGACGAAACCGGATACCGTCCTGAGGTGATTGTTGGAAATGCCGGCTTGGTATATGATTATCTCAAAACCGGCAAGGGCTATTCCACGGTGTTTGTAAACTTCTCGGAGAGCCGTCCGGTAATGGTTGTGGTATATCAGAAAGGAAACGCACAATAGGAGGAATATCATGCCAATTGTATTTGACAAAGAAAATCGCGTGTTTTATTTGCATACCAAACATACCAGCTATATCATGGGCTTTTTGGAGAATTATCTGGTTCATGTTTACTGGGGGAAACGATTGGAAGATATTGGGGAAATGGATACGGCTGTACCTTATCGCAGCCGTTCCTGCGCCCCTTACAGTAATCCCGAAAACGCCGACCTGCAGGCGGATCATATTCCGTTGGAATTTCCTACTTACGGAAGCACCGATTTGCGTATGCCTGCGTATCATGCGCAGTACGCGGATGGAAGTACGGTCAGCGATTTCCGATATGTTTCGCATCGCATCTTTGGGGGAAAGCCCATTTTAAAGGGGCTACCAGCTACATATGCAGATGAGAGCGAGGCGCAAACGCTTGAACTTTGCATGCGTGATGAAAAGACCGGTGTGGCGCTTTATCTGTTGTACACGGTTTTTGAGCACAAGGATGCAATTACGCGGAGTGTGCGGGTTGAAAATAACGGAACATCTGTGGTGAATATCCAGAAATTGTTGAGTGCTAATGTGGATTTTTACGGAATGGATTATGACCTCATTACGCTATGTGGTGCGACCATAAGAGAACGTTATGTACAGAGAAAACCGCTCGCATATGGCACCATGACGGTGGAAAGTGCCAGAGGTGCATCCAGCCACGGCAGAAATCCGTTTATTGCACTGGTAAGCCGCAATGCCACCGAAAATTCCGGCGAGGCATATGGTATGAGCTTTGTGTACAGTGGTAATTTTACCGCAGGCGTGTCGGTAGACTTGTATGATATGAGCCGGATGTTTATCGGACTTAACCCGTTTGATTTCAATTGGCGATTGGAAGCAGGGGAAACCTTTACTGCTCCTGAGGTGGTGATGGTGTATTCTGATTGCGGAATCGGCGGTATGTCCAGAATTTATCACAGCCTTTACCGCGATAATCTTTGCAGAGGAAAATATGCAAAGGAACCTCGTCCGGTATTGATCAACAGTTGGGAAACGGTCTATTTTGATTTTAATGAAGAAAAACTGTTGGAGATTGCCCGAAATGCGAAGGAAATCGGCGTGGAGCTGATGGTATTGGATGACGGTTGGTTTGGTGAGAGAAATGATGACAAATCCTCTTTGGGAGATTGGACAGAAAACAAAGCCAAATTACCAAACGGGCTAAAAGGTCTGGCGGACAAGGTCGAGGATATGGGCATGAAATTCGGCTTGTGGCTTGAGCCGGAGATGATTTCCCCTGTCAGCAAGCTCTATGAAGAGCATCCCGATTGGTGTCTGCATGTGCCGGGGCGCACACGGTCTTTGGGCAGAAACCAATTGATACTGGATTTTGCAAATCCCGAGGTGTGCGACTACATATATCATGTCATCCGCAACATTTTAAAGAGTGCAAAAATCTCTTATATCAAGTGGGACATGAACCGCAACATGTCCGAAATCGGGTCTGCATATCTTCCCCCGGAGCGTCAACGGGAAACGGCGCATCGGTATATGCTTGGCCTGTATGGAATGCTGGAAAAACTGGTAACCGAGTTTGACCAGGTGTTGTTTGAAAGTTGCAGTGCCGGTGGTGGCAGGTTTGATGCAGGTATGCTTTATTATATGCCTCAGACATGGACGAGCGACAACAGCGATGCGGTGGAGCGGATGAAAATTCAGTATGGTACCAGTCTGGTATATCCGGCACTTACCATGGGGGCGCATATATCCGCGGTTCCCAATCATCAGGTGCACCGAACCACCAGCATGGAAACGCGTGGTAATATTGCCATAATGGGTCAATTTGGATTGGAGTTGGATTTAAAAAATATTACCGAGCAGGAGAGAGAGGCGGCGGCAGAGTGCATTCGCCGGTTCAAAGCGCTTCGCAACACCATTCATTATGGTGATATGTATCGCTTGAATTCTCCGTTTGACGGAAATATTGCGACTTGGCAATTTATTTCGGAGGACAAAAAGCAGGTTGTGATATGCGTATGCAACATCCTTGCAGAGGCAAACGGACCATTTCACATCATAAAGCCGGAAGGGTTAGAACCGGATGGCATCTATGAGGATACGGAAAATGGCATTGTGCGCAAAGGAAGTACGCTCATGCAAATCGGGTTACCTCATCTGACTCCTTCGGATTTTGGCAGTAAGATTTATGTGTTTAACAAAAGATAGAGTTATGTATGAATGAAACGGAGTGTTATATGATGCATATGCGAAAAAGCAGTATTTTAAGAAAAATTAGAGCCGGTGAAACGGCAGTATCCTGCAAGTTGAATTTTTCAGACCCCAGAGGAGCAGAGCTTGCGGCGATGTGCGGTTTTGATGCGCTTTGGATTGACCTGGAGCATGTTCCCGGCGGATTTCATGATGTGGAGAATATCGTAAGGGCCGCAAAAAACCATGATTGTGATGTAATTACCCGTGTGGCAAAGGGGTGTTACAGTGACTATATCAGACCCTTGGAGGCGGATTCTGCGGCGATTATGGTACCGCACCTGATGAGCCTTGCCGAGGCAAAAGAAATTGTGTATTATACCAAATTTCATCCCGTTGGCAGACGTCCCATCGACGGAGGAAATGCCGATGGTTCGTATTGCCTGATTGACGGGAACGAATATATGAAGCAGGCAAACCAAGAAAGAATTACCATTGTGCAGATTGAAGATCCTGAGCCTTTGGACGAATTGGAAGAAATTGCGGCTCTGGACGGCATTGATATGCTGTTTTTCGGTCCGGCAGACTTTTCGCAGGGAATCGGAACTCCGAATGATTTTTCCAATCCCATGATTGCAGAAACCAGAAAACGGGTGGCAGAATGTGCGGCACGCCATGGAAAATATGCCGGTACAACAGGAAGCCCCGACAATTTTTATGAGCTAAAAGCGTTGGGTTACCACTTGATTAACGTGACTGCGGATGTGGTTGTACTTGGCAGAGAGTATAAAGCGGCGCTTGAAAAAATAAGCAGATAACATTATTTTACACGAGGTGAATACAATGAGTAAAAAAATCAAGTTGGGTATCATTGGTGCAAGCAGTTTTGCGCAGTACCACCTGGATGGTATTGCGGAGTGCAAGAATGCCGAAGTGGCAGTGATTTGCGATATTGATATGGAACGTGCCAAAAAACTGGCAGATAAATATAATATTCCGGAATACTGCGAAAATTACCATGATGTGTTAGCACGCGAGGACATTGATGCAGTTACCCTGCCTTTGCCCGACCAGGTGCACTGCCAGGTGACGGTGGATGCACTGATGGCAGGCAAGCATGTGTTGTGTGAAAAACCTATGGCGCTGAATCTAGATGATTGCCGCAAGATGATTGATGCCGCAAAGAAGAGTGGCAAGCAGCTGATGGTTGGTCAGATTTGCCGCTACACCGATGCATTTATCAAGGCAAAAGCCATGGTGGAAGATGGTGAAATCGGCGAGTTGTTCTTTGTGGAGTCGGAGTATGCACACGATTACTCCAGAATTGGCGGTGTGGGTAACTGGCGTGTAACTCCTGAACGTCATCCCATCGTGGGTGGCGGATGCCATGCAGTCGATTTGCTTCGGTGGATTGCGGGCAATCCCGAAGAGGTAAAGGCATATTCCAACAACAAAGTGCTTACCGATTGGCCCATTCAGGACTGCACCATCGGCATTTTTAAGTTCCCCAACAATGTAATCGGTAAGGTAATGACTTCGGTTGGCTGCAAACGTAATTATACCATGCGCACGGTTCTATATGGTACTGAGGGCACCATTATTGTCGACAATACTTCTCCGACACTTTCTATTTTCAAGGATGTATTCAGAGGAGAAGAACGCTACAGAGGTGGCTTGCAGGAGAATGTGGAAATCAAAGTTCCGGTGAGCATCAACAGTCATAATACGGCTGCAGAAATCAGTGATTTCTGTCAATGTCTGCTGGAGGATCGTCCGGTTCCGACCACCGGAGTTGAGGGAGCAATTACCGTTGCCGCTTGCCTTGCAGTGGTAGAAGCAGCAAAAACCAACGAAAATGTAAAGATTTCTTACGATTTTTAAACTGTTATTTCATAAAAGCTGATATTTTCTGTATGGATTTTTACGATCAAATGCATTTTTAGATGGATTGCAGTGCATAGACAAAGGGTGATTATATGAAATATTGTGTATTGAATCCACATGAGTACGAGAAACAGTATGGGCAGAAACTGGGGGAGATTTCCCCCTTTGATGCCGGTATACCGCTTTTGGACGTGGAAGATAAAATCATCGAGCAGGTGTACTATTATCGGTGGAATGTGTTTTGCAAGCACATCAGAAAAACCCCCGAGGGGCATGTGATTACCGAGTTTTATCCGTCTGTTCCCTGGGCAAAAAAATATAATACCATCAACTGTCCGGCAGGGCACCATCTGTATGAGGGGCGTTGGTTGCACAATCAGGAGTACATTAACGATTATGCAACATTCTGGTTTGAAGACCCGGAGGCACAACCCCGGCAATATAGCTTTTGGGTGGCTGATGCAATCTACAACGTATGTAAGGTGACAGATGATTTTTCGATTGCCGAAAAGCTTTATGAAAAGTTAAAAGAAAATTATGCCGCATGGGAAAAGAGCCACGGCATGGAAAACGGGCTTTTCTATCAGATTGACGATCGTGACGGCATGGAGTATTCTGCCGGTGGAAGCGGGTGCAGACCCACCATCAATTCTTATATGTATGCCGATGCGCTTGCCTTATCCCGCATGGCACAACGGATGGGAAAGGGCGAGGATGCAAAGGCTTATGCAGAAAAAGCAGCCGATTTAAAGAAAAAAATCAATTCCATGCTCTGGAATGACGAAGCGCAGTTTTTTGAAACGCTTGCCGAAGAGAAGAACTATCAATTTTCTGGTGTTCGCGAAGAGGTCGGTTTTGTTCCCTGGTATTTCAATGTGCCGGATTCTGACAAATCAGTTGCCTGGAAATTTTTGATGGACGACGAATATTTTTGGGCGCCGTATGGACCAACTACTACCGAGCAGATTTGCCCCGATTTTATGAAGGAGTTTAACCACGAATGCTTGTGGAATGGTCCTTCCTGGCCGTTCGCAACATCGCAAACGGCTACGGCATTGGGGAATCTGCTGTGCAATTATAAGCAGACGGTGATGACAAACGGAGATTATTACAAGCTACTGCATACCTATGCCAATTCACAGTTTGACGTAAAGGAAAACGGAGAACGAGTGCCGTATGTGGATGAAAACCTCGATCCGTTTACCGGCGAATGGATTGCCCGGGCGCAATTGCGCAAGATGGAAAAACCACCCGGCGGTGCGGACAGAGGCGAGGACTACAACCATTCTACTTTTTGCGATTTGGTGCTAAATGGTTTGGTTGGGATTCGTCCCCGTGAGGGAGAAGGTGTTTTAATCAATCCACTTTTTGATGAAGATGACCTTGCATATCTGTGTGCAGATGGGATTTTATATCACGGGAAATACATTTGCGTATTATGGGATCGAACCGGCAAGCATTACGGAAAAGGGCACGGACTTCGTATTTATTGTGATGGTGAGGAAATTTTGTGGAGCTCCAAGCTGGTCGAAGTGGAAATATAACAAAAAGGCACTTGCGTCTTCGCAAGTGCCTTTTGGATTTACGGAATTAACCGTTGGAACCCGCTGTGACGAACCGGACCGCCGATGGCAGAGAGAACATTATCGATATCATCCGTTTTAAGAATTTGGCTCATTTGCTCAAATACATGGTCGATGGCATTTTCATACAGTTTCATAATTTCGGGTGTGTGCGCAAGAGTCGGATAAAGACTGTCGTTGCCCAAAAATCCCTCTTTGAGCATCAGGACAGTATAGAGGGTTTTGAGTTCCTTGGGATACTTGGTATAAGCGATATGTACAAGGCAGGGAAATCCGCTTACTTTTGCAGGGATGTTGTGCTTTTGGATGAGCCTGCTCCAGATGTCTTTCAACATGCTGCCAATTTTTTCTGCATGCTCCCACACACGGGTCTCTTCCATCTTTTTGATGGTTGCCAGTGCGGCGGTTGGGCCAACACCCTCTGTCCAGTAGGTACTGCTGATGAAGGAGTCTTCTGCACCGTGCATGGCGGATTTTGTGCCAATCACTGCGGCAATCGGGTGGCCGTTTCCGAGTGCTTTTGCAAATACCGCCATATCGGGTGTGATTCCCAGCATGCGGTGCGAGCCGCCAAAGGTGAGACGCCAACCGATGGTGATTTCATCAAAAATCAAAAGTCCACCGGCTTTGTGAATGCCATCCCGTATATATTCCAGAAATCCTTCCTCCGGCATGGAGTTTCTGACCGGCTCCATAATAACACAAGCAAGACGATCGCCGTACAGGCGAATGATTTGGTCAAATTCTTCTTTATTGTTATAGTGGAATGTGACGGCGGAATTGCGCAATGCCTTGGGAACGCCTGCCGGTTTTAAGCCGGGGAGCAGTTGGCCATCCAGTGCATCATTTTCGCCCAGATTTGCAGAAATATACCAGTCACTCCACCCGTGATATCCGCAGATGGCAACCATATCACGTCCGATTGTGGCACGGGCAATTCGCACAGCGACCGCACAGATTTCTCCACCGGTACGGGCAAAACGTACCTGGGATGCCCAGGGGTGGATTTCGCAGAGTTTGTCGGCAAGTTTCACTTCCTCGGGTGAATTGAGGGTGGACATGGAGCCATTCCGGATACGGTCCATGACCGCTTTGTTTACATCCGGATCGGCATAACCCAGCAGGCATGCACCGATTCCGTTTGTGGTCATGTCATAATAATGATTTCCATCCAGATCCCAGAGTTCGCACCCTTGTGCCTTGGAAAAATATGCCGGCCATTGGTCGGGGGCAAATTGCTCGGGACGTTTGCTGAGCAGTTGTGTTCCGCCGGGGATGTGCTCTTTTGCATGGCGGTATAGCGATTGTGTAACAGACATAATCATACTCCTTTCCGGATTTTACTTGCATTTTCAGGTTGGTTATATTATAATGTGGAATGGACGGGAAGTAAACGAATAAAACAGACGAAATTCACATAGATATGATACCTTTTTTGGTTTGGAAAGGGGGAGAATCTTGAATAGAGATACGGTAATACGTTTGGAAATCGGCAATGTGGGGATCCATGTTTTGCTCAACGGATTTCGTCATGCCGGATATAAAGCGGGAGAAGAGATGCACAGCCATGCATCATATGAACTGCATGTTTTGCTTAATGGCTCCGCCATCCTGGAAACCGATAGCGCATGTGTGCCATTGCATGCAGATGATAATGTGATTGTTGTACCGGATGTATTTCATGATTTCAAAGAGCAGGAGAAGGGCTCGAGTATTGTCAGTTTTACATTTACGGTGAATATGGGCAGAAAAAAGGGGTGTGCCGACTATAGCAGGGTAATCGAAAGGCTGACACAGCAAAACGAAAACATTATGGTGGCAAATCATCCGGGCATTTCGGAACTTGTCAGAAAGATTATGGCAAATATGTATTCGGAGCATATGTTTGCATACGAAAAGGTTCGGGCGGCATTGTATATGTTGTTTGCCGAGTTGTTTTCCCAGATTATAGAGGAAGACGGAACGCATACGGCTTATGAGAGTTTTGCAGTGGAGCAGGACACGAGAATTTATATGATGGAAGAGTACTTTAATGAGTATTATATGGAGGATATTTCGTTAAAGAAACTGGCGGAACTTTTGTATCTGAGCGAAAAGCAGACCGAGCGCATGGTGCAAAAAGCATTTGGTGAGGGATTTCGTGCACGACTTACCAGAGTTCGTCTGATGAGTGCAAAAAAACTCCTGAAAGAAACCGATCTGGAAATACAGGAAATTGTCCGCAGGGTGGGGTATCAATCGTATAACGGATTTTATATGGCATTTAAAAAGAGGGAAAATTGTACACCGCAGGAATATCGTGATAAGGAGAAAAAAAGCGTATAAGGTGAAAAAACAACACATTTTCTGCTCATTTTTGCTTTGTCGCTTCACTTGTAAGGCGACAGGGGAAATGCTAAAATATAAGAAAACAATATGGTCAGGAGTGTGTATAATGGGAATCATCGAAAGAATCGGTGCGAAAGAAAGAGAATATGTAAATGAAGTGTTGGACGGTGGGTTTCGTTCGTCCGTAGGATATAAAATGACCGGACGTCTGGAACGGGCATTCGCAGAAAAATTTGACAGTAAATATGCCATCGCGATTTGCAATGGTACCGCTACATTACACATTGCGTTAGAAGCAGCAGGAGTTGGCATGGGCGACGAAGTGATTGTACCGCCGCTTACCATGTCCAGCACCACCTTTGGCGTGCTTCATGCAAATGCTACGCCGGTGTTTGCAGATGTGGATCCTGATACTTTTCAAATCAGTGCGGCTTCCATCGAACAGTGTATTACTCCTAAAACAAAGGCAATTATTGCGGTATCCCTCTTTGGACTGGCACCCGATTTTGACGCCATCAACGCCATTGCCAAAAAGCACGGACTTGCAGTGATAGAGGATGATGCACAATGCTTTTTGGGGAAATATAAAGGAAAAATGGTAGGAACACTGGGGGATATTTCCAGCTTTAGTTTTCAATCGTCCAAACATATGACGAGCGGTGAGGGAGGCATGCTGATTACCCAAAGTGAGGAACTTGCTGAAAAAATTCGAAAATACTCTTGTCTTGGATATGCGGGTGTAAGCACCGGAAAGGGAAAAATTTCCAAGACGGATATTCAGGACCCCGACTATTGCCGTCATGTTTCGCTCGGCTGGAATTACCGCATGAGTGATGTGTGCAGTGCAGTGGCGTTGGGACAATTGGAACATCTGGATGAGTTGGTGGATATGAGAAAACGCTCTGCAAAAATCTTTCACGATGCCATTGCCGGGAATGGGTTGCTGATTGAACAAAAAACCGATGCGGAGTATGAGAATGCATATTGGGCATATACGGCAAAATTGGCAGATGACAGCATCTCCTGGCATGCATTTCGTGACAAATATCTGGAATTGGGCGGCGATGGAGTATATGCGGCGTGGAAGCTTACCTATCAGGAACCGTTTTTCAGAGAGATGAATTTCCTGGGAAGAGATGCGTTGCTTGGAAAGGGTGTAAGCTATACAGACGGCATCTGTCCGGTTGCGGAGGCGATTCAGCCGAGATTGATGCAGTTTAAAACCAACTATTTTGATGAGGAAATTGCAACAATCAAAGCAGAGGCACTTGCAAAAACCATCGCATATTTTAAATAGAGGTGAAGGGCATATATGAAAAATATATTTGATTTAAACGGAAAAACAGTGGTTGTAATGGGTGGCTCGGGAAATCTCGGGACAGCAGAAGTAGACGCGGTTGCTACGTTTGGTGCAAATGTGGTAAGTGTTCATCTACCGGAAGAGAACCTTTCAGAAACCCGAAATAATGTGTTTCATGTGGATGCGGATTTTTCGGACAAACAAGCCCATCTTGCGGTATTTGAAAGGATAAAGAGGGAATTTGGAAGTATTGATGTGCTCATCAACAATGCTGCATATGGCGGTGGAAGTGGTGGAAAAGGATTGAGCCTGGAAATTGAAAATTTCCATGATGAGGCGTGGTACTCGGGAATTGACGGAAATCTAGGATTGACATTTCGCAGTATGCGGGAGGCCATTCCCATGATGAAGGAAAAGGGCGGCAGTATCATCAATATTGCTTCCATGTATGGCGTGGTTTCGCCCGACCCCGGTATTTATGGGGATAGTGGCAGCAACAGTCCGGTTACATACGGAGTGGCAAAGGCAGGGGTATTACAACTGACCAGATATGCCGCAGCACACCTTGCCAAGTATGGGATTCGCGTCAATGCCATCACACCGGGACCATTCCCGAACAAGGCAACTCTTGCAAACAAAGAATTTGCTGCAAGACTGGCAGACAAGACCATGCTCAAGCGAACCGGAGAACGCTCTGAAATGGCGGGTGCAATTGTGCTTCTGGCATCCGATGCCTCCACCTTTATGACCGGTAGCAATATAACAGTTGACGGCGGTTGGACTGCGTGGTAAAATAAAAACGGACTGGCATATGTCGGTCCGTTTTGTGCGTTTCAAAAGCGGGGTGATGTGGATGAACAAACTGTTTGAATTTGAGCCGACAGAAGTGGTTTGCGATGATTTGAAAATCATTTTTATCACGGATGAAAAAATGGAGGAAACCGGAAATACCGATGTGCACATGCACTCTTTTTGGGAGATGTTTTATGTACACGAAGGAACCCTTATCGTAGACGGTGAACAAGAACGATTTGTACTGAAGGAAAACGAATCGATCATTATTCCTCCAAACACCTATCACAACACATTATCTACACAGGATGTTTCCAAAAAGAGTGTCTTTTTTACTTTTGAGAAGGCGAAGCCTTCCAAAGATGAAGCTTTGTTTGAGAAAGTACATGCGGCATTTTCGAGATGTGGATTTTACCGTCCGGAGAATGGCGGGTATATCGGAACTTTGCTGGGATCGGTGTTGGAATATCATGCGGGCGAAAAGATTGGCAAAACGTGGCGGATGCGTGCAGGTATAACCGAACTGATTTTTGCACTGTATGACAGTATTTCGGGAAAAGAGTTTGCAGGGGATACGCCACTTCGTGAAAACAGTACCTATTGGGCATACAAGTATGCAATTGATCGATTGTTGGATATCAATTATACCGGCGACATCAGTTTGGATTTTTTAAGCCGGAAATTATTTTTATCGCCCCAAAACATTACCCGTATCATTTCTTCGGCATACGGAAAAAGTTTTCACGAATTGAAACTGGAACTAAAAATGAGAAATGCCAAGAAAATGTTGGAAGAAACCAATCTTTCGGTTGCAAAAATCGGTGAAAAGATAGGGTATTCCAGTATGAGAGGGTTTTTGACGGCGTTTTTAAAATATGAAGGGTGTACGCCGAGCGAGTATCGGGAACGGTCCAAAGAAAACTAAAAAAGATGCATGGCACCCCTATGCTTTCTGTTGACGGGGGTGCTTTCTTGTGATAAACTATAAGTACATTTTGGTAATTAGGAGAGGCACATGAGTATTTTAAATGCAGAAAATATCAGCCACAGTTTTGGTGGAAGACAGATTTTGGAGGACGCCAGCTTTCGGTTGCTCAAAGGAGAGCACATTGGTCTGATTGGTGCAAATGGCGAGGGAAAATCTACCTT
The DNA here is from genome assembly GCA_015068705.1 of Oscillospiraceae bacterium. GTDB lineage: Bacteria > Bacillota > Clostridia > UMGS1810 > UMGS1810 > SIG448. The sequence goes on from SVJZ01000006.1 coordinate 19,199, forward strand.
TTTGAAGATTATAACCGGTGAGGTACACCCGGAAAACGGTAAGGTGGAGTGGTGTCGGCATATTACATATGGTTATCTGGACCAGTATTCTACCCTCGAAAAGGGAAAAACCATCCGCGATGTATTGCGGGATGCATTTTCGCATCTTTCGGAACTGGAAGCGGAAATGATTGCCATTTATGATAAAATGGGCAGCGCAAGCGACGATGAAATGGGCGCAATGATGGAGGAAGTGGGAGAAATGCAGGAAATCCTTGACTCCTCGGGATATTATACCATTGATACCAAAATCTCCGAATATGCAAACGGTCTGGGGCTTGGAGAAATCGGACTGGACAGAGATGTTACCGAACTTTCTGGCGGACAGAGAGCGAAGGTGCTGCTTGCAAAAGTGTTGTTAGAAAATCCCATGATTCTTATTTTGGACGAGCCTACCAACTTTTTGGACGAAAACCACATCAACTGGTTGACCGAATTTTTGCAAAATTACGAAAATGCGTTTATTCTGGTTTCGCATGATATGCCCTTTCTTACCAAGGTGACCAATGTGATTTATCACCTGGAAAATACTGCTCTTACCAGATACAAAGGCACATACGAGGACTTTTTAAGAATGTATGACCTGAAAAAACAACAGGTGGAGCAGGCATACAAAAAACAACAGAAAAAGATTGCCGATCTGGAGGAATTTGTGGCAAGGAACAAAGCCCGTGCAGCGACGGCGACGTTGGCACGTTCCAGACAAAAAGAACTGGACAAAATGGAACGCATTAACCTGGCACCAGAGAAAATCAAACCGGTATTTCATTTTCAGGTCGACAGAACACCGGGGAGAGTGGTAATCTCTGCCAAGGAACTGGTGATTGGATACGATGTGCCGTTGACACGGAAAATTGATATCAAAATTGAACGCAACCAAAAAATTGCCATCAAGGGCGTAAATGGATTGGGCAAATCCACCCTGCTCAAAACTCTGCTGAAACTCATTCCGCCGTTGGAGGGGGAAATTGAGCATGACCAGTTTATGAATGTGGGATATTTTGAGCAGGAGGAGAGCAACTCAGACAAAACGGCATTGCAGGAGTTTTGGGATGAATTTCCCTCGCTGACCAACGCAGAAGCACGCGCAGCTCTGGCAAAATGTGGATTGACCAACGAGCATATCACCACCCAAATGCGCGTTTTGTCTGGTGGTGAAAACGCAAAGGTACGCCTGTGCAAGGTGATGCAAAGCCCAGCCAATATTCTGGTGCTGGACGAGCCTACCAACCATCTGGACATAGTTGCAAAGGAAGAACTCGCCCGTGCAATCAAGGAGTTTCGCGGCACAGTTTTGCTGGTTTGCCACGAGAGTGAATTTTATACCGATGTGGTAGATGAGGTGTGGGATGTTTCTGATTGGAGCACCAAAATTATTTGAGATTTTTGCTGAGAACTAGAGGTAGAAAATGAAGTTGACAAAGGATTTTACACAAGGAAATATACCAAGGCAACTGCTGATGTTTACATTGCCCTTTATGGCATCCAATGCGCTGCAGGTGTTTTACAGTACCATAGACATGATGATTGTGGGACGGTTTGTGGGCACGGCCGGACTTTCTGCAGTGGCGCAGAGCAGCCAGATCGTGAATTTTGCCACCATGGTTTGCTTGGGCGTTTCCAACGCCGGGCAGGTAATGGTTTCTCAGGCAATCGGTGCCGGCAAGCGTGATAGGCTTACGCCAATCATCGGGACGCTATTTTCCATCCTGGTGATTCTGGCACTGGTATTTTCGGGTGTGTTTCTGGGGTTTTGTACCCCCATACTCCGGTTGGTACAAATTCCGCAGGAATCATTCGAAATGGCGAAAGAATATCTGGTCATTTGCGGATATGGGATGATATTTACCGCCGGATACAACATGGTTTCTGCGGTGCTACGCGGGATGGGGGACTCCAAACGACCGCTTTTGTTTATTGTGATTGCGTCGGTAACAAATCTGGTATTGGATATCTTGTTTACCGGCATACTGGGGTTTGGTGTGCCGGGCGCTGCGTGGGCAACCGTAATCGGGCAGGCGGTTTCATTTTTATTTTCCATCTATTATCTCTACCGAAACAAATACGAGTTTGGCTTTGATTTCAGAATGGAGAGTTTTCGGATGGAAAAGAATTATGCGCGTATGATTATCAGTCTGGGTGCACCCATGGCTGTACAATCCGGATTTATCAATCTTTCCATGTTGTTTGTCAATGCCATTGTCAATCAGGTGGGTGTGGTTGCGTCTGCTACGTTTGGCGTGGGATGCAGGATTGATGATATTGTAAATAAAATATCTCAGGGAATCCAGTATGCTGCAGTGCCGATGATTAGTCAGAACATTGCCGCAAACCAGAAGGGACGTGCAAAAAAGGTGGTTTACTGGGCGCTGGTGTATTCGGTAGTGATGACGGTGTTTTTCATGACCCTGTATATTCTGTTTGGCAAGCAGTTGTTTATGCTGTTTTCGGATGATTTGCAGGTACACGAAATGTCCGAAACATTTATTCGCGCAATTTTATGGATGTTCCCTGCGTTTGCCGTGATGCGAGGAAGTGGTGCATTCATTCAGGGAATCGGTCATGCACGGCTTACCATGGTGCTTGCTATGCTCGATGGCGTGATTTTACGCATTGGGTTGAGCTGGCTGCTGGGTATCGGATTTGGCTGGGGATTTTATGGATTTGTATTAGGCTATGCGCTTGCACCTTACGGCTATGCCGTGCCAAGCATGGTGTATTTTCTGTCGGGCAGGTGGGAAAAACGAAAGACACTGGCAGAGGAAATGTAGCAATAAAAAAAGGATATGTCCTTTAAGGGCATATCCTTTTTCTGCTTATATATTGAGTTCTTTGAGTTTGGCATCAATCAACTGCATTTCTTTATCGGTAAGCGTCCATTTGAATGCCTCGCAATTTTCCTTTGCCTCTTTTACATTTCGCACACCGCAAAGGGCGGTGCCCACATATTCTTTCTGGGTGCTCCAGTTGAGTGCAATCTGTGCCAACGGGTGCCCGTTTTTGGCAGAAACTTCATCGAGGGTGTTGAGCAACTCCATACATTTTGAAAATTTCGGTTCTTTGTAAAAATCGTAGAAGGTAAAGCGGAAATCGAGCGGATCCCAATCGGGGATGGAACGGATTGCACCGGTTAAGATACCCGACCCCAGGCTGCCGTAAGAGAAAGAGGAAATTCCTTTTTCGTCGCACCACTGCATGAGTTCCTTTTCGGATTCATTTACCATGGAGTAGGGCGGTTGAAACGCATCAATCATGGTAGTTTTCAGGCACTCTTCAATCATAGGCTTGTCAAAGTTTGAAACACCGATATAACGGATTTTACCTTGCTTTTTTAGTTCCAGCATGGCATCCATGGTTTCTGCGATGGGGGTATTGGCATCCGGCCAGTGTACAAAGTAAAAGTCGATATAATCCACACCGAGTCTTCTCAAAGAATTCTCACATTCTGTAAAACACGCCTTTCGGGAGGCATCTCTCGGAATAACTCCAGCGGTATCCAAACCGTCACCAATACCGAATTTGGTGGAGATAAATACTTTGCCGCGATATCCACCCTTGAGAGCGCGACCCACAATTTCTTCGGATGCGCCGCAGTTGTATGCAGGGGCAGTGTCAATGAGGTTGACACCGTTATCAATCATATAATGGATGGCATCGATGGAGTCTTTTTCGTTTACCTCGCCATATCTGGCGCCGCCGATTGCCCAGGTGCCGATGGCAAGAGAGGAAACTTCCACATGTGCGTTTTTAAAATATTTATATCTCATGTTTTTACCTCCGTAAATGGATTTGGCTTTATTTTAGCATGAAAATGGCGATGTTGCAATAGAGAGGGGGTATACGTTTGGTGGAGTTGAAAAAAGGGAAAAAAGTATGCAAATAATGGGTGAGATGGTTGCTATTTTTGCTTTTTTGTGATAGGATAGGTTATGTTATGTGAATTTTTATGTTACAATACAATGAGGTGCTGATGGTGAAGCGAATCAATTATGAATTATGGCTATTTTATACGGCGGTGTTTATCGGCGGTTTTTTTGGTGGATATGCTATGATGCGCAGTGGTATGTTTGCGTCGTCCCAGACCATGAATATTATTTCCATGGCACTCAATTTGCTGGAGTGTGATTTTGGAGAGTTTCTGGTGCGGTTCGGCATTATGGTATTATATGCCGGTGCCATTGCGCTAGGGGTACTTGTTCCAAGATACACCAGGTGGGATATACGATTGTTGAGCATAGGGGTAACCGCCCTTGCATCTTTGGTGATGGCGTTCATTCCACCCCGTATCACAAGCACGCTTTCTCTGCTTCCGATATTTGTAGCGATGGCGTTGCAGTGGAGTGCCTTTCCGGGGGCAATAGGGTATCAGGCGGCGTGCATTTTTCTTACCAATAACTTCCGGCAGACGGTTCTGGGTGGGGTAAACTACCTGTGTACCAAAGAAAAACAATACATATCTCAGTTTTTGTTTTATGCAGGGGACATATTCTTTTTCTTTTTGGGATTTGTGGTGTGCTATGTGGGCATCAAATTTGCAGGATTTCGTTCTGTGGCAATACTTTTGCCGGTGACTGTGTTGATGTTTGGGTTGATTTTGAACGAAAAGAAAACGACTTGCAGTACAACACAGAGAACGTTATGAGGAAATCATTCAAAAGTGCACCGGAATTGGATCAAAGGGGGATTTGTTTTGTTTGAAAAAGCAGTAATACTGGATATGGATGGTACCATTCTTGATTCCATGCCGGCATGGGAAAATGTGGGTGGCGATTATTTGCGTTCGCATGGGGTAACACCACCGGACGGATTTGTTAATACGGTTCGTGCGATGAGTTTTGAAGAATCGTCGCGGTATATGGTGGATGAATTTTCGCTTCCCGTAACCTATGAAGAACTGATGCAGGCGATTTTTGATGCAGTTGCTAACAAGTATCGGCATCAATTGTTGTTAAAACCGGATGCAGGGGAGTTTGTGCGTGCGTTACACCAAAACGGGATTCCGGTGTGTATTGCCACGGCTACCAATATAGAGCTGGCAAAGGCGGCGATGGAACGTTTGAACATGACCGGATATCTGGAGTTTATCCTTTCGTGCGACGAGGTGGGGTCTGGCAAAGAACGTCCGGATGTGTTTTTGGAGGCGGCGCGCAGAATGGGCGTTTGTCCGCAGGATACCTGGGTATTTGAAGATTCTTTGATGTGCATACGCACCGCAAAGGGTGCAGGGTTTCGTACGGTGGGGATCTGGGATGCGGCATCTTCTGGTAATTGGGAAGAAATCTGCCGTGTGGCAGACCGCGCTGTTAAGAGTTTTGATGAGCTGCTGGTGTGATGATGAATTTTAGAATGCCGGTGGTAAAAACCCGAAAAATATAATGAGGTGTGTAGCCAATGAAGAAAAAGAAAAATTTAATTGTTTCTTTTATTGTGATTATTTGCCTGATTGCGGTAGGGAGCGCATCGGTTTTAGGGGCGAATGCGTATGTGAAGATGATTGGCGGTAAAAGGATAATTTCACCCGAAAAGGCGACAGAACTTACCGATGTTGATTGCATTATTATTCTTGGTTGTGGAGTGGATGCGAACGGGAACCCAAGCTGGATGCTTGAAGACAGGCTGAAAAAGGGAATTGAACTATATAAAAAGGGGGCTGCTCATAAAATTTTAATGAGCGGCGACCATGGAAGGAAATTTTATGATGAAGTCAATACAATGAAACAATTTGCGATGGATACGGGAGTTCCGTCGAGTGACATTTTTATGGATCACGCCGGATTTTCCACCTATGAGAGTATGTACCGTGCAAAAGAGATATTTGAGGCGGAGTCTGTGATTATCGTGACGCAGGAATATCATTTGTACAGAGCGGTTTATATTGCGGAAAAGCTGGGGTTAAAAGCATATGGTGTGAGCGCAACCGAACGCGTTTATGGCGGGGAAACATATTTTGAACAGAGAGAAATTCTTGCAAGGTGCAAGGACTTTCTCATAACCATTTTAAAACCGAAACCGACATATTTGGGAGAGGTTATTCCTGTAAGTGGTGATGGGAATATCACAAATGATTGAGAAAACGGCGCATTCAGGGGTGTTTCGCGTTGTGCGTGTAACGTACAGGCAGACAAAAACCGAGGTTATGTTACACAAATATTAAATCTGTAAAGAAAAAGCTTTATTTCTGAAAAAAAGTATGTTATACTATATCTAACTGTAAATTTGTATGCGATTTTTGAGGTGAACACATGTTTGACAAGTTATCCTTCATCGAGGAACGGTTTGCAGATTTGGAGCAAAAAATCAGCAATCCTGACATCATTGCCGATCAGGAAACATGGCGCAAGCTTTGTAAAGAACGGTCGGATTTAGAGCCTATCGTTGCCAAATATAAAGAATATAAGCTATTGCTTGAAAACATCGAGGAAGCCAAGGAAATGCTTTCCGGTCAGTTGGAAAAGGATTTTCGCGAGATGGTGGAACTTGAGTTGGACGAGTGCAAAGCGCAGATTCCCGGGGTGGAGGATGCTCTTAAAATTCTGCTTTTGCCCAAAGACCCCAATGACGAAAAGAATGTTATCGTGGAAATCCGTGGCGGTGCAGGAGGGGATGAGGCGGCACTCTTTGCCGGAGATTTGCTCCGGATGTATTCCATGTATGCCGAAACGCGCCGTTGGAAGGTGGAAATGCTCAATGCAAATCAGACCGACATTGGCGGTTATAAAGAGGTTTCCTTTGCTATCAATGGCGAGAGTGCATACAGCCGGTTGAAATTTGAGAGCGGTGTGCACCGTGTACAAAGAATCCCTGCAACCGAATCGGGTGGCAGAATTCATACATCCACCGTAACGGTGGCAGTATTGCCCGAGGTGGAGGAAGTGGAAATCGACATCAATCCCAATGACCTGCGCATTGATGTATTTCGTGCAGGCGGACCGGGTGGACAGTGCGTAAACACCACCGATTCGGCGGTTCGTATCACTCACTTGCCTACCGGTCTTGTGGTAAGTTGTCAGGATGAAAAATCCCAACATAAAAACAAAGACAAGGCAATGAAAATTTTGCGTTCGCGTATTTTTGACAAGGCGTTGCAGGAACAAAATGCCGCCATTTCGGCAGAACGCAAAAGTCAGGTGGGTACCGGTGACCGGAGCGAACGAATCCGCACCTATAATTTCCCGCAAGGGCGAGTAACCGACCATCGGATCGGGCTTACCCTGCATCGGTTGGAATCCGTGCTCAACGGTGATCTGGATGAAGTCATTGATGCGCTCATCACCACCGACCAGAGCGAAAAACTCAAATACAGCAATTCGGGTGAATAGATTGAATACCAAGGTGATTACAGCGGAATATCTTTCCCAGGCAGCGCAGGCACTGCGTGATGGCGGAACGGTTGTGTTTCCGACCGAAACGGTGTATGGGCTGGGGGCTGACGGGTTAAATGACGCGGCAGTCGGGAAAATATACGAGGCGAAAGGTCGCCCGGGCGATAATCCGTTGATTATCCATATTGCAGACAAGGCTGATGTGGCACAACTGGTTCGGGAAATACCTCCCGCAGCACAACTTCTGATGCAGCGATACTGGCCGGGGCCGCTTACCCTTATTTTCCCCAAATCCGAACGGGTGGGGCGGGTGGTAACCGCAGGTCTGGACACGGTGGCGGTGCGTATGCCGTCCAACCGGATTGCAAGAGCGCTCATCCGTGAAAGCGGCGTGTATGTTGCCGCACCTTCTGCGAACCTCTCGGGCAGCCCAAGCCCGACTACTGTGGAACATGTGATTGACGATCTGGATGGCAGAGTAAACTTTATCATAGACGGCACCGGTTGTGAAATCGGTCTGGAATCCACCGTGGTGGATGTGAGTGTGACACCACCGGTATTGCTTCGTCCAGGAGCGGTTACCCTCGAAGAATTAAGGGAACTTTTTCCGGACATTGTGACAGGCAGACAGGAAGAAGAAAACGCGCCCAAATGTCCCGGGATGAAATACACGCATTATGCGCCAAAAGCGCAGGTGACTGTGGTGTATGGACCAAAGGGCAGGCGGCAGGAATATATCAAAGAGTGCCTGAAAGGTGAGCCAAACGCAGGCGTTTTAACATACCGGGGCGGGCGTTATGAAGATGCCAAACTGGTAATTGATGCCGGTGAAAGTATGCAAGCGTATGCATCCGGCTTGTTTGCCAATCTGCGCAACTTTGACACACATCAAATCCGTGTGATTTATGCTGAATTTGAACAGGCGGGCGGCATGGGCCGTGCAGTACAGAATCGTCTTTACAAAGCAGCAGGATACCGCGTGATTAATTTATATGAAAAGTGAGGAGAAAATCAAAACTATGAACATTCTTTTGGTCTGTACGGGTAATACGTGCAGAAGTCCGATGGCAAAAGGACTATTGGAAAAACTGCTCGACGAAGAAGGCTATCACAGTATTAACGTAGACTCGGCCGGTATTAACGTGTACGTGTCTACGGAAGCCAGTGAAAATGCAATCCAAGTGATGCGGGATATGGATATTGATATTTCGGATCATATGTCACGTCAGGTGACACGGGAGGATATTGAAGAGGCAGATATCATTCTTGGCATGACTCCCAGTCATCGAAATGTGCTCATTGACCTCTATCCGCAGTATGCTGATAAGTTTCATACCTTAAAAGAATATGCCTTTGGCATTGATGAGGCAATATCCGATCCGTTTGGCGAGGATATTGAGGCGTATGCAGAATGTGCGACGGAAATTTCTGAGGCAATTGAGGCAGTGTTCCAAAAGATAAAAGAAGATGAGGTTTGATTGTTTACATGCCGATTATATCGGCGAAATTGTTGCAATAGAACGGGCGTGCTTTGCAGACCCGTGGTCGCAGCGCCAGTTTGAGCAAGAACTTTCCAATGAGCTTGCGCATTATGTGGTTGCGCTGATGGATGATCAGGTTGTTGGTTATGGCGGCGTTTGGTCCATCAGCGGAGAGGGGAATATCACCAACATTGCAGTGCATCCGGATTTTCGCAAACGCGGTATCGGACAAGCAGTGGTGGAACGGTTGATCTCCTATGCGCAGGAACTTGGGTTGGAATTTCTCACACTGGAAGTGCGCGAAAGTAATCAAGGTGCCATTTCTCTGTACCGGAAAAACGGGTTTGAGCAGGTGGGGGCACGAAAGGGCTATTATGCCGACAATGGTGAAACTGCCCTGTTGATGACAAAATATCTGTAAGGCGGTGATGGATTGGCATATATCTTAGGCATCGAGTCCTCCTGTGATGAAACCGCGGCAGCGGTAGTGCAAGACGGGCGGATGGTGCGCTCCAATGTGATTACATCTCAGATTGACATACATAAGCAGTATGGCGGCGTGGTGCCGGAAATTGCTTCCCGAAAGCATCTGGAGGCGGTCAATGCCGTTATCGCGCAGGCAGTGGACGAGGCAGGGATTACCTTTGCTGATATTCACGCGGTGGGTGTTACCTATGCACCTGGGTTGGTAGGGGCACTGTTGGTGGGTGTGTCTGCCGCAAAGGCACTTGCCTATGCATTGGGAGTACCGCTGATTCCCGTGCATCACATTCGTGGTCATATTTGCGCCAACTATATTGCGCATCCGGAGCTGGAACCGCCGTTTTTGTGCCTTGTGGCATCGGGTGGACATAGTCATATTGTGTTGGTGGAAAGTTATACCGGTTACCGCATCCTTGGAAGAACCCGGGATGATGCGGCTGGTGAGGCGTTTGACAAGGTGGCACGGGTACTGGGGTTGGGTTATCCCGGCGGACCGGCAATCTCCAAAGCCGCACTTGACGGTGATGAAAATGCAGTAAAATTCAAAAAAGTTTCCTTTGGTGAAGGAAATCGTGATTTTAGTTTTAGCGGAATCAAAACCGGTGTGATCAATCACCTGCACAATTTAGAACAAAAGGGGATTGCGTACCGGAAAGAGGATATTGCCGCAAGCTTTCAGAAATCGGTGGTGGAAACACTGGTTGACCATTTGCTGGAAGCAGCAGAAGAACATCATGTAAACAAAATTGCACTGGCTGGTGGTGTGGCGTCCAACAAGCGATTACGCGAGGAATTGGAAAGCCGTGCCGAGGGACGTGAGATTTATTATCCGGCTCCGGTACTTTGCACCGACAATGCGGCGATGATTGCATCCTGTGCTTATTATGAGTGGGGAGCAGGAAATATCGCGGATTTGTCTCTTAATGCAATTCCCAACCTGGAAATTGACACCCTGACTTAATGTTGTTACCTTATGCGTTGTGCCATGTGCAGCGCATTGTAAATGAAATACAATATAATTATATAAGGAGGGTTTACCCATGAAAAAGAGAATGAGAGGTTTGTTGGCAGTTGTATTGCTGCTTGCACTGACGGTGACGCAGGTGTTTGCGGCTACTTTCCCGGATGTTCCGTCCGAGAAGTACAGTTGGGCAGTGAAGGAAATCGATTCCATGGCATCCGACGGCATCGTAAAAGGTTTTGAGGATGGCACATTCCGCCCTGAAAACGTGGTTACCAAACTGGATGCACTGCTGTTGGTTGCTCGTATTCTGGGCGCAAATGACAGCGAAAACGAACTGCTTTGTGAGGTTGCTGCCGAGGTATTTGGCGATGTTGTGGATGGATTTGAGTTGCCTTATGGTAAGAACGAGATTGCATTTCTTCTGATGAAGGGTGTGATGACCGAGGATGAACTCAAGGATTATGTGACCAGCGACAACCGTAGCAACGGTTTGAAACGTTATGAAGTTGCCATGCTCCTGACCAAGGCAATGGGCGCAGAGGCAAGCGTGAAAGAATCGGTGATCAGTGTACTGGAATATTCCGATACTACCGAAATCCCTGCCAATGCGAAAAAATATGTGGAGTATGTAACCACTCAGGGTCTGATGCAGGGTATGGATGCAGAACTCAATACATTTGTTCCCATGGGCAATGTAACCCGCGCGCAGGCAGCAGTTGTACTTTCCAAACTGCGTGACAAGATGGCATATGAGAATCTGCAGGGTATTGTGACCAGCGTGGATGCAACCGGCAAAACCATCAAGATCAAAGGAATTGATGGCGAGAGCTACGGATATACTGTGCTAAACAGTGTTGCTCTGCGGTTTGAGGGCGATTTGATTGCCCTTTCGGATGTAAAAGCCGGCATGGAAGTGGTAATTACCCTGAGCAACGATGCTTTGTTTGCACTGGATTTTGTTACTGCACAGGTGGACGAAGAAGTTTCCGGCAAGATTAAGAGCGTGGTACGGGATGTACAGTATGGCACCACCATCAAGATTGACAAAGGCAATCTGGCAAAGGCAGATGTTGTGGAGTACAAGGTATCCGATTCTGTTGTGGTAACTTACAACGGCAAAGCCGCTACTCTCAATGATGTTAAGAGCAACGATTATGCTGTGCTGACCGTAAAGGGCGGCAAGGTAACCGTAATTGCAGCGGAAGCCGGCAGCAAGAAAGTAAGCGGTTCTGTTCTTGAAATTGGTTTTGACCCCACGCTGAACATTACCATCTCGGTTAATGGCAGTGACGAGGAAAATTACGAGGTAAACAGCGATGTTGCAGTGATCAAGAATGGCGAGCACGCTGATATGCGTGAAATTCTGGTTGGTGACCGTGTAACTTTGACCATCAAGAGCAATACGGTTGCAGAGATTGACGCTACCAGCACTACCACCACCAAAAACGGCGTGGTTGATTCTCTCTACATTTCTTCCAACGGTTGTGAGATTGGATTGAAAGTGGATGGCAAAGTAACCGAGTATCCGCTTGCTTCCAATGCACAGATTTCGTTGGACGGCAGAGATGGCAACATGTATGATTTGCGTGTGGGCGTGGGTGCAAAGGTGAAGGTGGAGAGCAACACCATCGTTTCCATCAATACCAGTGCGGTTGAAACGGTAACCCAGATGCAGGGCAAGATCGAAGTGATGAATGCTTCTTACGGCATGATTCAGATTACCTATTATGACAGTGCACTTTCCCAGCAACGTACCGAACAGATTTTCATCAAGGATAATGCCAAGATTGTGGACAACACCACCGGCAGAGATATCAAGGTGAAAAATCTTGAGGTTGGAAAGACGGTATCTGTAATCGGTGCGCTCAACAATGGCGTATTTGAGGCAAGCACGGTTATCGTAATCGGCTAATAAGATAAACAATAAATATCCCCCCGTTATACGGGGGGATATTTATTACGATTGGTCCGGGTTGCGGTGGTGTTTTTTGCAAAAAATAGGTCGTTTTATAAAAAAGCTATTGAAATAAACGAAAAAATGTTGTATAATAATCTTTGGTCGTACAGCCGGGGCGGTAGCGGTGCCCTGTACTTGCAATCCGCTATAGCAAGGGTGATGCTTTATTGAGGACTATGTTTTATACGGTTTGTGTTTTGTAAGCGGTGTTGAGAGTCGGGTCTTGCGCAACAAGTGCTCGTGAACCTGGTCAGGTGAGGAATCAAGCAGCCATAAGCGATGTTGCTTGTGTGCCGCGAGGATGCCCGATTTGAGCTGGCTGCAGAATAACGCGTATGAGGATGGCTCGACTATAAGGCGTACGACCATTTTGTTTTAGAAAAAACGGGTTTGTCCCGGGATGATAAAAAGGGGAATGGACATGGCGTATCAGGCGTTGTACCGCAAATGGCGACCGCTTACCTTTGATGATGTGGTCGGGCAGGAGCATATTACTACCACCCTTCGCAGAGAGATCGCGGAGGGGCGTGTTGCGCATGCGTATTTATTTACCGGCACACGTGGAACGGGAAAAACCTCTACTGCCAAGATATTTTCCCGCGCGGTAAACTGCCTTCATCCGCACAATGGAAATCCCTGTAACGAGTGTGAGATTTGTACGGGGATATTGGACGAGAGTATTCTGGATGTTGTGGAAATGGACGCCGCTTCCAATACCGGTGTGGAAAACATCCGTTCTGTGATTGAACAGGTGCAATATGCAGCGGCGGTAAGCCGTTATCGGGTATACATCATCGACGAGGTGCATATGCTTTCAACCGGTGCGTTCAACGCATTGCTCAAAACGCTGGAAGAGCCACCTGCACATGTAATTTTTATTTTGGCAACCACCGAAATTCACAAGGTTCCGGCAACCATTTTGTCCCGTTGTCAGCGGTTTGATTTTAAAACCATCACAGGTGTAGATATTGCCAATCGCCTGGAATACATCCTTAGCCAGGAAAACATTCGTGCAGATAAAGATGCACTTTCCTATGTGGCGCATCTGGGAGATGGTTCCATGCGAGATTCCCTTAGCATTTTGGACCAATGTCTTGCCTTTTGCGGAAATGACCTGACATATACACAAGTGGCTGATATTGTGGGGGCACTGGATGATTCGCACTTGTTTTCGTTGGCAAAAATGATTGCTGCAGGGGATGTGGCAGGCACAATAAAGCAGTTTGATGAGTGCATGGCAGAAGGTCGCAACTGCGACCACTTTGTAAGCGGATTGCTGGATGTATATCGTGAATTGCTGATGGCGGCAGTGACCGGTATATATGGTGGCTATAGTCCCCGACACACGGCGCTTTTAGAGGAAACAGCAGGATTATATACCAAAGAACGATTGTTGTACTGCATTGATGTGCTTTCGGCATTATTAAGCGAAATTAAGAGTGCGGTTTCGGTTCGGGTGATGATAGAGGTTGCGCTCATTAAATTGGCAAATCCTGCGCTGGATGATAGCAACGCCGCTTTGCTGGCGAGAATTGCTGAATTAGAGCAGAAAATGGTTTGTGGAGTGCCAACCTGCACCGTGCCGGTAGCGCAACCCGTAAAACCGCAAAAAGAACCGATAGAAGAGGAATTACCCCCCTGGGATACGGATGAGTTTGTTCCGCCCGAGCAAGTGGATTACCCGGAGGTGTTGCCTGCAACTCCTGCCGTGCAGGAAGAGCCTATGCAAGCGCAGGAGGGTACATCAGATGCGGCAAGAGTGGTGGATAACTGGAAGGATGTTATGAACTCGGTCAGTGCCGGGGGTGCATTGACACTGTATATGTCTTTGTTTGGCGCAAAGCCGTATGCAAAATCAAACCAATTGGTTTTGTTGTTTGAACGGGAAGATCAGGCAAAAAACATGTCCAAGCCCGAAAATATGGAACTGCTTTGTAAGCATATTGTTTCGGTTACGGGCGTTGGTGTTCCGGTTGTCTGCGAATGTGGTGAATTGCCCACAGAAAGTGAGCAGCAAACGCAGTCGGGAGATATATTCAGTAACATTGAGGAGTTTTCCAGAAAATTCCCCAAAAACATTCATGTAGATTAAGGATTTGTAGGCAAAAGAGAAATTGACAAAACAGATGCTTTGTGGTAAAATATTGGATTAATGAACAGACGATTTTTGTCTGTTGTGGCAGAAAAAGGGGATGAACCAATGATGAAAATCGGCGTGATTGGCTTTGGAGTTGTAGGCTCCGGTGTATACGAGGTAATTCGAAAGAATAGAGAAAGCATTGCCCGCAAGGCAGGGCAGGAGGTGGATATTAAGTACATACTTGATATCCGAGATTTTTCCGATCATCCGGAAAAGGAATTATTTGTCAAGGATTTTGATACCATGGTCAATGATGCCGAGGTTGGAATTATTGTCGAGGTAATGGGTGGTCTGGATCCTGCATATGAATATACCAAGCGCGCGCTTTGTGCAGGCAAGCATGTGGTTACCTCCAACAAGGAATTGGTAGCAACATACGGCGATGAATTACTTGCACTTGCCAACAAGAATGGCGTAAGCTATCTGTTTGAGGCAAGTGTTGGTGGCGGTATTCCTATTATCCGTCCGCTCAACCAATGCCTTGCGGCAAATGAAATCAGCGCAATTGTGGGTATCTTGAACGGAACTACCAACTATATCCTGACCCAGATGTTTAAAAATGGCAAGGATTTCGATGTTGCCCTGAAAGATGCACAGGAAAAAGGCTATGCCGAGCGCAATCCTGCTGCAGACGTAGAAGGCTACGATGCCTGCCGCAAAATTTGTATTTTATCCTCACTGGCTTTTGGTAAGCATGTCGATTATCGTGAGGTTTATACCGAGGGCATCACCGCACTGACCCTGCGTGATATTGCCTACGCGGAAGAAATGGGTTGTGTGGTCAAACTTTTGGGCTACAGCAAGCTGCTTGATGACGGCAGAATTGATATCAAGGTTGCCCCCATGATGATCCCCAACGAGCAACCGCTCGCAACCGTTTCGGATGTATACAACGGCATTCAGGTGCGCGGAAACGCCATTGGTGATGCGATGTTTTATGGCCCCGGTGCAGGCAAATTGCCCACCGCAAGCGCGGTTGTTGCAGATGTGATTGATATTGCCAAGGCACCCGAACGTGCAGGACGCGTGATGTGGGTCCGCACCGATGAAAAATTGGTATTGCCTGCTGACGAGGCGTGCGCAAGCTACTTTGTTCGTGTGGAAACTGCCGATAAAAATGCAGTGTCTGTATCGGCAAAGGCAGAGTTTGATGGTGCGACTATTATTGATAAATTTGACAACGAGCTGGGTATTCTGACCGGATGCATGAGCGAGGGCGAGCTAAAAGGCAAGCTCTCCAATCTGCCCGGCAAGGTAATCGGCTTCCTGCGTGTGTTGCCGCAGGCGTAACATATAACCCTGGAGGATACGGATGATCAGAGTCAGAGTTCCTGCTACATCTGCCAATCTCGGTCCGGGTTTTGATTGTATGGGCGTTGCACTTACCATGTATAATGAGGTGTGCGTGGAAGAAATCGAACGTGGGTTGGAGATTGTTGTTTTAGATGATAGTAAGCGGTTTTTGCCGCAGGACGAAAACAATTATGTATATGCCGCCATGCAAAAGGTATTTGCAGAGGCGGGGCACAGCGTAAAGGGTCTTCGCCTCACGCTCAACAGTAACATTCCGGTCACACGCGGTTTGGGCAGCAGCTCTGCCGGTATTGTGTCGGGATTGGTGGCGGCAAATCACATGATTGGCTCGCCATTGCCCAAAGAGAGATTGCTCACACTGGCCACCGAATTGGAGGGACATCCCGATAATGTGGCACCTGCATTATATGGTGGTTTTGTGGTATCAGTGCAGGATCATAAACGAGTATACGCTTGTAAAAACCAGATTTCCGAGCGATTAAAGTTTGCTGCTATGATACCGAATTTTTATTTGCAGACCAAAAAATCGCGTTCGGTATTGCCGCGTTATACCAGTTATCGAAATGCCGTGTACAACATCGGGCACGCTTCACTTTTGACCGCAGCACTGATTAGTGGCGATTTTGACGCCATTACCGCAGGCATGCGCGACCGATTACATGAAAGCTACCGATTGCCCTATATCAAAGGCGGAGAGTGTATCATGAAAAATGCCATTCGGTCAGGCGCATTGGGCACATATGTCAGCGGTGCTGGACCTACCATCATTTCTGTGATTGACAGAAATTATAATGGCTTTGAAACGAGCATGAACAATCTCATTCGAACCCGATTAAACAATTGGTCTTTTAAGTTGTTCAGCGTGGATAATGGCGGTGCAAAAATTATGGAAGAAAATTAAAAAGCACCAGCGGGGAAATAATATCATCCGCTGCTTTAATAAAAAACACAATTTTAGAAAGGTGTGATTTCATTGGGGCTGATCGTACAGAAGTTCGGCGGTAGCTCGGTTGCCGATGCGCAGCGTGTGATGAATGTAGCACAGCGCGTACTTGACACGTATAAGCAAGGAAATTCAGTTGTGGTGGTAGTATCTGCACAAGGCGATACAACCGATGACCTGATTGAAAAAGCGAAGGAAATTAATCCCAAAGCCTCCAAACGCGAGATGGATATGCTCTTGTCCACTGGCGAGCAGATTTCCATTTCTCTGTTGGCTATGGCAATTCAGAAATTGGGCGGAAATGCAGTTTCCCTTACCGGTTGGCAGGCAGGAATGCATACCGATAGCAATTACGGTACCTCACGTATTCACAAGATTATGTCCGAACGTTTGAAAAAAGAGCTGGATGCAGGTAATATTGTCATTGTTGCAGGGTTCCAGGGTATCAACAAATACGATGACATCACCACCCTCGGACGCGGTGGTTCGGATACTTCCGCAGTTGCCATTGCGGCTGCACTGGGAGCTGATTTGTGCGAAATTTACACCGACGTGGACGGCGTATATACCGCGGATCCGCGCATTGTAAAGGGTGCAAAAAAGTTAGATGACATTTCTTATGATGAAATGTTGGAGCTTGCAAGCCTTGGTGCAAATGTGTTGCACAACCGTTCGGTAGAGATGGCAAAGAAATATAATGTAAAACTGGTTGTTCGTTCGAGTTTAAATCACAATGAAGGAACCATTGTTAAGGAGGTAAATAAAGTGGAAAAAATGTTGGTGCGCGGGGTTGCCCGTGATAATGATGTGGCGCGTATTGCATTGGTAAATATTGTTGATGAACCGGGTGTTGCATTCCGCATCTTTTCGCTTCTTGCCAAAAAGGGTATCAATGTTGACATTATTCTGCAGTCCATTGGACGTGAGGGCAAGAAGGACATTAGCTTTACTGTAAACGAAAGCAATCTGGATGCTGCGGTTGATCTACTCAACGAGCACAAGGAAACCATCGGCTTTGAGGAAATCAAGACCACTTCTGAAGTTTCCAAAGTTTCCATCGTTGGTGCCGGTATGGTAAATAATCCCGGTGTTGCCGCTTCCATGTTTGAGGCACTGTATGATGCCAATATCAACATTCACATGATTGCTACCTCGGAAATCAAGGTGTCGGTGCTCATTAACGAGAAGAACGCCGAGAAGGCTGTAAATGCAATTCACGATAAATTCCACTTTGCATAAACGGTGTGCCTTTTTTGCACAAATAATAGGGGATGTTCTGTGTTGACGGGGCATTCCCTAAACTGCATTTTGCCGTTTGTAAACAAAAGCAGGATGTATGAAAGGAACAATTACCATGGATTATGAGGTTAATACAGACAAAATAGAGGGTCGCAATCCGGTGATGGAGGCGTTGCGCTCGGGCAGAGAAATAGACAAGCTTCTGGTTGCCAAGGGAGAGAAAAACGGTTCCATTGTAAAAATCGTTGCTCGTGCAAAGGCGGAGGGAATTGTGGTGTCCGAGGTAGAAAGAGCCAAATTGGATGCCATGAGCGAAACCAAGGCGCACCAGGGCGTAATTGCCCTGACGGCAGTGAAGGCATATGCGAGTGTAGCGGATTTACTAGAAAGGGCAAAGCGAAAAGGAGAGCCGCCTTTTCTGGTTATTTGCGATGAGGTAACAGACCCGCACAATTTGGGAGCAATCATCCGCACTGCAAATGCGGCAGGTGCACACGGGGTGATTATTCCCAAACGCCGTTCTGCAGGGCTAAACGCCGTTGTTGCAAAAACATCGGCTGGTGCGGTGGAATTTACACCGGTAGCAAGAGTTTCCAATATTGCACAAACCATCGAAAAGCTCAAAAAAGAGAATGTGTGGGTAATTGGTGCAGATATGGACGGCGCAAACGATATCTATGCACAGGATTTTTCGGGTGCAGTGGCGATTGTAATTGGCAGCGAGGGAAATGGCATATCGCCGTTGGTCAAGCAGCAGTGCGATTTTCTTACCCGTATCCCCATGTTGGGAGAAATTACCTCGCTCAATGCATCGGTTGCAGGTGCGTTGATGATTTACGAGGTGGTACGCGCAAGAAAGGCGGTCAAATAATATGACACAGTCAAAATTTAACGTAACAGGGATGTCTTGTGCGGTTTGTGCCGGAAATGTGGAAAAGGCAGTTGCGGCACTGGATGGCGTGGAACAGGCGCAGGTAAATCTTGCCACCACAACCCTCGAAGTGTCTTATGATGAATCGCTATTGAATGCCGATGATATCAAGCAGGCGGTAGTAGATGCCGGATATGGAATCAATACCGATAGCTTTGAAAACAACTATGCCAAACGAGAAAAATCTGCGCAACAGGTATTTGTGAAGTTTATCTGGTCACTCGTTTTTACCTTGCCGCTTTTTTATATCTCGATGGGGCACATGATAGGATTGCCTGTGCCAACCATAATTTCGCCCGAAGTGTATCCCTTGCGGTATGCACTTACCCAACTGATACTTGCTCTGGGCAGCATGATTGTGGGATATCAATTTTACACGCACGGATATGCAAATCTGTTTCGCGCAAAACCTAATATGGATTCTTTGGTCGCGGTTGGAACGACTGCCGCCTTTGCATATGGATTGTATGTTTCCTACGGCTTGTGGAAGGGCGGAGCCGTTACTGTTCACGAATTGTATTTTGAATCGGTTGGGGTAATCATTACCCTGATTTTGCTTGGAAAATCACTGGAGAATCGCTCTAAACTGAAAACCAATGACGCAATCAGGAAACTCATTGAGCTTTCCCCCAAAACGGCTACGGTGATTCGTAACGGTGAGGAACTTACCCTGCCGGTAGAAGAAATTATCATGGGTGACCTGGTATTGATTTCGCCAGGCGAAAAGGTAAGCGTGGATGGAATCGTTGACGAGGGGAAAAGTACGGTGGATGAATCCATGCTCACCGGAGAAAGTGTTCCGGCGGAAAAATCGGTGGGAGATAAGGTGTATGCCGGATCCATCAATAAGTACGGGTATATCAAAATCCGTGCTACCGAGGTTTCGGGAGCAACCCTACTTTCGCAAATTATCCGGATGGTAGAGCATGCAAGCGGTTCCAAACCGCAGATTGCACGTCTGGCAGATAAGATAGCCGGTATTTTTGTTCCGTCGGTAATCGGCATTGCGTTGTTATCTGCACTGGTGTGGACATTGCTTGGAAAAGATGCAGAATTTATCATTCGTATTTTTGTTTCTGTTTTGGTGATTGCGTGCCCTTGTGCACTTGGTCTGGCAACCCCTACTGCGGTGATTGTGGCGGTGGGACGCGCGGCATCCATGGGAATTTTGGTAAAGGATTCTGGTGCACTTGAGATTTTGCACAAGGTGGACACGGTGGTATTTGATAAAACCGGCACCCTTACGGTTGGCGAACCAAAGGTAACGGATGTGTTGCCAGGAGAGGGATTTGACAGAGAAAGTATATTGTGCTATGCGGTGTCGGTAGAAAAGATATCCGAACATCCGCTTGGTGATGCGATTGTAGAACTGGCGTTTGAAGAGGGTGTCGCCGAACTGCCTGTCAGTGATTTTGAAGCGGAAATCGGGCGCGGTGTGCGTGCCACAGTTGGTGGTAAGGTGATCTTGCTTGGAAACTCCCGTTTACTGGAGGAAAATGGTGTTATAAATCCGTCGCCCGAATTGATTCGTTCCCTGGCAGAGCAAGGGAAAACGCCCATGCTCCTTGCAGTGGATGGACAGTATGCCGGTGTGATTGCAGCAATGGATCAAATCAGAAAAGATGCGGCTGATGCAATTGAAACCATTCATAAATCCGGAAAACAAGCCATAGTATTAACCGGGGACAATCGCTATGTTGCCAAAGCAGTGGCAAAAATGGTAGGGGCAGACCAAGTGATTTACGAGGTGCTCCCGGATGCCAAGGCACAGGAAATTTCCCGTTTGCAGAAAGAGGGCAGATGTGTTGCTATGGTAGGTGACGGTATCAATGATTCTGTCGCGATTGCCACTGCAGATGTGGGGATTTCTGTCGGAAGCGGAACCGAAATTGCCATAGAATCGGCAGACATTGTGGTGATGCGAAATGATATGACCGACATCACCCGTGCGATTGCATTGAGTAATCTGACC
Organism: Oscillospiraceae bacterium; assembly: GCA_015068705.1. Classification (GTDB taxonomy): domain Bacteria; phylum Bacillota; class Clostridia; order UMGS1810; family UMGS1810; genus SIG448. Next base: position 39,984 of record SVJZ01000006.1, read on the forward strand.
ATGAAAAATATCAAGCAAAACCTGCTTTTTGCATTTGGTTACAACACCATTCTCATTCCGCTTGCGGCAGGTGTTCTCTATGGTACGGGAATATTGCTCAACCCCATGATTGCCGCAGGTGCAATGGCGTTGAGCTCTGTTTCGGTGGTGACCAATGCACTGCGACTAAGAACGGTTAAGGTAAAAAGATAAAATGGAGAGGTCATAATGAATGGATTTCTGACACTGTTTTTTCAAGCATTGTGCATGGTAGGAATTGCAGAGATGGGTGATAAAACCCAACTGGTGGTAATTGCCCTGACCAAACGATACAGGGCACAGAAAGTAGCACTGGGGATGTTTCTGGCAATTTTAGCGGACAATCTGATTGCCGTTATCCTTGGACGGGTGTTGGCAACATTGATTGAGCCTACCACACTTTCGCTGATTGCCGGCGCACTCTTTTTGTATTTTGCTATTACGTCTGTGCGTGCAGGAGAGGAAGAAACCGAAAACACAGCCAATCGGTTAGGACCGGTGTTTTCGGTGGCACTGACCTTTTTTCTTGCGGAGTTTGGAGATAAAACCCAACTTTCCGCAGCAAATCTTGCGGCAACTTCGCAGGTTTCGTTTGCGTTTTTAGCGGTATTGCTTGGTGCAACTGCCGGCATGCTACTGGCGAATTTGCTGGCGTTGATTGTGGGGGTAAAACTTGGAAAATGTATTCCCGACCATGTGTTTCGGTGGGTGTCGGTGTTTGTATTTGCCATCTTTGGCGCAATTACGCTTTATCAGCCGCTTTGTATATTGCTGGGTGATACAAATGGTGTGATTTCACTGGGGATGATTTTGGTGATTGCCGGCTTGATCGGATGGTTAGTCTATCGTAATGATACAAGGAGGAAAAACAAATGAGAGCAGTTATTTCGGTATTGGGTAAGGATCGTGTAGGGATTATCTGTGCGGTTGCAAATGTATTGGCGGATGCAAATGTGAATATTCTGGATATTTCCCAGACCATTTTGCAGGGGATGTTTACCATGATGATGATTGTGGACGTAGCACAAAGCAAGTTGGAATTTGCCGTTTTGTCAAAGAAACTGGAAGAAACGGGGAATGAGTTGGGCGTGACAATAAAAATCCAGCACGAGGACATTTTTAATTCCATGCACAGAATTTAATGGGGCGGCGAGAGGAGAAAGAACATGATTAATCAATTTGAAGTGATTGAAACGCTGAAAATGATCAGTGAGGAAAATCTGGACATCCGTACCATTACCATGGGTATTTCCTTGTTGGACTGTGCTTGCGACGATATCGAGATTTCCGCGCAAAAGGTTTATGATAAGATTACAAAAAAAGCCGAACATCTGGTGAAGGTGGGCGAGGATATCGAACGTGAATATGGTATTCCCATCATCAACAAGCGGATCTCGGTAACACCAATTTCCCTGATTGGCGGTGCAACCGGTGCAAAGAGCTATGTACCATATGCGCGTGCGCTTGATCGTGCCGCAAAGCAGGTGGGCGTGAATTTTATTGGTGGGTTTTCTGCGTTGGTGCACAAAGGGGAAACGGTAGGGGACACTGTTCTCATCAATTCCATCCCCGAGGCGTTGTCTACCACTGATATCGTATGCTCTTCGGTTAATGTTGGCTCCACCCGTGCAGGTATCAATATGGACGCAGTGGCACGGATGGGAGAAATTATCAAAGAAACTGCAGAACGAACTGCAGATAGTGATGGATTTGGTTGTGCAAAACTGGTTGTATTTTGTAACGCCGTTGAGGACAACCCCTTTATGGCAGGGGCATTTCACGGTGTGGGTGAGGCTGACAGTATTATCAATGTCGGCGTCAGTGGTCCCGGCGTGGTAAAATGCGCATTGGAGCAGGTAAAGGGCGAGCCGTTTGGTGTGGTTGCCGAAACGGTGAAAAAAACTGCGTTTAAGATTACCCGAATGGGGCAGTTGGTGGCGCAGGAGGCATCCCGCCGGTTGGGCGTGCCGTTTGGCATTGTGGACCTGTCCCTTGCACCCACTCCTGCGGTAGGTGACAGTGTTGCTTATATTCTGGAGGAGATGGGTCTGGAAAAATGCGGAACGCATGGAACTACCGCTGCACTGGCTCTTTTAAATGACGCAGTAAAGAAAGGCGGCGTTTTTGCATCCTCCTATGTAGGTGGTCTGTCGGGCGCATTTATTCCCGTCAGCGAGGATGCCGGTATGATCAGTGCGGCATCGTGCGGTGCACTGTCTTTGGAAAAACTGGAAGCAATGACCTGCGTGTGCTCGGTGGGATTGGACATGATTGTTGTACCGGGTGACACTTCTGCTCAGACTATTTCTGGTATCATTGCCGATGAAGCGGCAATTGGTATGGTGAATAACAAGACCACTGCCGTACGTTTAATCCCTGCCCCGGGCAAAAAAGTGGGGGATGTGGTGGAATTTGGTGGCTTGCTCGGAACCGGACCGGTTATGGCGGTAAGCAGCTACGACAACAGCGCATTTATCGGTCGCGGCGGAAGAATTCCTGCGCCCATTCATAGCCTGCGCAACTAATGGGTTCGACAAATTTCATCATTTTTTAAAAATGGGACTACTCAAACGGAGATTTGTGTGTTAAAATGAAATGTACAGCACGATAAAATGTGCAACACATTAAGATGTACAGCGCATTTTTGCGTTCCACATGATACATATGGAGGTTAGTCGATTGTCTGCGATACATATTCGTCAAAAATCTGCATCTTTTTCGGTGCCCGTCCGTTTTGTGGACGAGCTTCTTCGGGATGCAAACCCGACCTTTGTTAAGGTGTATTTATATGCCCTGCGCCATTGTTGTGACAGTGACGCGCTTTCGGTTTCCCGTATCGCAGAGGCACTCGATATTCTGGCAACCGATGTGTTGATTGCATTCCGGTATTGGAACGGGGTATCAGCACTGCGTTTTTCGGAAAATGAGGATGGCAGTTTTGAACTGGCATTTGACGAGATTCCTTTGACCAAACGAAGCGAAACTCAACAAATCACCGAAAAGCCTGCCAAAAAGCAGGTGAGGGGTGTACCGGCATATTCCATTGATGATGTCAATCAATCGGCGCAAAATCCTGCGCTTAAAAATATGTATATGATTTGTGGGCAGATTTTGAATAAAACCTTAAACCACAATGATTTGCGATTGCTCTACGGATTTTATGACTGGTATCAGCTTCCGGTAGAGGTAATCATGATGCTTCTGGAATATTGTGTGTCCATCGGAAAGACAGACATGCGCTATATCGAAAAGGTTGCCTGCACCTGGGCAGACAATAATATTGTTACTCTGGATGCTGCAAATACCTATGTGCAAAAGCAAACAACAGACCGATTGATGGAAAAACGGATTATGCGTATCCTGCAAATCAGTGGAAGAGAACTGACCGAAACAGAACGGCGATATATCAACACCTGGGTGAATGTCTATAAAGCGACCGATGCCCAGATTAAGTCAGCTTACGAAACCACTGTGCTCAACACCGGCAAGGTTGCGTTTAAATATCTGGACACAGTGCTCAAAAATGCCAATGCACCTGCAAAACCAAATCAAAATACACCAACGCGCAATAGCGGTTTGCGTAATTTTACAACCGAAACCGAATTGTCTGAACTGGAACTGTCTATGGTGCGTAGCAGAATTGCCAAGGGTGGCAACTGAACATTTGTACAAAGGAGGTAATCCCCATCGACCGAATGAATCGAATCAGAGAAATGGTATTGTCGCAATATACACAGATGCAACAGGCGCGAAAGGCGCAGGCAGAGGCACGCGCAAGGGCGATTGAGGAGCAAATACCGGAAATTGCGCAGATCGACCACGAAATCGCAACACTTGGCATCAAAAGTGCGGCGGCAATGATAAAAACCGGCGCAGATGCCCAGGATTGCCTTAAGGATATGAAAGAGGCAGTTGCATTACTCAAAGAAAGAAAAAACAAGCTTTTGGAAGAACATGGCGTGGGCGAAGGCTATGCCGACCTCCCGTATGCGTGTGATACCTGCCGGGATACCGGTATGGTTGATGGTGTACCCTGTCGGTGCTATCGTGATAAGGTAAAAAAACTCATTACCGAAACAGCATCCCGTTTGTCCGGTCCTGCTCCTGATTTGGAATCACAGAATTTTTCCAAGTTTGATTTTCGATATTTTGATGCAAATCGTACGGACGCTTTGTTGGGGATAACTCCGCTGGAAAATATGAAAAGTATCTATGGGGTGTGCAAAGAGTTTTGCGATCAATTTTCCAGGGAAAATAAAAATCTGTTTTTATATGGTGCTCCCGGAACAGGAAAAACCTTTATGACCTGTTGCATCACAAAAGAGCTTTCAGACAAAGGTTTTGCCGTGCTTTATCAGAGTGCCTACAAATTATTTTCCTTTTTAGAGGATTTAAAATTTGACCGTGTGGACCGGTCGGATGGCTCTTTACTGAAAGAGGCAATTTATGGTTGCGATTTGCTGGTGATTGACGACTTTGGCACAGAGTATGCAGGTCCGTTTGCACAGGCGGCATTTTTTGATTTGCTCAATTCCCGTCTGATGGATAAAAAGAGCACGGTAATCAGTTCCAATATGGGGCTTTCGGATATTGAAAAAACTTATTCCGGTCGGGTATCCTCGCGCATTGCGGGAGAATTTATGCTTCTGCGTTTTGCAGGAGAGGATATTCGTTGTCTGAAACAAAAAGAACGTTACAACGGATAAATTTGCTGCATGGAGGGAACAACCTATGTTGTTGGCTGATGGTTGGAAGGATTATAGATTAATAGATGCCGCACATGGCGAAAAATTGGAATATTGGGGGAAATACTGCTTGCGTCGTCCTGATCCGCAGGCAATCTGGGCTGATCGCTCGGATGCCCCAGCGTGGAAAAGAGCAGATGCCCATTACCACCGCAGCTCTTCGGGTGGTGGTCACTGGGAGTATGCCAGAAAACTTCCCGAAAATTGGCAGATTTCCTATCGCAACCTGACTTTTAATATCAAGCCAATGGGATTTAAGCATACCGGCTTGTTTCCCGAACAGGCGGCTAACTGGGACTATATGACCGATGTGATTTCAAAGCAAAAGCAACCAGTGAGACTTCTCAACCTTTTTGCCTATACCGGCGGTGCAACGGTTGCTGCTGCAGCGGCAGGTGCCGAGGTGGTGCATGTGGATGCGGCAAAGGGAATGGTTTCTTGGGCAAAGGAAAATGCCGCATCTTCCGGTTTGGCAGACTGTCCCATCCGATATATCGTGGATGATGTGGTAAAATTTGTCGAACGTGAAATACGGCGCGGTCGCAGTTATGAATGTATCGTAATGGATCCACCCTCTTACGGGAGAGGACCCAAGGGGGAGGTTTGGAAATTTGAAGACGAACTTTACCCATTGGTGGAAAAATGTGCAAAGCTTTTGTCGGACAGGGCGCTCTTTCTGATGGTAAATTCCTATACCACTGGCATTTCACCGACTGTGGTAAAGAATGTATTAAATCTTACCCTGACTCGTACCCGTGGTGGGCGCGCAACCGCAGACGAACTTGCGTTGCCCATAGGAAAAACAGGAATGGTGTTACCCTGCGGTTCTACCGCCCGGTGGCAAAGCTTTTGATAAACGCAATATAAGGAGGAACCATCCTTGATCGAGATACAAAACCTCACATATACCTATGATGATGCCGAAAATGAAGTGGGAAAACTGGTGCTAAATGGCGTAAATCTTACCATTGCCGATGGTGAATTTGTAGCAGTACTTGGACGCAACGGATCGGGAAAATCCACTCTTGCCAAGCAAATCAATGCCATATTGCTTCCCATGGGGGGCTATGTGTATGTGGATGGAATGGATACATTAGATGAAAACAAATTATGGGATATCCGCCGCCGTGCTGCAATGGTTTTTCAAAATCCGGATAATCAGATTGTGGCTACCATTGTGGAGGAGGATGTGGCGTTCGCCGCGGAAAATCTGGGCGTTCCTTCTGCGGAAATCCGTCGTCGGGTGGATGACGCATTGGAAACGGTTGGCATGACCAAATATGCAAAGTATGCCCCTCATCTGCTTTCGGGTGGTCAGAAACAACGCATTGCCATTGCAGGGGTAATTGCCATGGAACCGGACATTATCGTGTTTGATGAGCCTACTGCGATGCTTGACCCCATCGGCAGACGAGAGGTGCTTCGCACCATACGGCGGTTGAATCGAGAGTTGGGGATGACCATTGTGCTCATTACCCATAATATGGATGAGGCAGTGATGGCGGACCGCGTGGTAGTAATGGACCGCGGTCGTGTGATTGTGGACGATAAACCCCGTACGGTGTTTTCGGATGTGGAACGGATGAGAGAACTCGGGTTGGATGTCCCGCAGGCAACCCATCTGGCGTACCTGCTTCGAAAGGCGGGGATGGATATCCGTGCTGATATACTGGATGCGGAAGAATGTGTGGAGGAGCTGCTGAAACAATGCCGATTGTAGTAAAAAACTTAATGCATACCTACGCCAAAAACGGTCCGTTTGAAAAAAATGCACTCAACAACATTTCGTTTTCGATAGAAGACGGCGAGTTTGTTGCGCTCATCGGGCATACCGGATCGGGAAAATCCACCCTGATTCAGCACCTGAATGGTTTGCTCAAGCCCGATTCCGGCTCGATTGAAATAGACGGGGTGGATATTACTCAAAAGGGGGTAAAACTGTCTGCCGTCCGCGAAAAAGTCGGAATTGTGTTTCAGTATCCCGAATACCAGTTGTTTGAGGAAACGGTATATAAAGATATTGCGTTCGGCCCGTCCAATCTTGGCTTGGATAAAGAAGAAATTGACCGCCGTGTACGTTCGGTTGCCGAGGCGGTGGGGCTTGCGGAAAAACATCTTACACGCTCTCCCTTTGAGCTTTCGGGTGGGCAAAAACGTCGTGTGGCAATTGCCGGCGTGCTTGCCATGGAGCCAAAAGTGCTGATACTGGACGAACCTACTGCCGGTCTTGATCCCGTGGGACGAGACGAGATTTTAAATCGTATCTGTGCACTCCATCGTGATCGTGGGATCACGGTCATTCTGGTGTCGCATTCCATGGAGGATGTGGCGCGCGTGGCACAACGGGTCATGGTTATGGCAGATGGCGAACTGAAACTGTTTGATACGGTTGACAAGGTGTTTCGTCATGCAGATCTACTCACTTCCATTGGATTGAATGTGCCGCAGGTAAGCCGCATTGTAGAGGCGCTCCGTGCAAGCGGCATGGACCTTTCGCCCGATATTTACACAGTGGAACGCGCTGCCGAAGAAATATTGCGTTACCGGAAGGAGGCAGGATTATGCTAAAAGACATCACGCTTGGTCAGTTTTATCCTGCAGAATCTCCTGTTCATCGCATGGATCCCCGGGTAAAAATCATGGCAGCTCTGGCGTTTATCGTAGCAATCTTTTTTGTAGACAATCTGTGGGGATTTTTGTTTACGGCTATTTTTGTGATTTGTGTGACAAAACTTTCTTCCCTGCGTCTTTCCATGGTGGTGCGTGGAATTAAACCAATTTTGTTTCTGGTGATGTTTACCGCGCTCATCAATATGTTTATGACCGGCGGTGAAATCGTAGTTTTGTTTGGTTATCCGCTGGAGTGGGGTCCTTTAAAGGTGTCAAGAGAGGGCGTATATAACGCCGTGGTGATGGCGCTTCGTTTGGTATTTCTGGTAACCGGTACATCCCTGCTTACTCTGACCACCTCACCCATTTTACTTACCGACGGAATTGAACGCCTGCTTTCGCCTTTCCGGAGGATCGGACTTCCGGCACATGAACTTGCCATGATGATGACCATTGCGCTGCGATTTATTCCGACATTATTGGAGGAAACCGATAAAATCATGAAAGCGCAGATGGCACGAGGTGCGGATTTCGAAAGTGGCAACCTGATAAAACGTGCTAAGGCACTGATTCCTATATTGGTGCCACTATTTATCAGCTCCTTCCGCCGTGCCGACGAACTGGCAACAGCCATGGAATGCCGTTGCTATCGGGGCGGAGAGGGGCGAACCCGGTTGCGTGAGCTGAAGATTTGTGGACGGGACTACGGTGCCGGAATTATCATGTTTTGCTTTATAACGGGCATCGCATTGCTTGGAATATACTGCTAAATGGGGGTAATTTTGCCCATGCGAAATTTGAAAATAACCCTTTGTTATGACGGAACAGACTATCATGGATGGCAACTCCAACCCGATTTAATTACCGTGCAGGAGGTTGTGCAGACTGCGCTGGAAAAAGTGTTTAAGGAAAAGGTGACGGTAAACGGATGCAGCCGCACCGATGCTGGTGTTCATGCAAGACAGTTTGTGTGCAATTGCCGCACCGGATGCTCCATTCCCGCATGCAAGGTGCCTGTGGCGGTAAACACTTATCTACCGTTGGATGTATCCATCTTAAAGTGCGAAGAGGTAGATGAGGAATTTCATGCACGGTTTGATACACTGGAAAAAACCTATTGCTACACCATATGGACGGGCGAGTTCCGGGATGTGTTTGCCAGAAACCATGAGTGGCATTATCACCGTACCTTGGATGTTGATGCCATGCGGCGTGCGGCGGCTTATCTGATAGGAACACACGATTTTACCGCTTTTATGGCGGCAGGGAGTAATATCAAAACCACCGTTCGTACAGTGCGTGATTTGCGAATCGATCAAGAGGGCGAGAGGATACGCATTTTTATTACTGCCGATGGTTACCTCTACAATATGGTGCGCATTATTGTTGGAACATTGACCAATGTGGGAATTGGAAAAACCGCCCCCCATGATTTGCCTGATATTATTGCTTCGTGCGACAGAGTGCAGGCAGGGCCTACTGCACCGCCATGGGGACTGATGCTCTATGAGGTCCGTTATTGAGCAAAAAAGCCGACTCCGTTCGAAATGACGGATGTCGGCTTTTTGTATGCAATCATTGTAATGTTTCGGTAATCTGCTCATTTGGAATTTGCTTGCCGGAATGATCAACGGTAAAGTTTTCTTTGTAAATCAGCTCGGAAATCGGTACAATGCGGTATCCGTCGTTAATGAGACTTTCAAGAATACGGGGCAGTGCTGCAGGGGTGTTTTTTGCGGCGTTATGAAATAGCACAATTGACCCCGGTTTTACACGTTTTACCACACGGTCATAAATGGCGTCCGGAGATAAATCTTTCCAGTCGAGAGAATCTACGTCCCATTGGATGGTATAATGCCCTGCCTCGCGCAAATTTTCAACCACAGCATCGTTGTAATCGCCATAGGGAGGACGAAACAGGGTAGGGCGCGCTCCGGTAATTGCCTCTATTTTATCATCGCACCCCTTTACCTGCGTGAGCATTTGTTCTTTGGAAAGTTTTGTCATATGTGGGTGGGTGTCCGAGTGATTCATAATTTCGTGCCCGGCTTGGTGCAATTCCTTTACCGATTCCGGAAATTTTTCCACCCATTCGCCCACCACAAAAAATGTAGTTTTTACTCCGTACTTTCCAAGGATTTCTATCAGGTCATGGGTATCTTCATTTCCCCAAGCGGCATCAAAACTGATGGAACAGACCTTTTCATCTTTTTTATCTACGCAGTAAATAGGGAGGTCGCGTTTTGGGGAAGCAGATTCAAACACCGATACCGCTGAATCCCAGTTTAATCCGATTAATCCGCAAACCAATACTGCAATCAAACAGTAAATAATAAGATTGTCTTTATGTATCACAAAAATTTTCATAAAATCACTCCTGAAAAAAGATATATGTTTTATTTTATGGGATAAGAAGAGGGGATATACCAAATTTAAACCTCTGGATTTTTTTGTGCAAAATCATTGACAAAGAAAAAAAATAAAGGTATAATCATTTATAAATCCATTGGAGTAATTAGCTGATTTGATGTAAAAGGGCACAAAACTGTATAACAGGCAGTTTATTCTTTTACATGCAAAAACATACATTTACATGTTGTTTGGGATTTGATATAATAAGTTTGCGTTCTTTTTTATAAAGGAGGGCGATTGCGTTGGGTGAAGATTTGGCATTTGGTAATGTGCCGCGTTTAACCATGGATGAATACGATGGATGGAAAAGCGGGATTTATGTTAAACGCCAGATTGTAAACAGGGTGTTTTCCAATCACTGGCATGATCATTACGAGATTGAATATATCACCGAGGGAACCGGCACACATATTTTTAACGGAGCAAAATATCCTATTTATCCCGGCACGCTGCACCTGCTTACCCCAACAGATTTTCATGAGCTGATTCCGGACGGCGTATTCCACGGTATCAAGATCAATTATCGGGAAAGCGATGTAGACCCCTTTATTTTAAATACCATTGTCGGTCTTTCCACCGGTGCGCCGGTATATATATCGCAAGAAGAACGACCGTTTTTCGACAATTTGTTTCAGCTGGTGGCACAGGAAACAGAATTGTACAAGCAATCCCCATATTTTGTGTCATCCCTGCAAAAGCTTGTTGAAATCATTTTGCTCAATATTGTCAACCATTTCAAACATAGCAGCGAAGACTCTGCCGATTTGAAGGGGGACTTTAAGGCGAATAACGAAAAAATCCAACATATTCTGGTGTATATTCATCAGAACTTCAAAAAATCATTGGATTTAAAAACAGTTGCAGAGGCAGCGCATTATTCCCCGTCCTATCTGAGCCGGATATTCCATCGTACCATGGGAATTTCCTTTAAGGCATATATCACCAATTTACGGATGAATTTTGCGGCAAATCTGATTTCCAATACAGATATGAAAATTACCGATATCGGCTATGAAACGGGATTTAGCACGCTTTCGAATTTTACCAAGGAATTTAAAAGGATTTATCACATGTCCCCATCTGATTATCGGATGGCAAACAAACAACGCGACTAATATAAAAGACCCACAAAGACGTCAGAATTTTTTGGCGTCTTTTTCTTTATTTAGCAAAAATTTTTTTGAAAATACCAAGAGAGGGGAGAAACATCAAAATCGCAAGAAAATATTCGAAAAATAGTTAAAACTGTCATTTTTTTGTTGATAAAAAGTCGTTTTTTTGTAAAAAGCAAGAAAACATTTGTTAAAACTTATCCAATGTTGGTCATTTTTTGTCATCATAACATACAAATATTGCAAAACTTTTTGATCTATTGTATACTATACACAATGGTATGATGTGTATTTTTCGTTTGTGCAGGTGGAAGTGCCAAAAAAAATACTGCGATATGCGTGATAATGACAATATTTTTATAGGAGGAAAAGACAATGAAGAAAAGCGTAGGTTTAATGGTAGGGTTGTTGGTGTTGACCATGGTAACGCAAGCATTTGCATTGGATTGTGCAATTAGCTACAATGCGGCAACAAACGAGGTCAACCTGGTTGGAACAGCAAAAGCCCCGGTTTCTGTGCTGATATTGCCGGAGGATGTTGATCCGTCAACCATCGACGAGGAAAATGCGGTGGCGGCAGCGCAGTATGAATGGCGCGGCGTAACCGAGTTTGATGAAACCATTTTGTTGGACAAAAACCTGCCCAGCGGTACATACAATGTAACACTCAAAAGTAACGAACAGTACATGTTAACAACAACGGAAGAAGTCAACGATATACCGGCTCGTATTTATGGTACTATTACCGATAATATCAAATCTGTTTCGGGTTCCTTGTACCACATCAATATTGATGACGGCGAAGAAATGGTTGCCGATCTCAACACGGTAAAAACAGATGCGGATGCACTGTATGACATGATTGCAACCGGAAAGACGGGTGATGACAGTACCCCTGCCGAGGATAGAGTTCCGTATACCGAATTGATTGGTGTTACCCCCGAAGGATTTGCACAGTTTGGTGCATATGTTTCGGAGCAGATGGTGGGCACAAAAGATGGAGAGGATTTTACAGATATACAAGAAGTAATTGATTTAATGAATGAGTACCGAGTGCTTTATATGGCAATCAACTCATCCACCCCCTCGGCAGTGATTAGCCAGAATGCAGAGTTCTATACGGCAGATGTTGCCCGTTTTGTAACGGCATTGGATGAACTGTCTGTCGCAAAATTCGACCTGCTTCTCAAAAATTTCAAGGCGGATGGCAGAAGCCTGTCGGAGGAATTGCCCGAACTTTCCGCACTGGCAACCGTGCAGGGTGCAGACAGATGGCAGACCATCGAAACGGTGGTAACCGATAGTCATGAGGAAATTGTAAACATCGACTATGATGTAGACAACCGCGACAGAGTATTCCAGCAGATGATGGATTATACCTACGAAACCTTCCTTGATATTGAAGATAATTTTGCAAAAGCAAATTCCGAGGTAAACAAAGTGGATTACAAACCGGTAGTTCGCCCCAACAAAGGTAATGGCGGCGGAGGCGGTGGAGGAGGAATCGGTGCATTTGAGATTGCCCCCTCCCGTCCCGAACAGCGCTACGAAGAAGTTGATGCAAAATCCTTCTCGGATGTGCCGGCTGATTTCTGGGGCAAGGATGCCATCAGCCAACTGGCTGCAAAAAATGTCATCTCGGGCTATCCGGACGGCTCTTTCCGTCCCGAGGGCAATGTAACCCGTGCCGAGTTTGTAAAAATGCTTACCACGGCATTCGGGCTTGCAACTGCGGCAGAAATTCCCTTTGCCGATGTAACCACTTCGGATTGGTATTATAACTACATTCGCGCAGCATATGCAAGTGGTATCATCACCGGCGGCACTGATGGCACATTCAATCCCAACGGCGAGATTACCCGTGAGGATGCATGTGTGATTGTATATCGATATCTGTCCGGTATCGGCGTGCTGGATGCAGCCAAGGCAAGCTTTGCTGATGAGGGAGAATTTGCTTCCTACGCAGTAGACGCCATTGCAACTCTTGCAGGAAACGGCATTGTAAACGGAGTGGGGAACAACCGCTTTGACGGCAAGGCAAGCATCAACCGTGCAAGCTGTGCAGTGCTTATCTTAAACTGCTTGAATAAGTAATCATTGATTGTAGGACCTGGCGTCCCCGACAATTCGTATGGTTTTGCATATACAATATATAAAGGAAGAAACTCGATTTTTTAACACATTTTAGCAAACGGAGGTAATAAAGTATGGTAATGAAGAAACTGACAAGCATACTGGTTGCAGCACTGATGATCATCACTTGCATGGCACCTGTTACAGGCTTTGCGGCAGAGAGCACCGTACTGTTTAGCGAAGGCTTCAACGCTTCGGCTACATACGGCAATGCTCCTTCTGTAATTGCAGTCGATGGCGGCAGCGGTAACGGCGTTATCGACCTGGGCGAGGAAAATAAGGCGTTTTCCATCGGCTTGGACCACACTGTGGCAAACATAAGCTTTGCCGCATCTCCTTCATCCGGTGTGGTTTGGTATGGTATGCGTTTTCGTGTCAATGGCACATTGGAAGGCGGCGCAATGTTTCAGCTGATTGATAGCGCCGGCGCAAAGACCAACCTGATTAACATCTCCAATAATGGTGCATCTCTTTATGACGGCAAATATTTCGGCAAGGTGCAGAAAAACATCTGGTCGGATATGCATGTAAAGATTGACTACACAAACAAACTCTATTCGGTGTATGTAAATGGCGAATGTGTGCAGAAAGACTGGAAGATTACCGGCACCGTTCCCACTGCAGCACGTATCGGCTTTGAGTTTATCAATAACGCAAGTATCGGCTCGGTGGAAATTGACCACATTGTTGCCTACCGCGACAATAAAGTAATGACAAAATATCCCAAACAGGAGTTTAATCCCGAGGTTGCAGAGGTAGAAGAGGGTAGTGCCGAAAAGGTAAAACGTCTGTATGTGTTTGACGATTTTAACTACCTTGGCGGTCTTGACTGTACTTATATAAGTACTGTGCCGGGTAAGGGTGTCATCGGCACACGTAGCCAGAAGGGTATGTCATATTACACCGAGGGTGACCGCATGTATCTGCACATGGAGGTGGATGCAGGCATTGCCAACGCACCTCACTTTGACGTTGTAATGAAGCGGTTTAATTCCACCCAGTATGTCATTGATATGATGCTTAATATCTTCCAGTTGGACAGCCGTATCTTCCAGATGGGTCTGCAAAAGGGCTACAATTCCGGCTCCAAATGGCTGATGGCCGCCGAAACAAATGGTGTTATCAGGTGTGGCGGCGATGTATTTAATGAACTTACCTACAACCGTTGGACCCGTGTTTCCTTTGCGATAGACGCTACCAAGTCCACTTTTGACGTGTACATTGACGGCGTGCTGGTGCGCGAGGGCTGCACCATCACCGGAAATGCGCGCGATATCGACCGTATCTCGGTTGACTTCAGTGCAGGCTCGGGTGCTGCCTCTCTGGGTATTGACGCCCTTGCCATTTACGAGGGCACCGAGTTGATGCCCAGCCTGGAGCAAAAAGATTACACCGGTTATTTTGTAAATAGTTATGAATGGGACGACCAGGAAGTAAACGCCTGGATTGGTAATAAGGCAATCTATTGTAATACCAACTCTGCCTTCTATAAGGAGGGCGTGAAGAAGGAGTATGATGGAGAAAACGAAAAATACGGTTATGTAACCATCGAAGGTACTCCGATGGGTATTGTAAAAACCATGGCAGAGGCATACGGCTTGACCGCTGACTATAATGAAGAAACTCAAATCGTTACTTTAAGTGACGGCACCACCATGAAGGTAGGGGACAACGTATTCATTAAGGATGGCAAAGAGATTTCTGCCGGCGGAAACATTGAGTTCAAAAACGGCGAGGTATTTGCACCGTTGCGGCCCTTCTTTGAAAAGATTCATGGTAAGACGACCACCTATGAAAGCACTTGGGAGTTGCTCTTTATCACCGAGGACGGCACTTCAGTGGATACCACCAATGCCGAAATGATGAAGATGATCATGCACCTGATGATTTTCCGCCGTATGAGCGGTGAAGAGGCACTTGCCACCATTCAGGAACGCTGGCCTAATCAACAGCATCCTCGTCTGTGTGCAACCGAAGAGGCGGTAGCACAGGTGCGTAAAAACATCGAAACCGACGAAAATGCAAAAAAACTGTACGAGTATTTGCGTGCGACATGTGACGGTGTGTTGAGCGCACAACCGAATCAGTGGAGAGACCTTGGCAATGGTCGATTAGACATGGTTCGAACCACCGAAGATCGTTTGTCCAACCTGGGATATATGTATCACATTTCGGGTGATGAGCGCTATGCAGAGCGTGCAATGGTGGAGATAGACGATATTCTTACGCGACCATATTTTGCCGATGCACATCCGCTCAACCGTGCGGCAATTATGGGCGGTCTGTCCCGTTGCTATGATTTGTTTTTCGATCATTTAGGGGAAGAACGCCGTGCAAAAATCCGCAAGATTGTGAAGGGCTTATGGGAGGATGTTCTCTTTGACGGCTCGGATGCTACTGCGATGCGCGCACACACCTGGATGCGTACCGGAGACAACTTTGGTTCGGTACACAACGGAACCTATCTGGAATCTACACTGACCTTTATGGATCATCCCGAAATGCAGGAATATGGCACACTGCTCTTTGAACAGATGCTCCGCCATCACGAATATGCAACACAGGATTATGCGCCGGACGGCGCATGGCCAGAGGGTGTTGGATACTGGAAATATACCATGCTGGAATGGGCACCTGCTACCATGAGCTTGCGTAGTGTACTTGGCGACACCATGGGTCGTGAGGACCATCTGGGCCTTAGAAATGCAGGTTACTTCTTGGTAGACGTTACCGGTATGGCGCATGCAAACCTGTTCCATGACTCTGGTACCGGAGCCAAGCAGTATTCCAGAAAAGACGTGGTAGAGCAGTCTCATGCTCACTTTGCACTTTCCACACTGTATCAGGACCCCAACATCTTAAATGCTTGGATGGGCTTTATCGATAACTTCCTGTATAACAACGAAGGAACCTCACTAATGTGGTATAACCCCAATCTGCAGGGCGGCGATGATGGAGCTTTGGATCATCGCTACAGAGGTGAGCTGGACATGGTAGCGCTTCGTTCTTCCTGGGAAGACGAAAATGCAATGCTCCTTACCGCACATTCCGGTCAGAACTATATGAGTCACTCCCACATTGACGGTGGCACCTATGTAATGGACGCCATGGGATATAGCTGGGTAATTGACGTGGGTACCGAGGATTATTCCAATCCATATAGCCCGGTAGAAGGTAATTTCTATGTAACCCGTCCCGAGGCACACAATGTGTACCTCATTAATCCTCGTGCAGGGTATCAGGGACAGGATCTGTATGAAAAGAGTGCTACTACCATGTTTGAAACCAGTGACCGTGAGGGCTTTGCGGTTGTCAACATGCAGCCCTATTATAAAGAGGATGTTATCACTGCGCAGCGTGGATTTAAGATGGCAGATGACCGCCGGCACCTGATTGTTCGGGATGAGATGGTACTGAAGAACGCATCCGAGGTATACAGTTTCATCCACACAAAGGCAAATATTGAGATTATCGATAATAATACCGCCATCTTTGAGCAGTTTGGCAAGAAGATGCTGGTAGAGGTATTTACCAACGGACGTGACCTGACAATCGAGGAGATGGAATGTGAAATCCTGCCGGTTTACAATAAACCCAAGCAGCCTAGAGCGCGTGATATGAGTGAATACCGCAAGCTGGGTATCAAACTCAATGCGAACGGTTCGCTGAATATCACTGTAAAATACACGCCGCTCTATGAGGATATCACCGAAACAGAGTATGAGGACGAAATGCTTGCTCTGTGGAAGTGCGCCGAGGGCGAGTTGCAGTTGCCCCGCCTGACCGACGTACTGGTAGACGGCGTTTCGGCAGAGCGCTTTAATCCGCTCAACAGCCAGGTAACCGTTACCCTGCCGGCAAAAACCACCAAAGTTCCGGTAATTACCGCA
The DNA here is from genome assembly GCA_015068705.1 of Oscillospiraceae bacterium. GTDB lineage: Bacteria > Bacillota > Clostridia > UMGS1810 > UMGS1810 > SIG448. The sequence goes on from SVJZ01000006.1 coordinate 56,904, forward strand.
ACCGCAGATGAAAAGTATAACGTAGAGGTAAGACAAAACGCTTCCGATACACTCATGGACGATGTTATCATCAAGGTGAGCGAAAAGGCAAACCCCGACAACGCTTGGTATTACACCGTGCGGTTTGACCTGACTCAGTACGGCATTGAAAGTCTGGATGGATTAAAACTTGCCAATATCCAGAGCATCATCGAAGAGGATACCGGCGCGGTTATCATGGATCCCCTTACCGACCGCAATTTCGCTACCGAGCGTTATGAGAGTTTGGGTGGTTTTGATTATCTGATTGACCTTGGTAGTGTACAGGAACTGGATTCCATCGTTACCGCGTGGGGCTATATAAAAGACCAGAAGTACTACTTTGACGTGGCATACTCGGAGGATGGCGAGAATTGGGAGCTCAAGACTTGTCATATTTCAGCCGGTACCGAGGGCTATGAACGGCTCCATCTGGACGAGGGTGCACATGCTCGTTACATCCGCATTTCGCCCAATGGTCGTATTGGCGGAATGGTTTCGCGCCTCAACGAGGTTGCTATCGTAGTAAAATAACAAAGCCATAGGAGAGGACGGCAACGCTCGTCCCTCTCCAAACGGCGTTATCATAATTTTAAGGAGGCGTGATATATCATGAAGAAATTTGTTGCAATTTTGGTTGCGGCAATTATGCTGGTATCGCTTGTGCCGACTTCGTTTGCGGCACCGGCAACCGACTATTATGCGGATATGATTTGTACTTTTACCGGCAACAAGTTGTACAATAGTGTCGGGGCATACACCCAGTATGAGATGGTACAAAATGTCAATCGCACCGAGGATTTTTGTACCGGATTTATTGCGGCTGGCGATTTGTCTGCGCGAAAAAATGCAGATGACACAATGATGGTAAACCAGGTTTATTCGGATACCAAAAGCAACTCCAACTGGTTTGGGGGAATTTTGAGAAGCGTACCGCTTACTTATTCAGCCGGCGAAAAGGCATACATGAGAGCACAGTGGTACATTCCAAGTACCAATACCTATGGTGATTCTCTTGTAAATTACAATGACGAACTTGTTGTTCGCATGACCGCAGCGGTAGAGGGCATAACGGAAACGAACGTAATTGGTTTTGCTCGCACCGGAACCACCGGCGGAGAAATTCGTTTCCGTAATGACGCAGGATTGGTCGCCGACCAGACCTGGGCATACGACACATGGTATACCATAGAGGCGGTTGTCACTTTTGGTAATCCTGCAAAACTTTCGGTATATGTAGATGGCCAGCCCCTTACCTTTACTGACAAAGCGATTGCAAATTCGGTGGATGTTTCGTTAGGCGCAGCCGGGACAAAAATTACCGAGCATCGCCCCATTTATATGATTACTAAATGGAAGATGAACCCCACACTGTCCAGACAGGTATTTAGTGACAACTGGGCTTATGAATCCTATGAGGCAGACGAGCCTGTATCCCTCTGGACTCCGCCGGTGTATAACCCCATTTCCTTTGATGGGTTTACCAACGGCAGCAAACTTGATATCGAAACCTTTACCCAAGCAACTGTGACGGTTGGAAGGGAAGAGTGCACCGAGGTGAGCCTCTATATTGATGGCGAGTCGCTGGGCACCTTGACCGAGGCGCCTTATACCTTTAACATTCCTTCGAGTATAGAGTTGGGTAATGCTACCATCAAAGCGATCGCAAAAACAGAAACCGAGACCTTTGAACGTAGTGTAAATATCATACTCACCGAGATTTATGCCAGAAAAGCCATGGACCAGAACATGGATGCTTACGGCACATTTACCGATGTGGCAAACGGTGGATGGTACAGCCCTAGTTCACGTTTCTCGCTTTCCGGACTTGTGCCGAACGGATGGTTTATGAACCCAGAAGTGGTGCAGGATAAGGCGAAAAAGAGCTTTGGCAAGGCAGTTAAATTTGGCTGCAATCCCGAATCGGGAGAAAAATATATTGCACAGAGCGATTATAGTTACGATTACATTGATTTTGGATATACAGGGTTCAATGCTACCGGAGGCAGTATTTCAGGATATACCGCAGACCTGAATTTCCAGATGTACATGGATAATGGTATGCTTAATACAAACAAAACTGATGCGTTTACGCTGACTACGGGGCAGGAGTTGTTCCGTTGGGATCACACCGAGCAGAAACTCAAGTGGAATGTTAAGGGTGATCCGGTTTATACGCCGGTAAAATATCAATATTGGCAAAACTATGCGGTGGAACTTGACATGTCTGGCACTACGACAAAAATGTCTCTTTCCATTGATGGCGAGAAGATTTTTGAAGACAGAGAACTGGCGTCTATCATTTCGAATTTCAATATCATCAAATGGCATTATGCCCCCAATCCTGTAACAGGTAATTTTGTGGCAATAGACGAGGTTTTGCTCATGCACTATACGCCCCGTCCGGGCTTTGGCGAAGCAACCTTCTATCGTGGTGAAACCGAGAATATCGATTTGGACAATATTTCTTCCTTGACTGATACCATTACCATCAACATGGGCAAGGATTTGATGCCCAACATGCTTAATGAGTATGTTAAGTTTTACGAAAACGGCAAGGAGCTTACCTTTACCGATGACGATGGTGTAATCAATAAAACCTCCGTTTTGCTCTACAACGGTTTACTGTATCTGGTGCCTCCCTGTCCGCTTTTAAGCGACACCGAATACTCGGTTTCTCTGGACAAAAATGCACTCTTTGCAGACGGTGTCAAGATTGGTTATGACCAGACCTTTACCTTTAAAACTGCAAAAGCAGATTTGGACGTGGTGGATGTTACCTATTACAAAAACGGCACTGCTGTTGAAGACCTCGACGCCGTAACCTTTGCGGCAGGGGATAAGATTAAGGCAGAGATTACCGTTTGCAACGCCAACATTTTGGACGAGGATGTATATGTGATGCTCCTCGGCTATAACGGCAAGCTCCTCACCGCATCCGATATCACGCTGGCAACTGCAGTTGCCGAGAAAGCGGACAATGTATTTGAAACCGCTGAAATTACAATTACCGACCCCGTTGCATTTTCTGCATCGGCAGCAGTATGGAATGGTGACTTCCTTCCGATTGCGAACGCAACCATCGCGTCGGGGAATCAATAAAAATTTTTAAGAAAAGGAGAGAAGAAACATGAGAAAAAAAGCAAAGCAACTTGTTGCACTGGCGCTGGCAGGCATGATGTTACTGTTGTGCGGCTGCGGCGGTGGCGGTACTACGGTAAGCTCCACCGAGTATGACTTCGAGGTTACCATGGCACCCGGTTACCCCATCGACAATACCCAGGAAATCGAGTGGTGGGTACCCATCAATGTTGGCGTTACCACCAAATATGGTAACCTGACCGACACACCGTTTGCGGCAATGCTCAAAGAAAACACCGGTGCAAACATCAAATTCATCCATCCGCCTACGGGTCAGGAGGCTTCCCAGTTTAATATCGTGGTATCCTCGGGTCAACTCCCCGATATCATGAGCTATAGCTGGGGCAATTACGCAAACGGCGGTTCTGCCGGTGCGGTGCGTGACAACCTGATTCTTCCCATCAACAAGATTTTGGAAAAGGGTGGAGCACCTGCACTCAAAGCACTGCTTGACAGCAACCCGGTATGGAAAGACAGCGTATATACCGACGAAGGTTGGCTCCCCGGTTTCCCGAGTGTTGGTGCATTGAGCCAGGTAGTTTATTCGGGACCCATGATTCGTAAAGACCTTCTGGATAAAGCAGGTCTTGGCATCCCCGAAACCATCGCAGAAATCGAAACTGCACTGTATGCGTTCAAAGAGCAGGGCATCAAAATCCCGCTCGAGGTTGAGCTTGGCAAACACATGGTTGCCGGTAACGCAGTGGTAGGCGGTTTCGGTATCGGCGCATCCTACTATGTAGACAACGGCAAAGTAAAATACGGTCCCGCACAGCCGGAATTCAAAGAGTTCCTCGCTACCATGAACAAGTGGTTCAATGACGGCTTGTACGACAGAGAATTCTCCACCTTGCAAGGTTCGGGTCGTATGACCTCTGAATTGTTGGCAGGTAATATCGGTCTGGCGTTCGGTGCAAACGGCGGTAACTGGGGTAAATATCTCCCTGCATTGGAAGAAACCCGTCCCGACGTGAAATTTGTTACCATGCCGTTCCCGACCACCGAGAAGGGCAAAAAACCCGAATTCGGTCACATGGAAAACCGCGCAGGCGGTGCATACACTGCCATCACCACCGGTTGTGACAATATCGAACTGGCTGCAAAACTTCTCGACTATGCTTACACCGAAGAAGGTCATTTGGCTACCAACTACGGTAAAAAAGGTCGCGACTGGGAGTATGATGCAGATGGTATTGTAAGATTTACCGATGCATTCACCAACCAGAATTCCGAAATGAATGGCGGTCAGTCTGTATCCGACATGATGGGTCAGCACACTGCAAGCGGCAGCGTAGCATTTGGTCGTGTGCAGGACGAGGGAATCCTGAACGTACTGTTCTCTCGTGAGGACCAGAAGGAAAACGTTCGTATCTGGACTCAGACCAACATGGCAGAACACCAGTTCCCGAATGTGCAGTATACCACCGAGGAAGCACAGGAAATCGCTTCTCTCAAAACTGCAATCGAAACCCACATGCATGAGATGATGTATAAGTTCATCGCAGGTACCGAGTCCCTGGATAAATGGGATACCTACCTTGCAAACTACGAAACCATCGGTCTTTCCCGTGCATTGGAAATCATGCAGGCTGCATACGACAGATATGTCGCACGTACGAAATAATGTCAGCTATTTGACTTGTGGGGAATGCCCAATGTGGCTTGCCGCAGGAACTCCCCAAGGAGTAACAGGGCATTCTCCATGGAATTTCGCCGATGGGCGAACTCTTGCAACATAGTAGTTTCAAAAAATCACTTTAATCCGAAAGGAAGGATTTTGTAATGAAACGTTTGATTAGTTTGTTGGTAACACTCGCTATGCTCGCCGGTATGTGCGTAAGCGTTGGCGCGGCATTACCTGCGACAACCGAGTATGCGCCTGTTGAATCTCCCGGTGCAGAACTAAAAACTCCGTTTTCACATTATGTGGCAAATGCATATGAAAACGAATTTGTACCCGGAAAAGGTCTTGCCGGCAAGGAACAGGATTTGGTCTACAAGATTACCACCACCAAGGGTCGCTCGGATGCGCAACTGAGATTAACAGATGCTGCTCTGGCTGCACATACCACCTACGAGGATGGCGAAAAGGTGCACATGACCACCGAGATCATGATTCCGTCCGGAACAGAGTTTTACTACCTCTCAAGCCCCGCTATAAACGTAGAGGTTTTGACTGGCGAAAAGGGCGGAGAGTTGACGGCAAACGGTATTGGTGTAAAGAACAAGGGCGCAAAATCACGTACGACTGCCTCCAATCTGATTTCAGGTCACCAAAAACAGTTGGTCGTATTTAACACTACAAACAAGCACTTTGAATTGTTTGGCAGAGGTGTTTATACCGATACATCTTGGGAATATGACCAGTGGTATCGCTTTGATATCGTACTCACCATGGGCAGCAATCCGCGTGCATCCATTTATGTGGATGGAGAGCCGATGAGAATTAACGTAGATTACGGCAATGGTGTAGGATACCATCACAATGATTCGGATGCAACCTTCGATGGAAGCAGAACCACCTCGGAGGATGTAAAGATTGGTTACTATGACTCTTCTTGGAATTATTTTGACACCGGTATTTGGGGTGTAAAAGGCTTTTGTCCGGTAGTTACTGTTATGGGTCCCACGCAGGGAGCAGAGGATTTCAACACAATATATGCAGACAATGTAAGCTACAAGGTACTTGCAAAGGGTGTTGAGGCAAATATCCCCGAGGCACTCGGTATTGCCGGTTATGCAGACGGCGCAACGGTTGATCCGTCTCTCCTCAATGAGGTTACTGTAAATCCGCCCTCCTGGTCGGCACACAAGGTTTCCAAGGTTACATTGTCGGTAGACGGCGCAACTGCACAGGAGGATACCGAGGCGCCGTATACTTTTGATTTGTCCAATCTTGAACGTGGTGTGCGTCATATCACGTTGACAGCATATGATTCTCAAGATTTGATAATCAAACAGAGAGTGCAGACCATGGTGGTTGCAGGTAACGAAAAACGCATCTATTTAGATGAAAACTTTAATGAATTTGCAAATACCAACGCACTTCTTTCCGGAAAATTTTACGGCAGATCTACCAGAGTAGAAAATCTTGATGGCACTACCAGAAACATTACGTTGGAGTCGGTTACGGATTCTACCGATGTGACGCATGAGAAGGCAGTAAAGATTTTCTCAAATGGCGCAGACGTTGACTTCAAATGGGGCGCAAACCCCAATAGTGCCGACTCTGTAGCCGGCTGGCCTTCGATGAAGCAAGGCTCTACAGGTCTTATGAAGGTAGAGTATGATGTATATCTGTCGGATATGACAAACGTGAGCAAATTGTATGTTAGCCTCAACAACAATGGAGCTAACTATGTGATTTGGGATGCTGCCACCCAAAAATTCACCACCTTCGATCAGGGCGGTTGGGCAGGTATCAACACGTCTGCAAGCTTTGACCCCGTGGTTGGCAAGTGGCACAAATGGCAGTGGGAAATCGATCACTTCAAGGGCAAGGCATCCTTGTGGGTAGATGGTCAGCTCGTGTTGGACAGAGGCAATATTCATTCTGCCACAGCAGGACTTGGTGATGGTGTTGGCTTTACCTTTAATGTTGCTGAAGGCACCGGTGCCTTCATGGCAGTGGACAATATGAAAGTGTCCAGCGAAACCGCACCCGCTACCATCGAAAAGGTAATGAAGAGCGTGAATAGCGGTACCCTTTACAGCACCATGGATTGGGCAACCCAGATTTATCCGAACGAAGGCTTTATTGGAAAGAATGGAGATGCTGTGACCTTACCCGCCGGCGCAACCGCAAGCGGTGTAAAAGGTGCGGTAGTATATGGAGAAGATGGCGAAACACCGCTCAATGCGAATTTTGGAGAGAGTCTGGTGGTAGAATTCAGTGACCAGGATACGGTTGGTGCATCTTCCCAGATCATGATTCCCATTGCAATTGGTGTAGGTCAGTATAATGATACCTCTCCGCATTTCACCAATACAGTAGTAGAATTTGATATGTATCGTTCCAATACCAATCATGGTGATTTTGCTATGGCTGTTGCAACCAACGTTGCTTTGAAAGTGGCTGCCGGCACATCTCGTATCAAGGTTAATCCACAGGGCTATTACGATTCGTATACTGATATGGCAGTCGGACAGTGGCAACATCATCGGTTAGAGTTTGATTATAGCGGTTCGTTTGCAGGTCCTTTGAAATATTATGTGGACGGTAAGCTGGTTTATCACGGATCCAGCGGGTATAACTTCACGCATGAAACAAGTCGCCAGGGTCGGTTGAGATTTATGTTCAATGGTGCAAAAGATGAAACAACTGGCAAATTTAAACCGTGTAAATTTGCTATTGACAATGTGAAGGTAAATTATACTCCCATCGTACCCTATATCCATGGTGTTGACTTTGGAACAGGCAATGGTTCGGGCAATCTGGTAAAAGCAGGTACCATGACTCCGGTGGTAAATATTACCGGTCACGGTCTGAATTTTACTAACCTGGCAACCCTTCTTACCGTAACCGACGAAAAAGGAAATCCGGCAACTATGGGTACTCCGGTAGGAACGTCTAACTATGGACAAATGGGTGCTACCATTTCCCTCACAGATTTGGTGTTGGAGCCCAACAAAACCTATACCATCAAATTGGCGGCAGGTTTGCCCTACGATGGTGGTCGTGCTATGAAAACACATGAACCCATGAGCTACACCTTTAAAACAGTGGCAGAACTGCCCACTGTTACACCGGTACCCGGCGACGGCGTTGCAGGTGATATCACAGTAACGGGTGTTCGTATGAATTCGTATGGTCCGTATATGATGGGTGACTATATGGTAGAAGCATACGCAGGTGGCGAGATTTCAAACAACAGACGGTTGCGTGCAGATGTGTTGGTAAGCAATGCATCGGAAGAGACTCAGACCTTCCGTGCAATCATTGCAACCTATTCGGATGGTAAACTGACTAATGTTTCTCTGGGCGAGCCCTGCGTGGTAAATCCCTTGGATAAAAACGTTCTCGTTTCCAGTGGTGAGGTTACCGTAATCAGAACAGAGAATGAGGATGAAGAAGCGCTCGACCAATTCGTTGACGAATTTACCGCAAAAGCATTCCTGGTAAATGACATGGCTACCTTTACTCCCATCTCTTATTCGTACGACATTTTTGGTAATATTGCAAGTGTAGAGTAATTTCATTCCTGTTTGTGTATGATGCGCCTTCCGGCGCATCATACACAGGCAATATTAAAAATCTATAGAATTCAGGTGACCCGAATGAATTGGAAAAAAATCAAAAATTTCATAATGCTTGGTTTGTTGTTTGCGTGTGTAATCGTATTGCCCGCATATGCACGGGTTTATCTGGAAGACTTTGAAAAGAGCACCATGTTTCGCCCCGGCTATGATTATGTAGGAGGGGGCTATATTAACGGAACCTATCTTTGTCCCCATTCTGCTTCTACCATCCATGTGCAAGATGGTGCGCTTTACTATGATTTCAGTGCTGAAGAAAAGGATGGAAACTGGAAGAACTCCATTGCTTTTCAAAAGTATATTTCCATCGATCAAAATTCCTATGTGGATTTTACCTTTACCCGCGATTCGATTGATAACACGGGCGTATATCTGTGTTTGGACAACTGGGACAGCACCGGCGGAGACAGATCTATTACCCCGTTTCATCTAAAGGGAGATACCATCACACTTGGCTATAGTGATAATGGGGGCGGTGAAACCATTACCTATACCGGATTGACTGGGCATGTAGCAGCGTATGCTGAGAATTTACCCACTGGTGGATGTCGTGTTACCGTATGGCTCAATGGTGAACAGGTTTATAGCTATGTGAATCCTTATTATACCATCACCGCAAAACAGAATCAGATTCAAACACAGTTTGTTGCAATGGCAAAGATGGATGTAGGGGATACACTACCTACAATTACCATTGATAATGTAAAAATCCTGCAGGATGAGGGAATGCCCACCGAGGCAGTTTATGCCGGAGACCCCGAACTGCAATTTGACTACGAAAACGGCGGAATGTTTTTCATGAGTGAAAATACATTTCCTTTCCATAGAGTAAAAAGTGTAAGACAAATCGCAAATTTCAGCCATCAGGTGCAGACTGTTGAAAATGTACTGGCACAGTATGGCGATGCAGATAGATATAAAATACAGAAAGAAACCCTGCAACCGGGCGAGGTGTTGGTTGCAGAACTACTCGACAATGCCGCAGACCTGGATGGCGTAAAGGATGTAAAATCCTTTGTTTGGGATAAAATGACCAATCTGACACCCCTGGTGCAAGGATTTGGCGTGGAAGAATCCATTGCAAAGGCAGACCGTCCCGAGGTGCTGGCACAAAAGCTGATAAGAGTAGGGGATACCCACCCCCGTATTCTCACCACCGCAGCAGAGCTTGCCAAGGTAGAGCAATACAAAGAGGATGAAACCTTTGCCGATATGTACACCTCGTTGGTGGATTGGAGAAACACCCAGAACAGTGGCTCGTATATGACGGCCGGCATTCCCAACCACGGGAGTGGCACAGGTTCTATCTGCGACATGATTTATGATCGTGCAACCGTGTGGGGTTATCTCTATCAGACCACAGGCGACGAGCAATATGCAGCAGACCTCATGCGAGACATGGTGAAGGTTGCAGAATATGATAACTGGTATGACGAAGTAAACTATGGCGGAAACGGACGGTTTTTATATACCGCTCACATCGCCGCTGCACTTGCCATTGGTTATGATATGACCTATGACTATTTGAGTAAAGAGGAAAACATTGTAAACAGAGATAAAATTGTAAAGGCAATTTACGACAAGGCGGTATTACCATATCTGGAATTTCACCGCAAGGATAACCGCATCGGTTGGTCCAGAAGATCAGACAACTGGAATATGATTTGTAACGGCGGCGTAGGTCTTGCCTGCCTTGCAATTGGCGATCTGCCCGAATATCAAGAAAATTGCACGATTGCCTTAAACTATGCACTGCGTGGTATCAGATATGTAGCAGAGTATTTCCCCTCTGACGGCGCATGGACTGAAGGATTTAACTATTACCCTTACATGATGCGCCACGGAACAGACTTTTTCGTTTCACTCATCAATACGTTAGGGGATGACTACGGCTACCGCGATTTTGCTGGAATGAACGCGAGTGCGGCAGACGCCATCAAACTCGGGGGCAGCAAATATATGTACGCATATTCCGATGCACCCATGACGCCTGGCAAAGGAACTCCGTTTATGCTCTATTTTGCAAAATATCTTGATATGCCCGAACTTGGCTATTATCGCCGTGAGCAGTTTAAAGAGAAATTTGCGCAGGTAGAGGCAGGAACGGCGCAAAAGAAAGATCTGCAGAGTGTGCTCAATTTCAGAGATTTACTCTGGTACGATTCAGATTACTCCAATGTTCCGCAAAATGCAGGTAAGGCAGGCTATGACGATGCCTTTGGTATGCCGTTGGATTCCTGGTATCAGGGTACGGGCATCGTTGCCCTGCACACCGATTATGGCAATTCCCAGGGCTTTGTGGCAGCAAACTATGGTAAGAATAATGATTGGCACAACCATACCGATATGGGCGGATTTGTATATGAATCGCAGGGAGAGCAGTGGTTTATCGAACTGGGCTATGTAACTTACGGTTGGCCGGATCAGTTTAATGATTTGCTCTATCGCAATAAGCCGGAAGGACATAACTGCATGATATTTAATCCCACCGGGGCAAATGATCCTGACCAGATTGTAAGTGCTACAGGAAGTCTTGTGGCAGCTCCTGTGTTTGGTGAGAATGCATCTTATTTTACGATGGACTTAACCAATGCTTATGCAGATAGATTAAATTCCTACAAACGGTTGATTTATCTGGATAAAAACACCCAGGGATTTGCAGTAAAGGATAAGTTCTCCTTAAAGGGCGAGAGCAACGAATATTACTGGTTTGCTCACACCAAGGCAGAAATTACCATCGACGAAGATGATCCCACCACTGCAATTTTGACCCAAAATGGCAAAAACCTCAAAGTCCATGTGACAGGTGGAGAGTTTACCAAGATGGATGCCGTAAGACTGTTCCAGTTTGACGAATTATCCAGTCTTAGTGATCCCGAAAATCCGGGTATAACCAAACTTGTCGTTCATGCAACGGGTAAGAGTGGTAATTGTGAAATCACCGTCACCGCCGTCCCCTTGGACGATAATGACCAAGGCACCCTGCCGGATGTATCAGATATTGCGTTTTAATTTGTAGGGAACGGCGTCCCCGACGTCCCGCCATCCAACCAAAATCTAACCAAAATCTAACCAAAATCATATCATTTATCACACCATTTCAGGAGGAGAAAAACATGAAATCAGCAGCAACAACCAAAGACCTGCAAGTGGGTCAAAGAACCTTCCTGCAACGCCTGGGAAGAGACATGCAGCGCAACTACTCACTGTATTTACTG
>SVJZ01000034.1 GCA_015068705.1 Oscillospiraceae bacterium
CCCAAAGGCAAGCTGGAATATGACTATTCCGAACCCATTGCCATCACCGAGCGTGTGGCGCCCATCTCTTGCACCAAGGTGCGCGATGGGGTATTTGTGTATGAATTTACCCCCTATATCACGGGTTGGGTTGAACTGAAACTGGAATGCCCCGAAGGGTGCGAGGTTTCCATTCAGTATACCGAGCGTCTCAAAGAAAACGGCGAGGTGGTGTTGGAACATTCTATTACCCCAAATGGTCGGCTGCAAAAGGACTTTTTCATCAGCGCGGGCAAGCCTATGACCTACCGCCCCATGTTTTCCTATAAAGGATTTCACTATGTGCAGGTAGAGGGTGCGGAAAACCTCACCATTTCGGATGCAGTGGCTTGCTTTTTCCACAATGACATCCAAAGCGTGAGTGAATTTTCCTGCTCGAATGAATTGGTGGAGTGGGTACACCATGCATTCCGCAGAACAGTGCTTTGCAATTTCCACGGACTTTCCACCGATACCCCGTTATTTGAAAAACACGGCTGGACAGGGGATGCCGGAACCATTTCGCCGGCGGTATTAGCAAACTTTGATGCACATAAATTTTATCGCAAATGGCTCAATGATATCCGTGACGAACAAACTGCCGAGGGAGAATTGTCGGTTATTAACCCCACTCCCGGTTGGGGCGTAACCGGAACAACCAAGTGGCAGGCTGCTTGCGGTCCGGTTCCTGCCTGGGATCTTTGTTACCCTGAGTTGGTGTACCGTATGTATTGGTGCTATGAGGACATGGATGTATTGGAAGAACACTATCTGGCCCTCCAAAAATATGCGGCATACTTAAAGGCATGGACCAAGAATGATTTGTGTAAAAAAGGCCTTGGCGACTGGATTCCGCCGACAGGAAATGTGATGTCTGATTCGGCAGAGGCGCCCGAAGGACCGCAACTATTTGAAAGTGCATATCATATCCGTATTTTTGAGATGATGTCACGCATTGCATCTGCCATGGACAAGGATGAGGATGCAAAGGGGTATGCGGCAGAACGTGCACGATTGATTGACCTGTTTAATGAGGCTTATTTTGATGCAGAACGTGGATATTACCGCACCGATACCTATACCGGCTTCCGTCAGGCAAACAATATCATGCCTCTGGCGTTTGATATTGCCACACCTGAAATCAGAGAGATTGTACTCAAAAAGCTGATAGAAGATTTGAAAGAAAGGGACTATCACCTCAACACGGGTATTTTCTCGGCACGCTTTTTGTTGGTAATCCTCACCGAGGCAGGATATCACGACATTGCCTACAAGGTATTTTCTGCAAAAGGATATCCGGGATATGACTATTTTCGTGAAAAGGGCGCAACCACCTTCCCCGAGTCCTTTGAATATGACGGATGTCGTTCGCACTGTCACTATGCAATCGGTAGCGTGGATATCTGGATTATTGAACAACTTATGGGTATCAAAGCACTTGCCCCCGGCTATAAAAAGGTACAGATTGCACCCAATTTGCCGGAGGATATTGATTTTGCATCCTATTCGTTGGATACGGTAAATGGTACCATTTCGGTAAAATATGAAAGAAAAGATGGAAAATTGGTAAAGGTGATTACTGCTGCGGACGGCATTGAGATTGTGGATTGATTTTGGAGGGATTGTATATGACCCACCTTACTTTTGGAAATGAACTGACCAAAGTATATTTCGACAAGGAAAAAGGGTTTTTGAAAAAAATCGAATACAAAGGTCGAACCATCCACCTTTGCAGCAAATTGTGGAGTGTGCAGGTAAAAGAGGGCGAACTTACCATCGCAGACATGACGGCATTTCGGCATGAGTGCTATGAGGGTGTGCTCAAACTCTTTTGGGAGAGCCATGCGGCAAAGGTTTGTGTAATCGTGAAGAACGGCGAGGATGGGAAACTTCGCTTTCGCATCATGACAGAGGTATTTGGCGGTGAGGCGGTAAGAAGAGTACGGTTCCCCATCTTGGAGGGGATGAAGTTTGACACCGAAAACTACCTGCTCCTGACCTGGCAGAACGGACGGATTCTCAAAAATCCGGTGGATACCTTTTTGTGCAAGGGTGTGGATGTTCCCTTTTGGGTAGGCCGTGGCAAGTACGGGTATGAGGGGGAGTATCCTGCAAATCTGTCCTTTCAGTTTGGCGCATTTTACGGGCAGGAGTATGGCTACTATTTTGCCACCGAGGACCCGGATGCCTATATCAAGACTTTCGCATTTGATTACAATGAGGGAGCGCATGCCATGGATTTTTCGGTGATCAATTACCCCGAAAATATGGGCAAGACCACCAGTTATTGCATGGCATATGATTTTGTACTGAAACTGTTTGAGGGCGACTGGCAGACTGCGGCACACATCTATCGTGATTGGGCAATCGGGCAAAAGTGGTGCAAGGGAAAACTTGCCCAAAAATATATTCCCGAAAAACTGGTGAAAACCGATTTGTGGTGGCTCAATTTTGAAACAACAGAGGGGTACAGTAATTTTAATCTTACCCCGGAGGAATTGCTTTGCATCAATCAGACCATGCAGAAAACATTGGATTGTAATGTGGCGTTGCATTGGTATGGTTGGAACAGAGGCGTGCACGACCACGATTATCCCGACTATGTGAGTGCCGAGAAAAAGGAGCAAGGTTGGTTAGAAGAACTTGCCGGGTGGAATCAGAAGTTTGAAGAGGCAGGCATTGTAAAATTCCCCTACATCAATGCAAGACTTTGGGAAAGGACCACCGCATCATGGGAGAGGGAGCATGTGCATCAGGCCGCCATCAAAACCGAAAACGGCGACTATCCGCATGAGCCGTGGGCAGGACGGCAGTTAAAACCCGTTTGCCCCGCCACTGCTTTGTGGCAGAACAAGGTGGTGGATTTGTGCCGGGAATATGTGCTCGGATGCCGTTTTGATGGTGTGTATCTGGATCAGATCGGCTCATACAATGCGACAGTGTGCTTTGACGAAAATCATCCGCATCCGACAGGCGGCGGCTCCTGGTGGAATGACAGTTATCACAACATGGTCACAAAGGTGCGGCAGATTTTAGGGAAAGACCGGATCATCACCACCGAGAGTTGTTGTGAAACCTATATTGATTTGTTTGACATCATGTTGGTGGAGGATACCACCTTGCAGCATATCGCATTTGCCGCCCTTACCGATGGAAACGAGCAGGCAGTGCCGCTTTTGGGCATGATTTACGGCGATTATTCGCTTGCCTATGGTTCTACTTGTGTGTTGGGTGAGCAAAACGAATCATTCGAATTCAATCTGGTGCGAAACCTTTTGTGGGGAATCCTGCCTTGTCTTTCGGGGGTTTCCAAAACATGGGTGAATGCGCCCGGGGACAATTCGGCGGTCATCAAACGGGTGGTTTATTTTTATCAGGAAAATAAAGACCTGATTTTGTATGGTCGGCTTTGCGAAATTCCCAAATACACCTGCAGTGCTACAAATTCGATGGATTGGGTGGCAACCGATGAGCAGGGCGGAAAGCACCCCTATACCGATACATTTCCTGCCATTTGTGCAACCATATGGGAGGATGCACAGGACAAAAAGCAGTTGCTGGCTTATAATTTCAGTGAAAGCAGCCAGACCATGGAGATGGATGGCAAAACATACGAGGTAAATGCAAAGGAATTTTGCAAAGTGGCATTATAAGGAGCATTTCTTATGAAAATAGACAAAATTGTATTTGAGGACGGCACGGTATTTGAACGCGCTGGTGCAAAATGGATTGGAAGACGGGGAGTAACCGGAAACGAAAGTGCCCCCGCACCGCTCATGCGCAAAAAAATAGACCTTTCCAAAGAAGTGAAAGAGGCAATCCTCTATGTAACGGGGCTTGGTCAGTATGAGGGTTTTATAAACGGCATCATGCTGGATGAGCGGATTGTATTTGCACCCACCACATCCGATTATGAAAAACGAGTGTACTATAACAAATATGATGTCACCGATAAACTCAATGAGGGTGAAAATACCCTTTTGTTTGTGTTGGGGCGCGGCAGATATGCATTCAACACTGCCGGCACGCCGTGGAATGGCGAAACTGCAGACTGGATTGATGCGGTAAAGATGATTGCCGTACTGGAGATTACCTACACAGATGGTACTACCGAAACTGTTATTACCGATGAAAGCTGGCAGGCAAATGCAAGCGGCATCCTGCAGGATTGTATGTACATGGGCGAAACCTTTGATGCCCGTTTGCACGCTCCTGATAGCGAAGAGGGTTGGGAGGCTTGCATCATCGCAAAAGCCCCCAAAGGCAAGCTGGAATATGACTATTCCGAACCCATTGCCATCACCGAGCGTGTGGCGCCCATCTCTTGCACCAAGGTGCGCGATGGGGTATTTGTGTATGAATTTACCCCCTATATCACTGGTTGGGTAGAACTAAAGCTGGATTGCCCGGAAGGATGTGAGGTTTCCATCCAGTATACCGAGCGTGTTGCCGAAAATGGCGAGGTGGTGTTGGAACATCAAATCACTCCCAACGGAAGACTGCAAAAGGACTTTTTCATCAGTGCAGGTGAGCCGATGACCTATCGTCCCATGTTTTCCTATAAAGGATTTCACTATGTGCAGGTAGAGGGTGCGGAAAATCTCACCATTTCGGATGCAGTGGCTTGCTTTGTACATAATGATATTGACAGTGCGGCAGAGTTTTCCTGCTCCAATGAACTGGTAGAGTGGATTCACCATGCATTCCGCAGAACGGTGCTTTGTAATTTCCACGGACTTGCCACCGACACCCCGGTATTTGAAAAGCATGGTTGGGCAGGCGATGCTGCGGCAGTTGCACCGGGTGTTTTGTATAATTTCAATGCCCACAAATTCTATCGCAAATGGCTCAATGATTTCCGTGACAGCCAGTTGGATAGTGGCGAGATTTCGGTTATCGTTCCCACACCCGGTTGGGGTCTTACCGGAAAGACCGGTTGGAAAGCCGTGTGTGGACCCACCCCGGCACTGGATGTGTGCTATCCTCAGCTTGTGTATCAGCTATATATGTGTTATGGCGATACCGATGTGCTTGCTGAGCACTATGAATCACTCAAAAAATATGCGGCATTCCTCAAAGAGTGGACCAAAGATGATTTGTGCAAAAAAGGCTTGGGAGATTGGTTGCCCCCCACCGGAAATATCATGGAAGAATACGCCGAGCCGCCTGAAGGACCGCAGGTGGTAGAGAGCGCTTACCATGTCCGTATTTTTGAACTTGTGGCACTCATTGCAGCCGCTTTGGGAAAGGATGAGGATGCAAAAGCTTTTCAGGCAGAGCGTGCGCGGCTGGTTGACCTGTTTAACCAAACCTATTTTGATGAGGAACGGGGCTACTATTGCCGTGCGGAGTATACCGATTTTCGTCAGGCGGGCAATGTAATGGCACTGGCGTTTGGCATTCCCACTCCGGAGATAAAAGCGCGCGTGCTGGATGCATTGCTGAAAAACCTGGAGGAACGTGATTATCACCTGCAAACGGGAATGTACCTTACCCACTATCTGCCCATTACCCTTTCGGAGATGGGATATCACGATATTGCATACAAGGTGATGACTGCAAAGGGCTATCCCGGTTGGGATTATATGCGCGTAAACGGCGCAACCACTATTTCGGAGGCATGGGAGTATATCGGATGTCGTTCCCATTGTCACTATGCAAATGGCGCAGCGGCAAGTTGGATTGCGTCCCACCTGATGGGCATCAAACCGCTTGAACCGGGTTATAAAAAGGTGAAGATTACACCCAATTTGCCGGATGACATTGATTTTGCATCCTTCACACTGGATACGGTGCGTGGTAGCATTTCGGTGAAATGTGAGCGTAAAGAGGGCGAATTGGTAAAGGAAATTTCTGTTGCAAACGGAATTGAAGTTGTGGTAGAATGATAGTAACATAAACGAGGAGGAAAAAACATGAGAAAGTATCTGGTTGAAAATGTATTGCCGTTTTGGTTGGATAATGCCATTGACGAGGAGTATGGCGGCATCCTGACCTGTCTTGATCGCGAGGGCAAGGTGTATGGCTATGAAAAAAGTGTGTGGTTTCAGGGACGTGCGCTCTACATCTTCTCCTGTGCATACAATAGCGTTGCAAAGGATGAGCGTTACCTCAAAGCCGCAAAGACCATCTATGATTTCCTGCCCAAATGTGGTGATGAAACGGGAAGAATGTATTTTACTGTAACCCGCGAGGGAAAAGAACTGCAAAAGCGCCGTTATTATTTCAGCGAGACCTTTGCCGCAATTGGTTGTGCAGAGTATTATCTGGCAAACGGGGACGAAGAGGCCAAGCAAAAAGCCGAGATGTATTTTGATATTGCATATGATATCTATACCGGCAAAACCCCCACCGCACCCAAGTTTAATCCTGAAAGTGCTCCCTATCGTGCACTTTCCCCGTCCATGATTATGCTTTCCACCGCACAGGTATTGCGCAAGCTCAATCACGACAAGTACGATGCCATTGCAAAAGAAATGGTTGCCAAAATTTTGCCCCATGTAACCGAAAAGGGTATGCTGGAAAACATCGGACCCAATGGCGAATTTGTCGATACTCCTACCGGCAGAATTGTGAACCCCGGTCACAGTCTGGAGGCTGCGTGGTTCCTGATGGCAGAGGGTGTGTATCAGAAGGACGATTCCCTCAAAAAAGTGGGCAAGGATATCATTGATATCTCCATGAAGTTGGGGTTAGATCGTGGTGGTATTCTGGCATTTTGCGATTGTGACGGCCACCCTGCCTCTGCATTGGAGTGGGATATGAAACTCTGGTGGCCCCAGTGTGAGGCAATGATTGCAAATCGTCTGTGCTATGCAATTTATGGCGAAGAGAAATATCTGCGTGATTATGAGGCACTCAAGGAGTATACCTTCTCACACTTTGCTGATGAGGAGCATGGTGAGTGGTATGGTTACCTTCACTATGACGGCACGGTGGCAAATACCCTGAAGGGAAACATCTTCAAAGGTCCCTTCCATCTGCCCCGTATGCTGATGCTTTTGGATAAAATGGAGCAGGGACAAGATATCCTGTAATGATAAAAATGTACCCCCGTCTGTCGGTGTTGCCGATGGTACGGGGGTTTTGTTATATAAAAAAACGGTGCACACTTTTGGTGTGCACCGTAAAATTTATCGGGCGTTATGCCCATCATGCGTTATGTAAATGAACAATTATATCAGTTTGTGTATAGTGCCGCTTCGGATGCAGAGGGATAAACTACCAGAAACATCAGCGCATTGTAACGTCCTCTTACCACCACGCGGTTTGCATTTTCCTCATTGGAGTTTGCAATGGTTTTCAGGTCGTTTACACTGATTACCTCAAAGGATTTCTTTTGCGGATTGAAACGGACTACATTGTTTACATTCCATACGGGGTAAGCAGTAACAGAAGCACCGCTTTCTCTGTCAGGGGTATCAAGCTGAATGGACAACACCGAGTCGGTCAGCGAAATCAGCTTTCCGATACCAAAGAAGTTGTTGGAATGTATCAAATCGACTTCAAGGTCGCTCTTAAGATCACCTTCGCCGGAGTAGCTCTTGAGTGCATTCGGATCCGGACCCCATGGGTCATAGTGAAAGTTTGGTTCAATGTTCGTGATGGTGTTACCCGCAAGGGTAAGGGAAACAATATCGCCCGCTTTGATATCAAAACCTTCTGCATTGTAGCGCGCCTGCAACTCCTCGGTGAAGTAACCGGTTGCAAAGGTGGGAGAACCAAGGGAGTTGTCGGTCATGGTGAGGTAGGTCATCATCTTAACGGGAGAACCGTCCTCGTTGATGGAGTTTACAATGCGGTCAACCATTGCCTTTTGGGTATCAAAGTTCATGGTGGGCAGTGTGCCGGAAGAGGTGTTTTCGTTAAACATAACAATTGCACCTGCGTCACGGTTTTCGCCGATGTCAAACACCTGAACGTTGGTATTTACTGTGGGGAAGGACTCAACGTCTATGATTTCAAAATCTTTTGCATTAAACTGATAGGTGTCGGGTGCAGTATTCAGAGCGCTTGGTACCGAGAAAATTCTGACCGAACGGGGAACAATACTGGGCAACAGACACAAGGTGTATTTCACAGTACCCTTCTGCAAAATTGTGGTATCGGTATGCAGACGCAGGCTGTTCTGCGGGTCGGGATTAAGCTCAAAGAGCGAGGTTGCCGCTGTTGCAGTGTCGATGCAGGCAATCTTGTTATCGCTGTCTACCGAAAACTTGAGCAACTGCGGTTTGCCGTAAAGCGCCTGATATACCTCATTGGACCGATCTTCAAAGTCTACTGCATAGGAATGACCATCCAGTTTGATGTTTTCTCTGAAATAAAGATACTCTTTGCGACCGTCTTCCATCAGCATACCGGCAGCATAGTCAAAGCTGCCTGCTTTGTCTACCTTCATTAAGTAGCCATAGCTCATATCATCCACCGTGCTCTGCAGGTAGATGAGTTTTCCGTATGGGGTAAGGTATGCGTTTACACGAGAACCCAGTGGCAGACTGGTGTTGTGTCTGTATGCATATTCGGTGATGCCGTATTGCTGATTATTGAGAACAACATATCCGTCGCCATCGTAAGAGTATTCGCTCAAAGAGGCATTGATGCTATAATCAAATGCTGTCAGGCGAACATAGGAACCATCACGACTTCTGATGAGCTCAAGGGTGGGGTAGCCTGCCAGATCTGCAAATTCACATGCGGTGAGTTTGACATCAAACTCGGCTTTACTGAGGAGAGCAGCCCCTTGCAACCCAGCAGTGTTTGACGTGGAAGTGTGGGTGAAATACTCATAGATGGTATTGGAATCATCGAAATACAAGATGGTGTCGTTGTTGTCGCCATAGGTCTCTTTGTTTCTGTCGGTAACGCTCTTGTAGGCAATGCTCACGCCACTGGTATAGATGTATTCGGGGTTTTCCATGGAAACCACATCGTAATTGCCATCATTGTTGTGGTCAAAGAGCAGCATATTGCCGTCAATTGCTTCAAAATCGGTATCATCATATACAGTGTCCAGTTTGCCATTGAGGATTACCGAGTAGCCGGTGGAAAGCTCATATTTGTCAAAACGATCTTCCTGACCGGTGCGCAGAACAAAACCATCCTTTTCCACCATGGAAGAAACCAGGCTGACGATATTGGATTTTTCGGTGTCAAAGTAGATTACAGTGGGATTGCCGTCGTTTTCATCACGGACATAGGCATTGATATAGCAACCCAGATAGGCACTGATGCTACGCTGACCATCGTTAAGTCCGTCTGCCACACCATAGGTGATGCCATCCAGGCTGATATTGCCCTCGCCAACCTTTCTACCATCCTCGTAGATGGAAGAAACCGCATTGGCGGTGATGACACCTTTTGCAGGAGACACCTGATGGTATACCAGAAAACCATCCGATTTGGTGGAATCAATCGATTGATTGGAAGTGAGCGGACGATTGGGATTTGCCTCCAGCATTTCAAAGAAGAGGGTGGGCAACTGATTGCCCGACAGCGCGGTGTTGTCGCTGATGGTGATGCCGAGCGACTGTGCACACAGGATATATCCATAGGGATATCCACCTTGCGCCTGTGCTATGTAATCATATCCAAGGGTGGAAACGATAATCTTAGCGGCCTCGGGTGCAGTGATTGCGGTATTGGGATTGAATTTGTCGCTTTCGGACAAAACCCCCAGACGATAGAACACGCCGACCGCATTGTAGTATGCAGCATCCTGCAGTACGTCCTGGTAGGGTAGACGTCCGTCAAAGGCAAGCTCGTCCAGATTTACCGCCTTGGCAATATAGTTTACAAAATCACCTCTGGTTACATTCGCGTTGCCCGAAGGGATTTCCAAGCCCAGTGCCGCAAGTAGTCGTGTGCGGTTCTGGTTTCGTACAGCGGGGGTTGTTTCTCCCATTGCGGTCATGGTAACCATGGAAGAAAGCAACATGGTGAGCGCCAGTACGATTGAAACGAAACTACTCCATTTTTTCTTCATAACGCATGTATCCTTTCCTATATGTGTTAAAGGGTTAAGTACAATGCTTAACCGAGTATAGTATACCATAAAATACAACGCAAGGTAAAGACATAATTTTTAGCCAAAAGGAATAATTCTAAAGAATCTCAGCACAATATTTAATTTTCTGCTTTTAAAAAATGCGCAATATTTAATTTTTGAGGGCAAATAGGAACAAAAATTAAGATTTTTTGCGAAAAAAAGGTACAAAAATTAATTTTTGTACCTTTAAAACAAAAAAATGTGTTATTTTAGAGCAAAAATTCCAAAATAAGGAAAAGCGGAAGAACAAACTGTCATGTTCCTCCGCTTTTTACGATTATAACGAAAGCAAACTCTTTACTGATGAAAGAGTAGCGGGTTTTGGGTTACATCATACCCTTCATACCGCAACCCTTTTTGGGCGGATTTTTTAATTTATCCTCCAACAAACGCAATGCCTCACCAAATCTCTGGTAGTGTACTACCTCACGCTGACGCAAGAAACGGATGGGGTCGATTACATCCGGGTCATCTGCAAGACGCAGAATGTTGTCGTAGGTTGCGCGCGCCTTTTGCTCTGCTGCCAAATCCTCAGTCAGATCGGCAATGGGATCGCCGGTAACGGCAATCGCAGTTGCATCAAAGGGCATGCCGTTGGAATTTGCTGGATACACGCCGGTGGTGCTTGATAGCTTTAACATCGGCAAAATGTATATGCCTATAGTTATTGGCTTGTATGAAAATTCTTTCTGTAATTTTGAGGAGATATAGAAAAATGATTTTTGAATATCTTAGAAAAGTAGTAAACACTTGAAAAACCAGACATTTC
>SVJZ01000007.1 GCA_015068705.1 Oscillospiraceae bacterium
GGAAATACTATTTGTAGATGTTCCTTTGGGGATTGATGTTGATATTTACTTTAATAACGAAGAAAGACATTTAAAAAATGGATTTAATTGTTTACAGTACATTGATAGAAAAGAGAAGGTATAATTTTATGATGTAAATATGAATACAAAAAGAATTATATATTTTTGGTACTGAAAATATTGATCAGCATTAACACAAATATATTGAAAGGAATTTTTATGTGTAACCAAGAAATGATGTGCGTTCATAATTTACATGGATGTCTACATAATGAAAATGTAATAAAGTATAATAAACCGAATTTGTTAAAAAAATCGAATTAACAAATTCGGTTTTTGCATTCTATGGTGCGAAAAATGACAGATTAATAGGAAAAAATTGTAAAAATATGATTTTATGTGTTTTTGTGACATATAAAATCATATTTTTTTGTTTTTATACAGCATTACAAATTAACAGACAAATTTTTTTTGGATTTTCTTGCAAAAAAAGTTGTATAAAAAAGTTTAATCTTTATTCTTGTGTTTTTTTAGCAAATAAGTGGAACATTCCTGATATTAGATTCCCGTGATTCTGTTTTTAATACAAAAGAAACGGAGAATGGGTTATGATGAAAAAATTTTTTTCAAAAACTTTTTTATGTACTAAGAAATGCTTAGTACATAGTGTTTATAATGGAATCATAGAAGGGAGGTGCAAACTATGAGAGCAGAACTTTCTACTTTTGATCGCAGAATGGAAATGCTATCTATTCTTATGAATCATAAGTTGATTTCACGGTTGGAACTTGCGAGAAGATTCTCGGTTTCAGATGTTACCATCGGTGAAGATATTATTGCCTTGAGTAGATTTGCACCTATAGCCAGCAAGATGGGTAGATATGGCGGAGTGTACATAATTGATGAATATAAGCGAGAAAAAGTTTATTTGTCCGTTGATGAAGAAATATTAATTGAAAAATTAATACAAAATCTCTCGGGTAAAGATAAACAACTCTTGCAAATGGTCTTGTATAAATTTGCTATGCCAAAAGCTTGATGGAACCTTCTATATGTAAAAAAGAAAACACGCAAGATAACGGCGTTGTAGTATAGATAAGCAAACGGATACGTTCCAATAATAATGGAGCCAGATAATGAATACGCCATGACGATTATAAAAATAATCAGAGCGAGAAATATATACATTATAAAAGAGGCTTGCAACCTTGTGGCGAAGATGTTTTATTGGGATAATGATACTTCTACTTAGTCATAGTCCGAGCGTTAAAAGCGTCACAGGCAATGAGAGTAGTCCGGGCAGAGTCGGGAAGGATAAAAAATCCTATGAAGCAGTTTCGCAAGCTGCTGTTCGTTATAGCTTTTGATTTGATAGCATAAATAAAGGGACTGATGTACCTTGTGATAGTCCCCCTAATCTTTGCACTTGATAAATAGTTTTTCCTTCTTTCTCCTTTTTATCTTTGTGGGTATGTCAGTCCTTTTATTTATGCTATTAGGCTGAATGATACAAGTTGTATTAAGCATACAATTAAGAAAGGACGGTGTTGCTTTGTGGATGATAAGTATGTTGTGACTTGTGAAGATGATAATATCCAAAATGATAAAGAATTTATTCTTAACATTCAGAAGGCAATGCTTGTTACTTTGTTTGATAGTAAGAAAATTAACCACTTTCAATACGAATACGCAATAGAATTGCTTGAAAAAAAATTTAGGAAGAAATAATTTTTTTTGCAATTATTCGGTGTAGATTGTACAATTTTATTGAAAGGAGTTGGTTTATAATGCTAAGAGTAGCAGCATATTGTCGAGTTTCAACCGACAAAGACGATCAAGCAAACAGTTTTGAAAGTCAAAAGTTATATTTCGAGGAATACATAAAAAGAAATCCTGAATGGGAACTTTATAAAATTTATGCTGACGAAGGGTTGACGGGAACAAGTACAAAAAAGAGAAAAGACTTCAATAAAATGATTGCAGATGCACATTTAGGAAAATTTGACTTGATTATCACAAAAGAGGTAAGCAGATTCGCAAGAAATACAGTAGATACTCTGCAATATACAAGAGAATTAAAATCTCTAAATATTGGTGTTTACTTTGCTCTTGATAATATCGACACTCTTGCACCGGACGGAGAATTAAGACTTACAATTATGGCATCACTTGCTCAGGAAGAAAGCAGAAAAACATCTGAACGAGTTAAATGGGGACAAAAACGACAAATGGAAAAAGGTGTTGTATTCGGACGAGATATGCTTGGATATGATGTTGTAAACGGTGTTCTGCATATCAATGAAGATGGAGCAGAGATTGTAAGATTGATATTTCATAAGTTTGCAATAGAGAAAAAAGGTACATACACCATAGCAAGAGAACTTCGTGAAGCAGGATATAAAACTATAACGGGAAATGCAATATGGACAAATACTGTTATTCTGAAGGTCCTGAGAAATGAAAAGTATTGTGGTGACCTTATTCAAAAGAAAACCTTTACTCCTGATTTTCTTACACATCAAAAAAAATACAATCGTGGTGAAGAAGATTTTGTTGTGTTAAGAGACCATCACGAACCTATTGTTTCAAGAGAACTTTGGGATATGGCACAATATGAACTTGATAAACGCTCACCGTCTGAAGAAATCAAATTAAGACATAGTAATCGTTATCCACTATCGGGAAAAATAGAATGTGGTTGTTGCGGAAACAGATTTGTGTCAAGAACGAAAAAAAGAAAAGACGGAAGCAGATATAAAGCTTGGCGATGCTATGAAGCAGCACAACATGGCTTGCCGAAAATTGATGCTGCAGGGAATCAAATCGGATGTAATGTTAATTCTCAAATTCGTGATGAAGATTTTATGCTTGCGATTCAGAAAGTTATTGAAAATTTGAAAGCAAACAGAAAAGTAATTTTAGATGGAGTCCTTGAAGTCTTGAAAATTGTATTCGATGCAGGAGAAAGTAAACAACTTGATGAAGATGCAATAAAAAAGAGAATTGAGAATCTTACATCTAAATCGGAAAGATTGCTTGATTTGTATTTGAGTGAGGATTTGACAAAAGAACAATATCGACAAAAGAAAGAGAGCTATGAAAAAGAGATTGCGGAGTTAAATTACTCTTTAACACAAAGCAACAAGGAGAAATACAATTCATACGATAGCGAACAGATAATTGCCGATGTGAAAGAATATCTATCAGATTTACTCTATGCAAGAAAGCAAGACGATATATTTTATAAAACAATCATAGAAAAGATTGTAGTTTATGATAGGAAGCATTTTGATGTTTATTTAAATTTGCTCCCACACAGATGGAAAGTAGTGCTAAATTCAGCGTTAGAGCCGAATGACCTGTGTGGGAGCATTAAACACACGACATACCAATATCGTTTAAAAGTCCCATGGTTTCAGGGGTTGGCATGGAAAAACGTTGGGACAGATAACGTAACGATGCCGCCAGTTCGCCGTCCGGTCCACCGTACTGTGCAATGATATATTTTGCCATCTGGGGGTTGGGACGTTTGATTTTAACCGGATAAATCAGTTTCTTTTCAAATGAAAACATGGATTTTTCTCCCTCCTATTTCTGCCATGGCCATTTCTGGTCGGGTGCTACCCATGTAAAGGGTGCGTTAGCGGATGCGCTGCCTGCTGTAAGCGGACCGTAAGCCGCCTCATAATCACATACCAGACTTCGGTAGGTGTTGGAGAGCTTTTTGAATAACGTAAGCGCTTCCTGATCATGCGGATGGGTGTCCAGATACAGATTCAGGTCAATGGCTGCGAATTGAATTTGACTGATTTGCATCAGTAATGCTTCTTTTTCACCACAATGGCAATCCGAATCGGAGTCGGAACGGACACATTTTGCCGTTTCCACACTTTTTACCATGTCCAAATCACTGATGCATGGACTTTTGGGATATTTCATGGTTAAACCTCCTTTTGGTCTATTTTCTGACAAACGGATTCATCAGCGGAATGCATGCATATTTTTCAAACGGAATATCCAAATCGCAAAAAATGGTACCGTGACGCAATGCATCCTCGGCAGAGTAGAGATTTTCAAACCGCTGATACGGAACATATGCAAAGGCATAGCTTGGATCAGTGGGCATGAACGGAATTTTATTCACGAAAAAACACCTCCGTAAAATATGATGTGTTGCACTATTATCTTATTCGTGATAGAAAGGAGTGGTTACACATTTCGACAAAAAGAAAAACGGCAGACGTGATTTTGTTCACATCTGCCGTGGTGTTATTTTAAAATTATTCAAACAGTGGGGTAGAAAGATAGCGGTCACCCGTGTCGGGAAGAAGTACTGCAATGGTTTTCCCCTCATATTCCTTTCGCGAAGCGATTACGGTTGCCGCATGAAGTGCCGCACCCGAGGAAATGCCGCACAAAATTCCTTCGCACTTGGCTAATATACGGGCGGTCTGGTACGCCTGCTCGCCGCTGACGGTGATAATTTCATCATAAATCTTTGCATCCAGCGTTTCCGGAACAAACCCTGCACCAATACCCTGCAACGGGTGTGCTCCTGCCTTTCCTCCCGATAAAACGGGCGAGTCCGCAGGTTCTGCCGCAATGATTTGGATGTCGGGATTTTTCTCTTTGAGATAGCGCCCTACACCAGTGATGGTGCCACCGGTACCCACACCGGCTACAAATGCATCCACCTTGCCACCTAGGTCTGCCCATAATTCGAGTCCGGTGCTTGCATAGTGCGCCTCCGGATTGGCAGGGTTTTCAAATTGCCCTGCAATAAAGGCGTTTTCCCGTTCTGCGGCAATTTCCTCTGCCTTTTCAATGGCACCTCTCATCCCTTTTGCACCCTCGGTGAGCACAATGGTCGCCCCATATGCGGCAATCAGTTTTCTGCGTTCGATGCTCATGGTTTCGGGCATAGTGATAATCACTTCATATCCGCGCGCCGCCGCAACTGCAGCAAGCCCGATGCCGGTATTTCCACTGGTTGGCTCAATGATAACAGACCCTTTTTTCAAAATTCCCCTGCACTCGGCATCCTCTATCATAGCAAGCGCAACACGATCTTTCACACTGCCTGCAGGGTTAAAAAACTCTATTTTTGCGGCAATGGTTGACCCGATGCCCATCTGCGCTGTATAGCGGTTTAAGAGTAGGGTGGGGGTTGCGCCAATGAGTTGTTCCATTTGCTCATACAACATGGTCATCTTCCTCTCAATCATTCGTTATTCTTTAAAAAGTCCAGTGCAAATTGCACCATGGCAAGCGCACCTGCCTCAATGCAATTTTCATCCGCCATAAATCTGGGGGAGTGAAGTGGCTCGGCAGGCAGGGTGGGAGCACATCCGCCACGGAAATAGCATGCCGGAACGCTTTTGCCGAAGTAGGCAAAATCATCTCCCAGCATAAACGGCTTTTCCAACCATTTGATGCCCTGCTCACCAACCACCTTTTTGGCAGATGCCGCAAAAGCCACGGTAAGCTCGGGGTGATTGATGACCGGCGGATAGAGATAGACATAGTTAAAATCATAGGTTGCACCGTAACGTGCACAGATTGCGGAAATTTCTCTGTCCATGGTTTGCTCTACCTGTTCACGCTCCTCCTGGGAAAAACTGCGGAAGGTACCGCCAATAAACGCAGTATCCGGAATTACATTGGTTGCAGTTCCGCCATTAAAGCAACACACCGAAAATACCGATTCGTCGGCTGCTACTTCGCCCACTGCGCGGTAGAGTGCAGAAACGATTTCTGCCCCTGCCGCCACGGGATTGATGCCGTTTTGTGGCTCGGCACCGTGTGTACCCTTGCCGTATATGGTCAGATAAAAATGGTCGGGCGATGCCATACATGCGCCGCTTTTTACCTCGATTACTCCGGCAGGGGAGAGGGGGGAAACGTGCATGGCAAGTGCCGCGTCCACATGTGGATTTTCCATGATTCCTTCCGCAATCATCGGCTCTGCGCCACCCACACCTTCCTCGGCAGGTTGAAAAATCAGCTTTACATTGCCGCAGAGAGAAGAACGCATCCCGTGCAGTAAAACGCCTGCCGCAGCCACGGTTGCCACATGAATGTCATGACCGCAGGCGTGCATATTTCCCTCGTGTACCGATGCAAAGGACAACCCCGTTTCCTCGGTAACGGGGAGCGCATCCATATCGGCACGGAGCAACAGCGTTTTCCCCGGGTAATCGCCCTGAATGAGCGCACAGATACCGCTTTTGGCAATATCTCGCTGATAGGAAATGCCGTGCTCATCCAGAAAAGCACAGATTGCGTCGGCGGTGTAGGGGAGGTCAAATTCCACCTCGGGATGTGCATGCAAATCTCGCCGCAGTGCAATGATTTGGTCTTTTATGGCAAGGTAATTCGATTTCATAAAACCAATCCCTTCAATAATATATCCGTTTCCGGGCATTTTTCTTCCAATATGCTAACATTTTATCATATTGTTTTGAAAAAGTACAGTTTTTGTGATAAAATTGTCCTTCTTTTCATATACATTCTGTAACGAACACATATTGAAGAAGGAGGAACCATGATATGGTAATTGATTTGCAACGGGAACATATACAATGGAGCGAGAAACTGGCAGGCAATGTGGCAGAAGCGGTGGTGGATGCCGATATCATTGTGCCGGACATCAAGCCGGATGTTGCAGATGTGTTGCAGGTGGATGCAACCGCATTTGTGGGAGAAAGCTATGTGCAAAAAGACCATGTAACCGTTTCGGGCAGTGTGAGCTATCAGATTTTGTATCTCAGTGACCGCACCGAAGAAGAGCAACGGCTCAAAAGTATTACCTACGATATGCCCTTTTCCCATCAGGTGGAGGTGCGAGGTGTGGATGATACCGCATTGGTCAGTGTAAGCGCAGATGTGGTGCATGTGGAGTTTGGCGTGGTAAATAGCCGGAAAATCAATGTAAAAACCGTGGTAGAACTGAATGTTGATGCAGTAAAAAATGCCGGGGTTGGCATGGTGTGCGGCGTTTCGGGCGAATGTGATATGCCCTGCCGTACCGGCGAGGTGCACACCCTGAACATGATTGCGTGCACCGAAGAGGAATTTGAAGTGGGAGATGCTCTTTGTGTGCCGGCAGGCAGCCCCATGATGGATGAACTCCTGAAAGTGGATGTGCGGGTGGATGGCAAGGAAGTGAAGGTGGTAAACGGCAAAATCCTTGCCAAGGGAAAGGTAAATGTGTGTGCACTCTATGTGGGGGCAAACCGGGAAATCTGTTCCATGGAGCATGAAATCCCCTTCACAGAGGTTCTGGACGTGACCGAGGCAGACCCCGACATGATTACCGATGTGGATTACCGGCTCAAAAATGTGGATTATAAAATCGCGCAGGACAACGACGGGGATGCGACATTGCTGGATTTTCGTGTACGCATAGCAGCACTTACCCGTATCTGGAATACGCAGTGGGTAACGGCGGTAACCGATTTGTATTGCCCCGATTATGAGGTTGGTCTTTCTCGCACTGCTGTGCCGGTGGAACGGGTAACCGATACCAGTGTCAGCCAGTGTATCATAAAAGAGGATATTTCCCTTCCTCCCGATGCGCCCGGTATGATGCGGATTTATAATGTGATTGCCAAACCGTATATCCGAAGGGTAGAACTGGAAAACCACAAGGTAACGGTGGAGGGAGAAATCGATACCTACCTTCTCTATCTTTCCTCCTCTGCCGATTGTCCGGTTTATAGCCATCAAAAGCAAATTCCGTTTACCCATTTTGCGGAAGCTCCCTCGTCCGAAAATGGTGCAACGCCTGATGTTCGGGTGAATGTGGACCATATCAATTACAGTTTCCATTCTGCCACCGATGCACAGGTGCGTATGGTGGTATCGGTGGATACACGGGTAACCGGCACCGGTACAGTGGATGTGGTTGCCGATGTTACCGCAGACGAGGAATGCCGCTTTGACCACAAAAATCAGGCGAGCATTGTGATTTACTTTGTGCAGAAAGGGGATTCGCTGTGGGAGATTGCAAAGCGCTATCACACCACAGTGGAGGCGATTGCCGGAGTAAACCGCCTCGACCCGGATGGGATCATTACCCCCGGAATGCAGCTGCTCATCCCAAAAAGAAGATAGTCTTTTACACCACGGGTAGGATCACCCGTGGTGTTTTTGTATGTATGGGTAGACAAACCGGCTATATGGTGGTATAATAGAAAAAACATCTTGACACGGAGGAATAGACATGAAAAAACGGACATTGGCATTGACACTGGTATTATGCATCTTGTTAGGAATGCAAGCTACTCCTGTATCTGCGGAAATTTTGGAGCAGGGCACCTGCGGCGAGGGTCTTACCTGGACATTGGATGATTCCTATGTACTCACCATCAGTGGCACCGGTGCAATGGAGGATTATGAGGTATATCGCGATGTACCGTGGTATGTTTATTGGAGAGATATCACTGCCATTGAGGTGGAGGATGGAGTTACCTCTATTGGCGACTATGCATTCTATCGTTGTGAAAGTGCCGAAACCATTACCATCGGCAAGGATGTGGAGCACATTGGCGACTCTGCTTTCCGTTGGTGCCAAAGTGCAAGAGAGATAGAATTTCCCTCCAACCTGAAAACCATTGGGGAAAGCGCATTTATGGATGCTGATATGCGTGTGATCACCATTCCGGCATCGGTTACTTCTATTGGCTTGTTGGCATTTAGTGGTGTCGGCTTTGCCGAATTGACAGTGGATGAAAACAATCTTTATTACTGTGCGCAGGATAATACCTTGTTTGATAAGGACAAAACTCGCTTGATGGTTGCAGGATACTATGATGAAGAGGGAACTTATACCATTCCCGATGGTGTGACGCAGATTGATCCGGAAGCATTTGTGCATTGTTCCATGAAAAAGGTGGAACTGCCGGCAAGTGTAACGCAAATCGGAGACCGTGCATTTGAACTGTGCTATTTTTCTGAGATATCGGTGGAAAAAGAAAACACATCCTATATGGTACAGGACAATGTGCTGTTTAATAAGAATCAAACCGCGCTCATCCGGTATCCGAATCAAAAATCCGGAACTGAATATATTATTCCCCATAGCGTGGTAAGCATTGAGGAAGGCGCATTTCGGAATTGCAGAACCTTACGGGATGTGCACATTCCAAGCGGTGTAATAAATATTGGTAGCTATGCGTTTTATGCGTGCGATACACTGGAGCGCATTGACCTGCCTGACGGCATTACAACCATTCAGGAAGGTACCTTTGGAAGCTGCGATTCCCTGACAGGCGTCACCATACCCGAGGGAGTAATTACGATTTGTGATGGTGCGTTTGACAGTAGTGGGTTGGAATGGATTTCTCTGCCAAAAAGCCTGGAGTGTATTGAGGATTTTGCCATTGACTGGTGTGATGCACTCACCGATGTATATTACTGTGGCAGTGAAGATGATTGGTATGATAATTGGGATTTGTATCGCAGCGAAAATGGAGCACTTATGGATGTGGTCCGGAGTGAGGGAATGCACTTTAACACCTATGCAGATGTGCTTTGGGGAGAGAATGTATTCACCCGTTGGACTGCGTCGGTAAACACCCCGACTCTTTCGGCTGGCGCAAGTACCCATTCCAAGAGCAGTACTGCACAAAATGCAGTGGTTTGCATCGCTGCCTATAAAGGAGATCAATTACTGGATGTGCAGATGAAAGCAGGCAGTGCAGGGGCAGCTTTTCCGCTGGAAACTTCCAAAACATTTGCAGGAATCGAGCAACCTGATGAAATCCGGATATTTTCTTGGAATGGCTTGAGTGCCCTGTCACCCTATTGCGTATCCGACAGTATGGATGTTATTTATGAATAAGCTTACATTACAAAAAGACGGTTGCCACATGGCAACCGCCTTTTGTCTTACATGAAATAAGAAAGCTTATTTCATTTTGTTTTCCATTTCCTCGATCATCTTTTTCACCATCTGGCCACCCACAGAGCCTGCCTGCTTGCTGGTCAGGTCGCCGTTGTAACCCTGTTTGAGGTTTACACCCACTTCGGATGCTGCTTCCATCTTAAACTTATCCATTGCAGATGCTGCTTCGGGTACCATTTTTTTGTTGCTCGACATCTTCATTTCTCTCCTTTTGGTTCGGTTGTGAAAGTAAGGGTTTCTTACTTGCAATCATAGTGTTTGCATCCCGGGATAAGTTATACTGGCAATTTTTTCAGATGATGTCAAACTCCATATTCTCCTTGGCAATCACCTCTAATTTGGAGATGGAAATTTCAAATGCCGTTTTGGTTATTGTTTCGCTGTCGCTGATTTTTTTCTGGTATTCTCTGCTCTGGATGCGCCCCCAGATGCGGATGTTTTCTCCCACTTGCAGTTTTCCGCAGAACCGCGCATTACGTCCCCATGCGATGCAGGGGATGTAGTCGGATTTGTTGTAGGCGCGATTTACCGCGACCAATAGATCGGTGATTTCCCTGCCAAACGGCGTGGTGCGATAGACGGGTGGTTTGCACAAAAATCCGTTCAGGTAAATCTGATTGGGATTGACCGAATCGTCCATTTCTTCGTCAAACAGGGTGATATCGCGCGCGAACACAGTTAAAATCAGTCGGTTGCCCTCTTTGGAATAATTGTTGTACGAACGAAATTGCCCGCTCACTGCAACGGTGGTGCCCGGAATCAGGCACAACCCGTCCAGCAGGCGGTCGGACACGGTGATATTTATGTAGTCGGAGATGTCGCTTAAGCGCATCACCTTCATTGAAAACGAATAAAATCCTTCTCCGTATACCTCATGGCTGAATGTGATTTCGCTCGCCACCTCACCGATGAGCCGAACCTCGTTGTTGCTGTTTTCGGTATTCAACCCTTGCCACTCCTCTCATGTCAGATGCATTTTGTACTATCATATTCGTGGACGATGGTTTTTATTACGGTCAGAGCAAAATTTTTACCCGTTCCTCCGGGAAAAGCCCCAATGCAAGCAGCACGGTAAGCCCTGCCAGCCCTGCCCCGATGGGGATGCGCATCCCCTGAATACACACCGGCGTTTCACCCGGCAGGGTCATGTCCCCTCCAAGCATGGGAAATTCTCTGCGCACACAGCAGGTAAATTGAAGACGATCTGCCTCTGTTTCGATGGAGGAGGCGGTAACGCTCGCCCCGGACCCCATGCCAAATGCCACCGAATTGTCGGGCGGGTCAAAATCGTCTGCGCTGGTTAATACCAACCGGGCTTTGAGCGGCTTTGGGAGAGTATAATTTTTGGGTGGTGCGCAAAGCAGCAGGATGTCAAACGGGAGCGGACAAAAATCACGGTCCATATAGATGACCAGATATTCACATTGCAGGTGAGTGAGCATGGCAGAGGAAAGCGGATGCGCGCCCGACAGATAGGCAACCGAGTGCCCTGCGGCGCTTAGATATTCCCGGACGATACGGGCTGCACGGTCCTTGCGGTCAACCACTCCGATGATGGTCATATATAACGCTCCTTTGGGAAATATGATGGTGTTATTGTACCCGGTTGGGCAAAAAATATAACAGAAAAAGCCGGCACCACCGCCGGCAGGGTTGAGTTTTGGTCAGATATACTTTTTGATGTGCTTTAACGCACTTTTTTCCAGACGGGATACCTGCGCCTGACTGATGTGGATTTCTCCTGCTACTTCCATCTGAGTTTTCCCCTTGAAAAACCGCAGATTCAGGATGTGTTTTTCGCGCGGTCCAAGCTTTTTCATTGCTTCGCGCAGGGCAATTTCTTCCAACCAGTTTTCGTCCAGATTTTTTTCGTCGCTCACCTGATCCATTACAAATATTGCGTCACCGCCGTCGTTATAAACCGGCTCAAACAGGGAGAGCGGATCCTGAATGGAATCGAGGGCAAACACCACATCTTCCTTTGGCAGCTCCAGCTCCTTTGCAATTTCCTCAATGGTCGGCTCCTTGGCGTTTTTGGCGGTGAGCCGTTCTTTCGCCTGCAGTGCCTTGTAGGCGGTGTCCCGTAGCGAACGGCTGACACGGATGGAGTTGTTGTCGCGCAGGTAACGACGGATTTCACCGATAATCATGGGAACGGCGTAGGTGGAAAATTTTACGTTGAGGGTGGTATCGAAATTATCAATGGATTTCATCAGACCGATGCATCCCACCTGAAATAAATCGTCCACATTTTCTCCGCGACCCAAAAAACGCTGAATCACCGAGAGTACAAGACGCAGATTGCCTTGAATCAGTTCCTCACGTGCGCTTTTGTCACCCGACTTGATACGGGCAAAGAGCGCATCTTTTTCTTCGTTGGTTAATATGGGCAGTTTTGCTGTGTTCACGCCGCAGATTTCTACCTTGTTTATCATCAAAAAACCTCCCATAAGGATTGTGATATGTCATCATCGAATGCTTGTATCATTATGCCCGTAGCTGGAAATGATTATACAAATAGGATGTGTCGATGCAACGCAGGTTTTGTCGATGTTTTTTGCGGAAAAATTTTCTTTTCTTTTAAAAAGAGCTGTGATATAATTGACACATACGAAGTTTTATTTTATCAAACTCCTAAAGTCTACCGACTTTTGCGGTCTTTTGACCGCGGTGTCAATTGACAGCGTCGCAACAATCTCCTTGCGAGCAAAGATTTTCGCTCCTGGTAAAATGATTTTGCGGGATCTGAATTGTGTGCGCAATTCGATAATGAGAAAGATAAATGAATACGAAAGAATCGATTTGAGATAATATCATATGAGGTGATGGAATGAGAGATTTTATTTACCATACTCCTACCAAAGTGTTTTTTGGAAAGGATACGCACAAGGAAATCGGAAAGATTGTAAGTGACTACGGCTATCGCAATATCATGCTCCAGTATGGGCAGGGGAGCATCAAAAAATCGGGGCTCTATGATGCGGTGATGGCATCCCTTGCCGAATATGGGATACATGTGGTTGAAATGGGTGGCGTTGAGCCAAATCCAAAACTTTCTTTTGTGCGTGAAGCGGTAAAAGTGGCAAAAGAGCATAAAGTTGAGATGATACTGGCGGTTGGCGGCGGAAGTGTACTGGATTCTTCCAAATATACTGCCGCAGGCACACTAACCGATTGTGACCCGTGGGATTTCCCCACAGGTAAAGCGCAGGTGGAAGAGGCGTTGCCGGTGGGGTGCATCCTTACCATTGCGGCGGCTGGCAGTGAAATGAGTTCCTCTGCGGTAATTACCAATACCGAGCTTAATATGAAACGTGGATTCAACAGCGAACATATCCGGTGCAAATTTGCTATTATGAATCCAGAGCTTACCTATTCGGTGTCCAGATACCAGACTGCCTGCGGTGTGGTAGATATCATGGCGCATACCATGGAACGCTACTTTTTGCCCTTTGAACCCACAGACCTCACCGACAGAATTGCTGAAAGTGTGTTGAAAGCCACCATTGCGGCAGGGGCAACGCTGATGGAAAATCCAAATGATTATGATGCACGCGCTAATATGATGTGGGCGTCGAGTGTATCCCATAACGGTCTTACCGGTTGCGGACGTGCCAATGTTCTTCCGGTGCATCAGTTGGAGCATGCCCTCAGTGGCGAGTATGATGAGATTGCCCACGGCGCAGGACTTGCGTTGATTTTTCCGGCATGGGCAAAATATATCTACAAGCATAATATCCCGCGTTTTGCGCAGTTTGCGCGCCGTGTGTGGGAGTGTACACAAGAGGATAATGAGGCTGCTGCTTTGGCAGGAATTGAAAAAATGGCAGAGTATTTTAAGGCAATCGGTATGCCGTCGTCCCTTGCGGATTTCGGGCTGGATGAAAGCTGTATTGACAGGCTTTCCGAGCTTTGTACCTTTGGTAAACAGAGGGTTATCCAAAGCTATATTGAGATGGATTTTGGTGTGATAAAGGATATATTTGGGTTGTGTTTATAATAGACAAAGGAGAATTTTCAGTTGGAACAGAATTTTAAACGGACAAAGCTTGCCTGCTATACGGCATATTTTACCATGTCTACCATTTTTAGTCTGCCGCCACTCTTGTTTGTAACCTTCCGGCAGATGTATGGCATATCTTATACTCTGCTCGGCTCGCTGGTGCTGATTAACTTTTTTACTCAGTTGGGCGTGGATTTGTTTTTTACCTTGTTTTCTAAACATTTTAATGTACATAAAATCGTAAAGGTAATGCCGCTCATCACATCGGCAGGGCTTTTGGTTTATGCGATTGTCCCCACGTTTTTTCCTGCCCATGCCTATGCAGGGCTGGTTTTGGGAACGGTGATATTTTCCCTTGCAGCAGGACTTTCGGAGGTGCTGTTAAGTCCCGTGATTGCGGCAATTCCATCCGATACACCGCAGAGGGACATGAGCCTGCTCCATTCTCTGTATGCCTTTGGTGTGTTTACGGTTGCCATGGTAACGGCAGTATGTTTAAAATTATTTGGTACGCAAAACTGGATGTATCTTACGGTGTTTTTTGCGCTTTGGCCCATTGCGGCGGCGGTGCTTTTTATGATTTCTCCCATGCCTGATATCGGCGCATCTGTGGCAGAGGGCAGGAGTGTGCAAGGAACCAAAAAACGCACCATCGGTCTGCTGATTTGTCTTGCGTGCATCTTTTTTGGCGGCGCGGCAGAAAACAATATGTCCACATGGATATCGGGTTATATGGAAAAGGCATTGGGCATCGACAAAACACTGGGCGATATTTTCGGTATGGCGACCTTTGCAATTTTGCTGGGGATTACGCGCATCACCTATGCCAGATACGGCAAAAACATTTTTGCCATGTTGCTTTGCGGTATGCTTGGCGCAGTGGTGTGTTACCTGGTGGTGAGCTTTTCGTCCAACACAGCACTTTCTTTTATGGCGTGTATTTTAACGGGTGTTTGTACTTCCATGCTCTGGCCGGGAACGCTTATTATGATGGAAGAAAATGTTCCGGGCGCAGGCGTGGGCGCATTTGCACTCATGGCGGCAGGGGGCGACTTTGGCGCTTCGGTTGCACCGCAGTTGATGGGAATTGTGGTGGACCATGTGTCGGCAAGTGACCTTGCGCTGAAAATCGGGGCTACTGCAAACCTTACTGTCGAGCAGGTGGGAATGAAAGCAGGAATGCTGGTGAGCACAATATTTCCTGTTGCCGGCGCAATCGCAGTGATGATGGCAATCCGGCACTTCAAACCGGAAAGAAAATAAATGAGAGAAAAAGAAAAAAGCCTTTCCCTTATGGGAAAGGCTTTTTGTGTGCGTTTTTTTATTCTTCGCAGTCGCAATCGTCACAATCGCAATCAAATTCGATTTCGATGGGCTGTTTGCAGTTGGGGCAGATGATATCGCCGTCCTCGTCAAAGAAATCTTCGTCCAGGCAAACGATTTCGCCACAGTTGGGGCAATCAACCTCATAGTAGTCGATGTCGTCATAATCGTCGCAATCACAGTCGCAATCGCAGTCACAATCACAGTCGCAATCGCACTCGTCGATGAGTTCTTCCTCAACGGCTGCCAGGTCCTCGTCGATGAGTTCCATCTGCTCGGTGAGTTCGTCCTGATAATCATACAGGTCATCGATGGTATCGTTGATTTCTTCAAACACATTCATCATTGCTTTGAAGATTTTGCCTTCGTTGGTGGTTTCGTCAAAGTTCAGACCGTCCATCAGACCTTTGAGGTAGGAAATCTGATTCGAAATATTTTCCATGATAATAAACCTCCTTATTGGATTTTTGAAATATTATACGCGCTCCATATACTCGCCGGTACGGGTATCTACACGGATGACGTCGTTGGTATCAACAAACAGCGGAACGTTGATGGTAGCACCGGTTTCCAAGGTTGCAGGTTTTACTGCACCGGTGGAAGTATCGCCTTTGAAGCCCGGCTCGGTTTCCGAAACCAGCAGTTCCACAAAGGTGGGGGGCTCAACACCGAATACATTGCCCTTGTAAGAGAGTACTTTTACTACCATGTTTTCCTTTACAAACTTGAGCGAATCGCCCAGCTGGCTCTCATTGAGCGGAATCTGCTCGTAGGTTTCCTGATCCATGAAGTAGAACAGCTCGCCATCCTGATACAGATACTCATAGTCTTTACGCTCGATCATTGCCTTGGGCATTTTCTCGGTCGGGCGGAAGGTACGCTCCACCACGCCGCCGGTGATAACGTTTTTGAGCTTGGTGCGAACAAAAGCAGCACCCTTACCCGGTTTTACATGCTGGAACTCAACAATCTGAAATACGTTGCCGTCCAGCTCAAAGGTTACACCGTTT
Source organism: Oscillospiraceae bacterium (assembly GCA_015068705.1). Taxonomy (GTDB): domain Bacteria; phylum Bacillota; class Clostridia; order UMGS1810; family UMGS1810; genus SIG448. The sequence goes on from SVJZ01000007.1 coordinate 16,244, forward strand.
TTAAAATCTCCTGCAGAAATCATTTGTAATCCCTCCAAAACACTATTATTTCTTATATACCTCTATTCTAAACGATATACGTCCAAAATACAAGCTTTTTTTTACACAATTCTCAATTCTTTGGCAGAATGGGTAAAATTTTCATATCCATCGGGGGTGATGAGCACCAAATCCTCAATGCGCACACCGCACTCTCCCGGCAGGTAAACGCCCGGTTCCACCGAAACGATATTTCCCGGTACCAGGATGTGCTCGCTACGCGGTGACAGGGAAGGCTCTTCATGAATGTCCAATCCTACACCATGACCCAACCCATGTCCGAACCGACCCGGGAAGGATTCGTTTAAAAAATCTGCCGCGAGGGCATGCATCTGCCGCCCCGTTCTGCCGGGGGCGATATGCTCCAGCACCAGCTCCTGTGCACTGAGCACCGCACCGTACACCTCATTCTGACCGATGGTGATATCCCCAACGCCTACTGTGCGGGTCATATCACTGCAATAGCCGTTGTATACACAACCAAAGTCCATGGTAACAAGCTCCAACGGAGCAATTATCTTATCGGTAGGTGCGCCGTGGGGCAGCGACCCCCTTGCGCCAGAGGCAACAATGGTATCAAACGACATCCCTGAGGCTCCTTCACGCCGCATGAAAAATTCCAGCTCGATGGCAACCTCGCGCTCTGTCATGCCTGCGCGCAGTACCGTGAGGATATGAGAAAAGGCACGGTCGGTAATTTCACACGCCTTGCGCACCGCATCAATTTCGGCAACATCTTTTATTGCACGAAGATTGAGCAACATCTTGCCAATGGGGGTAAGCTCGCCCAACTTTTCGGCAAATCGTTTGTATTCGGCAAAGGTAATGGATAAATCTTCAAACCCGATTTTTCCCTTGCCGGCAAATGTCTCCAACCGAAAATCGGCAACATCCTCCACCGTAAATCCGATTGCCTGCTTTGCCGCCTGCTCGGTATAACGCGAATCGGTCACCAACAGTTGCTCGGTATAGGTGATCAGAAGATACCCTGCCGTTCCGGAAAATCCACTGACATAAAACACATTCTTGCGGTCGGTGATCAAAAGGGCATCCAACCTTGCCTCCGCCATTTGCGCGCGAAGACGGGAAAGTCTGTTATTCATGGCGATTCCCCTCCTGCAAGGAAAGATAATACTGCTTCATGGTGAGCGCATCCTCACTCATGGTACCTGCCGATTCACAGATGATGGTGGGGGAAAGTCCCTTGCGGTAACAAAGCTCTATCACAGGCTCAAATTCCGGACCATATTGGATATCGGCGAAGGTGTGATGCATCTTTTCGCCGCCTGCGGTAAATTCAATTCTGCTGAAATGACTGTGAAATCCGTTCAGACGGTCACGACCCAAGCCGTTTTCTATTTTGTCAAACACTGCCTCGAACGCCTCAAAGGTACTCAAGCCTCCGTGGGTGCGGGCATTCAGGTGCCCAAAATCAATGGTGGGCAGAAAAGAATCGTCAATCCGACACAATTCGATGACCTCGTCCAGATCGCCCAGCTGATTGATTTTTCCCATGGTTTCAGGGCAGATGTGCACATGTGAAAGACCAAGATTTTTTGCCTCGTCCAGGGCAAGGCGCAGGGTTTTTTCGGCATATTGCATGGCGGTGCGCCGCTCCATTTTGGCACAGGCACCCGAGTGCACTACAATCCGTGTTGCTCCCATCCAGTCTGCCGCCTGCAGGGTGTCGGTGATGTATTTCACACCGCGCACCCGTTTTTCCTCATCGTCGGTGGCAAGATTGATGTAGTAGGGTGCGTGGATACTAAGTGCAATGCCGTGCTCCCGTGCGGCTTCTCCCAGTTTTTGTGCGGTGGGCTGGGTAATTTTTACCCCTTTGGAGCATTGGTATTCATATGCGTCCAATCCGATTTGGGAAAGATAGAGGGGCATCTGGACGGAGGATTTGTAACCTGCCGCATAAAATGCATCCCCGTTTCCCGACGGACCGAATTTTATCATGGTAACAACCCCTTCTAATTAGCAGATTTTGCGGCTACCCGGTTTTACCAACGGCAGATTCTGCTTGCATAGCGGACATTCGTCTGCTTCATAGGAGATAACCTCCATGGAGATGACCGATTTGAGTTTTACGCCAAAATCAATTTGTCCGTTGGTGCGGTCTACCACCACGCCAACGCCGGCAACCACGCCGCCCTGCTCTTTTACAATGTCGATGACCTCGCGCACCGAACCGCCGGTGGTAACCACATCCTCAACCACCAGTACTCTCTGACCCGGCTCAATGGTAAAACCGCGGCGCAGGGTCATGGCACCATTTTCGCGCTCTGCAAAAATGTTTTTCACGCCAAGATGACGGCTTACTTCATAAGACATCTGGATGGCACCGATGGCAGGACCGATGACCAACTGAATATCATCATCTGCAAACTGCTCTGCCAGATCACGGCAAAGCTCTTCGCTGTATTTTGCGTCCTGGAAAATCTTTGCACACTGCATGTATTTGTCACTGTGCCGTCCCGAGGTGAGCAGAAAATGGCCTTCCTGCAATACGCCTGCCTCTTTGAGGATTTCGATTACTCTTTCTCTTGTCAACATGTTTGTGTTCCTCCTAATGAATTAGTTTGGTTTTACTGCGCCGATGAGTTCATTCACATCCGACACGCCGTTTTCCTGCATATATTTTGCAATGCCGTCCCGCACCTTGATGCTTGCTGCGGGGTCGACAAAGTTTGCCGTTCCTACCGATACCAGTGTTGCCCCTGCCAGAAGGAACTCCACCGCATCCTCACCTGTCATGATACCGCCCATGCCGATGATGGGAAGTTTTACTGCATTTGCCACCTGCCATACCATACGCACCGCAACCGGTTTTACCGCAGGTCCCGACAGACCGCCTACATTGTTTGCCAGTACCGGGCGACGGGTTTTAATGTCGATTTTCATGCCCAAAAGGGTGTTGATGAGGGAAATCCCGTCTGCACCGCCGCTTTCTGCGGCGCGCGCGGTTTCGGTGATGTCGGTTACATTTGGGGAAAGTTTTACCACCAACGGCTTTTTGCAGTGTTTGCGCACTGCCGAGGTGATACGTTCTACCGTGTCGGGGCATACGCCAAATGCCACACCGCCCTCTTTTACGTTGGGGCAGGAGATGTTCATTTCAATGAGGTCAATGGCAGAATCCGAAAGAATTTGCGCCATCTCGCAATATTCCTCAATGGTGTTTCCGGCAATGTTTGCAATCAGGCGTGTGCCGGATTGGGCCAGCTTGGGGAGCTCACGGGAAACAAAATATTTCACACCCGGATTTTGCAAGCCTACGCTATTTAAGATGCCGGCAGGTGTTTCTGCGATGCGCGGCGGTTTGTTTCCCTCGCGCATGGCAAGGGTAAGACCTTTTAAGGTAATGCCACCCAATTGTGCGATGTCTACATATTCGCCATATTCTTTGCCAAAGCCGAATGTGCCCGAGCCGGTTACTACCGGGTTGGCAAATTCCACACCGGCAAAATTTACCTTCATATTACTCATCCAGGTTCACCTCACTTGCTTTGAATACCGGCCCTGCTTTGCAGACGTGTGCATAGTGACCGTTTACCTTACATGCACAGGTCAGGCACGCACCAATGCCGCAGCCCATTCGTTGCTCCATGGAAAGCTCTGCCGGGATACCCGTTTCGGCAGACAAGGTCTGAACCGCTTTGAGCATGGGGGTAGGACCGCACGCATAGATTTTTTCCACGCCGTCCAGATTTTCTTTGAGTTTGTCGATGGCAAAGCCGTGGTAACCATAGCTACCGTCATCGGTGGTAACGGTTACATTGCCGCCGGCGGAGGTGAAATCCTCTTCCAATAATACTCTATCTTTGTTGCGAAACCCCAGATACACGTCGGGTGCATTCAGGGATTTTGCAAGCATGAGCAAGGGGAAGGTACCAATGCCGCCGCCGATTACGGCACACTTGCCTTCTATGGGGTTGAATCCACGTCCGAGCGGTCCCATAACATCCAGTTGTTCACCCACTTTTTTCTGTGCCAGAAGGGCAGTGCCTTCACCACGCACTTCAAAAATAACGCGCATCACATCCCCCTCTACATCACAGATGCTGATGGGGCGGCGGAGCAGGGTGTTGATGTCGTTTCCGCATTTGATATGCACAAATTGTCCTACCTTTGCCTCTGCTGCCATTTGAGTGCAGCGAAAGCGCAGGTCAAAGGTTTTCTCGGCGATTTCGTCCATCGAAACGATCTCGCACAGGTATGCTTGTTTGGTCGCTTCCATTTGTATCTCCTCTCATTTTGTAAACGCTGATGTCCGGGTTGTTCTTTCCTTTATTATGCGTAAAATTACATACAAAATCAGTATAACATAAAATTTATTGTTTTTCAATATCCACATTGCTAAAAATTTCCCCATGTTTGTGCCACACCTTCGCATTTTCCAAAGCCTTGACTTTTTCTATGAAATCTATTATAATAATAAAATATGGTCAGAAACAGGAAGGAAGGATACCTATGGCGCTTTTGCAGTGCAACATCCGCTCGGCTGTACTGGGGATGGACGTGGCATTTTGCGCAATTGTTCCCGAACGGCAATCAGAGCACATCCGCACCATTTACCTGTTGCATGGTTTGAATGAAGACTGCACCGGCTGGTGCCGATACAGCAGTATCGAACGGTATGCACGGGATATGGGAATTGCGGTGATTATGCCCGGTGCACAAAAGAGCTTTTATACCGACATGGCATATGGCGACGCATATTTCACTTTCATTACCAACGAACTGGTTACCCTGACGAGAAATCTGTTTCATTTGAGCCACCGACGGGAGGATACCTTTGTAGGCGGACTTTCCATGGGCGGTTACGGTGCCTATAAAATGGCACTCACCAAACCTGAACAGTACGGTGGTGCAGCGGCACTTTCAGGTGCGCTGGATGTGGGGATGCTTTCGGCAATGCCCGAGGCGCAGCCCTTACGAAAGCTCATCCTGGGGGATGTGACCGATGCGAGGGGAACCGAGCATGACCTCATGCACCTTGCAAGCGATCTTGCCAAATCCGGCAGGGTAAAACCCCGCCTGTATCAGGCTTGCGGTACCGAGGATTTTTTATACGGAGCAAATACCGCATTTCGAATTGCGATTGCAGAGAAGGGGTTTGATCACCGCTATGAAGAAGGACCGGGCGAACACTCGTGGTCTTTCTGGGATATGTACATCCAAAAGGCACTTGCCTTTTTGTTGGAAGAATAGAAAAATAAAACTGGAGGCTGTTAGCATGTCAGGACATTCCAAATGGTCCAATATCAAACACAAAAAAGAGAAAACCGACGCACAAAAGGCGAAGATTTTCACCAAGCTGGGGCGTGAGATTGCCGTGGCGGTAAAATCCGGCGGCGCCGACCCCGACGTAAACGGACGGCTCAAAGATGCCATTGCCAAGGCAAAGAGCAACAATATGCCCAACGAAAATATTGCTCGTTGCATCAAAAAGGCATCCGGAGAGCAAAATCTGGATAATTTTGAAAACATTCAGTATGAAGGTTACGGTCCAAACGGTGTGGCAGTGATTGTGCAGACCCTTACCGACAACCGCAACCGTACTGCAGGCGATATGCGCCACTATTTTGATAAGTTTGGGGGCAACCTCGGCACCACCGGCTCGGTGGGCTGGATGTTTGACCGCAAGGGCATTATCATTATTAACCGGGATGACCTGGACGAGGATACCGTGATGGAGGATGCGCTCGAATGTGGTGCAACCGATTTTAATGCCGAGGAGGAAATTTTTGAAATTTCCACCGACCCGGATGTGGTTTCCAAGGTGCGTGATGCATTGGAAGAAAAGGGTTACAGCTTTGTATCGGCAGAGGCGGAGATGATTCCCCAAACCACCGTGAAGCTCACCGACGAAAAGGATATTTTGATGATGGAAAAACTCATTGATGCCATGGAAGATAATGACGACGTGCAAGAGATTTTCCACAACTGGGAAGAAGAATAAGAACGATGTGTTTCCATACCGCACGTATTTTGCGTGCGGTATGGAAATTTTTCAAAAAAACGCTTGACAATCTGCCCGATGGGTGATATAATACTTTGGAAAGCAAAGCAGAAGCCCGCTTCTCACCTCGCAGTCTTTACTGTTGGGGTCTATATCCGAAGATGATTGCGCAATATTCTTGCGCATGTTTCTTCAACCGGATGAGTGGGCGTGTTGCGTCCGCTTTTTTGTTTCAATTTTTTCATTTCATCGGTTTTGAAAGCATGATTGGGAGGTGCTTGGTTATCAGTAACAAGGAATTGATGATTAACGAACAGATCCGCGACAAGGAAGTCCGCTTGGTGGACACAGACGGATCGCAGTTGGGTATCGTGTCCATTGAAGAGGCCATGCAAAAGGCGAATGATCGTGGCGTGGACCTGGTAAAGATTGCGCCGCAGGCAAAACCGCCGGTGTGCAAAATCATGGATTACGGAAAGTACAAGTTTGAGCTTGCCAAGCGTGATAAAGAGGCACGCAAAAACCAAAAAACGGTTACCTTAAAGGAAATCCGTCTTTCCCCGTCGATAGACACCCACGATTTTGAAACAAAGGTTAATCATACCATCAAGTTTTTGAAGGCCGGTGACAAGGTAAAGATTACCGTACGGTTCCGTGGCAGAGAGATGAACCATTCCTCTCTGGGCAAAGTGCTTTTGGAGCGGTTTGCCGAGGCGGTATCCGATGCAGGCACCATGGAAAAGGAGCCTAAGATGGAAGGCCGGAACATGTTTATGGTAATTGCTGCCGCAGGTGAAAAGAAGGCAGACAAAAAGCAAAGCTGACAAACATCTCTTACAAAAGAATGTTTGAACATATTTGGAGGGAGCGAATCACTATGCCGAAATTAAAGTCACACCGGGCCAGTGCAAAGCGTTTCAAGGTTACCAAAAATGGTAAGGTAAAACGCGGACAGGCCTATCGCAGTCACATTCTGACCAAGAAGTCCACCAAGAGAAAACGTGGTCTGCGTAAGAGCGCATATGCATCCAGTGCAAATGCAGCTACCATCAAGAAACTGATCCTGTGCAAATAAGTAATTGAGGAGGAATACAAATGGCTAGAGTAAAGGGCGCACTGGCGACCAGAAAAAGACATAAACGGGTACTGAAGCTTGCCAAGGGTTACCGTGGCGCAAAGAGCAAGTGCTTCCGTACTGCCAACCAGGCAGTGATGAAATCGCTGGTGTATGCATACATTGGCAGAAAGCAGAAAAAACGTGACTTCCGTCGGATTTGGATTACCCGAATCAGCGCGGCAGCAAAGATGAACGACATCAACTACTCGCGTTTCATGAACGGCCTCAAGCGTGCAGGAATCGACATGAACCGCAAGATGCTCTCCGAGATTGCTATTTCGGATCCCGAAGGGTTTGCAAGCCTTGTTGAAAAGGCAAAAGCAGCTTTATAAGAAGCAAACATCAACCACTATATTTCTGCATGCAGAAGTATGGTGGTTTGGTTTTTTACGGGCTATCTTTCCTTTCCGGTGTTTTGCACCTGATATGCTGCAGATGATAGCACCTGTTCCATACCACATCAATCTTTGATTGTATATTTTGGGGATTTCGTATGCCTTTTGTGGCTCGGATGTGGCAGAAAATGACTTTTGTAATACGGAGTGTGACAAAATATGACCGAACGGCGGATAGAAAGTGGCGAAAACGCACAGATTAAGGCGGCAAAAAAGCTGCTCGAAAAAAAAGGACGTGACCGTGCAGGTGCTTTTCTCATCGAAGGAAAACGGCTGGTGGAGGATGCTCTGCGCCTTGGCGCGCAAGTGACCGCACTATTTGCCGCAGATGGTGCCGATGTGCCCCAAGGGGTTTCGTGTGACGTATTCCGTCTGCCCGAACGGCTGTTTGCCACCTTAAAAACCACTGTCAATTCCCAAGGGATTTTGGGTGTGGTCAAAAATTTAGACAGACCAATTACCCCAAGCTCTTTTGAAAATCTATCTTTTGCCGTATATCTGGACTGCGTGAGCGACCCGGGTAATCTGGGTACCATCATCCGCACGGCAGATGCGGCAGGAGCTGAGGCGGTGGTGCTTTCCAAGGGGTGCGTGGATTTGTATAACCCCAAGGTGGCGCGTGCCACCATGGCAAGCCTGTTTGCGGTGCCGGTGTATCGGGAGCAAACGTATGGTGAGGGTCTGGAAACCCTATTGAACGCAGGATTTGACGCAGTGGCAGGCAGCTTGGAAGCAACCGAGAGTTGCTTTGATGCAGATTTAACCGGTAAATGTGCCATTGTGGTGGGAAACGAGGCAAACGGGGTAAGTGATGCCGTTCTTGCCCGGTGTGACCGCAAGGTCATCATCCCCATGCGTGGGGGCGCAGAGTCGCTCAATGCCGCGGTTGCGTGCGGTGTTTTGATGTATGAATATGTGCGGCAAAATCGGAAAATGAGATAATAAACCCCTGCAAGTGCTTGTGCTTGCAGGGGTTTTTCTAACAAAAATCAAAGAGTAATGTAGCGGAATAATTTTCGATGTATGGTAAATGCTTTCCCCCTACAGCGGATGGAAAAATTGGTGGCCGGGAAAGGGTGGATGGCAACATGATTTATATAACCGAAATACAAAATACATAACTTAAATATTTTTTTGGCGAAATACTTGCGAAATGCGTTGGAATTTAGTATAATAAAATATCATGCAGTAAATTAGTTTTGACATACAAAAACCGACAGGAGGGAAACGAATGCAAGCCTTTTGGACCATGATTATTGAAAACATAAAAATGCTTCGGCTAAGGGATATTTTGGATATTGCCATTGTGGCATTTTTTATCTACAAGGGTGTAAAACTGGTAAAGGAAACCCGTGCGGTACAGCTTATCAAGGGCATTGTAATTCTTGTTGTGGTAACGCAACTGTCCGGTTGGTTGCAGTTTAATTCACTCAGTTACATTTTGAGAAATGCCATGCAGGTAGGATTGATTGCACTGCTTATTGTATTCCAGCCCGAATTGCGCCGTGCCTTGGAAAAGGTGGGCAGAAGTTCGGTAGGATGGTTTTTTTCGCCCGACGGTCTGGATGTGAGCCATACCATCGGTGAGTTGGTAGAAGCGGCAGTACATCTTTCTGAACATAAAATTGGTGCGCTGATGGTGGTGGAGCGCACCACCAAGCTTGCCGATATTACCAAGACGGGTGTGGAAATCAACTCGGATGTTTCGGCACAACTGCTTGTAAATATTTTTATTCCCAATACCCCCCTGCATGACGGTGCGGTGATTATCGGAGACGACCGCATCAAGGCGGCGGCATGCTTTTTGCCCCTGACCCAAAACAATAATTTAAGCAAGGAATTGGGTACCCGTCACCGTGCGGCAATCGGTATTTCGGAAAATGCAGATTGCGTGGTGGTGGTGGTGTCGGAGGAAACGGGAAAAATTTCTATCGCCATCAATGGTGATATGACCCGGAATTTGAATGGCGACACCTTAAAGCGTGCACTGGAAAAAACCCTTTGCGAAACCCATGCAACCGAAACTGCCCGTGTTCATGCCAAGGCAAAGGCGAAAATCAAGGGATGGGCGGTGAAGAAAAAATGAAATTTTACCAGACCAATTGGTTTTTGAGAATCAGTGCAGTAGTGATTGCGGTTATTCTTTGGATTTATGTGGTATATGTGGAAAATCCGTCTTACGAAACCTGGGTGAGAGGGATTCCGGTTACCTATACCAATATGGTGCAGGAATTTGAAGACGGAAAGCTGATGCTGGTAGAAACGGATGACGATACCATTGATATCAAAATCCGGGGCAGACGCAGATTGATTTCGGGTATTTACAACACCGAAATGGTTGCCATGGTAGATATGCTTGGCATTACCCGGGAAGGTACCTATTCCTTGCCTGTGAACATCAATTTTGGCTCGGACGGAATTGAAATTCTGGAGAAAAAACCATATAACGTGCAATTGACGGTGGATAGAGTAGTGTCCGAGCAGCGGGACATCGAGGTGAATTCCAAGGGGAGTATGCGTGCAGGTTTTGTGCTGGGAGAGAGCACTTCTTCGCCGGCTACCATTACCCTGACAGGACCAAAATCCTTGTTGGAACGGGTCGCTCATTGCGCTATTACAGTGGATTTTTCGGATGTTGCACAAGACGTCAAGGGATTGTATAAAATCAAACTGTACGACGCCTCCAATAATGAGGTGACCGACGAGCGTATCATCAAAAACGTGGAATATACCGATGTATATTATGAGGTACTTCCTACCAAAATATTAACGGTAAAACCGGCATTGACCGAGCAGACCAATGCAAATGGGAATACGATAGAGGCGACAGTTGTACCCGAACGGGTGACGGTAAAAGGAGATGCACAGATATTGGCAGATATCACTGAGATTTTCACCGTGCCCATTGAAGTGAGTGGCGTGCGAGAGGCGGTTACGGCGCAAGTAGGTCTGGAGTTACCGGAGGGTGTGGCTTTTGCAGATGATGCCATTTCATCAACAGTGACGGTATCTTTGCAGGTAAAATAAATCAGTTTGAATGGAAAGGATGAGCATGTTATGGGTAGACTTTTTGGAACAGACGGTGTAAGAGGAATTGCAAATACGGAGTTAACAGCGTTGCTTGCCTTTCAGTTGGGGCAGGCAGGTGCACTGGTGCTCACAAAACATTCCGACCATCAACCTCGTATTCTGGTGGGGAAAGACACCCGTGCATCGGGCGATATGCTTGAGGCGGCACTGGTGGCAGGTATCTGTTCGGTGGGTGCACAGGCGGTGCTGGCAGGCGTGGTTCCCACACCGGCGGTGGCATACCTGACTCGTGCAAACCAGATGGATGCTGGTGTTGTGATTTCGGCATCACACAATTCTATGGAATATAACGGCATCAAATTCTTCAGTGCAGATGGATACAAACTGCCGGACAGCGTGGAGGAGGAAATCGAGGAATACATTCTGGATGGAAAATCCATGGGTGAATTGCCAATTGGTGCCGGTGTGGGCAGAGTTTCTACCTTGTCCGAGGCAAAGAGAGAGTATATTGAATTTATCAAAGGAACCGTTTCCGGTAATTTTGAAGGAATGCGTATTGCCATAGATTGCGCCAATGGTGCGTCGTCTGTGTGTGCACAGGATGCATTGTGTGAACTGGGGGCAGAGGTTGTGGCAATCTGCGACACTCCCGATGGAAGCAACATCAATCTTAATTGCGGCTCTACCCATATGGAGGGATTGCAGCAACTGGTCCGGGAGGGGAATTTTGACTTGGGGCTTGCGTTTGATGGCGATGCCGACCGACTGCTTGCGGTAGATCAGGCGGGTGAGATGGTGGATGGCGATAAGATTATGGCGGTGTGTGCGCGTAGCCTTGCAAAGCAGGGAAAACTTGCAGGAAACACGGTGGTGGCAACCGTGATGAGTAATCTGGGGTTTTTCCTGGCGTTGGATGAGATGGGGATTTCTTATGCGCAGACCAAGGTGGGCGACCGCTATGTGCTGGAGCATATGCTGGAAAACGGATATGTGATTGGCGGCGAACAATCGGGTCATATCATATTTTTGGAGCACAACACCACCGGCGATGGGTTGCTCACTGCAGTGCAACTGGTCAGTGTGTTGCGCGACAGTGGCGGTAAGATGAGTGAACTGGCAAGTGCAGTAAATGTGTTGCCCCAGGTGTTGGTCAATGCCCACATCCGCAACGAATACAAGGAAACCTATGCCGAGGATACGGTGATTGCCGCTGAAATCCGCAGGATTGAAGAAAAATTTCACAATAACGGACGGGTGCTCATTCGTCCGTCCGGCACAGAACCTTTGGTGCGTGTGATGCTGGAGGGCAGTGATGTGGAGGAAATCCGCAAGGATGCGACCGCACTTGCGTCTCTTTTGGAAGAACGGTTGGGTTAATGTGAAACATACCGCATTGCACAGAGTTGTGTGATGCGGTTTGCTATGTGAGGAGGATACATATGAACGCCGTCAAGGGGTGTTTTACCGATAAAGGATTTTTGAAAACATTTGTCATGCTCAGTGTGCCGATTGCCATGCAAAATCTGCTCACTACCGGCGTGAACCTGTTGGATAATGTGATGATAGGTAAACTGGGTGAGGCGGCCATTGCCAGTGTATCGCTTGCAAATCAGGTGTTTTTTGTACTCAGCCTGATTTTGTTTGGCGTGTGCAGTGGTTGCTCGGTGTTTATTTCACAGTTTCATGGCAAGGGGGATGAAGACTCCATCCGCAAGATGGTTGCGGTGAACATGATAGCCGGCGTATTGGTGTCGGGTGTGTTTACTGCGGCGGCAATTCTCTTTCCCCATGCACTCATGCGCATTTTCTCGCCGGATGATGCCGAGGTGGTAGAACTTGGTGTGGGATATCTGCGTATTATTGCATTCAGCTATGCTCCTATGGCAATTTCCTTTGCATTTTCTTTTGCATTAAAAAGTACTGCGCGCCCCAAAATTCCATTGGTGCTTGCGGCGGTATCATTGGTGTGTAACGGCACATTAAACTATATCCTCATTTTTGGTGCGTTTGGTATTTCAGCAATGGGTGTACGCGGTGCCGCACTTGCCACTACCATTACCCGTGTGGTGGAGCTGGCGTTGACACTCCTGATTGTGTATATACGTATTCCGGCATTGGCGGTGCGGTTGGGGGACGTGCTTGCGGTTACCCGTGAATTCATTGTGCGGTTTTTCCGTACGGCAATCCCTGTTATTCTCAATGAAACCATGTGGGGACTGGGTGTTTGTATGTATTCGGTGGTATACGGGAGAATGGGTACCGATGTGGTCGCGGCGGTAAATATTGCCGCAACAGTGGAGAGATTGCTCAATATCTTTATGATTGGTATGGGAAATGCGACGGCTGTGATGATTGGACGGGAGATGGGCAGGAGTAATTTTGCCCTTGCCAAAGAGTATGCGGCGCGCTTTTCCGCTCTTTCTATCATATTAGGTGCGTTGATTGGTGTCGCACTTGTAGGGATTTCCCCTGTTGCCCTCAAACTGTTTGATGTATCGGGCGAGGTGGTGCACATGGCGTATCAGATACTTTTTGTAATTGCCGTGATCATGATTCTGCGTAATTATAATCATACCCATATTGTGGGAACTCTTCGAAGTGGAGGCGATACCAGATTTTGTCTGCTGCTTGATGGGGTTGTAGTATGGGCGATTTCTCTACCCTTGGTATGGATGGCAGGTCTGTGGTGGCGGCTTCCCATCGGGGTGGTGTATACCATGTTTTTTGCAGAGGAAACGGTAAAGATATTCCTGATTCATCATCGACTTAAAAAGGGGAACTGGGTCAATAATCTGGTGGAAAATTTATAAGCAACAAAAGCGTCGCACAAAAAGTGCGGCGTTTTTTGTTTGTGCAAACTCACTAAAAAAATAACAAAAATTTACATGTTTCAATCCCCAAAAAGGGGTGGTCAAATGTCAAAAAATGTTGTATAATAAGATTAATATGTCAAGTACAGCATGATAAACACCCTGGGACTGACTGCCGGAACAGGTATATGCCCATATATGGGCAGGAATGGGGTTGTCATGGAAAAGATTTCGGAAGTATACAGAGAAAATATGTTTCACCTATTTGTGAAATACTGCGCAGATGAGGGACTTGAGTTTATGGATGAGCTCAAGGACTTTGATTTTTTTGCGTTGAAACAGGTACGCGGATTGGGTGATGGGAAAATTAAAAAGATTATAGAGCGATACCACGAATTTCCCAAACGAAAAGAAAATGAATATGCGCCCATGTATCCGGAGGTGGACGAAAAAGAGGCGGAAATGACGGTTGCCGAGGTGTTTGGCGGACGGCATTTTAATCTATTTAAGCGGTATTGTGACAGTCATGGGCTTTTATATATGCGCGATTTGGCGGCATTTGACCTGAGTGATTTGCGGCGGGAAAAGAATTTTGGCGAGGTATATATCCGACGCATTTTACAGTATTGGAACGAATATCGTGTCAGTGGCAGACACCACCGCAGATTAGGGAAAACAGTGGTGCTTCATCCGGACAATTTTGAACTGGATGTGGATTGCCTAAAAGCGGCAGGCTTGTCGGGGAAAATCATTGGTGAGCTTAAAGCCGCTGGCGCAGAGACCATTGGCGATGTAACCGATATTGGAACCTTTGTCAGGCAGACGGGCGCACTTTTGAGCCCTACTGCGGTAAAACGTGTGGTTGCGGCATTAACTACTTTCCGCAGGCCGGCACAAGAGGTGGTAAGCGGAATGGTGGGAGTAATTTGCCGGAACCGGTTTTACGATCTATATCGTCAGAAGGCGGCGGGGAAAACTCTTACTGCCATCGGGCAGGAAATCGGTGTATCCAAAGAACGGGTGCGACAGATGCTCAAAGAGGTAGAAAAGGATATGAGAAGCCTGATATCCATTCTGGTCACCTTTACGTTGAACAATGTATCGGATAAACGAATGTTTCGCCTGTCGGATATTACCCTCTCCCTTGACATGGAAATGTATGTGGTAAACTATGCCATTCGTACGGGTGTGTATCCCAAGTTAAAACGCCTGGATGAGATGGAACTATTTTTGGTTAACCTGGATGCAGATGAGTTTTCTTCCGGGCTGAGGGGGATTTTGCAGGAGTGTATTCCGGATTTTGAAATTTTGGAATCGGTACATTATAAACTCAATGAACGGTTAAAATCTGCGGGTTGGATTACCATTAGCTCATATGATTTGATAAAATATGCACTAAAAACCGACTATTCCATGCATAATGGATATATTTTTCGTAAAGCAGATATTCGTCAATATTATGAAATGTGCATCCGCCGTTATTTCCCGGAGGGCATCAGCATTCATCGTGAGGAGGAATTGAGCCGCCTCAAAACGCTGGTACGGGAGATTTTTGATGTAAACAAGTATGAACACAACGACCGTAGTCTTACGGTATTTCTTACCCGTAATCTGGTGCTGTGTGATAAGGGGAAATATATTTCTCCTGCGTCGGTATCCATCAAAAGCAGTTTGCTCAAAAAGATTTACCGATATATCGTACGAAGCGATGAGGATAGTTTTTTATATGCGGATTTGTTTCTGCGTTTTCAGGATGAGTTGGAGAAAAAGAGCAGTATCGGCAATAAATGGTATTTGCATGGTGTGCTCAAATACTATTTTTCGGAAGATTTCTATTTTACCAGAGATATTTTGAAAAAAATTCCCGACAAAATTTCTGCAAACGGTATGATTGAAGAATATCTGGTGCAGGCAGGACGGGCGGTTTCGAAGGAGGAGTTGCGTCGTCAGTTCCCCGGCATTTCAGATGCTATCTATGTCAATTCGGTGCTCATCAATGAAAATATTCTCATGTGGGATTATAACTACCTGATTGCGCGCAGTCTGCTTTCGGTGACGGATGAAGAACGCGCCGCACTAAAAGATTGTATCGAAAAAAACATGGAAATTTTTTATGGTTACCTCAATGATACAGTACTTTATGATACAACGCGTGATATCTTTCCTGCATTGTATGAGCGAAACCATATAGAAAATAAAAATAATATTTTCTCCCTTTGCGCAGATTTGTTCCGGGAGGAATATCATTTCCGCCGTCCGCATATTTCCCGCACCAAGCTGGAACGGAATTTTTCCATCGAAAATGTGTTGGTGGCATATGCTCATCGTGTAGGGGAATTTTCCTGTGACGATTTGGCGGCGTATTCTAAAAAACTTGGGTTTTCGGAAAACACGGGAACGCAGATGCTCTATCGACGCCCGGAGGAAATGATACGAATCAGCCGAGATCGATATGTGGTGCGGGAAAATTTTTCCATTTCATCTGTGACGCTCACCAAAATCTTTGCGATTTTGGAAAAAGAAATGGCAGAGGACGGATTTTTATTTTTACGGCGGATTAGCGATTTTTCGGTGTTTCCCAAAATTGATTATGAGTGGAATGTATTTTTGCTCGAATCTGTGGTCCGGATATTTGGTGATGAGAACCATCGGCTCATTCTTCCTCGTGTAGATGAACGGCGTCAGGTAAAATCAGCAATGGTGCCGGCAAATAGCAGTTATCGGCAGACTGAGGATGTAATCAGGGATGTGCTCGATCAGGTGTTTGGTGGGAGTGCGCGGTTGCGCGACTTTGTACATTACCTTACCGATAGGAAAATCATTTCCAAGCATATTCCGTCAGATATCCTTTCGGGCAATCGGATGGTTGTGGAGGGAGAACAGATACGTTTGATAAAGGAATGAAGCGGTATGACAAAAAAAGAAAAAGTATTGGAAATACAGAAAATTTTTGAAACAATGTACCCGGATGCGGATTGTACGTTGGATTTTCGTACGCCGCATGAGCTGCTGGTATCGGTGCAGCTTGCAGCGCAATGCACCGACGCGCGGGTAAATGTTGTGACAAAGGATTTATTTCAGAAATATCAAAGCCCCGAGGATTTTGCCAATGCGGATTTGGAGGAACTGATGGAGGATGTACGCCCGTGTGGATTTTACCGTAATAAGGCAAAAAACATCATTGCCTCTTCCCGGGATATTGTGGAAAAATTTGATGGGCGTGTACCGGATACCATGGAGGAATTGCTCACTCTGGCAGGGGTGGGGCGAAAGACGGCAAACCTCATTTTGGGTGATGTGTACGGCAAGCCCGCAGTGGTGGTAGATACCCACTGCATCCGTCTGTCCAACCGGATGGGGCTTACGATAAACAAAGATCCTGTAAAGATTGAATTTGATTTAAAAAAGTGCGTGCCGCCCGAATATCAATCCAAGTTTTGCCATCAATTGGTATTGCACGGACGGGCGATTTGCCCTGCACGGTCGCCCAAGTGCGACAGATGTCCCATTTCTCATCTGTGCAATTATGGCAAGAAAATAGTGGGAAAATAAAAAACTCCACCCATAAAAGGGTGGAGTTTTTTGTGTAATACCATTAAAAGCAAAGATGATAGGTTTTGCCTGCCTCGGTTGTGATGGTGATGAAGTCGCCGTCCAGCTCGAAGGGGGCATCTGCACCGGTAACGCCCTTTGCCTTGATGTGGCAGGTGCCGTTTGCGCGGGCAGTGAAGGATGCCTTGGTGAGCTTACCATCCTTCCACTCGGCATCAAACACGTTGCCGCCACGGGTGCAAAGACCACGGAAGGAACCGTCTTTGAGGAGTTTGGGAAGTGCCGGCAGGAGTTTTACACAGTATTCATCACTGGAAATCACCATCTCTGCAACAGCTGCTGCCATACCGAAGTTTCCGTCAATCTGGAAAACAGGGTATTTGTTGAGCAGGGTGTCGGTGAGTGCTTTGGGATTACGCCAGATGTTGAGCAGGGTTTGCATTGCATTTTCGCCTTGCTCCAATCTGGAATAGCAGCAGGAAAGCCATGCACCGTTCCAACCCTGGAAACTGCCGGCTGCTCTGTCGCTGGCAACCGCCGCATACTCCAGACGGCGCTGGATGGTTTTGTCACAAGCCTCTGCCAGTTCCGGAGTGAGGTCGGGAGTGATTTCATAGTCGGGATGCAGTGCAAACAACGGTGAAATGTGACGGTGACCGGGGTCGCGCTCCACATAATCCTTATCCCATTCCATGATGGAACCGTATTGGTTGATACGGGTGGGACGGAGTTTGGAATGAACGGTGCGG
The DNA here is from genome assembly GCA_015068705.1 of Oscillospiraceae bacterium. GTDB lineage: Bacteria > Bacillota > Clostridia > UMGS1810 > UMGS1810 > SIG448. Next base: position 33,904 of record SVJZ01000007.1, read on the forward strand.
AACAGTTCGTATTGATCATCGTGGCAGCCCAGCACATCGTATGCGCCAAGTACTGCACGGAACAGACAGCGAACAATCTGGTTATCCATCTCGGGCGCCATACAGTGGCGACCTTCTCTTCCCTTATCGGTAATGTATACATTCTCGGGGGAGAGGGACGGACCGGTTACCAGGCAACCATCCTCTGCTTCGTCCAGATACTGGCTGAAGAAGAGTGCCGCTTTCTTGAGAATGGGGAACGCACGTTTTTCCAAAAATTCTTTGTCCTGGGTATAGAGGTAGCGATCCCACAGATGTTTACACAACCATGCACCGCCCACCGGCCATACCGAGGAGGGGAAGGAGTTGCCCTCGATGGCGGTGTCGCCCCACAGATTGGTGCAGTGATGCGCCATAAAGCCGTCGCAACCATACATGGTGCGTGCAGTTCTTTCTCCGTTGGGCACCATGCGTTCGAGCAAATCAAAGAAAGGCTCGTGACACTCGGAAAGTCCGGCAATCTCGGCAATCCAGTAGTTGATCTGGAGGTTGATGTTGATGGTGTAGTTGCACTCCCATTCGGGGGCAAACTTGTCACACCAGATGCCCTGCAGGTTTGCGGGCTGACATCCCGGACGGGAAGAACTGATGAGAAGGTATTTGCCGTAGTTGAAAATCAGTTCTGCAAAGCCGGGGTCATCGCCGCCGTTGCGCAGATTTTCCAACCGGTCGGTGGTGAGAGCTGTGTTTTGTGTACCAAAGTCGATGGCGGAACGGTGAAACAGTGCGCTGAAATCGGCAACGTGTGCACTTTTGATGGTGTCATAATCCTTTGCCATAGCGTCGGTTAACTGTTTGATGGCAGAGGCTTTATAATCCTCGGTATAGAAGCTGGTATCTGCGGTTAAGTAGATGATGATTTCACTTGCGTTTTTGCAGCCGATGAAATCACCGATGCGGGAAAATTCGCCGTCGGTTTTTGCTGACCAACTGCAGGTGAATTTCACACCGTCCACACCACACTGGTTACTCATGCAAAGGATATTGTTGTCTAAAATCTCGGTGCCGTTTTCACAGGGACGGCGCATTACGTTGAAGAACACATCCAGTTCGGGTTTGTCGGCGGTAATTTTGATGGCAAACACATTGTCAGGACGGGATACAAAATATTCACGATGAATGGATAAGTCGCCTGCTTTGTAATCCATGGTTGCAACACCGTTTTGCAAATCCAGTTCTTTCATCAGACCGGTGATGTTATCATCATGGATAAAATACATATGCATTTTTCCCATCGGTTCATATGCGCCAAAATATTTAGGCATGGAGGTCATTGCCATGTAGCAGAGTTTGTCTGCCTCGTCCACCTCGCCATTTTTGAGCAATTCACGGATTTTTTTGTAATATTTGATGGCATCGGGATTGTTGCGGTCTTGCGCAGGACCATGCCAGAGAGAGTCCTGATTTAAGCTGATAAAATCCATTCCTCCGCCAAGTTGTGCCATAACCATAGCACCCAGTTTGCCGTTTCCGAGCGGAAAACTGTTGTCAAATGTTCCCCAACTTTTGGGATTTTTCGGGGATAATCTGAATTTGTGTTCCATATCGAACCTCCAAAAAGTGACGTGCCATCGCACGGATTTGCCTACATGATACATGAGAGAGGAGTAAAAGTCAAGGAAAAAACTCAAAAAAGTGAGGGGTCAAAATAAAAGGTTAAAAAATGCGCCATAAATGTTAAAAATTGATAAGTAAATATTAAAAATCCGCCTTGAAAACGAGTTGGAAAGGTGATACAATATAGTGAAAATCGGAAAAGGAGTGTTTGATATGGCGAAAACCCATCTTATTCCCCCGACGGGGAAATTTTATAAAGCGGCAATGCACGCACATACCAATTTATCAGATGGAAAACTCACTCCGCAGCAACTCAAAGACCTCTATCGTTCACTGGGATATTCGGTGGTGGCATTTACCGACCATGTACGCTTTTTGCGGCACAATGATCTGACGGATGCGGAGTTTCTTGCCATTAATGCATATGAATTTGCAGTGGCACATGAGATGGTGGAGGATAATGCCCGGGACGATTGTTATCACCTGAATTTTTATGCAAAAACACCTGATATTGACAAACAGGTAATGTTTGATGAGCGGGAAATTGACTGGTGGGGGTTGACCGCTGAGCAGGTGGCAGAGTGTCAATTTGCAGATGAGTGGGTGCGGGCAGAGTACAGTCCCGAATACATCAATAAGGTAATCAAAAAAGCAGGTGAACACGGCTTTCTGGTGTGCTACAATCATCCGGTGTGGTCCAAACAAAAAGAACCGGATTTTGTGACATTGGAGGGTTTGCTCGCATTTGAAATATACAATCATGATGCCCAGATCATGGAGGGAAACGGATTTGCACCGCATATGTATACCTCCATGCTGGAGGCGGGTAAGATGGTAGGTTGCTTTGCAGCGGATGATTGCCATTGTGGTAAGAGCAACGATCCCTCTTCGCCATACTGTGATGCAGGCGGCGGATATGTGATGATTAAGGCGGAGGAGCTAAATTACTCTGCCATCATGGGCGCATTGGAGCGCAAGGAATATTATGCATCCACGGGAGTAGAAATCAAAGAGCTCTATGTGGAGGACGGCAAGGTGCACATTCACACCTCACCCTGCACCCAGATTACATTCATCACCGACACGCGCCGAAGGGAAAGTGTGCGTGTTAATGATAACGGATTGACCGAGGCAGTATTTTCACTCGAACTCATTGAGGACAAATGGCCGTATAATCTGGATTACAAGGGTTTTTGGATTATGTGCGAGGATAACAGTGGAAAATTTGCGGCAACCTGTGCTGTTCCGGTGGAAGGATTACGATAATCTGAAAAAGGATGCATCATGCGGTGCGTCCTTTTTGTTTTTCAAAAATTTTGTTTTGGCTTTGACATATGGGTAAGAATACATTATAATAGAACTATATGAGTAAATTTTGGCAACTGGCAGGGTTGCCGGAAGGAGGTGCGCCGTGTCGGTTTCGGTGTTGCATGTAGCAGATTTGCATTTAGATAGTAAAATAGCAGGATTGGATACAGACCGCCGTCAGGTAAGACGGCAGGAACTGAAAGAATCCTTTGCACGGGTATGCAGCTTGGCAAAGGAACGTGCGGTGCAGATTGTACTCATTGCAGGAGATATGTTTGACGGCGATACCATCACACGGGATACGGCGGCATTTGTGGTGGCGCAGTTGGAATCTCTTGCGCCTGCACGGGTGTTTATTTCCCCCGGCAATCATGACCCTTACACGGTGGGGGGCTGGCGTGCCATACGGGAAAATTTGCCCGAACATGTAACGATATTTGAAGAAAAAATTTCCTGTGTGGAATTGCCCGATTTGGGCGTGCGTGTATACGGCGCCGGATTTTCGGGTGGTTTTATCAATCATCCGGTGTTGGATGGATTTTCTGCACCCCAAGACGATATGATCAATCTGATGGTATTGCATGGCGAGGTGTGTACGCCGGGGGTGGAGAGCAGTTATAATCCTGTTTATCCCGGGGATATTGCCAAAAGCGGACTGGACTATCTGGCACTGGGACATGTGCATACGCACGATGGCTTGCATCAGGCAGGCGGAGTTTGCTATGCCTATGCCGGCACCCACGAAGGGCACGGCTTTGACGAGTGTGGTGACAAGGGTGTGCTGATTGGCGAGGTGGACAAGGGCAGGGTGCGGATGGAGTTTATCCCCACCTGCTTGCGGCGGTATCATCGGTTGGAGCTGGATATTACCGATTGCGCTACGGCGGCGGATATGACCGCACGGGTGTGCGCGGCGGCAGAGGAAAAACGCGATCTCTACCGCATCTATCTGGACGGCACGGCAGAGATGGCACCACCTACGGTGGCAATTGCTGAGGCGGTGGGCGCATTTGCGTGCGAGGTAATTGACCGGACTCGTCCTCGATATGATCTGAATGCACTGGCGGCAGATTATAGCCTGAAAGGAATATTTGCACGAAATGTGCGCTCTGCACTGGAAAACGCAACCGACGCGCAGGAGGCGGAGCGGGTGCGTAAGGCGTGCGATTTGGTATTGCGTATCTTTGACAAAGGAGGTGCGCTGTGATGGTGATAAACCGTATTTACATCAAAAGTTTTGGTGGCATTTCGGACAGAGAGATTTTGCTCCATCCGGGATGTAATGTAATATATGGAGAGAATGAGGCGGGCAAGAGCACGTTGCTTTCGTTTATCCGGTTTATGTTTTACGGGGCAAAGCTGAAAAAGGGCAATGACCTGTTGGGCTTTAAAGAGAGGTATCTCCCTTGGGATGGCAATCCTATGGAGGGAGAGATAGAATACAGCATTGACGGAAATGTGTATGCGGCAGTGCGACGGGTTGGTGCCCGTGCTGGCCGGGGCAAGGAAATTACGGTGGTAAACAAGACCACGGGCGAAGAGATGGACCAGGATTATTGCAAGGAGCTGGGCTATCGTTTGTTTGGTATGGGGGATGAGGCGTTTATCCGCACCTTATTTATTACTGCAAATGCCATATCGCCTGACAAGGAAGGGGAACTATTGGGACGGCTTTCCAACCTTGCCGATACGGGTGAGGAGGATGTGTCCTACACCAAGATAAATGGTGCGTTGTCGGAAGAAATTGCATCCCTTACATCAACACGGCGTTCGGGTGCAGTGATACCTGCCCTGCAACGGGAAGAAGCCACTCTTGTGCAGGAAATGGAAGAGAATGGGCAGATTGCCGATATATTAGAAGAAAAGCGAAATCAACTTGCAAGGGCGCAGGAGGATTACCACCGTGCCGGGCAGGAGAAAAAAAGGCTGGATGAGCAAGGCAGAAATGCCCGTGCGGTGCTGGATGTGAAAGGGTATCACGAGGCAGAACAGGCATTGGAACAGGCGCGGACAGCACTTTTGCAGGAGAGGGAAAGCCTTTCGAAAATCGATCTTTCCCCATATGAAAAAATTGCGGAGGCGACACCCGAGCAAGAGCAGATTTTATTTGCCGGGGACACGGCACGGGAAAACGAGATGCGTACCCGGAAAATTCTGCTTTGCGACAAACGGGATACCTGCCGGAAGTTAAAGGTAATATTTGCAATCATTGCCGGCGCGGCACTGATTGCGTCCTGTTTGGGCTGGTGGCTGTTTTGGTTGATTACGGTGATCATGGGCGGCATGTTTTTCTATGAGATTTATGCCGGAGAGCAACTGGATAAACAGATTGCCTCGATTGAGCAGGAGGAAAACCGGGCACAACAAAAGCGCACCGAGGTGCTCCAAACACTTGGCGTGGTGAGTGCAGAGGAATACCGCAGCTTGCAACGTGAATATAATGAAAAAAAGAGCTGCTATGAAAAGAACGCCTATCGGGTGCAGTTGTGCGAGAAGGCGTTTGCCCAAAAGAAAGCGGCTTTTGAAGAAATTGCCAAGGTGATGGCAGAGCGCTACGGCGAGGAAATTCCTGAAGTGGCTGATGTAACTCTTCCCGAGGAGGGCGCAGCAGAAAATGCCGCCCGGGCAATGGTGGAGGGTAGTGCGCGTATTGCATCGTTAGAGGGAGAAATTGTCCATTTGCAGGAGAAGGCAGATCGCTTTGTCGCTTGTGCCGAACGGCTGGATGAGGTGCGCGAAAGGATTTCCGAGGCAAAGGAACGGGAAATGGTGCTCCAAACGGCAAAAGAGTTTTTGGAACAGGCATATGAAGAATTGAAGGCAAATTTTGCTCCTGCACTTGCAAATAAAACGGCACAATTGTTTGCCGCCGTTACCAATGGGAAATACGGGGAATTGCTGGTGAATGACGAGTTTGAGGTAAAAATCAAAAGCGACGGAAATTACCGGGATGCAAAATTTTTGAGCTCAGGTGCATTTGAACAGTTGTATTTTTCTCTGAGATTAGGTATAATAGAGATAATTGCACAGAATCAATCGTTTCCGCTCATGATGGATGATGCATTCATTACCTTTGATGATCAGCGGCTTGCGCAGGCGGCGGAATTTTTGCGGCAATATGGCAAACAGGTGATTTTTTGCACCTGTCATGCGCGTGAGGCTGAGAAAATCGGGGGCAATACGATTGCACTGGGCAAAAGGGAATAAACGCATAAGGTGCGATTTTGCCCAAAATATATCATTAATATATAATGAAGAAAAAATTCCGAATACGGAGGTGCATGAAATATGGCAAACAATAATGCAGGATTTGAATCGGCAAAGGGAAACATTTCGATTGAAATGGATGTAATCGCAAGGATTGCAGGAATCATTGCCACCGGTTGCTATGGCGTGGTGGGGATGGCACATCGTTCCAAATCGGATGAGTTTGCGGCGTTGCTCAAAAAGGACACTTTGACCAAAGGTATTCGTGTTACCTGCACGCCCGACAAAAAGCTTCGCTTGGATATCCATGTGATTGTTGAGTACGGCGTAAATATCAACACCGTCAGCAACAGTGTCATTCAGAATGTAACCTATCAGCTCAACCATATGACAGGTCTTACGGTTGAGCGTGTCAATGTGTTTGTAGAAGGCTTCAGGGTACAGGAATAGGGGTGTTTTTAAGGTGATAAGAGAAATTGACGGCGCACGGTTTGTCGATATGATGCTGTCGGCTGCCAATCATCTGTCCAATCAGCGCCAGGAAGTGGATAATCTGAATGTATTTCCGGTGCCGGACGGCGACACGGGAACCAACATGTCACTCACCATGCGTGCTGCCGCGGCTGAACTTCCGGGCGTGCGCGATAAGGGCGTTGGCTCGGTTACAAAAGCGTTGGCAAATGCGACTCTGCGTGGCGCAAGGGGTAATTCGGGTGTTATTTTTTCGCAGCTGATGCGTGGGTTATATAAAGCACTGAAAGAAAAAAATGTGTGTGATGCTTCGGATTTGGCGAAGGCATTTCGCGCGGCATCGGATAATGCATACCGCGCGGTAATGAAACCCACCGAGGGCACCATTCTTACGGTTGCGCGCGCACTTGCCGAGGCGGCAGAAAAGTATGCTCCCGAGGTGGAGGATATGGAACAACTGCTCACTCTGGTGGTTGACGAGGGTAACAAGGCGCTTGACTATACGCCTGAGCAGTTGCCTGCACTCAAACAGGCAGGTGTGGTGGATGCAGGAGGAAAAGGTCTGATGTGCGTGGTAGAGGGTGCGCTGCACACCCTTCGTACCGGTGAAATCATCCAGAAGAATGAACAGGATGAGGCACCTGCACCCGTTATGCAAAAGAGTGTGGAGGCGGCGGATATCAAATTCCGCTATTGCACCGAGTTTTTGATCAATAAGGCGCGCAAGGATGTGAATGTGCCGCCCTTTAAGGCGACCATTGGAAAATATGGTGACAGTATGGTGGTGGTGGATGATGAAGAAATCATCAAGGTACACATCCATACCAATGAGCCGAATCTGGTGATTGGCGAGGCACTCAAACTGGGCGAGCTGACCAACATCAAGATTGATAATATGAAAATCCAGCACGAAAACCGCATCATAGACGCACCGGCAAAGCAGGAAGAGGAGTCTGAAATTCCGCAGGAGATGAAGAAATATGGATTTATTTCGGTTGCGGTGGGTGACGGTATCGTGCAGTTGTTCCGTGATCTGGGGGTTGACACCATCATTGAGGGCGGTCAGACCATGAACCCGAGCACCGAGGATATTTTGAATGCAGTAGAGGCACTCCATGCCGAGAATGTATTCATTTTCCCCAACAACAAAAATGTTATCCTATCGGCAGAACAGGCGGCAAATCTGACCAAAAAGAAGGTAACGGTAATTCCCACCCGAAGTGTGGCGCAGGCGATGACCTGTATGCTTTGCTATGATGAGGATATGGAACCGGAAGAACTTGCCGGAGAGATGAATGAGGCGATGGCAGGCGTGAAAACCGGTCAGGTAACCTATGCGGTGCGTGATACCTCGTTTGAGGATAAGACCATCAAAGAGGGAGACATCCTTGGTTTGGTGGGCGGAAAGATTGAGATTGTAAATGACGATGTGCGGTCCAATCTGGAGCAGATCGCGGCACAGATGGTGGACGAGGACACCTCGGTAATTACCCTCTTTTATGGTAGCGAGGTTACCGAAGAGGATGCCAAAGTGGTGGCACAGGCACTGGAGGAAAGCTACCCCGAGTGTGATGTGTTGCTTCATTGTGGCGGTCAACCCATTTACTATTACATCATTTCTGCAGAATAACCGGTACGAAAAAGCTCCGCACGAATACGGGGCAGGAGGTTGCGTATGACAGTATCCGATGCATACAGCAAGCTGATTAACAGTGACATACAATTTTTAAAGGGCGTGGGCGAGAAGAGAGCCACGCTCTTTTCCCGTTTGGGTATTTCGGTTTTATGGGATTTGATTTACTTTTTCCCCCGTGAGTATGACGACCGCCGGAAAATCTGTGCAATCGCAGACCTGCCAGAGGGTGCGACCTGTTGCGTGCGCGCAATTCCCCGTTCGGCACCTTCTGAACGCAGATTCAAACGAAATCTGGCGGTATATTCCCTCTATGTGGATGACGGCACGGGCGGTCTGCATGTGAAATGGTTTTCCGCGCCACAGTATAAGCGGAAAATTGAATTGGGTGAAGAATACATATTTTACGGTACCTGCGCATATGCCTATGGCAGACGTGAAATGGAGCTCGTTGCCATGGAACGGGTGGGAACCTGTGACCAGACCGGGCGGATTGTTCCAGTGTATCCGCTTACCAAAGGGCTTACTCAGCAGGTGGTGCGTTCGGCGGTTGCGCAGGCACTCGGCAAGGTGGAACGACTCTATGACATTCTGCCAGCCGATTTACGGGAAAAATATCATTTGCTGGACATGGATAGGGCAGTGCGGCAGATGCATTTTCCTGAGGACATGGAACTGTTTGAGAGGGCGCGAAAACGTTTGGTGTTTGAAGAATTGCTCGTTCTTCAACTTTCCCTTCTGATGCTGCGCGAGAGGCGGTCGGCATTGACAGGGATGGTATTTGCAGACACCGGTTGTGTCAAAGGGTTTTTGAGTGGATTACCCTTTGTCCTTACCGATGCGCAACAGGGTGCTTTGGATGAGATTTTAGAGGATTTAAAAGGCGGAAAACCCATGAATCGCCTTGTGCAGGGGGATGTGGGAAGCGGCAAGACGGTGGTTGCGGCTGCGGCAGCATATTGCGCGGTGCGAAACGGACATCAGGCGGCGATGATGGCACCTACCGAAATTCTGGCGGTGCAACATTATCACACCTTCCGGAAATTTTTCGGCGAGGATGTGCGGATTGCCCTGCTTACCGGTTCGAGCAAGGGAAAGAAACAACTGCTGGAACAGATTGCCGCAGGGGAGTATGACATCATTATCGGCACCCATGCACTGTTGGAAAAAGGGGTGGAGTTTGCATCCCTTGGGCTTTGCATTACCGACGAGCAACATCGGTTTGGGGTAAACCAACGTGCCGCGCTTTCGGGGAAAGGGCAGGCGTGCCATGTGTTGGTTATGTCGGCAACCCCCATTCCGCGGACACTGGCATTGATTTTGTACGGTGACCTGGATATTTCCATCATCGGCGCATTGCCCAAAGGACGCAAGCCCATTGACACCTATTGTGTAAAAACGGCATTGCGACGGCGTGCATACGGATTTGTGCGCAAGCAGTTGGAGGAGGGGCGACAGGGCTATGTGGTGTGTCCCCTGGTGGAGGAATCGGACAAGCTGGATGTTGCCTCGGGTGTGGAGTTTTATGAAAAACTGCGAACAGAGGTGTTTCCCGATTACCGGGTAGGGCTTCTTCACGGCAGAATGAAACCGCAGGAAAAGGATGCGGTGATGGGCGCGTTTCAGAAAGGCGAAATTGACCTTTTGGTTTCCACTACCGTTATTGAGGTTGGGGTGGATGTGCCCAACGCCAATATTATGGTAATCGAAAATGCCGAACGATTTGGCTTATCCCAGCTACATCAGCTGCGTGGCCGAGTGGGACGTGGGGAGCATCAATCCCATTGCATCCTGATTACCGACAGCGATAACGAACAGACTCGTGAGCGGATGGGTGTGATGACCCGTACCAATGACGGATTTGAAATTTCTCAAAAAGATTTGCAATTGCGTGGATGTGGTGAGTTTTTTGGTACCCGACAGCATGGGCTGCCCGAACTGAAGGTGGCAAATTTATTTACCGATCTGGGAATTCTCAAAACAGTGCAGGAGGAAGCAAAGGAAATGCTAGATGTCGACCCTACTCTGAACAACGAGAAAAATGCATCCATTCGTGCCCGGATTGAGGGGTTGTTTGGAAAATTTGAACGTAAAGATATATTTAATTAATAAAAAGTCAAAAAGAGACGCAGATAGACTATAAAAAACAAACAAAAAGAACGCTCTTTGTTGTGCAATTCTAACGAAATTGCAACAAAAGGGCGTTTTTTTGTAATATAAGCGAAATATTTTTAAAAAAACTATTGCAAAATTCAAAAAAATGGGTTAAAATTTATCTATAAGTGGTACAAAGTGGTTGAAAGTGGTAAGAAAGTGGTAGAAAAATTTGGAAAGTGGGAGGTGAGTGTGTTGTTCAGTGGTGAATATAATCACAGTGTAGATGCAAAAGGGCGTGTGATTATGCCTGCAAAATTCCGTGAAATTCTTGGGGATAAGTTTATGATTACCAAAGGTCTGGACAACTGTTTGCTCATCTATTCCACCGAAGAATGGGAAAATTTCTACCAGAAGTTGAGCAGTCTTCCCATGACCAATGCCAATGCCCGTGCGCTGGTGCGTATGTTTTTGGCAGGCGCTGTGGAGTGCGAGGTGGACAAGCAGGGCAGAATTTTGTTGCCGGCTCCCCTTCGGACCTATGCAGGAATTGACAAGGAAGCAACCATCACCGGAAACGGTAACAAAGCAGAAATCTGGAGCACACCTGCCTGGGAGAGCTACATTGGCAGCATGAATGCCGATGTACTTGCCACCAATATGGATGCGCTCGGGATGATGATATAATATGATGGAATTTTCACATGTATCGGTGTTGTTGCACCAGTCGGTTGATGCGTTAAACATTACCCCCGGTGGCATCTATGCAGATGGTACCATGGGCGGTGGCGGACACAGTGAGGCAATTCTCCAACAATTGGGAGGAACGGGCTTGCTATTGGGCATCGACCGCGATGAGGAGGCGCTTGCAGCCAGCAGAAAACGGTTGGAAAGCCATCAGAATGTACGCTATATCCACGATAATTTCAGCAATATTCGTGCCATTTTAGAGGAAAATGGGATTGAGGCACTTTCGGGCGCGGTGCTGGATTTGGGGGTTTCCTCCTATCAGATAGACAATCCCGAACGGGGATTTTCCTACATGGAAAATGCACCGTTGGATATGCGGATGGACCGCTCGGGCGGAATGACCGCATATGACGTGGTAAACGGTTATGACGAGCGTCGGCTTGCTGACGTGATTTACCAATATGGTGAGGAACGCTTTTCCCGTAAGATTGCACATTTGATTTGTGCAGCCCGTGCGGACAAGCCCTTGCAGACCACCGCTGAACTGTGTGAGCTGATACGGCGTGCCGTTCCCGAACGATCGCACGCGAGGGGGTCACATCCGGCAAAACGTACCTTTCAGGCAATTCGCATCGAGGTAAACGGGGAACTGGAAATTTTAAAGCAGGCGATGGAGGATTTCTTTGATGCGCTTGCACCGGGCGGAAGATTGGCGGTTATCACCTTCCATTCATTGGAGGATCGGGCAATCAAAACGGCATTTGCCTCGTTTACGCAAGGATGTACCTGCCCGAAGGATTTTCCGGTATGTGTGTGTGGCAACAAGCCGCGAGGACGGTTGGTGAGCAGAAAGCCCATCCTGCCGGACGAAAATGAAATGACGCAGAACAGTAGATCGAGAAGCGCAAAGCTTCGTGTGATTGAGAAACTATAAAATATGAGTAATGGGGGGAACGGGTTTGGCACGGTATTATGACGGAACGTCGGCATATCAGCTGACATATGATCAACAACCGATGCATACCACACAGTCGAGACAGTCGCAAAAGGCACAGGCAAGAGCACGTGCACTCAAACGCAGAATGCGGATGTTTGTATCTCTGATTGCAGTATTTGCAACAGCCTGCACCATTCTTTACGGAAATGTAATCATTATCCAGACCTCCTCCAAGGCAGAACGCCTGCAGGAGGAACTTGCCGCCATTACCAATGCAAACAATCAGAAAATGCTGGATTTGGAACGCAGTGTTGACCTGAAAAAGGTAGAGGAGATCGCCATCAATGAACTGGGCATGATGCGACCCGAAAAATATCAGACAGTTTATGTGGATGTAACCCAGACCAATTATGCAGAGGTGAGCGAGGCACCGCAGACGGATAACCCGGGCGTGGCGGGCACCTTTGGCGTCATTCGTAAATCCATTGCCAATCTTTTGGCATATTTCAACTGACGCACTAATAATAGTTTAGTATAATCAACTCCGGGAAGAGTAAAGAAGGAATGCCTTAGCAAATGTTTGGGCGCTTTTTTACTCTTTTTCGCACTCAATGGGAAATATAAAAGAAAGGATATGCGCAATGAAGAAACTGACATTCACAATTAAAAAACGTGCATTTGCAGTGATGCTAATTTTTGCGGTTGTTTTCACTGCGCTTTCGGTGCGTACCGGATGGATTCAGTTTGTAAACGGAAAGGATTTGCAACGCAAAGCAATCGAGCAACAAACCAAGGATAGTACCATCAATTCTCGTCGTGGTGTGATTTATGACCGAAATGGGAAAATCCTTGCAAAGAGTGCATCTGTGGCAACTGTAACAGTGTCGCCCAGCCAGATTGCCGAGGCAGGCAACGCGCAGCAGGTGGCAGAGAGTCTGGCGGCAATTCTTGGGATGGAAACCGAAAAGGTGTATTCCATCATTACCAAAAATTCTGCGTATGAGATTGTAAAGAGAAAAATTGAACTGGAACAGGCAGACCAGATTCGTGCATTGGAGCTAAAAGGCGTGCACCTTGCCGAGGACTCCAAACGCTATTACCCTTACGGGTCGCTTGCATCCCACACCATTGGTTTTGTAGGCACCGACAACCAGGGGTTAAACGGTGTGGAGATGGTATTTGACAAGTATCTCAAAGGGTTGCCGGGTAGGGTAATCAGTGCCAAAAATGCCCGTGGAACCGATATGCCGTTTAAGTATGAAAAATATATCAATCCGGAAAATGGTGCCAATCTGGTGCTTACCATCGATGAGGTGGTGCAGCATTTTGTGGAAAAGCATCTGGAGCAGGCAATTGCGGATTATAAGGTAACAAACGGTGCGGCTTGTATCATTATGAATGCCAAGACGGGAGACATTCTCGCCATGGCAACCAAGCCGGATTTTGATCTGAATGCGCCATTCCAGCTTAATGACCCTGCGGTGCAGGCACAGATTGACCTGCTGGAGGGGGATGAAAAGACGCAGGCAACCAGTGATGCGCTCAACAAAATGTGGCGCAACAAGGCGATTGTGGACACTTACGAGCCGGGTTCTACTTTTAAAGCCATCACTGCGGCAATGGCGTTGGAGGAGGGGGTTGTTTCCCTCGGTGATACATTTAACTGTACCGGCGCATTAAAGGTGGGACCGGAAGTAATTCGATGCTGGAAAGCCGGAGGGCATGGTACGCTCAATTTTACACAGGGTGTGGAAAATTCCTGTAACCCGGTATTTATGACTATTGGTGCCCGGGTTGGAAACAGTAATTTCTATAAATATTTCCGTGCATTTGGTTTTACCGAAAAAACCGGATTTGACCTGCCGGGTGAGGCAGACAGTATCTTTTATCCGCTTGACCGTTTTCATGAGGTGGAGCTTGCAACTGCCTCTTTCGGACAGGGACCGACGGTAACGCCCTTGCAGATGGTGCAGGCGTATTCGGCACTCTGCAATGATGGTATGATGGTACGGCCGCGTCTTGCCAAGGAATTGGTGGATGATGACGGAAACGTGATTCAGACTTTTGATGTGGAGCAGGTACGTCAGGTGATTTCGGCAGAAACTGCAGCCACCGTGCGAAACATATTGGAAAGCGTGGTAAGTGTTGGTACTTCCAAGAGTGCATACATCAAGGGGTATCGTGTGGCAGGAAAAACCGGAACCAGTGAGAAGGTTCCCCGTAATAACGGCAAATATGTTGCTTCGTTTGTGGGATTTGCTCCGGCAAATGACCCCGAAATTATCGGGCTTCTCATGCTGGATGAGCCGATGGGTGACCTGCACATGGGCGGACAGATTGCAGCACCGACCTTCCGCAAGATTTTTGATGATGTATTGCGTTATTTGAATGTAGAACCGCAGTTTACTCAGGAAGAGTTGGCAAGCATGGATATTACTGTGCCGGCAGTGGAGGGATTCTCCAAGGCGGATGCCATCAAAGCGTTTGAAAACAGTGCGTTAAACTACCGCCTGGTGGGGGACGGCGATACCGTACTTTCTCAGATTCCAAAGGGTGGTGCGGCATTGCCCGAAGGCTCTACTGTAATGCTCTATACCAAGGAAACGGATACCGGCGATGTGTCGGTGCCGGACGTGAAGGGATACACAGTAAGTGAGGCAAACAGAATCATTACCAATGCAGGGTTGAATATGAAGCTGGATGGCGCAGAATCAACCGATGGAAATTCCTTTGTGTCATCACAATCACCTGCTGCCGGAAGCACAGTGCCGCGCGGCTCTGTGGTGAATGTGGAATTGACCTATACCGACGTACATTAAACTGTTTGGGGGAAACGGATATGTTGCTCGATACTTTACTTTCGGACATTGAGGTTACAGAAAAAATCGGTGATACGCAGGTGGAAATCTCCGGTATCAATTATAATTCCCGAAAAATCCGTCCGGGAGATGTATTTGTTGCAGTGCGCGGTTTGCGTGCAGACGGGCATGATTATATCCAAAGCGCGATCGAGGCGGGGGCGGCGGCGATTGTTGGCGAACAGGAAACCCCTGGACTATCCGTGCCGCAGGTACTGGTGAAGGATACCAGATATGCATTGGCAATGCTTGCAGCGGCGTTTTACGGTTACCCCGGCAAAAAACTTCGTGTCATCGGCGTAACCGGAACAAACGGAAAAACCACCGTTACCTATCTGGTAAAAACCATACTGGAGCATACCGGACACAAGGTGGGACTGATTGGAACAAACCAGAACATGGTGGGCAATATGGTTCTAAAATCCGAGCACACCACTCCCGAATCGTTGGAACTGCAGGAGCTGTTTTCTATTATGGTGCGGGAGGGTGTAGATAGCGTTGTGATGGAGGTTTCCTCTCATTCACTCGAGCTTGGACGCGTGGCAGGCTGCCACTTTGCGGTTGGAGCGTTTACCAACCTGACGCAGGACCATCTGGATTTTCATCTCACCATGGACAATTATATGATGGCAAAGGCACGCCTGTTTTCCATGTGCGATGCAGGCGTGTTCAATGCCGATGACAGTGCAGCAGAAAAATTGATGGAAACTGCAACTTGTAAAAAGGTTACTTATGGAACAAACAAAGATTGTGATATATACGCCGATGGGGCGATGCTTCATGCGCGCGGCGTGGAATTTACACTCGATGGCGAGAAGGTTCGTCTTGCCATTCCGGGAGAATTTTCAGTTTACAACGCATTGTGTGCGGCAGGAATCTGTATGCAACTGGGTATACCGGTGAAAGATATTGCGGCGGCACTTGCCACGGCAAGCGGCGTAAAGGGTCGTGCCGAGGTGGTGGATGTGCCTACCCCCTACACAGTGATGATTGACTATGCACACTCGCCCGATGGCTTGGAAAATATTTTGCGCACAGTACGGGGCTTTTGCAAAGAGCGCCTGATTGTGGTATTCGGGTGCGGCGGTGACCGTGACCGGACCAAACGTCCCATCATGGGACGGATTGCAGGAGAATTGGCGGATTTTTGCGTGGTTACCAGTGACAATCCCCGTTCGGAAGAGCCTGCCGCCATTATCCGGGAGGTAATGGAGGGGGTAAAGCAGACCCATGCCACCTATGAGGTGGTGGAAAACCGCCGAAAGGCGATTGCCTATGCAATGCGCATTGCCCGCGAGGGGGATGTGGTGTTGCTTGCCGGAAAGGGTCACGAAACCTATCAGATTTTACACGATGGCATAATTGATTTTGACGAACGTAAAATAGTAAGAGAGATTTTAGACGGCAAGGAATGAGGGCAATGGCTTATCAGATTGAGCAAATGCGGTTGGAGGAAATTGTATCATGCTGTGGCGGTGTATTAACCGGCAATGGTGATGCAGTAATAGAAAACATTTCCACTGATAGCAGAGATATTGCGAACAACTGCCTGTTTGTTCCCTTGAAAGGGGAACGGTTTGACGGGCATGATTATATCAATGTGGCACTGGATCATGGTGCTGTCGCAGTGATTTATGATCACGGCGATGCGAGTGGATTTTCCTGCACGGTCAAGGTGGAGGATACCAGAAAAGCATTGCTGGACATTGCGGCATATTACAGAAGTAAGTTTGATGTGCAAATGGTGGGGCTTACCGGAAGTGTGGGAAAAACCACCACAAAGGAAATGCTTGCCGCAGTATGCGAAACGACCTTTTCCACCTTGAAAACCAAGGGGAATTTCAATAATGAAATCGGCGTTCCGCTTACCTTGTTTGGGCTGCGCAGTGACCATCGTGCGGCGGTGATTGAGATGGGAATGAGTCATTTTGGCGAGATTTCCGCCCTGACCCGTTGTGCAAAACCGCAAGTTGCCATTATTACCAATATCGGCGTATCCCACATGGAAAATTTGGGGAGCCGTGAGGGAATTTTACAGGCAAAATGCGAAATTTTTGAAGGTCTGCCCGAGGGCGGTACAGTGATTTTGAATGGGGATGACCCCTATTTGTTTGGTATAAAGGGCACACAGCCTTTTAACATGATATATTATGGAATGGAAAATGCCGCATGTGAGCTTCGCGCCGACGTGATCAGCGACGGCGCGGATGGCATTTTCTTTGTCGCAGACGGCGAGGAATACCGCTTGGGTATTCCGGGAAAACACAATGTTTACAACGCGCTTGCCGCGATTGCACTTGGAAAATTGTGGGGCATTTCTCCCCAAAAAATCAAGGAAGGTCTGGCGGCATATCGTCCTGACGGAATCCGGCAGACCATCTATGAGAAAAACGGAAAAATCATCATTGCAGATTGCTATAACGCCAGTCCGCAATCCATGATGTCATCCATCGATGTACTCAAAACCGTGGGCGCAGGAAGACGTACGGTTGCGGTGTTGGGTGACATGGCGGAATTGGGCGCGCAGGCGGGTGAATTTCACACACAAGTGGGCGAATATGCCGCACAAGCCGGCATTACGGCAGTGATTGCAGTGGGAAGTCATGCAAAGGAATATGCGGCAGGTGCTTCCAATGGATGTGAAGTACATACTTTTTCCGACAGGGAAGAGATGAATGCATTTTTGGATGATTATTTGCGTGAGGGTGATGCTGTGTTGGTAAAAGGCTCTCGTGTGATGGCATTGGAGCAGGTGGTGGCACACCTTACAGGTGAAAAATAGAAAAAGAAACGGATGAAGGCGGGGATTTGATTGAACGATACCATGATGTATTTGTTGCTTGCGGCGGTATTGTCGTTTGTGGTGTGTGTAATAGCGGGACCGTTGCTGATTCCCGTGTTGCATAAGTTGAAATTTGGTCAGGAAATCCGTGAAATCGGACCATCCTGGCATAAGAAAAAATCGGGCACCCCTACCATGGGAGGGCTGATTTTCATTGCTGGCGCAATCATTGCAACGTTGGTATTTGCGCGAAACACCAAGGGATTGATGCTGCTCTTGCTGGCATTGGCTTTTGGCATCATCGGATTTGTGGACGATTTTATCAAGGTGATTCTAAAACGCAATCTGGGACTGACCGATAAGCAGAAATTTTTGTTTCAGCTATTTGTTTCGATTCTGTTTTTGCTTATTGCACGCAAGTGCAACTGGCTGGACGAGAGCATTATGATACCGTTTATGGAAAAACCGCTTGATTTAAAATGGATTTACTATCCGTTTGCAGTGTTTGTGCTCATTGGCGGTACCAATGCAGTAAACCTCACCGACGGATTAGACGGGCTTGCGTCGAGCGTGACGGTGGTGGTTGGTGTGGTATTTACCATTGCCGCACTTGCGGTTCGGGATATAACCACTGCAACATTTGCCGCAATCATCACGGGCGGTTGCCTTGGATTTTTGATATTCAATGCACATCCGGCAAAGGTGTTTATGGGTGATACCGGCTCGCTCTTTTTAGGCGGCGCGGTGTGCGGTATTGCGCTGGTACTGGAGCAACCGCTTGCACTCATTCTTATCGGCGGTGTCTATGTATTGGAAACCCTTTCTGTCATCATTCAGGTGACCAGTTTTAAGCTGACCAAAAAGAGAGTATTTAAAATGAGCCCCATCCATCATCATTTTGAGATGTGTGGTTGGAGCGAACGGCGGATAGTGATTTGCGCCGTGTTGTTGAGTGTGGTATTAGGCGTGATTGGACTTTTGTCCATTATCTGAAACGGAGGGACCCATCTTGGCGCAGGCGAAACGTGAGCCAAATGCACCCAAGCGGGTGAGAAAAACAAAACCAATGGATTTCACTTTTTTGATCATTGTGCTGATTTTATTGGCATATGGTCTGATTATGGTGTTTTCCGCAAGTTCCGCAACGGCACATTATAAGTATGATAATGCGTTTTATTTTATCAAACGACAGTTTTTATGGGCAATCCTCGGGTTGGTAGTGATGTTTGTGGTGTCGCGGATTCCTTACAAGCTCTATTATCGCTATGCACTGCATCTTTTGGGCATATCGGTATTTTTGCTCATTCTGGTGCCGCTGATTGGTGTTACGGTAAATGGTGCAAAGCGTTGGTTGGGGGTAGGCCCCATCCAGTTTCAACCCTCCGAAATTGCAAAATTTGCGTTGATTATTTTCCTGTCCAAGAGTTTGAGCATCAACACAAATGCATTGAAAAAGTTCTGGACCGGTTTTATATCTTACCTTGCAATTATCGGCATTGTGGCAGGATTGGTGCTCATCGAACCGCATCTGTCCGGCGCAATGGTAATTGCTTTGAGCGGCGTGGTGGTGCTTTTTCTTGCAGGGGCAAGGGTATGGCACTTGCTGGCACTCATTCCGCCGGCTGCCGGTGCGCTTGCGTTGGCGATTGCGTTGGCACCCTATCGTATGAAACGATTTACCACATTTTTAGACCCGTTTGCAGATCCTCTGGGTGACGGTTGGCAGGTAATCCAATCCCTCTATGCCATTGGCTCGGGCGGTATTTTCGGACTGGGTCTGGGACAGAGCAGGCAGAAATTTTTGTATATTCCCGAGGCGCATACCGACTATATTTTCTCCATCATTTGTGAGGAGTTGGGATTTTTTGGCGCTTTACTGGTAGTGATATTATTTGTTATACTGATATGGAAGGGAATCCAGATTGCGGTGCATGCGCCGGATTCATTCTCCTCCATGTTGGTATCGGGCATCATTGCATTGGTTGCCATTCAGGTGGTATTAAACATTGCCGTGGTAACCTCGTCCATGCCGCCGACGGGTATTCCGCTTCCGTTTTTCAGCTACGGCGGTACGTCATTGGTATTTTTATTGGCAGGGATGGGCATTGTGCTCAATATTTCCCGTTATAAGGAGAAATAATCCACATTTGCCGAAGGGAGGCAGTCCATTGCGCATCATACTGGCGGGCGGTGGTACGGCGGGGCACATCAACCCTGCAATTGCCATAGCAAATTTTATACGGCTGAAAGACCCGGATGCACAGATTTTATTCATAGGCACCGAGCATGGGATGGAGCGTGAGTTGATTCCTCGTGAGGGGTATGATATCACATTCATCCGTGTTTCTGGTATGAAGGGGAAGAGGAACCTGAAAAATCTGGTGCCGGCGGCACAGTTTGTTCTTGCCATTGGTGCGTGCAGACGTATCATACGCAGATTTCGACCTGATGTGGTGGTGGGCACGGGCGGCTATGTGTGTGCGCCTGTGGTTGCGGCGGCAAACAGTATGCATATCCCTACCTTGATTCATGAACAAAATGTATTTCCCGGCAGTGCTATTCGGATGTTGGCAAAGCGCTCGGATGTAACCGCCATCAGTTTTGGAGAAAGTGCGCGATATTTAGGGGATGCAAAGGAGATTTTATTAACCGGAAATCCCATCCGCCCTGCCGTTTTGCAGGCAGACCGCGCAAGGGCAAGAAAAGAGCTTGGTCTTTCGGATGAACGATATATCGTGGCGTTTGGCGGAAGCCTTGGTGCAAAGCGCATCAATGAAGTGATGTGCGATTATATTGCATCCATCCGGCATGATACCTCGGTGCGGTTGTGCTTTGCAACCGGGGAACGAGGTTATCAAGAAGTCATGAACACATTGCATGAGAGAGGCTTGGAGCATCTTGGTCATGTGGAGGTAAAGAAGTATATTCACAATATGGATGTTGCTCTTGCGGCGGCAGACCTTGCCATTTGCCGTTCGGGTGCAATTACCGTGTCCGAACTGATGGCACTGGGGGTGCCGTCCATCCTCATTCCGTCCCCCAATGTGACAAACAATCATCAGGAATATAATGCGCGTGCTCTGGCAGATAACGGCGCGGCGGTGATGATTGCCGAAAAGGATTTTGATGTACATTCGTTGGAACGTGAAACAAAACGGTTGCTGGATCACCCCCAAATTTTGCGTGAAACGGCAGAGCATGCCATTGCCATGAGTAAGACACAGGCAACCGAAATGATTTATGACAAATTGGTAAGTATGATGCATTAACCCCGTCGCCCCGTGCGGTAACACCTTTTGCGCTCATTGCATATGATAGAGCGTGAGGTTGTTATCAAACAGAGGGGGACGGTTTCATGAGTTACCTGGTTATCAATGGAGGCAAACCTCTGGAGGGCGAGGTGTCGGTGCACGGCTCCAAAAATGCGGTGCTCCCCATTCTGGCGGCGACATTGCTCAACAGAGGAATCAATGTGATACATAATTGTCCGCGCCTGAAGGATGTGGAGATTTCACTGGAAATTTTACGGCATCTTGGGTGTACGGTGACACGGGATGGTGATACGGTTACTGTTTGCTCCAAGAATGCGTGTGGCGACCATATTCCGGTTGAGCTGATGAGGCGAATGCGCTCGTCTATTGTGTTTATGGGGGCGATTTTAGCGCGGATGCAATCGGCAGTAATGAGTATGCCGGGCGGATGCGAAATCGGGCTTCGACCCATTGATTTGCACTTAAAAGCGTTTCGCACATTGGGCGTTGATGTGGTGGAGGAGCAGGGAGAAATTCGTTGCAGGATGCAAAAGATTATCCCACAGACCATTCAACTGGAGTTGCCCAGCGTGGGAGCCACCGAAAATATTATGTTGCTTTCCTGTGTGGCTGACGGGGTTACGGTAATTAACAATGCCGCCCGTGAGCCGGAAATTATAGATTTGCAAAACTATCTCAATGCCATCGGCGCCTGTGTGACGGGTGCGGGCACCGATACGGTGAAAATCCGGGGCGTATCCCGACTTCACGATGGTGAGCATACCATCATACCCGATCGTATTGTGGCATCCACCTATCTGGCGTGTGCCATGACCACCGGGGGAACAGTGACCTTAAATCGGGTTATCCCTGCCCATATTTCTGCAATGATTGCAACCCTTCGGGAGTGCGGTGCGCATATTTTTCTGGGCAGGCAATCGGTAACCATACGGGCACCGCACACGGCGTTGCCGGTACGAACCATTCGTACTGCGCCGTATCCCGGCTTTCCCACCGACGCGCAGTCCATCCTGCTTTCGGTATTGGCAGTGTCGAGGGGAACCAGCATCATCAAGGAAAACATCTTTGAGGGACGGTTTCGCCATGCATTTGAACTCAACCGCATGGGTGCAGATATCGAGGTGGAGGGCAGGCTCGCAGTGGTGCGTGGCGTAAGACGGCTCTATGGTTGCCCTGTGATGGCGTGCGATTTGCGTTCGGGTGCGGCCTTGGTTGCTGCCGGACTTGGTGCGCATGGTACCACCACAGTGGGTAATGTGCATTATATCGACCGGGGATATGAACAATTGGAGAGAGAACTGCGCACACTGGGCGCAGATATTGAAAGGGTGGAATCGCTTTGAAACGCGAAAGACGCGATAGCGGAAATGTTACCGCTATCGCTTTTCCAAAAAAGAAAAAGTGGACAAGCGGCAGGGTAACGGTAATCATCTGTGCGGTGATTGCGTTGCTCATTGCGCTTTTGTTTACCCCCTTATTTAATGTGACCGAAATTACCGTTTCGGGCAATGAACGGGTGAGCACCGAGGCGCTGATTGAGGCGTCGGGCATCTATCGGGGAGTCAACACCCTGAAAGCAAATCTGGGTCAGGCGCGCAAACGCATTTCTACCATTGCATATATTGATACAGTGAAGGTGGAACGGCGGTTTCCCGGAAGGGTGGTCATTACCGTGACCGAGAGTCAGGAGGCGGCATATCTGCCCTTTATTGGCAATTATGTGGGAATTGACGCCAAAGGAAAAATACTGGAAATCAAGCCAAAGGGCACCGTGGTAGACAGACCGGTAGTGCTTGGTGTAACCATAAGCGAGTTTAACATCGGCAGTATTGTGAAAACACCACAGGAAGAACAGTTTGCCGTTATGTGCCAGATGCTCAAGCAGATGGAAATCAACCAGCTGACTAGTGGTATCGCACAGGTGGATGTAACCGACTTGAACGATATCCGGATGTATCTTACTAATCATATCGCCATCACCTTTGGCAGTACCGATAATCTGAATTATAAGCTGTCCTTTCTCAAATCTGTGATTACCAGTCCCGATCTGAGCGGTCAGCAGGGCGGGGTAATTGATATGACCAACCCCGAACGGGTTACCTACCGCGCCAACGGTTGATGGAATCAGCCAAACACCAATGAAAGGACGGATTGCCATGTCATCCCGAAAAAAAGCACATATTGCCATTGCTGTGATATTTTTTGTGCTCAGTTTCATTATTGCGTTGCAGTTTAAAAGCGTTACCAAAAACGGCTCCCTGCAGGCAGCCCAGATGCAACGTACCGAAGATTTACTCAAAGAACTGAACAAAGAGAGGGAACGAATACTGGATTTAAATCAACAGTTGTTGCAGGCAAACAATAGCCTGGAAACCTACCGACTCAATGCCGAAAAGAGTGATAGTGGCGCCAAGGCACTTGCAGAGGAACTCAAAAACGCCATGATGCTTGCAGGCATGAGCGATGTGGAGGGACCGGGTGTGACGGTTACCCTCAATGACAGTAAGGAAAATGTTGCAGGGGCGGCGGGCATTGACACGTCCAATTATATTGTGCATGACCGTGACTTACGCGATATTGTCAATGAGCTTGTGTCGTCGGGTGCAGAAGCTATTTCCATCAATGGCGAGCGTATTACCGGAAAAAGCTCCATTCGTTGTGTGGGACCGACGGTTACCATCAACGGAAATTATCATTCGGCGCCGTTTGTCATCCGTGCCATCGGGGATCCCAATACTCTGGAGGCAGGGCTGAATATCCGTGATGGGGTGGTGGATATTATGCGCGCATTCAAAATTGAGGTAACCATCGCAAAATCCCAGAAAATACAAATACCAAAGTATGCCGGTAAAGCAACCTTTTTCTATGCAGAGCCGGTTCCGGTACAAACCAATATCAAAGAGTGAGGGGAAAGCAAATGAAACTGTGGGTATTGATGCTCATTGCCATTTTAGCAGGTTTGATTCTGGGATTATCCATCAACTGGTATATTCCAGTGAGTATGTCATCTTATATGGCAATTATCATTCTGGCGGCGCTTGACTCGGTGTTTGGCGCATACAAGGCGATGCTGGACAAAAAATTCAATATGCATATTTTTATCACCGGGCTGGTCGGCAACGCGCTCATTGCCGCAGGGCTGACCTTTATTGGAAAAAAGTTGGATGTTGACCTCTATCTGGCGGCGGTTATTGTGTTTGGAACACGATTATTTACCAATTTTGCTACCATCCGGCGTCATTTTTTGGATGGATGGGTAAAAAAATCGCATAAAGATGAAGAAAATTAAAAAAAGTTGTGGAAATTCTGTTTTTGGTATGTTATAATAGATGTAACTAAAAAATTTTGCAGGCAGTTTGGATACTAACCATGTACAATTTAGGCGACCAAATCAGCGTTTGCCTTGCACAATTACAAAACAAAAAATCCAAAAGGGATAAGAGGAGGAACAAGACGTGTTAGAATTTGATACCGAAAGAGAAGGCGTCTGTAACATGAAAATTATCGGCGTGGGCGGCGGCGGAAACAATGCTGTCAACCGCATGATTGATGAACAACTTGGCGGTGTGGAGTTTATTGCGGTCAATACCGATAAACAGGCTCTGTATGGAAATGCAGGCTCCAAAGCAAATGTGAAAATTCAGATTGGCGAAAAGCTGACCAAGGGTCTGGGCGCAGGCGCAAATCCTGAAATCGGACAGCGAGCAGCAGAGGAGAGCCGCGAAGATGTAAAGCAGGCACTCAAAGATGCCAATATGGTATTTGTTACCGCGGGTATGGGCGGCGGAACCGGTACCGGTGCAGCTCCCATCGTGGCAGGTATTGCACGCGAGATGGGTATCCTCACGGTTGGTGTGGTAACCAAGCCGTTTAAGTTTGAGGGTCGTCGCAGAAAAGAACAGGCAGAAGTGGGTATCGCCGCACTGCAGGAATGTGTAGATGCACTGGTGATTATCCCCAATGACAAACTGCTCGAGGTAAGCGACAAAAAGACCACCATGCAGGATGCATTCAAGATGGCTGATGATGTGCTGGGTCAGGGCATCAAGGGTATTTCCGATCTGATTACCTCTCCCGGTTTTATCAACCTCGACTTTGCCGATATCAAATCGGTTATGGCAAACAGTGGCGTTGCACACATGGGCATCGGCCGTGCTACGGGTGAAAACCGTGCAGAAGAAGCTGCAAAGGCAGCAATTAACAGCCCCTTGCTGGAAACCAGCATTGACGGTGCAACCAAAGCGGTTGTCAATATTGCCGGCGGTCCCGACATCACCCTCTTTGAGGTGGAGAGCGCAATGGATCTGATCCATCAGCTGGTGGACAAGGATGCAAATATCATCTTTGGTACTTCTGTGGATGAGTCACTGACCGAAGAGGTGGTTATCACTGTGGTTGCAACCGGTTTTGACGGCAGACCGCGTGTAAACTTGAATGCAGAGGCAGAGGAAGTGGCAACTCCTGCTTGGTTGGAGATGAACTCCCAGTTTGCAGCGGATGATGTAATCATCCCCGAATTTTTGAAAAATCGCAAGAACGACTGATACATAACAATTGCAGCCGGCTTCCCCATGGGCGGAAGCCGGCTCTTTCACTAAAAACACCCCAAAGGAGTGTAAGGTATGAAATGCCCCTATTGTGAATATCTGGAAAGTAAGGTGGTTGATTCCCGACCGGCAGGGGATGGAAGTTCCATCCGCAGGCGGCGCGAATGTCCCCAGTGTGGACGGCGGTTTACCACATATGAGCAGGTGGAAGTGGTGCCGTTGGTGGTAATCAAAAAAGATGGAAAACGGCAGGCGTATAATCGACAGAAACTGCTCAATGGTGTGTTGCGCGCTTGCGAGAAAACCCCTGTTACCCTGGCGCAGATGGAAATGCTGGTGATGGAGGTTGAGGTTGCACTGCACAACCGTCCGGAGGAGGGCGAGGTTTCTTCTACCATTATCGGTGAGATGGTGATGGAAAAACTAAAAGCACTCAATGATATCGCCTATGTGCGCTTTGCATCGGTATATCGTGAATTTAAGGATGTAAGCACCTTTTTGGAGGAATTGCAGGGTCTTTTGGGCAACAAGGAGAAATAACAAATGCAAATCGGAACTGTTACGTTGGAAAACAATGTGTTTCTTGCTCCCATGGCGGGCGTGACCGACCTTGCGTTTCGCATGATATGCAAACAGTTTGGTGCAGGATTGGTATACAGTGAGATGGTCAGTGCCAAGGCGATGCACTACCATGACAAACGCACCATGGAGCTTTTGTGCACCCATCCATCCGAGCAGCCGCTTGCGGTGCAGGTGTTTGGAAATGACCCGGACATTATGGCGGAAACGGTGGAGTGCGCGCTTTCCACGGGAGGGACAATTTTGGATATCAACATGGGTTGCCCTGCACCCAAGATTGCCAATAATGGTGACGGCAGTGCACTCATGCGCGATCCGCATCTGATAGAGAGGATTGTATCGGCTGTTACCAGGGTATGTCCTGTTCCGGTTACCTGTAAAATCCGCAGCGGATTTACCGAGGTAAATGCGGTGGAGTGTGCCAAAGCAATTGAGGCAGGCGGTGCGTCGGCGGTGACGGTGCACCCCCGTACACGGGAGATGTATTACAGTGGCAGTGCGGATTGGAGCGTAATTGCCGATGTGAAGCGGGCGGTGTCCATTCCGGTGATTGGAAATGGTGATATCACCAGCCCTGTCCGTGCGGCGGAAATGATTTCCCAGACCGGTTGCGATGCGGTGATGGTAGGGCGTGCTGCACAGGGAAATCCGTTTTTACTGGGGCAGATTGCCACCTATCTCCAAGATGGTACGCAGCTTGCTCCTCCGGATGTGAATGAACGGATGGAGGTGCTTTGCCGGCACATGGACCTGTTGATTGCGCAAAAGGGCGAATACATCGGTGTAAAAGAGGCGCGAAAGCATGTGGCTTGGTACATCAAGGGATTGCCCGAGGCGGCGAAGATGCGCCAGCGTGTCAATGCCATCGACTCTTATCCTGAGTTAATGACGGCATTGGAGGAATATAAAGGTTATTGTATCCAGCGACAAGTGGAAGGACAGGAATAGAGGGGAATTGCGATGAGTACGGCAAAATATGAGTTGGACATGAGTGTTGGATCGGTATTTAAAAATGTAATCCGGTTTGCATTTCCATTGATGATTACCAATCTGTTGCAAGTATTGTACAATGCGGCAGATGTTATCGTGGTGGGGCGCTGGGCAGGAGATACTGCGCTTGCGGCAGTGGGCTCCACCGGAGCACTTTATAATTTGCTGGTGAATGTATTTAGTGGTTTGTCCATTGGCGCGAGCATTGCCGTTTCCAAGCGGTATGGTGCACGCGACAATGCAGGTATTTACCGTTCGGTACACACTGCTATGCTGCTGAGCATTTTTGTGGGATTATTTTCGGGTATATTCGGAATAATATTTGTAAAACCCATATTGGTGATGATGGATACTCCGGCAGGCGAGGTGCTGGATGGTGCTATGTTGTACATGCGGATTTTGTTTGTGGGTGTTCCGGCATCCCTCATATACAACTTTGGTGCTGCTATTTTGCGTGCGGTGGGGGATACCAAACGACCATTGTATATTTTGTCGGCAACAGGTCTTGTGAATGTGGTGCTCAACCTGATTCTGGTAATTGGATTTGATATGGACGTGGCAGGTGTTGCCATCGCTACAACCACGGCAAATTATCTTTCCATGTTTGCTGTATTGGGCGCGTTGATTCGAAGCGATGGTGCATACAAGTTATTTTTGAACAAACTGCATATCTATAAGGAAGAATTGAAAGAGATTATCCGGATTGGTTTGCCGGCAGGTATACAGGGATCGGTATTTAGTCTGTCCAATGTGGTGGTACAGTCTGCCATCAATTCCTTCGGTACGGCGACCATGGTGGGAAACGCCGCGGCATCGAATATAGAGGGATTTTCCTATACCGCAATGAATAGCTTCTATCAGGCAACCCTGACATCGGTTAGCCAGAATTACGGGGCAAAGAACAAAAAGCGTGTTTATCAATCCGTATGGATTTCGCTTATTTGTGCAGGAACCCTTGGATTGGTACTTGGTATCCTGATTAATATGTTTGCCGAGCCGTTATTGGGAATTTATATTACCGATTCGCCCGAGGCAATTATGTTGGGAAAAGAACGCCTGATGGTGATTTGCGCCATATATTTTCTCTGTGGTATGATGGAGGTTTTAACCGGTGCACTTCGTGGGTTGGGTTATTCCACCATTACGGCGGTCAATTCATTGGTAGGCGCATGTGGGTTCCGGATGATATGGGTATTTTGGGTTTTGCCTGCTTATCGGAGCATACAAACACTGTATCTGTGTTATCCGCTATCGTGGAGCATGGTTATTCTGCTTCATGTGGTGTGTCTGCTTTTTGTGAAAAAACGAGCTTTCCAAAGGATGTACGAGCAATTGTAACCACTGCAAAAAACAAAGGGATGGGTCATTGCCCATCCCTTTTGATATATTCTTATTTGTTTGCGTAATGCTCCACGATAAAGCTATGCGCCTGTTTTTCCAGCTCGTCATCCAGGGGTGCAAGAACAGTTGCACCATATTTTCGTTCCAGAGCACGAGAAAGGATGTTATCTGCCAGTGCAGGATTTTTCGGAAGAAGTGGACCATGCAGGTTTGTGGCGATGATGTTTTTGTATACCACACCTTCCCATCCGCTTTCGCCATCATTGCCGTGCCCTGCCATCACCTTGCCCAGTGGCGCATACGCCCCGATGTCGGTACGGGTACTGTGATTTTCGAAGCCAACAATGGTACCGCCCGTCAGTTCGCTTTCCAGCACCACATTGCCGATGAGACGATTGTTGCCCTGGCAGGTGGTGATGTTTAAAAGATGCAAGCCCTCTGCGGTTTCTTCGCCCACGGGGAACTGCTCTCCCAGCATGGGAAAGCCGCCGCACAATGCCAACAACACTCCGCTATCCTCAGTGTAGGAAAAAAGTGAATCGCGGTCGCGCAGCAGGCGCTGGCAAACTGCTTGCTGCTCGCGGTCTGAACCACCGCCAAGAAGGATGATATCCGACTTTTCGTATGCGATGGTATCCTCCGGACAATATTCTATGATTTCCACCTCAATGCCGCGTCGCTCCAATCTTGAACGCAGTGTGGTGATGTTTCCCTTGTCGCCGTAGAGGTTGAGCAGTTGGGGAAACAGATGTGCAATGGTAATGGTCATATCAATTTTCCTTTCCTGTAGATTGCTCCAACGCCTGCAAGTCGCTCTGCACCGAAAAGAGCACCGTATAATTGACCAACAGGTAGCAGACCTCGCCGCTGCCAGAGATGATAGTTTGCAGTGATGCGCGGTCACATTCTGCAAGTGAAACATCGTCGAATCCTGCATATTTGAGCCGCAGTGCCACATCGTGCATGCGAATGCCGCCTGCCGAGATTTCCGTTACATTTGCCTGCCCCAGGGTTTCAAAATCCACATCCCACAGCCAGGTAACATCGGTGCCGTCGGACGGCTTGTCATTGACCGCGATGAGCACATCTTTCGGGCGCGGGTCGGTAGCCACGGTGGCAATTGCCTGGTTGAACCCGGCGGGGTTTTTGGCAAGGTTTAAAATGACCGTTTTTCCGCCGATGTTAAATTCCTCCATTCTGCCAATTTGCGGCTTGTATGCATTAAACACTGCATCAATCCCATCGGCGGGCAACCCCAGTGCATCATATGCCGCAAAGGATGCCAGTACGTTGTAGATGTTGTAAAATCCGCGGTAGTGTAAATCCAACCGCCGTTTTTCGCCATGATAGCACACGTCGAACGCTAAGCCATTTGTCAGGTCAACCTGTTGCGCGCTGTAATCGGGTGTGGGACGGGTAAAGCCGCAGTCCGGGCAGGAGAAGCTACCCAGTTGACTGTAATGATGGTAGTCATAGTGCAGTTCCTTGCCACAGAATACACAAAAACGCCCTTCGTCGGTTTGTGCCGATTGGGTGTTGCAATCTTCACTGATGCCATAGCTGATGCAGGAGAAATCACGGGTAAACTGTGCGCAGAGCGGATCGTCTGCGTTGATAATCAAGGTGGCATCGGGCAATTTTACAAATGCTTCACGCAATAATTCGGCAGTAATTTCGGTTTCACCATAACGATCCATCTGGTCACGAAACAGATTGGTCAGGATGATTTTATTCGCCTTGACATGATTGACCACATGGCGCAGGCTTGCTTCGTCGCATTCGAGTGCGGCATAGTCGGCATTCAGCTTTCCGGTAAGACTTGCCATGCTGATGAAAGCATTTGCCACACCATCCAGCATATTTGCCCCTACATTATTGCATACCACCCGATATCCGGCATTTTTCAAAAGAGTGTCGAGCAGATTGGTGGTTGTAGTTTTTCCGTTTGTGCCGCACACAGCAATGATTTCCCGTTTTACCTGTGCTGCCAGATGACGCAGCAGGGTGGGGTCTATCTTCATGGCAATCCGCCCCGGTGTGGAAGAGCTTTTTTTACCGGCAAGTTTTCCTGCCAGAATCAATGCCCTACATGCAGCGATCGCAAGCATCCTTCGTAACATAGCCATATGTTTGTATCACCAATCCTTTGTAAAAATTTTAATCATTCATGTATAAAATGTTGCTAAAATGGAAATCCTTTTTATTGACCTCACAAAACATGAAAGATCCCCTTTACTTGAGGGCGCCGGCTTGTATAAGCCGACGCCTTTTTTCTTTGTGACTATCCTTTGTGACTATAATTTTATTAAATATAGTATATACCAAAAAAAACTGCTTTGCAAGATATAATTGTACCAAAAAAAGAGGGGTTACCCCCTCTTTTTTTCGAATTACAGATATTGACCCGTATATGATGCGGCATCAAGCGAGATTGTCGCTGAGAGCGGTTGGGTGCCATTTGCCTCGCCAACGAGATACAATGTGTAATATTGCCCCACATTTGCCGTTTGCCCCGGGATGGTCAGCAGCACGTCATTGCTATTTTCCGGGTTAACCCGATAGGTGTAATGGTTGGGCTTGAGGTAGATATAACGGCTGATTTCTGGATATTCAATGTCTTGTAAAATGGGAAATCCGTTTGCAAAAATATCCACATCCGGCACATCGGGCGAAAGGTTTGCAATGCGAAGATTGGATACATTGAGTTTGTTTTGCGCGGTTGGCTCTGGGATGATGAGCAGGTGGGTATCAGGAAATTTGCCGATGGCGGCAATGGTATACACCTGACCGCCATCTAACGACAGTGCAATGCGGTCGAGCATGTTGCCCTGGGTATCATATACTGAAATAGTAGGAAGTCCTGCTTCTGTCTGGATGTATCGACTAAAGGTGGCGTAGGGCTGTGTTGCGGTTGTGCTGTCGTTAAAAGCAAACGAAAGAGAAGACGAACCGGGACTTGCATTGAAAAAACGGATATACGGGTACAAAAACCGTCCTGCAACTGCCTCGGGATTATTTACCATTAACATAAAAGTCCATCCTTTCTGTACAAATTATTCTAGTTGAGGGGAATCTGAGAAGTCAAGGTCATCCATTTGCATCTGTTCAAATCGTTTTAGGTTTTCCTCGTTGATTTCTCCCACGTCTTTTGAAAGGGAGGGAGAATGCAATGATGAAAGTGATGTTTTGAGTTGTTCCAACTGTTTTTTCAGGGTCAGCAGTTCGGTTTCGTGTCGTGCAAGGTTGGCGCGCAATTCGGCTAGTTCTGACCCCTTTTGGGCAGTAAACAGATTGGCGTGATGGAGAGCAAATTCCTCCACTTCCTGTCCGGGAGTTTGTATACGAGGGGTGGGGGTGTTGTTGCCCGAGATGATGCTTGGGCCGTCTGATGCCCGGATGCAACGGTCAATTCCCTTGCGCAGTGGGTCGGCACCGCCGCACACCGAAACAGGAATGCAGGATTTTCCTCGTGTTCCGTCAATGGGGGTGGGTTTGCGGAAGGTTTCGCCATTATCATTGGAGATACATTCGCAGCACATATCGCGTTCCTTCCACTGTACGCGTACCTGCCCGTTTTGTACCATTACCATGGGGGAAGAGATGCCATCTACCCCAAAACTCAATACCTTTCGTACACGGGTAAGAAAATTCCAGTAACATACCGTGAAATAGTTTTTCATACGGGTTAAATAGGCAAGGTGCAACACATCATTTCTATCGCACACTGCCGATACATGACGCGTTTCATCCTGAATGGGACAGGGACGGTTGAGATAGGATTTGGTAGACCACTTGTAAACTTTGTATTGCAGCGTTTCGGATTGGTCGATATAAAGAAGATGACAGTCAAAACTGTCATCCACTGCCACGGCAAAACTTTTGGATGTGCCAAGAACATCCACGGCAGAGGGGGAAACTGAAAAATGCGCCCGGTCAAATATGTGATGCACCAGCATCGCGCGTTCGTTATGCTCAAGAATATAAAACGCGCAGATTTTATCGTTGATATAAAACACCTTGAAACAGGAAATGGAACGGGTTTGGTTGCGGCTTGCCAGCACGCGATATTTCCGCCAGGCAATACGGTCATAAAACAGATAGATGATACATCCATTCCGGTCTTGTGCAATCAGATGAAAACGACCCTGCCCATCGGTGACCAAATCAAATTCGTCGCTCATTTCCTGTTGGAGGATTTCCGGTTTTTCTCCATCCTTGCGATAACAAAGTTCGTGCTTTTCGTTGCACCAAAAGACCCACCTTTTTTGCTCGGTGTCGGTCATAAAAATCTCATGCAAGGTAAACGCCTCCAATTTTTCGCTCTGTAATAGGTATGAGCGAAAGTGGGGGAATATGCCGGAACACGAAAAAAGACCCGATATTTTTATCGGGTCTTTCATCAGCGGTTGACTTTTTTGTAATTGACAAAAAACATATGTCCGATTAAACAAGCGAGCAACAGGAATAGCGGTGTCAGGAAAAGGGGTGATAAGAAAACTCGGGAAAGAAAATTGGTAACCGATTTTACATTGTCGCGTTCCACCGATTCATTTGCCACCAATGGTGCTTCACCCACCGTTCGTCCCTGATAGGAGATGGTCAGCGTTCCTACCGGTTGCCCTTCCGAAATGGGCGCTTTTGCCTGCTCTTTATGAATGGTTCGTACCAGCTCTTTGGGGTCATAGTCAATGGGCAAACCGCCTTCCAGATGTGTCCCTGCCTGCAAAAGAATATGGTCTGTGTTTCGTCCGTTGTTGATACGCAGTTCATCAATGATTTCCCCTTTGGTTACCAGGCGAAAGGTACGGAAGTTGCCAAATCCATAATCCATCAGGCGTTGCACATCCGGGTATGCCTGGTTTTTCCCACCTTCGTTGGGCGCATTTGCTACAATACAAACCAAAGTGGTATTGTTTCTGGTTGCCGCGGCAGAAAGGGTATAACCTACTCCTTTAATATAGGAAGTTTTCAACCCGATTGTGCTGGGAGAGTAGTTGTCAAGAGATTTTACCACAAACTGATTGGTGTTTTGCAGGTAACGTGTCTGGGTGTAACGGTTGGTTGGTTCAATCACATAGGTCTGAGTTGCCATGATGGAACGCAGTGTTTGGTTTTGCAAGGCATACTGGGCGATGAGGAACTGGTCGTAAGCAGTGGTGTGTTGGTTTTCATCCGGATAACCGCCTGCGCTAGTGTAATGGGTGTTTGTTGCACCAATAGCTGTAGCTTTCTCGTTCATCAGGGTAACAAAACCATCCCGCCCGTCCGGGTGGCTCGCTGCAAGCAGCTCTGCCGCCTCTGCTGCATCGTAAATCATCATGCCACCAAGCAGGTCATTTGCGGTAAGGGTTTCTTTTGCAAGCACACCCATATTGCCAAAAGAAAAATCACACGAGGCGATTAATTCAGGGTCGGCAGTGATGGGCTGGGATAAATCCATACCGCTTTCCAGCGCAACAATGGCGGTCATCAATTTGGACAAGCCACCCGGCTGAAATGTGTCGTTGATATTTTTTTCATATAGGATAACATTATTTTTGGTGTCTGCAAGGATGGCATACGGTGCTTTTACCTCAGGCGGCTCGGCAGCAACCGATGTGGTAAAAATTAAAAGGAAACACAACAGGAAAAACAGTTTCTTCATTATATATCTACTCCAATGGTTGTTTTCTTTATTGTATCACATCTTTCGACTTTTTTCCACCTATTTTTGATATTTTAAAAAAAGTTAAAAAAATTAGAAAAAAAGTGTTGACAAGGCATCTGGGATGTGGTATATTAATTAGGCGCCCAAAAAACGGGGTCGCATTTGAACCATGAAAAATAAACAAAACAATGAAGGGTACTC